>JBBDSC010000162.1:0-26908 GCA_040905145.1 Anditalea sp.
AGCAAGGTAATCGTCCAAGCATGGGGGCTTGGCTGAGTTATGGTTTAGGGAGTGAAAACAGTAATCTGCCCGCCTTCACGGTATTGCTTTCCAAAGGAAAAGGCAATGGCCAGGGGGTTTATTCCAAATTATGGAGCAATGGTTTCCTGGAATCCGTTCACCAGGGGGTACAGTTCAGCAGTGGGGATGACCCCGTCCTGTATCTGAACAATCAAGAAGGAATGAGCCAACAGGAAAGGAGAAAGATGTTGGATAGGCTGGCTGAGATGAACCATCATTCCTTTGAGAAATTGGGAGATCCTGAAATCCACGCCAAAGTGGCCCAATATGAGCTGGCTTACCGCATGCAGACAGCTGTGCCGGAAGCAACGGATATTTCCAATGAGCCAGAGATGATATTTAAAATGTACGGGGAAGACAGTAGAAAGCCCGGCACCTATGCGGCAAATTGTCTTCTGGCCCGAAAATTATCCGAAAGCGGGGTCCGTTTTGTTCAACTCTACCATCAAGGCTGGGACCAGCATGGGAACTTACCATCAGAAATGGCCGATCAGGCCAAAGATGTGGATCAAGCTTCTGCTGCGTTGATTACAGACTTGAAGCAAAGAGGTTTATTGGATGAGACATTGGTTATTTGGGGGGGGGAATTTGGGCGAACTAATTACTCCCAAGGCAAATTGACCAAAGACAACTATGGTAGGGACCACCATCCCCGATGCTTCAGTATCTGGATGGCTGGGGGCGGTGTGAAACCTGGTATTGTATATGGGGGAACAGATGAATTCGGGTACAACATTACCAAAGATCCCGTACACGTGCATGATTTTCAGGCCACCGTTTTGCACCAATTAGGGTTGGATCATGAAAAATTGATATATAAACATTTGGGCAGGAGGTTCAGACTTACCGATGTAGCAGGACATGTGGTCAAGGATATTTTGTCCTGAATCATTTCAATTCTCTTTAATGGGAGTATTTATCTCGAACCTAAACCATTAGATTATTTTTAAGCACAGGGAAAATCCAACCTGGTTCCCAGGTAATCCTGTAGGGGTTGAACACGGATAAGTAAAACCTTTTTTTATCAAACCCCTTCCCTATCTCCCCATTATTACATTAAACTTCAAAAAACATTGTTTTTATTGTTAATATGAGTATGTTTAGAATATAAACAAAAATGAGGCTGTTAATAAAATATCCGGAAAAAGAATTGGTCCTTTTGCTTCGGCAAGGAGAAATAAAAGCCTTTGATGAATTGTATTATAGGTATGTTCCGCGATTAATGGCTTTTGCAAGGACTTTTATATTGGATGAGCAAGAGGCAGAAGAGGCCGTTCAGGAAATTTTTATCAAAATCTGGGAAAAAAGAAAATCCATGGATGAATTGAAAAATTTTAAATCCTATCTTTTTCAATCCGTAAAAAATCATCTTTTCAATCATATTCGGGACAAGAAAAAAACTTGTCAGCTGGAGGATATACCAGACGAACGGTTTCCAAGGGAAGACAATGTTTTGGAAAACCTTTCCTATAAAGAGTTGGAAAATACTGCTATTGGGATAATTGCAAGCCTTCCGAAGGTGCAACAAGAAGTTTTTACTTTAAGTAAAATGGAGGGCCTGACGAATACAGAAATTGCCGTCAAATTGAGCCTTTCCAAAAGGACCGTTGAACATCACATCTATTTGTCCGTCAAATATTTAAGAGGGAAACTGATGCATAAGGCCTCTATATGGGGCACTCTCCTGATTGCTTTTTATTGTTGATAGAAAATCTTCAAATTTTTTAAATATTCCGGCAAGATTTTGATACCCAAATGATCATAGGCTACCTGGATTTCCTAAGGACCACCTTTTTTCCACCTTCGAGCTGTTCCATTTCGATCAGTTCATCAAATTTTGGCACGTCATCGGCTAATACTTCCAGGATATTGATCAATATCTTTTCCTGTCTTTCCTGGATAGCAATCAACCTTTCCTGGGAGTTGGCCAATTTATCCAAACCTGATTCTAGTCTTTCCAAACCTGATTCTAGCCTTTCCAAACCTGATCCTAGCCTTTCCAAACCTGATCCTAGCCTTTCCAAACCTGATCCTAGTTTATTTAAAGCAGTTTCAAACTTATCCTGTCTGATAAGTAGTTCGGAAAGCAGTTCTACGATCTTATCTTCATTTTTCATGCCTAAAGCTAACGATTTCACGATAAAAACACCAACGGGGACAAAAAAATTGCATGGTCACCAAAATTCCAGTATCCTGAGTTCGAATTAATGATTAATTCAAAAAAATAATTTTTCTTTAAGTAAATAGATGGGGTAATGTGTATTACTTAAAAGAAACATAAAAAGTGAAAGAAGAAAAGCTAATAAAATTTTTAAATAACCAATCTTCCCCAAAGGAAAGAAAAGAGGTGATGCATTGGTTGGATCAGTCAGATGCGGAAAAGAAATTGGAAGAAATATTGTTGAACCAGTGGGACAATAATTCTTATAATGCTACTCAGGATGAAGCTCATTACCGTAAGCTTTTGGAAAAAATACATCATGCTGCGATTGGTGAAGAAAAAACCAAAAAACCTAGAAAAAAAAATAGAAGATTAGTGGAAATGGGAAGAATGGCAGCAACCTATTTATTAATGCTTTTTTCGGCCTAGACCCTTTACCCGTCTTGGAAACCAGTAATCCCTGAGCTCGGAATAAAAAGTCAATGGGAAAATGGTAACATTAAAACCTCAGCCGCCTATGAAATAAAAAAACAGGATAAATCTCCATCGCTAAAATCTATACAGTTTTAAAAAGTCAATCAACTTAAAACAAACCCAAAATAATGGAAAGAAAACTACTGTACCTATTAAAAACGGTATCCAAAAATCTATTGTATGGCTTTATCATTCAATGTTTATTTTTAACCACATTGATTGGCAAAGACCTCAATGTCAAGCCCATTGATGGGGCTTATTTGAATTTAAACAAAACAGAATGGAAAATACGGGAATTGTCCAAAAACCTGGAACCTCATACAGATGATGAATTTGTTTATCCTGAAGATTTATTGAAGGGCAAGGAATCGATCCTGATGGATATTGAATTGGTGCCGGTGACAGGAAAAGTGACGGATTCAGATGGTAATGCCATTCCCGGAGCCACCGTAATTGTAGAAGGAAGTACAACAGGAACTGCCACTGATGTTGATGGCAATTTTAGCCTGGAAGTATCTGAAGGAGCTGTTTTATTGGTGTCATTTATTGGATTTGCCTCCCAAAGGGTTACAGTAGGAAGTCAAAGTATAATAAATATTGTTTTAGAGGAAGATTTATCCTCACTGGATGAGGTAGTAGTGGTAGGATATGGAACGCAAAGAAAGGGTGATCTAACCGGGGCTATTGATGTTGTTAAAGCTGAATCCTTGCGTAGAAGTTCTTCCAGTAACCCATTGGAAGCCCTTCAGGGTCAAGTACCCAGTGCTTATGTCACCACCTCAGGAGCACCCGGTGCCGGTGTTGGAATAGTTATCAGAGGGTTGAGTACCCTTGGAAACAATTCCCCCCTTTATATTATTGATGGCATACCCACCAAGAGCGGTATCGATAACATAGATGCCAGCAGTATCGAGAATATTCAGGTATTAAAAGATGCCGCCGCATCATCCATATATGGTTCGAGGGCATCCAATGGCGTTATTATTATTGAAACAAAAAAAGGTGAACGAAATGAAATTACCTTTGATTCCAGAATAACTACCCAAAAATACCAAAGCATTACCCCAGTACTGAATACAGAGCAACGAGGACGGGCCATGTGGCAGGCTTTTATTAATGAAGGCAATAATCCAAATGATCATCCACTTTACGATTTTGAATGGGATGATAATAACGGCAATCCCATTTTGAATAGCGTAGTCCCAAAGGAATGGATCAGTGAAGAGTTGGGAATAAGCGGTGCTGATACTGATTGGTGGGCTGAAGTCACCCGGCCAGGATTAATATTGAGGAATGAACTCACCCTATCCACTGGGGGCCAGGCTGGAGGATCAAGATTGGCGATAACCCATTATAAGAATAAAGGTGTTTTTATTAATGATGATTTTAACAAGATAAATTTAAGCCTTAATTCCCATTATAGATTTTTAAATGATGCCATCGAAATAGGTCAGACTTTAATATTGTCCTCATCTACCAGATATCCGGATCATGTGAGGGGCGATGCATTGACCACACAACCCATCATTCCTGTATATACCGAAGATGGAGGCTGGGGAGGACCATGGGGAGCAGGATTTGAGGACTGGCCACAACCTGTCATGAATTCCCATATTAATTCTTGGGACAACACCAAAACAGAAACAATATTGGGAAGTGCCTATATGGCAATTGATTTTACCAAGAACCTCGAATTTAGATCAACCCTTGGAATTGAATCCGATAATTCAACATGGACGGATATTAACAGGCCTTTTGAATCAGGATTTATGCATCGTGACGTGGGTAATTTGACAATCAATAAGGTCAATACTTTTAACTGGAGTTTAAGCAATACATTGAATTATAATGTACTTTTCAATAACCACTCCTTTAGTGTTCTGGCAGGGACAGAACTTTATAAGAACACCGATAAGTGGCTGAATACCTTTGCCGATGATTTTGCTTCAGATGAACTGAATTATTATCAAATGGATGCCGCAGTAGGCACCCAGACTGTTTCAGGATCAGAAACAGGATATCAGCTGTTATCCTTTTTTGGTAAAATTAATTACAACTACTCAGAAAAATATCTGCTCTCGGCTACTTTACGACACGATGGCTCTTCCCGGTTCGGGGTGGAAAATAGATTTGGCACGTTCCCTTCTATTTCAGCAGGATGGAGATTAGATCAAGAAGACTTTATCAAAGATAATCTTCAATTCATTAATTTTCTCAAACCACGTTATGGATTTGGAATAGTAGGTAACCAGGAAATAGGAAATGATGCCGCTTTAGCCCTTTATGAAGCGCTTTATGGTTTGGATTACACTTGGGTATGGGACTCAAGCACTTCCTATGACATTAATGGTGTGGACAGTGGCACATTACCTTCAGGCTTTCGTCGGTTAAAAGCTGGAAACCCACTGTTAAAATGGGAGACTACAACAGAAAACAATGCAGGATTGGATTTTGGATTCCTAGACATGCAAATTACAGGTTCAATTGATTATTATGTCAGAAAATCCAAGGATATTTTAATTCAACCCCCTTATCTTGGAGCCATTGGAGAAGGCGGAGATAAATGGTACAATGGAGCTACAGTAGAAAATAAAGGATGGGAATTAACCTTAGAATACCAAAATTCTACAGGAGATCTGCAATATGCCATTGCTGCTAATGTGGGACATTTCAAGGATAAAATCACCTTTTTACCTGAGGATGTTGTCAAGGCTTATGCAGGGAACGTAGAACAAACTATTTTAGGGCATTCCCAACGGGCATTGTTTGGGTATGTCGCGGATGGACTTTTCCAGAACGGAGAAGAAGTAGATGCACATGCCGAGCAAACAGGTAAAGATATTGGCAGGATAAGGTATGCTGATTTAAATTCCGACGGAGTAATCAATGCCTTAGATCAAAAGTTTCAGGGAAATACGCTGCCCGGGCTTATTTATGGGTTGAATTTTAATTTAACCTATAATCGATGGACCATCAATTTCTTCCTTAACGGCGAAATGGATAAAAATATTTATAATTCGACTAAAGGAAATACGGATTTCATTTTTTCGCGAGCAGGAATTAATTATGGAACACGGGTCCTTGATGCCTGGACACCTCAAAATACAAATAGTACGATTCCTGCCCTTATTACATCAAATAAGAACAATGAATACCGAACTTCCAGCTATTTTATTGAAAATGGATCTTATATGAAAATAAGAAATGTAGAACTTAACTACAATTTTGATACCAATAGGTTGAAGTTCCTTAATACCTTTCGTGTTTTTATAATTGGTGAAAATCTGGTAATGGTGAAAAGTAAAACCTTCACTGGCCCAGATCCTGAAAATCCAAATAATGCTTACGGAAGGCCACTTAAGTTCACCTTGGGTGTAAACTTTTCATTATAAAATTTTAATAATGACTATCAAATTAAAATAATCATGAAAAAATATAAATTCTTTATTTCAGTATTTATAGCAAGTATTCTTATTTGTGCTTGTGAAGATGCAACATTTCTGGATTATGATCCTAATGCTACTTTATCAGAGGAACAACTTTCTTCTCCGGAAGCTGTAGAAAAACTAGTTGTAGCGGCTTATGCGACCCTAGCTGCTGGACATTGGTCGGCACCTTATACCACCAAATGGATGTGGGGAAGTGTTCGTTCTGACGATGCTTATAAGGGTGGCGGTGGAACCAACGACCAAGGCCAATGGAATCTTTATGAGGGGTTTACATACGGTACACCTGAAGTGGCCGGACCTGATCAAATGTGGTACCGATTATATAGTTGTATTCAAAGAACCAACGTGGCATTAAGGAACCTGAAAAACTTATCAGAGGAGGAATTCCCGGAGAAAACCACCCGTATGGCTGAAATGCGTTTTCTACGCGCCCATTACTACTTCAGCTTAAAAGTTTTGTTTAAATTGATCCCTTATATCCATGAAGATATGACCGAAGAGGATATAAAAATCACCTCCAATAGGGAATTCACGGATCAAGAATTGTGGATAAAAATTGCTGATGATTTTCAATATGCGGTGGATAATTTGCCCCCAACACAGCCCCAAATTGGAAGAGCTAATAAATATGCAGCATTAGCTTATCTAGCAAAGACCCGGCTTTTTCAGGCTTATGAACAAAACGATCAACATGAGGTGACCAATATCAATACTGGACATCTTGAAGAAGTGGTTGCATTAACGGACGAAGTCATCAATTCTGGCCAGTATGCTTTATACGAGGACTTTAGCCAAAACTTTCTTTGGGAATATGACAATGGCTCCGAATCCATTTTTGCGGTCCAATATTCCATCAATGATGGTACACCAATGGGCAATATTAATATGGAAGAAGCCCTTAATTACAATACTTCCCCGCGATATGGTTGTTGCAGCTTCCATCAACCCAGTCAGAACATGGTGAACGCTTTTAAAACAGATCCACAAACAGGCCTTCCCATGTTTGATACCTTCAACGAGACACCCATGATTAATCCAGAAGATTTTGTGAATAATTCTGTAGATCCGCGACTGGACCACACCATAGGGATTCCCGGTCATTCCTTTAAATATGACCTTGGATTTGTATATTCTGTGAATTGGGTGAGGGATCCTGATACTTACGGCCCCTTTTCACCCATGAAGACCACACAGCACCCGGATAGCCCCAGTAAAACTTTTGCCAAGGGCTATGCTTATGATTGCGACTCAAAAAACAAAGATTTATTCCGATATGTGGAAGTATTGTTATGGAAAGCAGAGGCTTTAATTCAACTAAATCGCCATGACGAAGCTCTTCCAATTATAAACCAGATTAGAAGGCGTGCCCAGGATAGCATGGATAAATTGTTTTATCCAAATGGAGAACCATTTTCAAACTACTATATTCGAGAGTATGAACCTGGAGTAAATACAGAATGGTCAAAGGATATTGCTTTTAAAGCCTTAATGTGGGAACGTCGGCTCGAATTGGCCACTGAAGGAGAGCGTTTTTCTGATTTAGTTCGCTGGGGTATTGCTGCCGAAGTATTAAATGATTATTTCGAAAAGGAAAGACAATATCGCGTGCATCTATCTGCGGCGCACTTTACAAAAGGGAAACATGAATATTTACCTATTCCTCAACCCCAAATGAACCTCAGCAAAGGAATATATGTACAAAATGAAGGATATAATTAAAATTTAGGAAGAACAATACATCGGCCCCGGTTATTTTTAAAAATAACCGGGGCAAAATTATGACTATGATTAAATTAATTTATATCCAAAAAAATATGAAGTCCAATATTATTCTTTTTGTTCTTTTGCTGATAACCAACATGTATTTCCACCAGGAGGTTACAGCACAGAAAATAACCCATTCCACCCGCAATCAAGTCAACACACCCGAAGAAGAACTTGCAGGATTTACTTTACCTGAAGGGTTTGTAATTGAGCTTGTCGCCAGTGAAAGGGACGGTATTATCAATCCCATTGACCTTACTTTTGATGATTCCGGAAGACTCTGGACTCAGACTGCCGAAATGTACCCGCTTGATCCAATAGCCGATATCCAATGGAGAGATTTATTGGATCTAATGAATGATCAGGAAGCCCAGAAAAACCATCCCAACTTCAGACGTATTCTGGATCTTTACCAGGGAAAAACGAAAGGTACTGACAAGATCCTTATACTTTCCAATCTATATAACCAAACTCCTTTAAAAATCACAGTATGGGCTGACGGTCTTGCCATCCCACAAAGTATCCTTCCATACAGAGACGGAGCCTATGTAGCCCAGGGCTCCGAGCTTTTTTTTCTTAAGGATTCCAATATAGACGGTAAGGCCGACCAACGGATCCCCATGCTGACAGGTTTTGGTTTCACCGATACCCATACCATGTCTCATACCCTTATCAGGGGACCGGGGGATTGGATTCACTTCAGTCATGGAGCCCTCAACAAAGGAGAAGTTTCCTCTCTAAAAAGCGATTTAAAATTGAGGATGGATTATAGCAAGATTGCCAAATTCTCAATGGATGGTAAAAAAATGGAAATTGTGAGTTCAGGCCTTAATAATATCTGGGGATTTCAGCTTCGTAAAAATGGTCAATGGTTTGGTTCAGAAGCTAATGACCTTGGTTATTCAGTTGCGCCAATGGAATCAGGAACGGGATTTCCTGGTATTGGTAATGAAAAAATCCGACCATATCAACCATGGATGCCGCCACTTCACGAATTCCGCGTCGGTGGAACGGGCATTTCAGGTCTGGCATTTTCGGAGGACGCTTCGGGATCATTCCCGGAGATGTGGAAGGATGTTGCTTTACTTGCCAACCCAATTACCAGCTCGATAAATTCTGTTAGGATCGTAAGGAATCCGGACGGTAGTGTAACATCGGAGCATTTACCGGACCTTTTGACTTCTGAGGATGATTGGTTCCGTCCTGTCAACATGGAGTTTGGACCGGATGGATGCCTTTATATAGCCGATTGGTACAACAAGATAATTTCACACAATGAACTGCCCACCAGCCATCCGGACAGGGACAAATCCCACGGGAGGATTTGGCGAATTCGTCACATCAGCCAGCAACCCAGGGAAATCCCTGATTTCTACCATGTAGAAACTGAAAATCTGATAGATTATCTCAAATCACCCTCTCTTTGGGCCAAAAGGGCCGCTTGGCATCAGATTATAGATCGACCCTTATCAGAAACCAAGGGATTGGCACAGGCTCTTGTAACCTTGGCTTCGGATGGATCCCAGGATGAAGTCACCCGTATTCACGCTCTCTGGTCCTTGGAAGGTATCAAGCATTATAATCCAAAGCTTATGGCTTTGCTGTTACAGGATACACAGCACCATCTTCGTCGGGAGGCAGTCCGTTCCCTAACAAGCTTTTCTCTGTCCCCCACCGAGATCGCCCAGGTAATTCAAGGTTTGATTGAAGATAAAAACCCAATGATTCGATCGCAGGTTATTCGCACTTTAACAGAAATAGGTGCGGCAGATCCTTCCACTATTGATATACTTGTTCGAGCCTGTAAGCCCGACTTGCCAAAAAATGAAATGGGCGGTTCTTATGAAAGAAAATTTGAACGTTTCCTTGCCAGGAAAGCCCTGGAGCAATATCAGGATGAATTTCAAGCTTATCTCAATTCCCCTTCAGCTAATAATGTTCCTGTAGAAAACCTGTTATGGGCTATCCAGGCACTGGGAAAAGAACAGAAGGAACTTTATTTCCTGAAGTTATGGCCAAAGTCTGATATCACTGAACTGGACGAAGCCAACTTCATCAGCATTTCCCAAATGTTGGATAATGAAGAGGTTTATAAAGAGATTAAACCCATAGTTCACAAACCTGTTAATGCTGGGAGATACATTGAGTTTGCACTGCGAAATCAAGCCCGGGTCCAATCCAGAGAGTTGTCTGCCTTACTAGAGGTTCCGGTGGGGACTCTGCTTAAAAATGGTTCGGTATCGGATACTGACCTGGCATTGGATGCTGTTGGACGGTTTAAAATAGGAGGTTCCCGTCAGGCTATTGTGTCATTGATTAATGAAAACACCACAGAAAAAACAATGGAGCTTGTAATTAAAGCATTGGAGAGTGATTCAGATTCCAATCAGGATGTTTTTAACAAGATATTCCAAAATGAAAATTTCGGCTTCAGTATCCGATCTGTCGCGTTGCATAACCTTTCCAAAGTCAATACTCCTGCGGGCCGGGAAGCATTAGAGGAGTGGATACCCAAGCTTGACGATTTTCAAAAAAAGGACCTGATCACTCTTTTTTCAGGTTCCAAACAAGGTTCAGATATATTAAAACATTTGTATGTCCAAAATTTTCTTGACGTTTCAGCGTTTGATTTATCTTCTGCCGAGCGGATACAAAGTTATAATACCACAGATTCCAGTGGATCGGAGATTTTAAAAGGAGTAAAAAAGAATATGGAAGCGGAAAATAATTCATTTAAAGATAACCTTGCTGAATTTATGGCTATTGTTGAAAGTAATGACGGTAATGCTGTAAAAGGGAAGGTATTGTTTCAAACATGCTTGATGTGCCACAAAGTGGGCAATGAGGGGCAGGACATAGCCCCGGCACTGGACGGTTCTGCGAACCGTGAAACCGAAGCGCTTCTTACCGCAATTCTTGATCCTGATGCAGCTCTCGAGTCTAATTATGCCGTATATAGGGCAACCAAAAAAGACGGGAGTAATATTGAAGGATATTTAGTGAAAAGAGACGAATCTGGCACTACCATAGCATTTATGGGTGGAAGCCAAATTTATATTCAGTCAGGAGAGATAAAGAGCCAGGGTTTTCTTGGAGGTCGTTCATTTATGATGAAAGGTCTAATTGATCATTATAATGAAGATCAAATTGCTGATTTATTTGCTTATATACGTACTTTAAATTAATAACCCAATAAAACAAAATTTATAGATGGTAAGACATTTTGGAGTATTTAAATTCAAAAGTGAAATTTCAGAAAGGCAGATAGAAGAATGCTTCCATACTATGAAAGAAATGGTAGGACAAATCCCTGGATTATTGAAAATGGAATATGGACCTTACAATGGAAATGAAGGTCTAAATGAAGATTTTACACATGGTTTTATCATGACTTTTGATTCCCCTGGATCCAGAGATAATTACCTTCCCCATCCTGTTCATGATAAAGTCAAAGAACTTGTGGTTCCCAAGCTTGAGCGTGTAGTAGTTTTTGATATTTTAGTTTAGATCTTATAAATTTCATTTTATTTAAATCTCCTTTAAGGCATATATAAATTGTTTTATTTTTGGAGTTTTTTACAATTTTAAATGGACAAAGGGTGATTGAAAAAAAACAATCTATATTAATGCTTGGGTGTTTTGATACCAAGGAAGAAAATTTCAGCTTTCTCCGTCAATGCATTTTGTCACATGGAGAAAACGTTGTTTCAATCAACACGGGTGTCATGGGATCCACTTCTCTTTTTCCGGTTGATTTTGAATCGGATTTGGTAGCTATTGAAGCCGGTCATACCATAGAACAACTGAGACAAAAAGAGGATAGAGGATATGCTGTGGAAGTAATGGGAAGGGGTGCAGGTAACATCATATCCCGGCTTTTGTCACAGGGAAGTATTAAGGCAGCTATCGGCATGGGTGGGGGTGGTGGAACCTATATTGCACTCGCTGCGATGCAGGCATTACCTTTAGGCATGCCAAAATTCTGTATTTCCACTTTGGCAGCCAAGGATTTGACCAGGCAGGTGGGAATGAAAGACATTACCCTTATGCCATCTGTGGTGGATGTGGCAGGATTGAACCATATCATCAAACCCATCATCCGGCAGGCTGCTGCTGCTGTCTCTGCCATGTCGAATGTAACCATTCAGGAAGATGAAAGTACCCTAGGAAGTATTGCAATAAGTATGTTTGGCAATACCACTGCCTGTGTGGACCAGTGTACGGAATTATTGAAAAAACAGGGCTATGAAGTATTGGCTTTTCATGCCAATGGCCTTGGTGGCAGGGCAATGGAAACGCTGATCCGGGAAGGTTGCTTCGATGCTGTTTTGGACATTACCACTACGGAATTGGCAGATGAATTGTGTGGGGGGATATGCAGTGCCGGGCCAGGGCGTTTGACGGCAGCCGCTGAAATGGGGATTCCACAGGTGGTGGTTCCGGGCTGTCTGGATATGGTCAACTTTGCCCATTTGGATACGGTGCCGGAGCAATTTAAATTCCGGGAGCTATACAGTTGGGCCCCGGACGTTACCCTAATGAGAACCAATAAAGAGGAAAATATAGAATTGGGAAAAATATTTGCCGAAAAGTTGAATCAATCATCTGCGCCCACTTCGGTTTTGTTGCCTGTTAAAGGTTTGTCCCAAATAGATGCTGAAGGCGGAATTTTTTATCAACCTGAAACCAACCTGGAATTATTTGAAACGATAAAAAAGCATGCCAGTGAATCCGTAAAAATCCTGGAGGTAAATGCCCATATCAATGAAAAGTTTTTTTCCGAAATGGCAGTAAAGGTTTTATTGGAGAAGATGGGGAAAAACAAATTAAAAAAGGTATAAAGTGGCGGGTTTTGATAGAAAATAACTTGGGGCTGGAGTACAACTGATGAAAAAATCAATAAATTTGATCCGGATAAACTACTTCTTGAAAAGGAGGTAAAATCAATAGCGACAAATCCTATATACTGGGAAAATTAGATGATTTGCATTGTTAATAAATCGAAAACGGGATTTCAAGTTTTATATTTATTACCTTTGCCAGAGAGAGGTGTGTGTTTAAATTTTGATATATGAATATTTGGACAAAAAGGGCAGGTGTACCATTGCTGGTTCTGGGGCTTTTCGGGCTGCTGGTTATCTGGGGACTATATGCGGTTTCGCCAGAGATTAAACAAACCTATTTTCCCCAGCTATTTATAGGAGACCAGATTGAATTCAACAGGGATATCCGTCCGATTTTGAATAAAAACTGCATTGTTTGTCATGGGGGCGTGAAGCAATCCGGTGGATTCAGTCTTTTATTTCCAGACGAAGCGTTTGCTCCCAATGAGTCAGGTAAACCAGCCATAGTCGCGGGAAGTCCCGATAAGAGCGAAATGATCCGTCGCATCCGGCATCATGACCCGGAAGTACGCATGCCCCTTGAAGAGGATCCCCTCTCTGACAAAGAGATTGAACTGCTCACCACATGGATCGAGCAGGGAGCCCAGTGGCAAGACCATTGGGCCTATATAAAACCTGAGGAGGTGGTGCCCCCCTCCCCTTCTTCAGCTTGGGAAAACAATGCAATAGATCAGTTTGTTCTTCATAAAATGAAAGCATCGGATCTGGAACCTTCTGCCGAAGCTGGTAAAGCTATCTTGCTGAGGAGAGTATACCTCGATTTAATAGGTATACCACCTACACAAAACGAACTTCAAAACTTTCTTGATGATGAGAGCCCTGATGCCTATGAAAAAGTAGTGGATACCTTATTATCGTCGCCACATTATGGGGAAAGGTGGACTTCTATGTGGATGGATCTGGCCCGTTATGCCGACTCTAAAGGCTATGAAAAAGATGCGGAGAGAAAAATCTGGAAGTACAGGGACTGGCTAATCCAT
The DNA here is from genome assembly GCA_040905145.1 of Anditalea sp. Classification (GTDB taxonomy): domain Bacteria; phylum Bacteroidota; class Bacteroidia; order Cytophagales; family Cyclobacteriaceae; genus DATGMS01. The sequence continues at coordinate 13,793 of JBBDSC010000162.1, forward strand.
GCTTTTAATAAAGACATGCCCTATGACGAGTTTATAACAAAGCAACTGGCCGGAGATTTATTACCCAATCCTACAGACGATCATTTGATCGCTACTGCCTTTCACCGCAATACCATGACCAACGATGAGGGAGGAACGGACAATGAAGAATTTCGGGTGGCAGCCCTTATCGATCGGGTAAACACCACCTGGTCAGTCCTACAGGGCACCACAATGGAATGCGTACAATGCCACAGCCATCCTTACGATGCGATCCGCCATAAGGATTTTTTCAAATCCTATGCTTTTTTCAACAATACCGCTGATGAAGATGTGGCTAGTGAAACTCCTAAACTGATAACTTTTAACCATGAGGAAGAAAGGCAAGATTTGGAAGAAATAAAGAACTGGGTCAAGGACCAATCTCCTGTGGAAGAGGAAAAAGTGGCCTATTATACCCATCTAATCAGGTTAACTGAGCCTAAAATTCATCCCCATTCTTTTGACGAAATAAAAAACGGGGTCATCACAGATGGCCCAAATTATCTGCTGGTTGAAGATGGCGGACAGGCCCGAATAAAGGATGTTCTCCTTAAAGGAGAAAATAGCCTATTCATCAGGTATAGGGCCAATAAAAGTACTGGCTTGGTAGAGATCAGAATGGATCATCCGGAAGGCGAGCAGTTAGGCAGTTGGCGGATAAAGAAAAATAAAGAAGGAAGTAATTTTGAGACTATTTCCATTCCTGTCAAACCTACCTCAGGAAAACGTGACCTCTACTTCGTTTTTAAGGATCCCGGGCAGAAAGGGGCAGTGTGCACGATAGAATGGATTTTGTTCCATGAGGCGTTACCGGGAAAAATTCAGCCCGGATATCCCGAAGTGAAAAAGAAATTTATTAGTCTTCTTAACCAACAGGAGGGAGTAAGCACAATCCCCGTGATGGTAGAGCTTCCAGAGGGATACAAAAGAAAAACCCATATATTTGAAAGGGGTAATTGGATGGTCCATGGTGAAGAAGTCCAGCCTGGGGTACCTGAAGATTGGAATGAAATGCCGGAGGGGGCCCCAAAAAACCGGTTGGGATTGGCGCAATGGCTGGTCAGCAAGGACAATCCACTGACGGCCCGGGTGATGGTCAATAGAATTTGGGCGCAGGTGTTTGGTACAGGCATCGTGGAAACATTGGAAGATTTTGGTTCGCAGGGGTTTGCACCTTCCCATCCAGAATTGTTGGATTGGCTTGCCCTCCAGTTTATGGAAGAGCATCAATGGAGCCTTAAAAAGCTGCTCAGGCAGATCGTAATGTCTGCGACTTATCGGCAATCTTCTGATTTTACACCGGAATTGCTTGCCATCGATCCCTATAATCGGCTACTTGCCCGGGGACCAAGGGTCAGGTTGGATGCCGAACAGATACGTGACCAGGCATTGGCAGTAAGCGGGCTTTTGAGCTATAAAATGTATGGTCCCAGCGTAATGCCGCCCCAGCCGGAAGGCCTATGGCAGGTGGTCTATAGTGGATTGGAGTGGATAACCAGTCCTGGGGAAGACAAATACCGAAGAGCGTTATACACCTTTTGGAGAAGAACCAATCCATATCCCTCTTTGATGTCCTTTGACAGTCCAAGCCGAGAATTTTGCGTCACCAGGCGTATAGATACCAATACACCCATTCAAGCTTTGGTCACCCTGAATGATCCGGTGTATATGGAAACAGCTTTGGGACTGGCCCTACGTATGGTTAAGGCTGATCAGCATCAGGTGGAGAAACAAATCAGCGAGGGCTATCGGATTGCCATGGCCAAAGAGGAAATTGACTTAGACAAAATGAAGGACCTGCAATTGCTTTATTCTGAAGTTTTGCATCATTTCGAAAAAAATCCAGAAGCAGCTGAAGCCTTAATAGGTAAGGAAGATATCAAATTGGCTTCATTGACCGTAGTGGCCAATGCCATCATGAATCTGGATGAATTCATTACAAAATCATAAAATTATTCCTATGAATATTTATCAGGAATTACAGTACAGAAGATTACAAAGCGAAACCCGCCGCCACTTCCTCAAGCAATGCGCTTCCGGCCTCGGTGCGGCGGCTTTGGGCTCCCTAGTAGGATGTAACCCTTTTTCTACTTCTGATGGGGGAAAAAAGTTGGCTGCTACTTCTTTGGATTCAAAACTCCCTCATTTTGCACCCAAAGCCAAACGGATCATTTACATGCACATGGCAGGTGCGCCCTCCCAGCTCGAACTGTTTGATTACAAACCAGAATTGGAAAAATTACATGGCTTGGATTGTCCCGCATCATTTTTAGAAGGAAAGAAATTTGCTTTTATCAAGGGGGTGCCAAAAATGTGCGGTCCTCAGGCAAAGTTTAAACAGCATGGGGAGTCGGGAATGGAAATTTCCGATATGCTTCCCCATTTTTCTTCTGTCGTGGATGATGCAACGCTCATTAAAACCATGCATACGGATGAGTTTAATCATGCTCCTGCCCAGTTGTTATTACAAACAGGTGGGCCCCGCCTTGGCCGTCCGAGCATGGGTTCATGGGTAGTTTACGGCTTGGGCTCAGAAAATGACAACCTTCCTGGATTCATGGTATTGGTTTCGGGAGGCAAAACCCCTGATGCAGGAAAAAGTGTTTGGGGAAGTGGTTTTCTTCCTTCGGTATACCAGGGTGTACAATGTAGATCTGAAGGGGATCCAATCCTATTTGTATCCAACCCGGATGGTATGGACAGTAAAATGAGACGAAAAACCATTGATGCCATCAATAATATCAACGAGAAGGATTACCAGGATATCGGAGACCCTGAAATCTTGACCCGTATTTCACAGTATGAAATGGCCTTCCGAATGCAGACCTCCGTGCCGGATGTGATGGACATTTCCAAGGAACCCGAGCATATCCATCAAATGTACGGAACAGAGCCTGGTAAAACCTCCTTTGCCAACAACTGCTTATTGGCCAGAAGGTTGGTTGAAAAGGGTGTGCGTTTTGTGCAGATGTTTGATTGGGGCTGGGACTCTCACGGCACCACCAGGAGCGATTCAATAGAAGGGGGGCTGTGGGATAAATGCAAGCAGGTAGACCAGCCCATGGCTGCACTTATTAAAGATTTGAAGCAAAGAGGGCTGCTGGATGAAACATTGGTAGTGTGGGGCGGTGAATTTGGCCGAACCCCTATGCAGGAAAACCGCGGTGGTAAAGTAATGCCTTTCATGGGAAGGGACCACCATACAGAAGCTTTTACGGTGTGGATGGCAGGAGGTGGTGTAAAGGGAGGAATGACCTATGGAGAAACGGATGATTTAGGATATTATGGTGTCAAGGACCGGGTACACGTTCATGATCTTCAGGCTACCATACTGAACCAGTTGGGCATGGACCATGAGAAGCTAACCTATTTTGCGCAGGGAAGGGATTTCCGGTTAACAGATGTATCAGGTAAAGTAATTAAGGATATTTTAACATAATAAAAAGGATAATCATTAAAAGGATGGGCATCGTTTTCGGTCTGCATAAGCTTCGCCATGCATCTCAACTGCCATACCTACTTTAGCTTCAAATACGGCACCCTGTCAGTGGAAGAATTGGTAGCACAGGCTAAATTAAAAAAGCAGGGTAGCCTGGCGCTCACTGATATCAACTCCACCTCCGCTATTTTTCCTTTTATTCGCCAGGCCAAAAAAGAAGATATCCATCCAGTGGTGGGCGTTGATTTCAGGAATGGGATGCAGCAACAATATATAGGCTTGGCAAAGAATCAGCAAGGCCTTTTTGAGTTAAACAAGCACCTCTCCCATTTCAAAAGCAAAAGCCTCCCTCTCCCGGAAAAAGCCCCTGCCTTTGAAAACAGTTTTATTATTTATCCCTTTACCGGAAAGTATTTCCCTCTTGGAAAAAACGAATATTTGGGGGTACACCCTTTTCAGATCCAAAAAATCATACATTCCAAATGGTCAGCACATCGGAACAAACTGGTATTGCTGCAGCCGGCCACTTTCACTTCACAGCTTTCCTTCAATATCCATCGGTTGCTGAGAAGCATTGATGGAAACATACTCCTAAGTAAGCTTCCACAGGAAGAACAGGCCAATATTTCGGATCAGCTCTACAGTGAGGATGCAATGCTTGCCCGCTGTGACAACCAAGCCTGGCTGATTCAAAATGCCCGGGACCTTTTGAACAAGTGCCTGTTTTCTGCTGAGTTTGACTTTTTTGCTATAAAAAATAAGCGGATGATTTTAGCCTCTAAGGAGGCAGATTTAAAATTTTTACTCCAGGAAACCCATAAGGGCGCACTAAAACGTTATGGATTTATTGATGGCACAATACAAGGCCGCATCAACAAAGAATTGGCCATCATCCAAGTAAAGAACTTCGTCTCCTATTTTCTCATCAACTATGACATTGTCAACTATGCCCGGCAAAAGGGTTATTTTTATGTAGGCAGGGGAAGTGGGGCCAACAGCATCGTGGCCTACTGTCTCTACATTACCGATGTGGACCCTTTAGAACTGGATCTTTATTTTGAAAGGTTTATCAACCTTTACCGTCAAAACCCACCTGATTTTGACATTGATTTCTCGTGGAAAGACCGGGATGATATCATTGCCTACATCTTCAATAAATATGATACGGAAAGTGAAAGCCACGTCAGCTTACTGGCTACCTATACTACTTTCCAGTTCAATTCTGCCATCAGGGAATTGGGCAAAGTATTTGGTTTACCAAAAGCCGAAATAGAGGAATTGATCCAACATGTGACAAAACCAGGCCATTATCAACCGGACAATATCGGTAAACTGATCCTTAAGTACAGTCAGTTAATACATGGCATGCCCAATCATTTAAGTATTCACGCTGGGGGTATCTTAATTTCCCATGATCCAATTCATTTTTATACCGCCACTGATATACCGCCCAAGGGTTTTCCCACCTCTCATTTTGACATGGTGGTAGCAGAGGAAATCGGATTCTACAAATTTGACATTCTTAGCCAACGGGGCTTGGGCCATATCAGGGATACCATCATCCTTGTCCAAGAAAACCAAGGGATAGCCATTGATATCCACCGTATCAATGAATTCAAAAAAGACGAACGGATCAAGGCACATCTTCGAAGTGGTCACACCATGGGTGCTTTTTATGTGGAATCCCCTGCCATGCGCATGCTCTTGGCAAAATTAAAAGCTGATGAATACCTAGGACTGGTAGCGGCCAGTTCGATCATCAGACCGGGAGTAGCCAGATCTGGCATGATGAGGGAATATATACTCAGGCACAGGGATCCTAAAAGGAGAAAAATGGCGCATTCCGTGCTGCATGAAATCATGCCGGAAACCTACGGCATTATGGTGTATCAGGAAGATGTCATCAAAGTGGCCCACTACTTTGCAGGATTGTCATTTGATGAAGCCGATGTGTTGAGAAGGGGCATGAGCGGTAAATTCAGATCTAAGGGAGAATTTCAGAAAATAAAGAAAAGCTTTTTTCATAAAGCCCTGGAGAAAGGACGAGAGGAAAAAATCACCAAAGAAGTCTGGTATCAAATAGAAAGCTTTGCAGGTTATTCCTTTGCTAAAGGCCACTCTGCTTCCTTTGCTGTGGAAAGCTATCAAAGCCTCTACCTCAAAGCTCATTTTCCCCTGGAATTTATGGTCGGGGTGATTAATAATTTCGGCGGCTTCTACTCTACCGAATTTTACTTTCATGAACTTCGAATGAACGGCGCAGATCTACAGCCCCCCCATATCAATGAGAGCAACTACTTAACCAATATCAAAGAAAGGACCGTCTATATAGGCTTTGCTCATCTCAAATTTCTCCAAAGAGGAATAGTGGATAAAATCATTAAGGAACGTGAAAAGGAAGGTGTTTTTAAAGATCTCGCCGATTTTATTTCACGGGTGGAGATAAGCCTGGAGCAGCTCTTGATCCTGATCCGCATCGATGCTTTTCGCTTTATCCCCAAAACCAAGCAAGAGATCCTATGGGAGGCTCATTTTATCATAAATAAGCGGACTAGCACCGCCACTTCCAATCATCTTTTCCGTCAATCCACTCTACGGGAAATGAAAATGCCGGATTTGGAACCGATCGATCCCAGGCAGGAAATAATCGATCAAATGGAAATTCTGGAGTTTCCCCTGCACTCTCCTTTCCTACTGCTCAAGGATCAGAACGTCCCTTCCATCCAAGCCAAAGACCTGAAACTGCATGTGGGCCAACCCGTTCAGATCATCGGCTATTTGGTCACCGTCAAGTACACCCGGACTATCAAGGGCGATGTGATGAATTTTGGCACTTTCATCGATAGGGATGGGGAATGGATTGACACCGTCCACTTCCCTCCTGAGGTCAAAAAAACGCCCTTGCTTGGCCGGGGCATTTATCTCCTTAAGGGCAAAGTAACAGAGGAATTTAATTTTTATACCCTGGAAATAACCTCTTCGGAACGTTTAGCTTATTGGAATGCGGGTGGTTGAATATTTATCACCACAAGGTGCCGTTGATTACTGTTTTCTGCATTCGTCAACCCTACCGACATTTTAAAAAAGTGACAGGAATAACCGCATTTGAGTATAGGAAAAAGCATTTGGTAGGTGTTTAAATTCTAAATATGGTTATTATTGTATATGTTCGATTTCCGTTTAAAAGTATTTTACACCGTGGCCAAGCGGCTTAACTTTACCAAAGCTGCTGAAGAACTACTAATATCCCAACCAGCGGTTACTAAACATATAAAGGAACTGGAAAGCCAGTTTAATCTGGCGCTCTTTGACAGAAGAGGAAATAAAGTTCTGCTCTCTCCCGCCGGAGAAGTGCTCCTAAAGCATACCGAAACCATTCAAGAAATTTATCGGCAAATGGAATTTGATTTAAACCAGCTAAATCAGGCCTTTAAAGGGGTACTACATGTGGGGTCCAGTACTTCCATTACACAATATATATTACCTCCTTTGCTGGCACGTTTTCACAGTATTCATCAGGAGGTAAAAGTAGAGCTTCTCAGTGGTAATACGGAACAGATTGAACAAGCCCTGCTGGATAAAAAAATTGAGGTGGGTGTAATTGAGGGGAAATCCAAACGCAGGGAAATTCATTATAACCCTTTTCTAAAAGATGAAATCGTACTGGTATGCAGCAATAAAAATGCGTTGGCTAAAAAGGAAGAAATAAAACCTGAAGAATTAAAAAAGATACCCCTATTATTGAGAGAGCCAGGTTCTGGGACCCTGGAAGTAATTGCTGATGCTTTAAAGCAAAAGGGCATTCGCCTATCCGATCTGCCCGTCGAAATGCAATTGGGAAGTACAGAAGCTATAAAATCTTATCTGCAACATTCTGAGTGCATGGCATTCTTATCACTACATGCGATACTGAAGGAACTGGAGAATGGAACACTCAAAATAATAGAGATAAAAAAGTTACCCATCCATCGTAACTTTTATTTTATCACGCCACTTGGCCCGGAAGGCGGATTACCCTCTCTTTTAATCCGGTTCTTGATCCAGAACCATAATATTTAATTATTAACTAAATCATTTATTGGTGAATTAGCAATAGAGGGAAAGGCCTTTTTATCTTCCTTTATTAAGCCATAAAACATATGGCAAAGCTACAGCTCAACTTCACAAAGCAAAATCTATAGTTCCTCGAATATCCTTACTTTTCTTCCTACCACTATAACTTAAAGTTATTCTAAATCAATTAATACAATTGGCATATCCCAGTGAGCCAGTATATCTTTGAAGTATGAAAAAGATCAATAACGCCAAACCTCTTATTGAAGTTTTCACCAACAACTTTCCAGGGAAAATTTATTGAAAACCTGAAGATGAAAATAAGTAGTGAATAAATATGCAAAAAGGCCATCGTGTTGTAAAACCATATTTAAGATATACACCTCAACCTAATAAATAATCGGGTAATGGATTTAAAGAAAGGGCTGGAAAGAGGGCCATTTTCTGATAAGCAAGCAGTACAACTCAACGAAGCTTTGTCTGGATTGGATTCTGGGCAGCTTCAATGGTTGTCCGGCTATTTTACGGGCATTTCTCAAACAACATCAGTAAAGCCAGCTGATGTCAGCACACCAGAAATTGCCACGGAGACTACGGCACAAAAATTAAAGATTCTGTATGGTAGCCATACAGGAAATTGCGAAAGTGTAGCAATCAGTTTGGCCACTTTGGCTAAAGCGCAAGGTATCGACACCGAAGTCGCTAATATGGCTTCATTCAAAGCCAGGGACTTAAAGAAAATTACCAATCTGGCTGTATTGGTGAGCACACACGGCTTAGGAGAGCCTCCTGTACAAGCGGAGGAATTATACCATTTCCTTCATAGCAAAAAAGCGCCTGATCTCTCCCATATAAGATTTGCCGTACTTGCACTTGGGGACAGTAGCTATGTAGATTTTTGCCAGACGGGAAAAGATTTTGATACAGTGCTTGAAAAATTGGGCGCTCAAAGGATAATTCCTCGTGTGGATTGCGATGTAGATTATGAAGATGAAGCTGAAACTTGGAACAATTCGGTGCTCCAGGAATTTGGTCAGACTTTGAATGAAAAATCTACAGTTGAAGTAAAAAGCAATGGGGCAATTCAAATCAGCCAGCCAAACTTTTCCAGAAAAAATCCATTTGAGGCGACAATATTGGAAAAGATCAACCTGAATGGAAAAGGATCATCAAAAGAAACTATACATCTTGAACTTGACCTCCAAGGTTCCGGATTGCAATATGAACCTGGCGATGCACTTGGAGTATATGGCGCTAACCCTCCTTCATTGATAGAAGGGGTATTAAAGGCCACAAACCTTTCAGGTGATGAACAGGTAAAAAGCCATAACGGCGAAAAGACATTGACCGAAGCTCTGACCTACGATTATGAATTAACGTGCCTTTCAAGTGTTACCTTATCGAAATATGCGGAATTTTCTAAAAGCACCAGACTAAAGAATATTCTTTCAGATAACGAAGAGGTTTATGGATATCTCCTAGGACGTGACATACTGGATTTATTGAAAGAAGTACCTTACCAATTTAGGGCAGACGACCTATTGGCAGTTTTGAGGAAAAATACCCCAAGAATGTATTCCATTGCCTCTTCTCAGGATGCGGTGGAAGATGAAGTTCACCTGCTCGTGTCGGTGGTAAGGTACCAGGCTTATGGAAGGAATAAAGAAGGACTTTGTTCTGCTACACTGGCCGATAGACTTAAAGTCGATGATAAAGTAAAAGTTTTTGTAGATAAAAACAGCCGCTTTAAACTTCCAAGTGATCCTGACGCCCCTATTATTATGGTTGGCCCCGGGACAGGAATAGCTCCTTTCAGAGCTTTTATGCAGCACCGTGAGATCGCAGAGTATAAAGGAAAATCTTGGCTTTTCTTCGGTGATCGGAATTTTACTACAGATTTTCTTTATCAGACAGAATGGCAACAATACCTGAAAGAAGGCGTACTAACAAAAGCAGATGTAGCCTTCTCTAGGGATCAAGCGCAAAAGCATTATGTACAGCATAGAATGTTGGAGAATGGGAAAGAACTATATGATTGGTTGGAAAATGGCGCACATTTTTATATTTGTGGGGATGCAAAGTTAATGGCGAAAGATGTTGATAGCACATTAAAAGAAATCATACAAACACATAGAGGAATTACCCCCGAAAAAGCCCAGGAATATTTAAAAAACCTTCAGATAAGCAATCGCTATCAGACAGACATTTATTAACATCAATTGATCATGAGGGAAGAGGAATTGAAAAACCAGCAATTATCCGAGGATGAATATATAAAGGACAAAAGCAATTTCCTACGGGGAACCATTCAGCAGAGTTTAAAAAATCCCCTAACTGGGGCCTTGCATCCTGATGATGTGAAGCTGATCAAATACCATGGCTCCTATCAGCAGTATGACCGGGACCTTGAAAGTGAAAGAAAAAAGCAGAAACTGGAACCTTTATACCAGTTTATGGTAAGGGTGAGAGTTGCCGGTGGAATCACCCAGCCAGATCAATGGCTTGTTCTGGATGAGCTTTCGGATAAATATGGGAATGGTACGATTAAACTGACCACCAGGCAATCTTTCCAGTTTCATGGCATATTAAAACGCAGCCTTAAGCCTACCATAAAAGCTGTCAACGAGGCTTTATTGAGCACTATTGCTACCTGCGGCGATGTCAACAGGAATGTCATGTGCAATCCCAATCCTTACCAGTCAGTGATACACGAAGAGGTGTATGCAATGGCTGCTCAGATGAGTGAGTACTTTAAACCTAAAACAACGGCCTACCATGAAATTTGGCTTGATAAGGAAAAGGTAAGTGGCACTCCGGATGTTGAGCCTTTATACCAGGAAACCTACCTTCCCCGTAAATTTAAAATTGCCCTGACCATTCCCCCAAGAAATGATATTGATGTTTTTGCCAATGACCTGGGTTTGATCGCAATCGAAGAAAACAACAAATTGAAGGGTTTCAATGTCTGTGTGGGCGGTGGCCTGGGCAGTACCTTTGGAGAGAAAACCACTTATCCGCGCCTGGCAGATGTGATTGGGTTTGTGGCCAAAGATAAGATCATCGAGGCTGCAGAAACAGTGATCGCTATTCAAAGAGATTATGGCAACCGGGTCAACAGAATAAATGCCAGACTTAAATATACCATCGACAAAAGAGGATTGGATTGGTTTGTCAACGAATTGAATACCCGTTTAGGCTGGGAAATTGAAAGTCCCCGCTCTTATCATTTTGATACCAATGGAGATAAATATGGTTGGCTTAAAGGGACGAATGACAAATGGTTCTATACCCTTTTTGTGGAAAATGGCAGGATAAAAGACGAGAAAGGCTACCAACTTAAAAAAGCATTAAAAGAAGTGGCGCTTTTGCTCAATGGAGAATTTCGCCTTACGGGGAATCAAAATCTTATTATAGGCAATGTGCATGAAGGGGAAAAAGAAACGATAGAATGTATTTTAGCGAAATATGGGGTGCTGAACAATCCGAGGTTAACCGGTCTCCGGCTCAGCTCTATGGCCTGTGTGGCCCTCAATACCTGTGGCCTTGCCTTTGCGGAATCGGAACGCTATTTACCTTCCTTAATCGACAAGCTTGATGTTATCATGAGAAAAAACGGTTTGGCAACTGATGAAATCAGCATAAGAATGACGGGCTGCCCTAATGGCTGTGCCAGGTCATCTCTGGGGGAGATTGGGTTTGTAGGCCGTGCCGTAGGAAGGTATAATCTTTATCTGGGGGCAAGCCATAACGGAGACCGCTTGAATTCCCTGTACAAAGAAATGCTTTCCGAAGAGGATATACTGGAAGCACTTGAACCGATCATAGCCGCTTACGCACAGGAAAGGGAAGAGCAGGAATATTTTGGCGATTTCGTGATCAGAAAAAAGATCGTGGAAGAGACAGATCGGCCTGTTAAAATCCGGCAATAAAATAAAGAGGCCAAAATCACCCAAGCCCTGAAAGGGCGTAAGCTCTAGTTATGCCAAACCTGAAATTTGTCATCCAGGAAAAATCAATCTTTGACTCATATTGACTTTATGGCCTAAGTAAAAGAAGTTATACCGCCTTTTAGAATGGACGTATGTTAGGGATTTGTAACCTTAAAGCCATACCGGTTGTGGGGTATTTTAATGCCAGTGCATATGCTTTGGCATCTATCGTTGTTGAAGAGGAATAGTATTCTATATTTTGGAAAATCCTTACCTAGACTGGTTCATACTTCAAATACACCAGGTAGAAACTCCTTAGAAGCTCTGGAAACCAGACTAAAGATTAATAAAAAGCCCTTAGGGGCTTTTTTTGTGATCGTCTTTTCTTTGATGGAAATAGGCTCGCTGGAAATATATCAGGTCAAGACCTAATAGGGCAGTAAGCGCAAATTCTTCTTCTGCAAATATTGAATTCAAGAGGGTTCAAGGAAATATAATTATGGAAGGTTTATCAGGCACATTAAAAGTTTTTGACCCAATCGGTAAAGTAGATGCCAAGATGAATTCTGGAAAAATTGAATTGGAGCGTGTTATTCAAAGTTTTTGGATAAGAAAATAAATTAAAATCTGCTGGCCTTTAGCAGAGCTAATTCAAGCGTAAAAAGTAAAATGATAATAGGCATTGATTTTGATCTATTTCTTTATTTAAACCCAAATATTAACGGAAATATAAAGATTACGATAATTGTCCATAAGAAGTAAATGGGCAGGTAGTAGACAATGGCTTTTCCGACTCCGGTTATGTCCACCTTCTTTGAAAGTACCCCAAAAAGTTGCGCAGTGACTAAGAGCAGATTAATTAAAATTAATACATTGCCACCCAGAACCGCGGCTCTGTTAGGCGTAATTCCATATTCCGATATCCGGAACAAGATGGCAGAAAGCGCAATGCCATTAACAATTATGGTTACAACAGATAGGAGAAAAAGAACCCAAATTTCCGTCTGACTTTTAGTTGTCTTAGATGTTTCGGCAACAGAAAAGAAAATGATGGCCATAACGCCAATTAATAACCCATTAAAAATCAGTAAAAACTCCCGGTCGTTATAAGGGTCTTTCCCTGAATAAACCATGGCTACCAGATAAATTACCAGCATCACTAATACCAGCGGGCTGAATATTTTGGCAATTACCGGTGAAACTTTACCTACTAACTGCGGATTTGTCTGGGTAAGGTAAGTGCCTATTATGGGTGCAGCGGGAAGCCCGAAAACTACCACATACTCAACATAAAACTCTTCAATATTATAGCCGATCAAAGAGAAAAGACCAATGGTTATTCCGCTCATAATTGCACCCGCTATCAGAATGAGCGCTGTAATGACTAAAAGGTCACCGATATACTTTAAATAACTCAATCGTTTCTCATCGTTTTTCCGTGTCTCACCAACAAAAGCAAAACCTAATATCAACCATAGAAATAAAAATAAATGAAGGCACGATAAAATTAAGGTGTCACTTTTCTGGACATCAGGAAGGGAATTGATATAAACCAAACCAACAAGGGTTGCTCCAACAATAAAAGCGATTTTACCTGTTGATAATTTATTCTTCCAGGCAAAGTAAGCCATTAACGCTGGAAAAATGATAAAACCGATGTTTCTGGGATAGAAA
>JBBDSC010000163.1:0-4577 GCA_040905145.1 Anditalea sp.
TGATTGATTATAGCCGGGCAGGTATCACAAAATCCTAATTTGGGTTTATCCCAAGTCTTTGAGACTTTGGAAGTCTTCTTATTATCATGGAATTTTAATAATCCGTAGCGAGGGCGCTACGGATAGAGTGGAATAGATATTGTTAGAAAAGTCATTATCTCTGATTAGTCTGCGATTTTTTGCCTGGATAATTTGCTGTATTGTTTCTGTGCCAATTGCTCAAAGCTGTCTTTTTTGATCTTGCTTTTGACCCATAGTGGGAAATCGAGGTACTCGAATATCCGGCTTTCATAGGGGTCTTGTTCCAGTTTTTTAATTGCCTTATGAAGTGATTTCAAACATTGTCTCCTTGCTTTTTCATCCTCAACATTCGCCAGCTGCGCCATGTGGCTTAAAAAAATAGCTTCAAAGCGGTATTTCCTTGATTTCTGTTTTAAAAATCTTTGTGCAGAGCGCAATAGCGAATCCAGAATAAGTGTGTTTTTCAATTCATAATGCAGGACCAGTTGTATTAAAAGGCAAACGCTATAGAGGTCAGTAACTTTATTCGCTGCTTTGTCAATCAGGATTTTGTTGAGCCAGGTCAAAGCTGCTTCGTAGTTGCCCGAACCGAAATAGATGTACATCAGGTCAAAATAGAGGTCCAATTTGATAAAGACACTGTCGTGTGAAATACCTTTCCTGATCTTGCTTTCAATGTTTTTGGCCATTGGCAGCCCTGCCGAAAACTCACCTCTGGTACTGTAATACACCAATTGCAGACAGTATAAAGCAGCAGGAGAGCTTTTGCCGGAAAGCAGCGATTCATATTGTTGCATGGCTTTGTAATAATGTTCATCAAAGCGGTAGATGCGCATGCAATTAAGAATGAAATTATACAATGCTGCGCTCCATTGGCCGGGGTCGTTTTTCCGAGCAAAGGGAAAGCGCTCAAACAGGTCGAGCACAGCCCTAAAATGTGTGTATGATTGCTGGTAATGTCCGGCAGTGATATGGTATATTGCAAGGGAATTGTGGTACAGAAATCCGGTTTTAAAACTTTTAAAAGAGGCGGGTTTTTTGGATAAAAGTGCCTTCTCCTCAATCAGACTTTCTATCTTTTGGATTTGCAGGGGTTTGCGCGAAAAGCGGTCTTCCCTGATGTGTATAAAAACCTCCTGCTGTAATAATTCCATGGCGGCTATTGCGGAATAGTTTTTCATAGCTTCCTTTTTTTGCCTGAAAATATTTCTCGCTTTTTCGGTTTCGGTCTCTATATCCAGTTGTTTTCTTTGTTGCTCTATCCTTGAAATTTGCAGTCGCATTTCCCATTCACTCAAAAGACTTCTGTATAAATACAGTTCGTGCTTTTCACACAGTGCTATGGCATTTTTCAATATCACCCGGCATTGTGCGGTCAGGCCTTTGTTGTACAAAGTCCTGATAAACTCAAGCATATCGTGCATTTCGCTTTCAATATCCTTGTTGCTTTGGTATTGCTTAAGCAGCTTGAGTATTTGATGGTACAGGTAGGTTTTTAAATTGGGGAGTTGTGCAGCTTTGATTTCCGGTAATGTTTCCAACACTGTTTTGTTGTCTTTAATATTTTTATCGCTTACTGCCCTAAAAAGTTTGTAGTAAATATTATAACCTGATACGGAATTGCCCAAATGAAGGGTCAGATAGCGTTTTTCATTTTTATCGAGCTTGTCTATTAATTCAAAAAGAGCCGTTTTTCCTTGCCTTAACATCGTGTTGAAAATATAGATTTACAACTAAATTAAGCTATTCCACTGATATAAATCAATTTTAGAAAACGTGTTAAATTGATTAAAATGGTTTCTAAAAGGAATGAAGAGTTTGTAAATTAAACTAACAAATCAATCCAGCCTATAAAAACCCACTGCTATGAAGAAGTTTTACTTTTTGATTTCATTTATTTTTATTACTTCAGTTGCTTCTTCTTTAGCATCAAATACTAATTTATCTCAAGGTAGCACTGAAAACTTATTTGATAGACCTACAAGTTTTATTGAAAACAAAGGTCAAATAACTGATGAGTCTGGAGAATATCGGGATGATGTACATTTTGTAGCTCAATTTCCGGGAGTCAATGTTTTTTTTACTGATGAAGGTGTGGTGTATTATTTTAAAAAAACCGAAGCTTCAAAATTGGATATGATTGAAGCCGGCAAGTTGCCAGATCCATTTACTGACAGAGAGTGGGATAATATTAGAAGAAATGGAGCTGATAAAGAATTAACCGAAATTAAAACTGAAGCTTATCGCATTGACTTGCATTTTCTCGGAGCGAAACTTGAAAAACCTGAGGGGGAAGCTGTTCAGCAATCAAAATATCAATATTTCAGCCCTGTTGTTCCAGATGGAGCTGAAGCAAATTTATATGGGAGAATTCGTTATAACAATGTATATCCTGGTATAGACTTGGTTTTTCACAGTTCAAAAGGGTATTTGAAGTATGATTTTGAAGTCTCACCCAATGCTGATCCACAGCAAATTAAAATTCTTTATGAAGGCCATGAAAATATTACTATAGCAGATAATGGAAATGCAATAGTTGAAATTTTACCGGGTACAATCGTAGAAAAAGCACCGGAAAGTTTCCAAAATGGTAAAGAAATAGAATCAGCTTTTACTGTTTCTAATGATACATTAATGTTTAAAATTGGCAGTTATGACAAAAGCAAAGCTTTAACAATTGATCCGGCTTTGGAATGGAGCACCTATTTTCACGATGGATCTACCAGTGCAGCTTTTACCTATTCAAACCCTGTATGGGATTCCAACGGAAATATGTTTGTAGTGGTGAACACATACAACAACGATAATTTTCCACTGATAAACCCCGGTGGAAATGCTTATTACCAAACTACTCCTGGAGCTAATGGTTTGCAAATGGTCATTATGAAATTTAATTCGGACCGCCAGATTGTCTGGGCAACCTATTATTCTGGCAGTCAAAGTGCAAGAGCTGCATTTTCTAACAATGCTTTAACTATCAATCAGAATGACAATATATACATTATTGGAAGTTTAAGTTACCCCTATAGTGGAACCAATACTTTTCCTTTGTATAATCCTGGTGGAGGTGCTTATTATGAATCCAATATTGGTAATGGTCGTGATTTTATCCTCAAGTTTTCTTCCTCGGGCCAAAGATTATGGGCTACTTGCTTTCACAGCTCTGTGAATGGGGGTAGTTCAGGTTTAGATTTAAATTGTGTTTACATTGATCAAAGCAATAGACTGCTAATAGGTGGACAAGCATATACACCGGTAAATTACAGAGACCCAATACCGCTGGCAAATCCTGGTGGAAGTGCCTATTACAAATCATCACCGATAGAAGATCAGGTGCCTGTAATTGGGCGGTTTTCCAGTTCTGATGCTTTACAATGGTGTACTTATATTTCTGAGGGAGAGGCTGAAACTTATAATAGTGGATATGCCATGACAGTTGATAACAGCAATAACATATTCTTTGTAGGAACTGCCGGACAGGAATTCAATGGGGGTAGTCCTTCAATTTATAATACTGTAGATCCGGGCGGAGGTGCTTATCAAGACAATAACAATACCGGAACAAATAATGGTAGAAAATGCGTAATTTTTAAATTTAATACTTCTTTGCAAATTACCTGGTCTACGCTTTTTGGTGGGGAGACACGGCACAATTATGATGGAAGTGGAAGCAGTGTTACCTGGCAGGATTTTTATGACGTGGAGACAGATGGAAGTGGAAATGTATTTATTGCCGGAAGGGTTAATACGATTGATTTTCCCCTTTACAACCCGGGAGGAGGTGCTTATTATCAATCTTCTTTGTCGTATGGGGGCAGCTACCATACTGATGGGGTAATAGTTAAATTCACCAATGGAGGTGTTTTGAATTGGTCAACATATTATGGCGGAGACGGCACGAGTGATGGAACCCAATTATACGGACTGGGCATTGATGGCGGAGACAATGTTTATTTATCGGGTATTACCAGGAATAACAACTTTCCAATTCAAAGTAAGAGCGGTAGTTACAACCAATCTTCCTACACAGGAGATTACGCAATGGTTGTTTTGCAGTTTAACAATTCAGGTGTAAGACAATGGGCCAGTTATTTTGGCAATCAGACTTATATGAGTGCCGGAGGCTTTGGTGTTAAAGGAGCTGCATGTGGTGGCTCTTTCACAATATTTAGCACAGTGAATACCTATTCTGTCCCAACCCTTGACCCAGGTGGTGGAGCCTATTATTATAGCCTTAAAGATAGCGGAACTACAACTGATTTTATTGCGGAATTTACCGATGGGGGAAGCGGTGGTGGAGGCGGCACCCCTGGCATCTGGGGCTGGACAGGAGCTGTCAATTCAGATTGGTTTGAGCCCTGTAACTGGGATAAAGCATCTGTTCCAACAAGTACTTCTCCTGTATATATTCCGGGTGGTACGTCCAACCAACCTGAAATTTCAGGAGCAAAAGCGGATTGTTATAACATTGAGATCAATTCATCCAATGGAGCAAACCTAAATATTTATACAAACCTGAATGGATCATTACAAGTGCATCAATAGAAATAACTTAA
>JBBDSC010000164.1:0-65868 GCA_040905145.1 Anditalea sp.
TATAATAAATATCCGCTTCAAAAGTAAAGCGGTCATCCATTAATCCTAACTCTATACCCAAATCATACTGATTGGTAACTTCCCACTTCAAGTCCGGATTTCCAAAGCTGGTACGGGTAAGGCCAGTCTGTCTCTCCCCGTCCAGCAATATGGTTTCTGTTCCAAGAAACTGCAGGGAAGCGAAAGATCCTATTTCCTGGTTACCGGTAGAGCCGGCACTTGCACGGAGTTTCAGGTTGCTGATAGTGCTGGCATTGAAAAAATCTTCTTCTGATACCCGCCAGGCAGCACCTACAGAGGGGAAGAAGGCAAAACGGTTGTTTGCACCAAATTTGGAAGATCCATCCAATCGTCCGGTTGCCGTGAAAATATACTTATCCGCAATATTATAATTCACCCTTCCGAAATAGGAGTTGAGCGCCCATCTGTTATCTCCTGAGCCAATGCCACTTCGAACATTGCCTACACCCAGGTTATGCCATCCGTAAAAATCGTCAATAAAGTTTTCTGCTGAAGCAAATACGTTCTCGTTATAAGATTCCTGCCAGGAAAAGCCCAAAAGCCCTTCCAATTTGTGATTTGTGAACAAATCCTTGTTATAAGTAAAGTAGTTTTCACTTTGCCAATAGATGGAGTTACCCGCACTAATGTCTGCATAACCCCTCTGGTTAGCTGAAAAGCCGTTGAGATCCCTTCCGGAGTAATGGTTGTTTTTAAATGAAGTAAGATCGTAGCCCAGACTGGTTTTAAAATTCAGATCGGGGGTAATGTCGATGTGCACATAGAAATCGCCTAATATTTCCCTTCTGTTGTTGATCCTTTCTCTTTCCTCAGTGAGGCGCACAGGGTTCTCTCCACCTTCCATACCAGGCCAGTTCGCATTGCTTCCCCAACTTCCGTCAGGAAATCTTACCGGAATAATCGGAACAGCTTCCATCACCATCCTAGGTACGTTAAGCGCTCCCGAGTTATCATCCACCACGCGCTGTTGGTTTAATACGCCGGTCATGGAGCCCCCTACGCGGAGCCAGTTTTTTACCTGATTGTCCAGGGTAAACCGGATATTACCACGTTTGTTATAGGAGTTCCGCATAATACCAGCCTCATCAGAAAACCCCACCGATACGCTATATACGGTCTTTTCAGCCCCTCCTTGTATGTTTATGTGATGGTTTTGCGACCAGGCCGGTTGATAAATTAATTCCTCCCAATTGGTATTGTACCTGGGATTTCCGTTTTCATCAAACAGTTGGGGAAAGTCCTCTACTTGGTTCGGCTGATATCTCCCTTCGGCAAATCCGGCAGGATCGTATTTTTCCGCATTGGCGAATGCCAGATTATAAACCTCCATAAACTCATTTGCATCCAGCGCAGGAATTCTTTTAGAAGGTACGCTATAGGAAGTGAAACCATCATAAGATACCGTTGATTTCCCTTCCAATCCCCGTTTAGTGGTGATGATGATCACCCCGTTGGCCCCACGGGCACCATAAATGGCGGTAGAAGAAGCATCTTTAAGAACTTCTACTGATTCAATATTATTGGGGTCCAAATAATTGGCGTTTACACCGATCACCCCGTCCACTACAAATAATGGATCCACACCTGAATTGATGGAATTGATGCCACGGATACGGATCTTTGCAGGTGCTCCCGGTGCTGCCGTATTGGCATATACATCTACCCCGGGGAGACGGCCCTGTAAAGCTTGACTGACACTGAAAGACTGGCGATCCAATAATTTCTCGGCTTTGATACTGGCTACCGCACCTGTTAAATCAGATTTTCGCTGTGTACCATATCCTACCACTACCACTTCATCCAAAGCCTTCACATCTTCGGCCAAGGCCACATCTATGACAGATCTTCCGTTCACAGGCAATTCCTGGGTGATATATCCAATAGATGAAAACACCAAAACATCATCTTCATTGGGCACGTCAATATTATATTGACCATCCAAATCGGTAACTGTACCTGTGCCGGTACCTTTTACTACCACGGTGACTCCTGGCAAAGTCTCTCCATCTGCCTGAGAGGTGACGGTACCTGATATCGCAACAGCAGGAATATCGCTTGCCAACAGCACGCTGCTAAACCAGCATTGAACCAAAACGCCAAACAAGGCATACTTGGACATGCAAATTAATTTTCGTATTAGTTTACGTTTCATATGTGTATAATTTGATTTTCAATGGGCATGACTTGTCCCGCCTAAGCAGGATGGAATCTCGCTGAAATAATTATCCCCCTGTGTGAGAATCTTTCTCATGCTCGATTTCATGTCAGAATAATTATGGGTTATTTATCAGAATTTTTACCTATAGGGGCTGTCTGGCACTAGCCAGAGCATGGAGAGGTAAATAAGAAGCCAGGCTTCCCCTCTTGGGAATGCTGGTTGTTTTAACTACTGTTGAAGTTTTTCATTAGTTTTTTTATTTTATAATGAGAAAGAAAAATATTCCTGATACATTTTATGACGACCTTTATTTAATCCTTCAGGGAGAGGATATAGGTGACCATTATTTTTGCTTTTTCATGGCTGAGCTGGGGATGTGGATCCATAACGGGACTTCCCCAAGAACCACTCCCCCCGGCAATTACCCGATGGGCCAACATTTCAATGTAGGCATTTTTGACAGGATATCTTTGAGCAATATCTTTGAAAGAAGGACCTTTGGCCCTTTTCTCCCTGGTATGACAGGTATAGCAATCCGAATAGGCAATAAGCACTTCTCCTTTTTGGGCCACTTCTTCCGGAATGGTGTCATTTTCCCCGGGAATTTTCCGGATATAATCCTTGGCAGGCCTTTTAGTGCTGCTGTTATTTCCTTCTGGAGCTTCATCGCAGGCTATGAGAGAAAGGTTAACCAACAATAGGAACAAAAATACCCTAATGTCCTTCATGATCTACTCAATTGATCACCACCTCATCGATCATAATCCTGGCCTTTTCCCCTGCGGCCCCGTGCCAGCCGGGCAGGGAACCGACAGGCCTGGCGACAAGCCTCATTTTTTCCACCCCATCCGCTTTAAAGGTTATAGGAACCCTCTTTAGGGCATTGGGTTCCCCCTTTACCGGCTGCTCCGGAGTGGACTGATGGACCATCTCCCATGAACCTCCTTCTTTGGCCGTCCAGATTTCCACCTCTTTGGGCGGGAAAAAACGTGCTCCTGTATTGCTCCAGATACTCAGTTCAAGGCTGCTGATATCCTGGGGGCCGGCGAATTCCATCTCCACTTCCAGTGGCGTATGGATAAAGCCCAGCCAGCTCAGGGACCACACATCGGTGATGCCCTTTTCCCCGTCGAACAGGCTGTTGACAAGGTCCCCTTTGTACCTGTCCTCCGGCGGATGTTTCAGGACATAGGAGACGGGCCGCACCCCCGCCTTAATGAACTCGGCACCGGCCTCGGCACTTCCCGTCCATCCATCGGCGAAAGCCCTGGCCCTCAGGACCGTGTTGCTGTCGATGACAATGGGCTCTTTGTACAAAATGAAATTGCTGCTGTCGGGATAGGAGCCGTCCAGGGTGTAGTGGATGGAGGTGCTTTTTATGGAATGGAGGATCTCCACCTCGGCCTGGTTCCTGAAGAACGCCTCATCAAACTTCACGGTCGGCGGGTTCAGCTGGTAGACGGTGCCATCATCGGTATAGCCGGTTTCGATAAGGGCCTGTGGCAGACTCTCCCGTAGGGAGGAGATCTGGTCTTCCCCCAACCCTGTGTTCCAGAGGTACAGTTTGTTCAGCCCTTTCAGTTCCTTTAGTGACCCGACCGCTGTTTCGTCAAGTACATTTCCGGTCAGGGAAAGGATCCTGAGGTTTTCAAGGGAGGCCAGGTGTCCTATGCCCTCCCCCCGGATGTCGGCAAAGTTCAGGTAAAGCTTTTCGAGGTTGGGAAAGGAGGACAACAGTTCCAGGTCGCCGTCTTCCACGGGCATGTTGTTCAGGTTGAGGGTGACGACCTGTTCGGCCACGTCAAAAAGTTCCTCCAGCGAGGATATCTCAAAGTTCTGCCGGCTGAAATAACTTACCGAAAGGGCAGGTGAGTCCGCCCCCAGGGAAAGGACCTTGCGGTAGAAGCTGTTCAGGGACCTGATTTTTTCAGGGGAAGCCGCTTCAAATGTATAGGCACGGGGGACATTTTCAAACTTTTGGCTGGCCAGTTGGAAAATGGGTTCCTCTGAATCATAAGCCAATACCTTTTTCTCGAAATCCCCCCCACTGGAAATCCAGGCAGTGATCAGTTCTTTTTCTTCCTCTGACAATTGCGGTTTGCCTTCGGGGGGCATATGTTCCTCATCTTCTTCGGGAAGCATGATACGGTGGGCCATCAGACTTTCCTCCAGGTCCCCGGCTACAACAGCCGGACCGGATTCCCCACCCTTAATAATATATTCGGCCCCATCCAGTCGGAGTTCGCCTTTTTGTTTGGAAGCCTTGTGGCAGCTGGTACATTTGTTCTCCAGGATGGGCATGATCACATGGTCAAACACATCCGCCTCCTCCAGGCTGACCAGTTGGGTTTCTGTCCTGAAGAAAGGTGCGGTAATAAAATTTTCTCCATGAGTGATGGAAGCACCGAAGTGGCCTGTGACAATGATCAAAACCCCTATCAGCGAGGCCAGTATTTTTTTGACCCTTGTAAGTTTTCCCAACCTCTTATAATACCAGTAAAGGAGGGAAGAAATCCAAAAAACAGCCAATCCCGTCCATTTATGGTTTTGAAGTGTGGCCGTCGTTTCACCTCCTTCAAGGGAAAGAAATAATCCGGCAATGACTGTAACGGCGGTAAAAAGGCTACCCAACAGTAAGAGGAAATGGCCATAATAAAACTGATCAGCCCTGTTTTTCAACAGGCCGGGGAAAAGAATGATGACAACGGCCAGCAAAAGGACCACTATGGGGAAGTGGAGCAAAAGTGGGTGCAGCCGACCCGCCATTTGGAGCCAGGCAGGGATCAAAAGCCTGCTTTCTGCCAAAAGAATCACCAGAACAAAGATATGGGCGGAAAACAGGATCTGTTCAAGGACAAGCTTTAATTTTTCGGAATGCATATTATAAGGGCGATACTCGGTTATTTAATTAAGACAAAAGGAAATGGTATTGGACACATTTTAAATTCGCGTTTTTTTGGCATAAATGGAATAGTGGAATAATGGAACGGAAGGGGAAGAGATTGGGAGGATCCGTTCCATTGATGTTGGAAAGAATGGGTTAAAACCCCATGATTCCATCCTTCCGCTGTTCCATATTTCCTTGCAGATCAGGTTATAATATCCTTGACCACAGTGCCTGATACATCGGTGAGCCTGAAGCGCCTTCCCAGATGCTTGTAGGTCAGTTTTTCATGGTCAATTCCCAGCTGGTGCAACATCGTGGCCTGGAAATCATGGACATGTACGGGGTCTTTTACGATGTTGTACCCGAATTCATCTGTTTCACCGTAAACCATTCCCGGTTTTACACCCCCGCCGGCCATCCATATGGAAAACGCCTTGGGATGGTGGTCCCTGCCGTAGTTGTCCACCGACATTTTGCCCTGGCAATAGTTGGTCCTGCCGAATTCCCCTCCCCAGATGACCAGGGTCTCGTCCAGCATTCCTCTTTGTTTGAGATCGGTGATAAGGGCCGCCGATGCCTGGTCCACATCCTTGGCTTGGTGGGCCATCTCATTGGGCAGATTGCCGTGCTGGTCCCATCCCTGGTGATAAAGCTGCACGAAGCGGACACCGTTTTCTGAAAGTTTCCTTGCCAGCAGGCAATTGGAGGCATAGGTGCCTGGAACCAGGCAATCAGGCCCATAGAGCTTGACGATGTCGTCGGGCTCCTTGGACACGTCGGTCACTTCCGGGACAGCGGTCTGCATCCTGAAGGCCATCTCATATTGCTGGATCTTGGCGTTGATCTCGGGGTCGCCGAATTTCGCATAGTTCATATCGTTCAGGGCCGCGATCTTGTCCAGCATCTTCCTTCGGTCAGTCCTCTTGACCCCGTAAGGGTCATTCAGGAACAGCACAGGGTCATCCCCGCTCGAGAACTGGACGCCTTGGTGCACGGAATCCAGGAACCCGTTGCTCCACAGTTTGGAATACACGCCCTGTCCGTTGCCTTTGCCCCTGGAGAGCAGCACACAAAAGCTGGGCAAGTTGTTGTTCTCGCTTCCCAGTCCGTAGCTCAGCCAGGCCCCTATGCTGGGGCGGTTACCCACCTGGCCGCCGGTCTGGAAGAAAGTAAGGGCAGGATCGTGATTGATGGCCTCTGTATGCATGGATTTTACGATGCAGAGGTCGTCCACGATCTTAGCGGTATGGGGGAACAGGTCACTCACCCAGGCGCGTGACTCCCCATATTGCTTGAACCCATAATAGGACCCGACCAAAGGGAAGGAAGCCTGTCCGGCGGTCATCCCGGTCAGCCGTTGTCCCATCCGGATGGATTCCGGCAGTTCCTGTCCCACGTTTTTATTGAGGAGCGGCTTGTAATCAAACGATTCCAGCTGTGAAGGGGCCCCGTTCTGGAAGAGATAGATCACCCTCTTGGCCTTGGGGGCGAAATGGGGTATATTGGCCATAAGGTTATCCATTTCGGAGCCCCCCTTTCCTGAAAACAGATCGGGGATCAATAGGGAGCCCAGGGCGGCACTGCCCAGTCCCAAACTCAATTTGGATAGAAATTTCCTCCTGTTGTGATTTAAGCCGTTTTCTAATCTTTCCTTTTCCATTTTATGTTTTGGTAATAGTTTCTTCTAAATTATAAAGTGCCACGACCACCTGCATCATGGCGGCAAGTTCCGGAGTTTTTGTCTCTTCTTCCATGGGATATTCACCCACGGTTACCACCTGCAACATTTCTTCGGGATGGTCGGAGAATTTATCCAGTTCATCCAGGTAGTAACCCTCCAGAATATTCAGCTCCTGTTCGGCCGGTGAACGGCAGACGATCCGTTTGAAGGCTTCCTGTATGGCTGTGGCGGGATCATCATGGCGGGAGGTCAGTCCGACCGCCAGTATCCTGGACGCTTCCAGCACCAGGGGATCATTCAGCATGGCAAGGGCCTGAAGGGGGGTGTTGGTCCTGCCCCTCGTCACCTCGCACAGGTCCCGGTTACTGGCGTCGAAAATACCCATCTTCGGCGGGGGGGAGGTCAGTTTGATAAAGGTATAAAGCCCCCTTCTGTAGAGGTCGTCGCCGTGGTCCTGCCTGTAAATGGCAAGTTCCCCTCTTCCCGAGGTGGACGCTTCCCAGAGGCCTGCCGGCTGGTAGGGCTTCACGCTCGGCCCCCCGACTTCCTGTACCAGAAGGCCGCTGCTGGCCAGGACCAGGTCACGGATATGCTCGGCGGAAAGCCGGAGTCTCGGGGCCCGGGCCAGATAGACATTTTCGGGGTCCTGCTTTAATTTGTCAGGCTCAACTATGGCGGACTGCCGGTAAGTGGCCGAGCTCACGATCAGTTTGACCAGCCTTTTGATGTCCCAGTCGTTTTCCATAAAATCCACCGCGAGCCAGTCGAGCAGCCCGGGATGGGTGGGCATGTCCCCCTGCATGCCAAAGTCGCCCGCTGTTTTTACCAGACCCTTCCCGAAAATCTCCTGCCACACCAGGTTGACAAATACCCGGGCGGTGAGCGGGTTTTCCTTGGACACCGTCCATCTGGCCAGTCCAAGCCTGTTTTTTGGCAGGGTGTCACTGAAGGCCATGATCGCTTCTGGGGTACCGGGGCTTACCTGTTCCGTCGGTGCGTCATATAATCCCCTGTCCAGGATATAAGTCGGCCTCAATGTATCGAGCTCATCCATGACAGAGACCATTATCCTGGAGGTGTCCTGACGGTTGACAAAGTCCAACAACTCTTCGGTGTCCTCACTTTCAATGAACATGATGGGCGTCTTGGCGGGCTTTGACTGGCTGACATCTCCTTCGTACCCCTTTTCCGGGGTGTTGTTGAAGAAGGCGAACAGCTGGAAATAGTTTTCCTGGGAAATGGGATCGTATTTATGGTCATGGCACTGGGCGCATTCCGCAGTCACCCCAAGGATGGCCTTGCTGAAGGTGTTGGTCTTGTCCAACACATATTCGATGCGGTATTCCTCTTCTATCACCCCCCCTTCCTCGGTGTACTTGTGGTTCCGGTTGAAGGCAGTAGCCAGGATCTGTTCCTTGGAGGCATCAGGGAGCATGTCGCCCGCCAGCTGCCAGGTAATGAACTGATCATAGGGTAGATTGGAGTTGAAGGCATGGATCACCCAGTCCCTGTAGGGCCACTGGGTCCTGACGTTGTCATCCTGATAGCCGTAGGAATCGGAATACCGGGCAATGTCCATCCACAGGAGGGCCATCCGCTCACCAAAAGAACGCTGGTCCAGCAACCTGTCCACAAGCCTGTCGTAGTCGGCGGGGTCCCCGCCGTTTGGAAATTCCTCCATCAGTTCCAGAGAGGGCGGAAGCCCGTTCAGGTCCAGGCTCAGCCTTTTCAACAGGTGCATCCCGGACGCGGGAGCGTTGGGTGCCAGCCCCTGCTGCCGCATTTTGTCAAAGGTGAAATAGTCAATTTCATTGATGGCCCGCGAGGGGTCTTCTATTTCCGGCAGTTCCTGTTTCTCAGGGGGGACAAAGGCCCAGTGCTCTTCATAGACGGCCCCCTGTTCCACCCACTTTTCCAGGATGGCTATTTCTTCTTCACTCAGCTCCAGGTTGGAATCGGGAGGGGGCATTTTTTCACTCCCGTCCGCAGTGGTTATCCTCCGGACCACTTCCGATTTTCCGGGCTTGCCCGGGACAATGGCATGGGCCCCGGGGGTTTCCTTCAAGGCCGCATAGGCACTTTCTTCCAGGTCCAGCCTCAGGCCAGCTTCCTGCTTGTTGGCATCTGGCCCGTGGCAGGCAAAACAGTTGTCCGACAATATTGGACGGACATGGAAGTTGTAGCTGATCTGATCATTAGAGGTAAGATCTCCCGACGGGCTTCCTTTATCATTGCAGGAACTAACGAGGAGAAATGCCGGGAGAATTAATATATGTAAAATATATCTGAACATTACTATGGGTGTTTAATTAATTGAGACCGTGAATTTGATAAATAAATTATACTTTACCAAGTATTTCAAATAAATCCACCTTATCTTCAATACAATGGATTTTGTTTTTTTACCCGGATCGGAGGAATGGGATTATCCCATTTTATGTGTGCAACAAAACTTTCAGTTGAAAAATTCATTAAATAACCAAACATCGCAAAGGTAGGAATGTTTTCGTCCAAGGAATTCCATTGAACACTAAAGATAATTTTATAAAATGGGAACCCAATTATATGTTTTGCGTCAATCCACTCTGCTATTTTTCCTGATATGTGGGATTGGCATTTCAAGTTGGGCGCCCATGGTGCCATA
Source organism: Anditalea sp. (assembly GCA_040905145.1). Taxonomy (GTDB): domain Bacteria; phylum Bacteroidota; class Bacteroidia; order Cytophagales; family Cyclobacteriaceae; genus DATGMS01. The sequence continues at coordinate 9,392 of JBBDSC010000164.1, forward strand.
CGCAAAGGAAAGGCTTGATTTAAATGATGCTGGTTTGGGGATATTATTGTTGCTTTTAGGTGCTGGGGCTATTGTAATGATGCCCTTGACAGGTATATTAATACATCGCTACGGAAGCCGGAAAGTGATTTTAACCGCCAGTATTCTTTTGGCCGTTTTTTTACCGCTGTTGTTGGTAATGTCCAATCCCATCAGTATGGGAATTTGCCTCTTTATTTTTGGAGCATCTGTGGGTGCGGTTGATGTGGCGATGAATGCCCATGCGGTTCGGGTACAGCATCTCTATGGAAGGCACATTATGTCTTCTTTTCATGGCTTGTTTAGTGTAGGTGGGTTAGTGGGGTCATTGGGTTTGGGGGCACTTATAAAAGCCGGCCTTTCACCGGTAGGTGCGGCCATCACCATATCCATGCTCCTGTTGCTGGTTACCCTCAGTCAATACAAGAAACTTTTGCCCTTTAAGGCAGAAGGTAAGCAGGAGGATGGGACTGGTTTTTTCTGGCCTAAAAAACCTGTTATTTATTTGGGCTTAATGTGTTTTATTGCATTTTTGGCGGAAGGGGCGGTACTGGATTGGAGTGCGGTATTCCTGCAGTTCAATAGGGGGTTTGATCCGGAGTTGTCCGGGATTGGATATGCTGCATTTTCGGTAGCGATGGCTACCATGAGGTTGACAGGGGACCGTTTGGTGAAAAGGATCAGCCCCCGAAAAATGGTGATTTATGGTTCATTGATTTCAGCAGCAGGATTTTTTATTGTAGTATTTACACCGGGGAGCGGGATGGCACTTTTTGGATTTGTCTTGGTAGGCTTGGGTTCTGCCAATATTGTCCCTGTATTTTTCAGTGCTGCAGGCAATATGGAGCACACCCCTGCCTATATTGCCATTCCGGCCATTACTACGATAGGATATGCAGGGCAGCTTGCTGGTCCTGCCCTGCTTGGATTTATTTCCTATTTTTTTTCATTGCCTATTGCAATAGGTTTTATAGGAGTACTTTTATTGATTGTAAGCTTTACTTATCGCCACCAGGAGCAGACGTGAAATTAGGGGAGGGAGAACAGGTTTCCAATCTATCATACATATAACAAACAGATGAACAGTATCAAGATTCTAGAATCAAGACTAACAAACAGAATAAATAATTGATAATAAGAAACCGGATATGGTGCGAAGGTGCGCTCCAGAGAGACTGATGTTTCCTATCTCAAGTCTTTTTTATCGCCGAAAAATCAAAGGATTCCAAAAATTTGGTTGTAAAATTACCTGCTTTGAATTCCTTGTCTTCCAAAAGCGCCAGATGGAAGGGAATGGTAGTCTTTACCCCATCTATAACGAATTCCTCGAGGGCCCGTTTCATCCTTACGATTACTTCTTCGCGGGATTGCCCACTGATAATCAGTTTGGCGATCATGGAATCATAATTGGGTGGGATGACATAACCTGCATATACGTGGCTATCAATCCTTACTCCTATGCCACCGGGTAGGTGCAGGTTGATGATTTTCCCCGGGCTAGGCCTGAATCCATGTGAAGGATCTTCTGCATTGATCCGGCATTCCATCGCAAATAGTTTGGGAAAATAGTTTTTGCCGCTGATCCTTTCACCGGCGGCTACTTTAATCTGCTCCTTGATCAGATCAAAGTCCGTAACTTCTTCCGTAATGGGATGTTCCACCTGGATTCGGGTGTTCATTTCCATAAAAAAGAAATTCCTATGCTTGTCCACCAGGAATTCAATGGTACCGGCACCCTCATATCCGATGGCCTCGGCCCCTTTGATAGCAGCAGCGCCCATTTTTTCACGAAGATCATCGGTTATAAAAGGGGAAGGCGTTTCTTCAATCAATTTCTGATGCCGCCTTTGAATAGAACAATCCCTTTCAGAAAGGTGGCAGGCTTTTCCTCTGCTGTCCCCTATTATTTGGATTTCTATATGCCTTGGTTCTTCTACATATTTTTCCAGGTATAATCCATCATTGCCGAAGGCCGCACCAGATTCCTGTCTTGCATCCTCCCAGGCTTTTTTGAACTCACTTTCCTGTTTGACAATTCTCATCCCACGTCCACCACCACCCGCAGTTGCTTTAAGGATGACGGGGTAGCCCATTTCTGTTGCTATATTAACCCCCTCTTCCATGGATTTAAGAATGCCTTCTGAGCCGGGGATCGTGGGGACACCGGCTGCTGCCATAGTAGCTTTGGCAGTAGCTTTATCTCCCATCCTGTTGATCATCTCAGGACTGGCGCCTATAAACTTAATATTGTATTCCTCACAGATTCTCGAGAATTCGGCATTTTCCGATAAAAAGCCATATCCGGGGTGAATGGCATCTGCATTGGTGATTTCTGCAGCAGCGATGATACGTGGAATGTTCAAATAGGAATCCTTACTGGGTGCGGCACCGATGCAAACCGCCTCATCCGCAAATCTTACATGGAGGCTGTCCTTATCTGCAGTAGAATAGACTGCCACAGTTTTGATTCCCATTTCTTTGCAGGTACGGATGATCCTGAGGGAAATTTCCCCTCTATTTGCTATTAATATTTTATTGAACACAATTTTCTGGATAGGTTGTAAATATTTAATTTATCCTGCGGGATCTATCAAAAACAAAGGCTGATCATATTCCACCGGAGAGGAGTTTTCCACCAATATCTTTACGACTTTTCCTGTAACCTCCGATTCAATCTCATTGAAAAGTTTCATGGCTTCAATGATACAAACCGTTTGCCCAGCGGTGATGGTATCCCCTACATTTACAAAAGGATCGGAATCAGGGTTTTGAGTTCTGTAAAAAGTACCGATCATAGGGGATTTTACTTCTAGAAGTTTGGAGGCATCTCCTGAGTCAGTTGGCGCAGTGGGAAATGATTGGCTGGTTGAGGGGGGGGCTGGCGGAGGAGGGCCAGGGATTTGAACAGGCGAAGATTCTATTGCTTTTTCTGTGGGAGGTCCGGAATTTTTTTTAATGGAGAGTTTGAATTCGTCAGTTTCAATTTTTACCTCAGCAAGTCCGGAATTGGAAATGAAATCTATCAGTTCTTGAATCTCTTTGGCTTTCATAATCGTTTCGTTTTGTAAGCTCTTTATCTATAGGAGTTAAATGGAAATAAAAAGAACAAAGCTGAATACTTACGGACCCAGCCATAAAATTATTTGACACGCTCGGAGTAGGAACCGTCCCTGGTATCTACTCTTATCATAATATCCTGCTCCACAAACAAAGGGACCATCACCGTGGCACCTGTCTCCAGGGTTGCCGGTTTCAGGGTATTCGTGGCGGTATCACCTTTGATGCCAGGTTCGGTGTAGGTAATCATCAGTTCTACAAAAGGGGGCAGTTCCACCCCCAGGGGAGTTTCGGTTTCATCATGGATCAAGATGTCCACCAGCTGTCCCTCCTTAAGCAACTTTGGTCTTTCCAGTAGCTTTTCTTCAATGGAAATTTGCTCAAAGGTAGAGGAATCCATAAAATGGTATCCCAAATCATCGGCATAAATGTATTGATGGGGGCGCTTCTCCACTCTTGCAGTGGTGACTTTTTCACCAGCATTAAAGGTCTTGTCCAATACTTTTCCAGTAGTAAGGCTTTTTAATTTTGTTCTTACAAACGCAGGCCCTTTTCCAGGCTTTACATGCTGAAAGTCAGTAATGGTAAAAATATCATTATTGAATTTCAGGCACAGGCCATTTTTGAAATCTGCAGTACTTGCCATTATTTATTTTTTTATATTTGTTTTGGATCATATCCCCATTTCAGGTAGACAGCCCCCCAAGTGAAACCACCACCAAAAGCAGCCAGGATTAGATTGTCCCCCTTTTTTAATTGGGATTCATAGTCCCACAAGCATAAGGGGAGGGTGCCGGCTGTAGTGTTCCCATATCTTTCAATGTTCATCATTACTTTTTCAGGTCCAACCCCCATCTTATTGGCTGTGGCATCAATAATCCTTTTATTAGCCTGATGTGGTACCAGCCAAGTCACGTCTTCAGCGGAAAGGTTGTTCTTTTCCATTATCCTTACACTGGCGTCGGCCATATTGTTTACGGCAAACTTAAATACGATGGAGCCTTCCTGGCTAGCATAATGCTCCTTGGCGGCAACCGTTTCCAAAGTGGTCGGCCTTCTGCTCCCACCTGCCTTGATGTTAAGGTATGGGGCCCCAGAACCATCTGAATAGAGAAGGGAGTCCATAACTCCTTCATTTTCCGTGGTAGGTTCAAGTAATACCGCCCCACCACCATCACCAAAGATGATACAGGTGGTCCTGTCCTCATAATTTACAATGGAAGACATTTTATCCGCACCGATGATGATGATTTTCTTGTGCATGCCTGTTTCTATAAATTGGCTGCCTATGGTTAATGCATAAAGGAACCCGGAGCAGGCAGCGGAAATATCAAAACTAAAGCTGTTTTTCGCCCCAACATTATGTGCAATGATGTTCGCTGTAGCAGGAAATGGCATATCTGGAGTGACTGTAGCACAAATGATGAGATCGATGTCTTCCGGATTAGTATTGGTTTTTTCCAATAATCCTTTTACAGATTCTGTGCCTATTATGGAAGTTCCTTTATCTTCGCCTTTTAAAATTCTTCTTTCTTTAATGCCGGTTCGGGTGGTGATCCACTCATCATTGGTGTCGACCATCGTCTCTAGTTCCTTATTGGTTAAAATATATTCAGGAACCCAACCGTTTACACCGGTTATTACAGCTTTGATTTTTTCCATTTATTACATGTTTAGAATAAGAATCCCGTTTATGATGGGGGTTCAGCTATACCTATTCTTTTTTTTATTCTTATTCCTTTTTTAATAGTAGACAGGCAATTGCCTGCGTTATGTTATTTGCTGAATAATTTTGTGATTCAAAATTATTTAAAATGTACCTCACCACCAAAGAAATTCCAAAGTAGAATGATAAATGTAAGGCTTTTAGCTAATAAGATGCATGTCATAAGCCTCAAAATTAGTTTAAATCAACCGGTTATTTGCTTTAGCTGAAACCCATTAGGTTCGTAAAACAAAAAAGCCATCCAAAAAAATGGATGGCTTTTTTTTCGCTATTCTCAGATTTAAGCAATCTCTTCATTTTCAATGATCACCTGACCTTTATGATAAAGCTTACCATCAAGCCAAAAAGCTCTGTGTGGCAGGTGGAACTCACCTGTAGTAGGGCATTGAGCTAGTCCGGGAGCAGTCAATTTATAATGAGTCCTTCGCTTGTCTCTTCTGGTTTTCGAAATTTTCCGTTTAGGATGTGCCATCTCTATACAATTTTAGATTAATCTTTTTTCTTTAAATTTTTTAATATTTCCCATCTGGGGTCGGTATCCTCTTTTGAAGCAGAGGAGGTGTCATCTTCAGGGCCCACATCATTGGACAGATATACCAATTTACCTTCATTTTCGAAATCATCCTCATCTATTTCTTCAAGATAATCCGGATGGATTTTTTTTGCGGGTATGGCCAAGAGGATGAACTCATATAACAACTGGGCCAAATTGATTTTGGGCGTGTCCCTGGTAATGACAAAGATTTCTTCATTTATCTCCGTTTCTTCCGGGCCATACTTGTAAAGCACCTTTTGAACGGTTTTCAGTGGATAATCGAATATTTCCAGACTACGGTCACAAACCAGTTCTACAGTACCTTCTATTTCAAAGAAAGCCTCAATGAGGTTGGCTTCTTTTACAAGCACCACATTGGCCACCAGGTTTCCCTTTGATACAATATTGTTATCTTCAAATTTACTGAAGAATTCATCACCCACACCGAAAGAAAAGTCATGCTTCCCTTCCTTGAGACGAATGATCTCTACGTCGTAAGTTCTCAATAATTTCACGTTTCCCCCTATATAAGTCCGCAAATTTAGTGAAGTATTTTCGGAATTGACAGTCTAATTGGAAATTATTTTACTCTTCTTCCCAATTGCCTTTTTTGGCGATGATATCATAAGCTTGAAATAGGGCAGATCTCATAGATCCTTCTTCAGCCAGGTTCTTGCCGGAGATGTTATAGGCGGTGCCATGGTCTGGAGAGGTTCTTGTAATCGGTAAACCGGCAGTAAAGTTCACGCCGGTAGCAAAAGCCAAGGCTTTAAAGGGAATCAGGCCCTGATCATGATACATGGCTAAAACCCCATCGAATTTATTCTGGGACATCGTACCGAAAAACCCGTCAGAGGGATAAGGCCCAAAAACCAGGGAGCCTTTATCCTTAAACCCTTTGATCACCGGACGGATAATTTCATCTTCCTCCCTGCCCAAAAGCCCGTCTTCGCCAGCATGTGGGTTTAGCCCCAGCACGGCTACCTTTGGCTTATTGATCCCAAAGTCGGTTTGCAAAGATTTGAGCATAATCTCCAGTTTTTCCTTGATTTTTTCTGCGGTAATATTTTCAGCAACTTCTCTTAATGGCATATGACCTGTTACCAATCCCACTCTCATATTTTCTGTCACCATGAACATCATACTGTTATTACCTCCAAAAGCCTTAGTAAGATATTCAGTGTGACCTACAAACTTTAGGTCCGGATTGTTGATATTGCTTTTGTTGAGGGGAGCGGTGACCAAAGCATCAATTTGTTGATTTTTCAAATCCTTAATGGCATAATCAAGGGCAGCTAAAGCCAATTTCCCTGCTTCGGCGGTTTCCACACCTGGAACAATTTCAGGGCATTCTTCCACCGCATTGATCACATTGATTTTCTTATGATGTACTTCCGCTATGCTTTTAATCTGCATAAAATTGAAGTCGTCCAGATTCAGAAGCTTACGGTAAAATGTCAATGCTTTTCCATGGGCATAAATGACAGGGGTGATTATTTTTTGGATCCTGGAATCCATTAGTGCTTTAATAGTCACTTCGGCACTTATTCCGTTAATATCGCCTATGCTGATCCCTATTATTGGTTTGTTTTTCTTGATGCTCATTTTTTGTGCCTTAATTAGAATTATATTTTAAAAACTGGGAGAGTAATCTTACGCCAAATCCGGTTCCACCTGCAGGTTTGTAGCTTTCTCCCATTTTATTATATGATGGCCCTGCAATATCTATATTGTTTGATGAAGAGGGATTGGGATTTTTCATTGGTCAAGGATACCGAATCTTTATTGTTTTCAAAAAGCATTTTCTCCAGAAAGGATTTTTCTTCTTTATTTAAAGGCAATAATGATATTTCATCTTTTTCAGATATAAATGTTACCCCCTGATCCAAATTATTATATGTGGGAGAATTGATCAATAGCATGGAGGTTAGCATATATTGTCTTAATTTTGATAGCGCAATTTATGATAAATTTATCAGAGTATTAAAATGGGAAAAGTTAAACCTAAAAAACACCTTGGACAGCATTTTCTTATGGATTTGGGGATAGCGGAAAAAATTGCCAAGGCGGTAAAGGGGCATCAGGGTATTCAAAAGGTGCTTGAAGTAGGTCCTGGTATGGGGGTCTTGACGGATTTTCTGATGGCGCAGGAATGGGACCTTTACCTGGTGGATGTAGACCGGGAATCCATTGCTTATCTGAATCAGAAATATCCACAATTGTCTGGTAAAATTATTGAAGCGGATTTTTTGCAGCATGATTTCGGAAAGGTTATTGGGGGGGGGTATATCGTGGCCGGGAATTTCCCCTATAATATCTCCTCCCAAATATTCTTTAAAATACTTCCAGAGAGAAATGAGGTAGTAGAAGTCGTCTGCATGCTTCAAAAGGAAGTAGCAAAAAGGATTGCATCCCCAGAGGGAAATAAAGACTATGGCATTTTGAGTGTACTATTACAGGCATTTTATGATATAGAATACTTATTCAGTGTGCCCCCGGAGGTTTTCAATCCTCCACCAAAAGTAAACAGTGGCGTCATCCGGTTGGTGAGAAATGACGTGCGAGCCTTGGACTGTGATGAAAAGCTTTTCTTTCGGGTGGTGAAGCAGGCATTTAGTACGCGAAGAAAAACCTTGAGGAATGCACTAAAATCAATGGGTTTAACGGAAGAGATGAAAGGGGAAGCCATTTTGGACAAAAGAGCCGAACAACTGAGTGTTCAGGAGTTTATTTTATTAACCAATAAACTACAAAGATCTTGGAAACAGTAAAAATATTCGAACTTTCCAAAGAGTACCTGGAAAGCCTGAGAGAAAGCATTGCCCAGGAGGACATTGAGTTTATCAGGCAATCCATGGAAGGTGTCAATGAAGCGGATGTGGCGTCTTTGTTGGATGAATTGGACATGGAGGAGGCCCTGTACGTGCTACGGACGCTGGATCATGGTCTTTCTGCGGATATCCTGATAGAACTGGACGAAGATTCTCAATATAAGGTCATCAAAGCCATGGAGCCAGAAGAGTTGGCGCTGCTCATAGATAATATGGAGTCGGATGATGCCGTGGATGTGCTGAACCAGCTGGTCGTAAAAGACAGAGAGGATGTCATCAGTCACCTTCAGGAAAAGGAAAAGTCAGCCCATATCCTGGATCTGTTGCGTTATGATGAGGATAGTGCAGGGGGGTTGATGGCCAAAGAATTAATCAAGGCCAATTTAAACTGGACGGTGGTCCAGACCATTGATGAAATCAGGAGACAGGCAGAAAATGTGGAAAAAATATATGCCATATATGTCGTAGATAATAAGGAAAAGCTTCTGGGCAGAGTCTCATTAAAAAAAATCATATTGGCTTCCTCAACAACTAAAATTGCAGATATCTATGACGATGAGGTATTATCTGTACCCACTTATATGGACGAGGAAGAGGTGGCAGAAATCATGCGGAGGTATGATTTGGAAGCAGTACCTGTGGTAAATGTCAAGAACAAGCTGGTGGGAAGAATTACTGTTGATGATATTCTGGATGTAATGAGGGAACAAGCAGAAGAGGATATCCAGGCGATGACCGGGATCTCGGAGGATGTGGAAGAATCTGATTCTGTTTTTAAACTGTCCAAGGCCAGATTGCCCTGGTTGTTGATAGGAATGATAGGGGGCCTGTTAGGGGCGGGGTTTATTGGCTTTTTTGAAGAAGGCATCAATGCAGTAACAGCGTTGGCATTTTTCATCCCTTTGATCACAGCCACAGGGGGAAATGTAGGGATACAGTCCTCTTCCTTGGTAGTACAGACCTTGGCCAACAAATCCATATTTGAGGAAAGCTTGGGCAAAAGGTTTGGCAAAGTACTTCTTGTAGCCTTGTTCAATGGATTGGTGCTGGCTTGTTTTGTTTTTTCTACCGTAGTATTTATTTATGGTGAACCTTATAATTTTGGCTTTGTGGTTTCAATAGCTTTGTTCTGTGTAGTGGTTTTGGCTTCTTTTATGGGAACTTTCACTCCTATTCTTTTAGATAAAGTAGGGATTAATCCAGCAATGGCCTCCGGTCCTTTCATCACCACGGCCAACGATCTAATTGGTTTGGCCGTTTATTTTGCCGTGGCCACCATGTTGTTGAAACTTTAGGATAAACAATGAAAGTACTGATCATAGATGAAATGCACCAGAGCATCATTCCTTTATTGAGCGATGAGGGTTTTGAAGTGGATTACAGACCTGATATAAAAAGAAAAGAAATCGAAGAAACTATCCACCAATATCAGGGGCTGATCATTCGATCCAAGACAACCATGGACAGGGTCCTGTTAACAAAAGCCACTCAGCTTAAATTTATAGGCAGGGCCGGGGCTGGTTTGGACAAAATCGATCTTGATTACCTGGAAGAGAGGAATATCCCATTGTTTAACGCTCCTGAAGGGAACCGCGATGCGGTGGCAGAGCATGCCATAGGGATGCTATTGGCACTGTTCAATCATATCCCTAGTGCAGATCAGGAGGTTCGGAACCAAATCTGGCTAAGGGAAAAAAACAGGGGGGAAGAGCTTGCGGGAAAGACCGTAGGCATATTTGGGTTTGGTAATATGGGGGAAGCTTTTGCAAAGAAGCTCCGTGGGTTTGAGGTAAAAGTATTGGCCTATGACAAATATAAGACAGGGTATGGGGGAGAGCTTGCCGAGGAAGTATCCTTCGAAAGAATTCAGGAAGAAGCCGATATTTTGAGTGTACATGTACCTTTGACCTTTGAAACGAGGAATTTCTTTACCATGGAGGTAATAAGTGAATTCAGGAAACCTTTTTATTTTATCAATACAGCAAGGGGAGAAGTTATCAGCTTTGATACCCTTAATGAAGCGCTAAAGTCAGGGAAAATGAAAGGTGCTTTGTTGGATGTGTTGGAGAATGAGAAACTTCATGCGCTGAGCTCCTCACAACAACTGTCCTTTCAAAAATTGGCCGAAAGGAGCAATGTTCTTTTTTCACCACATATAGCTGGTTGGACATTTCAATCCTACGAAAAAATCAATAAAGTACTTGTTAATAAAGTGTTAGGAGTAATAAAATGAGCTTTAAAACCATTATTTTGTCCGGTAAGAATTGCTTTCTAGTTGATATTGCGTTATCTTTGTAAGACAAAATATCAGTAATAGATAAGGAAACGGTCTCAGGAATGAGACCGTTATTTTATTTTCCATGGAGTTATAAATTATTTTAAAATGGGAAACATTCAATATTATACGGAAGAGGGTCTAAAGAGACTAAAGGATGAGCTTCAGGAATTGAAGACCAAAGGCAGGACGGATATTGCAAAGCAAATTGCGGAAGCAAGGGACAAAGGTGACTTAAGTGAGAATGCTGAATATGATGCGGCAAAAGATGCACAAGGTCATTTGGAGTTGAAAATTGCCAAATTGGAACAAGTAGTGGGCAATGCAAGGGTATTGGATAATTCTAAGTTGGATATATCAAAAGTGGGGGTGCTCTGCACCGTAAAGATCAAGAATATAAAAAACGGATTGACTGTTGCTTATACCTTGGTATCCGAGGAAGAAGCTGATTTAAAAGAAAATAAAATTTCTACCGGTTCACCTTTCGGAAAGGGTCTATTGGGAAAAAAAGTAGGAGATATCGCGCAGGTAAATGCCCCAGCGGGTATTGTTGAATTTGAAATATTGGAAATAACCCATTAAATCATCATCCCGGTCATTCTTTAATCAGGACTTTTTACCTTTACTCATGGCATCTATATTCACAAAAATCATCAACAGGGAAATCCCCGGACATATTGTTGCGGAAGAGGAGAATTTCATTGCTTTTTTAGATATCATGCCCTTGGTAAAAGGTCATTTGCTGATCGTGCCGAAAATAGAAGTGGATTATCTTTTTGACTTGGAAGACGATCTTTATATAAGCCTTCATCTTTTTGCCAAAAAAGTCGCAAAAGCACAGAAAAAAGCAATCCCATGTTCCAGGATCGGTGTGGCGGTGATCGGTCTTGAAGTGCCGCATGTTCATATACATTTGGTTCCCATGAACACCATGGACGATATCAACTTCGGCAGGCCGAAGTTAAAGTTAAGCGAGGCGGAATTGTCAGGGATTGCGGCAAAGATCAAAGCTGAGATGGATTGAAGTTATATAGAGGGGCTTTTTCACCTCTTAAATACCCTTTGTTCATCGGTAGTCGGTAATCGGTGAAAAAGTATTAAGTACAAGGTACTAAGTATGTGGTATTTTGTATTTCCCTGAACACAATCCATTCCTTCCTGTTCCGTCTCGGGTGCCCACAGCTTTAGCTGTGGGCGGGAATAAATCCTTGAAAACGGCTTTAAAAAATTACGTGAAGACTGTCACATGCCTAACATTAGGCATTTTCAGTCTCCGGTCTTCCAGCCATTTTCTATTTAACATTATAAGATTGCATAAATGGCTGGCCATTGGATGACACCCCTTCGAGCAGCAGCTTACCACTGTGCTTTTCCAAAAACTCACCGATTATTGAAGGGTTTTTGGCTGGTTTTCCATTGATTTGGGTAATTATAAAACCATTTCCCAATCCCAGGTCATAAAGATAGCCCCGCTTAAGTCCGGTGATTTTTATTCCGTGCGGGATATCCAATCGGTCCCTTTCAATGGCATTGACGGATTCAAGCCTTGCTCCCAAAAGAGGAGAAGTATAAAATTCCCTTTTGATCACCCCTGTTCCGCCTTCCAGGTTTTGAAGGGTTAATTGGGCAGTTTTCCGGTTATTGTTTCGGATAAAATCCATCGTCACTTTATCCCCTGGATAAAAGTAGGATAGCGCTTCTTCAAAATTCCCTTTGCTTTTAATGGCCGTCCCCTCGACCTCGGTAATCACATCATTTCTTTGAAGATCCGATTTTGCGGCAGCGCCATTCCTCAGCACATGGGTCACGATGACGCCATCCATGGATTTCAATTGCATCTCTTCGGCCAGTTCAGGAGTGATATCAACCACATCAACTCCAGGAATGGCTTTTTGTACTTCTCCATATTTGATCAGATCATTGGCAACTTTTGTGGCAATATCTATTGGAACGGCAAATCCATAACCCGTATAAGAGCCGGTCCTGGAAAGAATAGCGGTGTTAATGCCCACCAGCTCTCCATGGATATTGACCAAAGCCCCACCTGAATTTCCGGGATTGATGGCGGCATCTGTTTGAATAAAGGACTCCAAAGGAAAATCCCCGCCAAGGATGTTAATTTGCCTTTCTTTAGCGGACACAATACCGGCAGTGACTGTTGAAGTGAGGTTAAAAGGATTGCCTACAGCAATGACCCACTCACCAATCTTCAGATCCCTACTGCTTCCTTTTTTGATGGCAGGAAGATTATCGGCATCTATTTTTAATACTGCAATGTCCGTATTGGCATCTACCCCTATCAGCTCTGCTTTATAAGTTCTTTTCTGATGTACCACTTCAATGGTTTCTGCCCTATCAATCACATGGTTATTGGTCACGATATACCCATCATCACTGATAATAACACCAGATCCGGTACTCACCCTTTGGGGGTCACCCCTTTCCCCAAAAAAGAAATCAAACATGCTGTACCTTCTGTAATCGGTTCCTGAAAAATTTTTGATAAAAACTACAGATCCCATGCTTTTCTCAGATGCCTCCACAAAAGAAACGGGCAGATTGGGGTTGGTCTTGGCGGCTTGGTCACTATAGTTTATTGGGATGTTCTTTTGAAAGCTTTCCACCATGGGAGCCTGACTAATGACTTCATTATTAAAATAAGTGGTTTGGTACGACCAAGCCCCCAGTATTCCTGCTGAAAATGCGATTACAAATGTTTTTAGACTTTTGTTCATTCTTTGAAAATAGGAATAAATTATGTTTCTTCAGATCAACTGATCTATAAATTAACAATATTTAAGAATTGTATTAAAAGATCCTTTTTAGGCTTGTCCAATTAGGTAAAGCTGATTTTAAAGCTTCCAATAAAGTGCCAAACTTTTTTGACAGTAAAAAGAGACAGAAAATCCAAGGAAAAGTCTTTTAACCTTGTAAATTTGCCAGCCTATTGATTTCTCTTTTTAATATCAAGAAGATTAGGGTATTGCAAAGAATAAGGAAAGTAACAACAATTCATGTCAGGAAAAAAACGAGTGGCCTTATTGGGATCCACAGGAAGTATAGGGATACAGGCACTTGAAGTGATCAAAAGCCATTCGCAACGCTTCGAAGTGGAAGTGCTTACCGCTCAGAACAATGCGGATTTATTGATACAACAAGCTTTGGATTTTGTGCCCAATGCGGTGGTGATAGGCAATGAGTCATTTTATGAAGTAGTAAAAGATGCTCTTGACTCTCATAATATTAAGGTATATGCCGGGGAACGGGCATTGGCACAGATCGTGGAAATGGACACCATAGATATTGTTTTGACAGCTTTGGTGGGCTATGCCGGACTGATGCCCACCATAAATGCCATCGAATCCGGAAAGCAAATTGCCTTGGCCAACAAAGAGACTTTGGTAGTAGCGGGGGAGCTGATCACTAATTTGGCCAGATCAAAAGGGATCAACATTTATCCCGTGGATTCCGAACATTCCGCAATTTTTCAATGTTTGGCAGGAGAATTTCATAATCCCATCGAAAAGTTGATTTTAACAGCCTCAGGGGGGCCTTTTAGGGGAAAAGATAGGGAGTTTCTTAAGAACGTAACCAAAGAACAGGCATTAAAGCACCCCAACTGGGATATGGGGGCCAAGATTACCATTGATTCGGCTTCTTTAATGAACAAAGGACTTGAAGTGATTGAAGCAAAGTGGTTGTTTGGGGTTACCCCGTCACAAATTGAAGTAGTGGTCCACCCACAATCCATCATTCATTCTCTGGTGCAGTTTGAAGATGGATCCATTAAAGCACAACTTGGAGTACCGGATATGCGTATTCCCATACAGTTTGCGTTAAGTTACCCGGACCGCTATCCTTCAGCATTCCCCAGATTTGACTTTACCCAATATCCTGAACTGAACTTTGAACAACCTGACCTTAAGACCTTCAGGAACTTGCAGCTGGCCTTTGATGCCTTGGAAAAGGGGGGGAATGCCGGTTGTATCCTGAATGCCGCCAATGAAATAGCCGTGGAAGCCTTTTTGGAGGACAGGATTGGCTTTTTGGAAATGCCTGATGTTATAAATGAAACTTTAAATACAATCGACTTTGTTAAACAACCGTCTTTGGAAGATTTTATTGAGTCTGACAAAAAATCAAGGATCTTAACAAACGAATTAATCAACAAGCATAAAAAATAAAGAATGGATACATTAGTAATGGTGGCCCAGTTGCTGCTGGGTTTGTCAATTTTGGTTGGATTGCATGAGTTGGGGCACCTGCTCACAGCAAAGTTTTTTGGGATGAAAGTGGAGAAGTTCTCTATTGGATTTCCACCCAAAATTATTGGCTTTAAATGGGGGGAAACAGAGTATTCCATCGGAGCAATTCCATTGGGTGGATTTGTGAAAATTTCCGGCATGGTGGATGAGTCCATGGATACAGAGCAGCTATCTGCTGAGCCACAACCTTGGGAGTTTAGGGCAAAACCAGCTTGGCAAAGGCTTATTGTGATGCTGGGTGGAATTATTGTGAATGTCATTACCGGTATTCTCATTTTCGTATTTTTAGTGTATGATAGGGGAGAAACCTACTATTCAAGGGATCAGGTGGTGCAACATGGCATTGTGGCTTATGAGATAGGGGAGCGAATAGGTTTTCAGGATGGGGACAAAGTTTTGGACATCAATGGAGAGCCCTATGAAAGCCTTAATGATTTAAGCAGTGGAAGTGCCCTTTTGAGCAGCAATGGCTATTATACCGTGGACAGGGATGGGGAGATTTTGAAAATAAAAATTCCCGAGGGATTTATCAATTCCTTTTCCAACGAAGAAAGCATGTCCAATTTTATTAACATCAGATTTCCTTTTGAAGTACTGGATATAGCTCCTGATGGACCAGCTGCAGAAATAGGATTGCAACAGGGGGATAGAATATTGGCCATCAATGATCAGAAGATTGAATATTTCAATGATTTACAAAGCGCATTGGAAGATTATGCCAACCAGGACGTAGAGCTGGCTGTTCAAAGAGGAAGTGAAACCATCAATAAATCTGTTCAGGTCAGGTCAGATGGGACCATAGGTATTGCCGTGAACCCGCTTTTGGAGCCTGTAAAAAAAGAGTATTCTTTCATGGAGGCTATACCACAGGGTACGGAAAGGGCATTTAGTGTGGTGATCGTAAATGCCAGGGCGATGGGTAAAATGTTTACCGGGGAAGTCTCTGCCAAAAATGTAAGTGGGCCGATAGGCATCGCGAAGATTTATGGAGACACCTGGGACTGGGTGAAATTTTGGACCATTACCGGGCTTATCTCCATGATACTTGCCTTTATGAATTTACTTCCCATACCGGCCCTTGATGGGGGGCATGTGACGTTTCTGCTTTATGAAATGGTGTCAGGCAGGACTCCTTCGGATAGATTCTTGGAAAATGCCCAAAAAGTAGGAATGGTGCTCCTATTGGCTCTGATGGTTTTTGCCATAGGGAATGATATCTTGAAATTATTTGCTGGAAATTAAATTGGCAGTGGGAAATATACCTTTGCAATAAAAAAAACAGTGAAATAACAGCTAAAACCCGAAAAATTTTGCTTGACGCGACTGCCAATATGGAGTTTCTATTTCTTTGGCATGTCCATTGAGCTATTTAGAAGAACCTTTATTTATAAAAGGTTCTTCTCTTATTTTACGTCAACATGACAATTTAACAGTCATCCTGTCTTTATGAACAAATACGAAAATCAATTATATCAATCTTTATTATTAGGGGATTATCCAGAGGAAGGAGAGCTTATCCAATTGATCACAGATGAGGATGAAGATCAGGTACAGCCGGAAAACTACTCAGAAGTCATCCCTATTCTTTCGGTGCGGAACACCGTTTTATTTCCAGGTGTTGTTATTCCTATTACAGTGGGGAGGCAACGTTCGATCAAGTTGGTGAAAAAAGCGCACAAGGGGGATAAGATGATCGGCGTCTGTGCCCAAATCCAGCACAACAATGATGATCCTTCCTGGCAAGATATTTATCATGTGGGAACATTGGCCAAAATTATCAAAATGATCATATTGCCTGATGGGAACACCACGATAATCATCCAGGGGAAAAAGCGTTTTGAAATTACTGAAGAAGTCACTGAAGACCCTTATTTTCAGGCAAAGGTGAATTACCTGGAGGAATATTTTCCCAAGGAGAATAAAGAAATTGAAGCTTTGGAGGAATCACTTAAAGATTCTGCAGTTAAAATATTACAGTTGAATCCTGAAATCCCCCGGGAGGCTCAGGTGGCTTTGGATAACATTGACAGCACTCCTTTTTTGACCCATTTCCTGTCCTCCAATATCAATGCACCAGTAGAAGCAAAACAAAAGCTGTTGGAAATAAATGACGGCGTGGAGCGTGCTACTTTGCTGCTGGAATTCATGATGAAGGACATCCAGATGCTGGAATTGAAAAGCGAGATCCAAAAGAAAGTACACACAGATATAGATCAGCAGCAGAGAGACTATTTTCTTAGGCAGCAGATGAAGGTCCTGCAAACAGAATTGGGAGAAGAGGGACCCGAAAAGGAAATTGAGGAGCTCCGCATGAAAGGAAGGAAGAAAAAGTGGTCAAAGGAAATAGCCCATCATTTTGAGAAAGAACTGGACAAAGTAGCCAGGATCAATCCTTCAGCGGCTGAATATCCCATTGCATTGAACTATGCTGAAGTCATGATTGATCTCCCTTGGAATGAATTCACGGTTGATAATTTTGACTTAAAGCGCGCTAAAGCGATTTTGGACAAGGATCATTATGGTCTGGAAAAAGTAAAAGAGAGGATCATAGAGTATTTGGCCGTATTGAAGTTAAAGAATGATCTCAAAGGGCCTATTTTATGTCTTTATGGCCCTCCGGGAGTGGGGAAAACCTCGTTGGGCAAATCAGTTGCCAAAGCTTTGGGAAGGAAGTATATCCGGATGTCCCTGGGTGGCCTGCATGATGAAGCAGAGATAAGGGGACACAGGAAGACCTATGTAGGTGCAATGCCGGGTAAGATTATTCAGAACATGAAAAAGGTGAAAACCTCCAATCCGGTATATGTCTTGGATGAAATTGATAAGCTAAGCCATGACTTCAGGGGGGATCCTTCTTCCGCATTCTTGGAAGTGTTGGATCCGGAACAAAACAACACCTTTACCGACAATTACCTAGAGGTGGAATATGACCTTTCGAAAGTTTTATTTATAGCCACAGCCAATTCTTTGGAGAATATTCAGCCGGCTTTAAGGGATAGGATGGAGGTCATAGAAGTGACAGGCTACACCTTAGAGGAAAAAGTAGAAATCGCAAAAAAACACCTGGTTCCAAAACAAAGGAAAGAGCATGGGGTAAAAGGCAAGGACATCAGTTTTGACCGCCAGGCACTCGTTAAGATCATAGAAGATTATACCAGGGAGTCCGGAGTCAGAAGCTTGGAAAGGCAAATTGGTAAAGTGATCAGAAATGTGGCCAAGTCCTTGGCTATGGAAGAGGAATATCAGAAGAAGATCAGCACGCAATCGGTGAGGAAGATCCTTGGTGGCGAAGTTTTTGATAAGGAGATCTATCAGGACAATAGTGTAGCAGGGGTTGTTACCGGGCTAGCCTGGACCTCCGTTGGCGGGGAGATCCTCTTTATTGAAACTTCCTTAAGTAAAGGTAAGGGTAAATTAACCTTATCAGGACAATTAGGAGATGTAATGAAGGAATCCGCCATGACGGCAATCTCCTATTTAAAGTCTAAGGCAGATAAAATAGGCATAGATCATAAGATATTTGAGCATTATGACCTGCATGTTCATGTCCCTGCTGGAGCTGTGCCCAAAGATGGGCCTTCCGCAGGTATCACCTTGTTGACGGCCATAGCCTCTGTCTTCACTCAGAGGAAAGTAAAGTCGAAATTGGCCATGACCGGTGAAATCACCCTTAGGGGTAAAGTGATGCCCGTAGGTGGTATTAAAGAAAAAATCCTGGCAGCCAAGCGGGCAGGGATTAATGAAGTAATTCTTTGCGACCGCAACCAAAAGGATATCGAAGAAATCGATCAACATTATCTCGAAGGGGTGAAGTTTCATTTTGTAGATAATGTAAGTCAAGTGTTGAAGATTGCCCTCTTGGATACAATGGTGGAAGATCCAATTCAATTCACCTTTGAGAAAGAGCCTGGCGCTGTTGCTAATTGATCAAAAATATAAATGGATAATGGTGTGGGGGTGCTTTTACGCTTCCCTTCACTTTTCCATGGCCCAAACCTCCAGCAAGTCTTTTACCTTTATTGATCACCCCTCTTTTGCTAAACTGGCAGCATTGGGTGGAGTTAATATTACTGCAGATGGGGATCCAATGATGTTTACATCCAATCCAGCTTTACTGGACAGTAGTCAAATGAGCCTGGCTTCATTTCATTACGTGAATATCCCCGGGGACGTCAATGTCGCCACCTTAGGATATAATTTCTCCGGTAAAGAAAGCGGGTTGTTTGGATTTGGCCTGCAATATTTTAATTATGGGGAATTTGAGGGCTATGATGAGACTGGGTTTCCAATAGGTATATTCCACGCCAATGAATTTGCCCTCAGCCTGGGCTATGGAAATAAACAAGGTGTTTTCCATTACGGAAGCAATTTAAAGATAGTGGGATCAGTCTTGGAAAGCTATTCAGCATATGCCCTTGTCTTTGACTTTGGTGTGAATTTTGTCCATCCTGAGATGGATTTGGTTTTGGGCGTTACGGCCAAAAATGTAGGTTTTACCCTATCCAATTATTTAGAAGGGCAGTCCTTGAAAATCCCTACTGATATTAGATTGGGAGGAAGTTACAAACCGGAACATATGCCTGTAAGATTTCATGTGGCTTGTCGAAATCTCTTGGGGGAATCTTACTTCCTTGTCCCATCTAATTTCACGTCAGAAAAGGCCGGATTGGCCGATAAATTATTCAGAAAAATGGTTTTTGGGGCTGAAATATTTCCCCACGAAAATTTCCACTTAAGATTGGGATATAACCATCTTGTTCGGAAAGAATATCAAGTACCGGATGGAGGGAGTGCAGGGGGATTCAGTGGAGGCCTGAGCTTTAGGCTGAAAAAATTTGAACTGTCTTATTCTCATGTAATGCATCATATAGCAGGGGGGACAAATCAATTTGGAGTTAGCACTAACATTAACGAGTTAAGGACGTTTTAACCCTTAACAGAAAGATACTATGAAAGAAATAATTAATTTAACACCGAGGCAAATTGTCGCAGAACTTGATAAATACATCATTGGTCAAGAGGATGCCAAAAGAAACGTGGCGATAGCATTAAGAAACAGAGTCAGAAGATTGATGGTCAAATCTGACCTGCAGAAAGACATCGTCCCTAACAATATTCTGATGATAGGGACCACTGGCGTCGGAAAAACAGAGATTGCAAGAAGACTTGCAAAAATAGCCAATGCACCTTTTACTAAAGTGGAAGCTTCTAAATTTACAGAAGTAGGTTACGTAGGCAGGGATGTAGAGAGCATGGTCAGGGATTTGGTAGAACAAGCAGTCAATCTGGTGAAGGAATCCAAAAATGAAGAAGTAAAAGAACAAGCAGCCATAATCGTGGAGGATATCCTTTTGGACATCCTTATACCGCCGGTAAAAGGGCCTTCTTTTTCCAAGGGCAATGGCTCCTCCAATTTTGATCCAGACAAGGCTTCTGAGCATGAACTTAATGAGAAGACCAGGGAGAAGTTCAGGGAAAAGCTTCAAAATGGAGAATTGGAAGATCGGAAGATTGAAATCAATGTGAAACAGTCCAACCCTGCCGGTATCGGCATGATTGGAAATGGCATGATGGATGATGCAAGTATAGCCGGACTTCAGGATATGCTGAGCAATATGATGCCAAAGAGTACCAAGAAAAGAAAGCTGACCATTCATGAAGCGCGGAAGGTATTGATGGAAGAAGAAGCTTCTAAACTCATAGATTTTGATGAAGTTAAAGAAGAAGCCATTCAATTAGCTGAAAACAATGGGATTATATTCATTGATGAGATCGATAAGGTGGCTTCAAAAAGTGGCAAAGGCGGGGGCGGACCGGATGTGAGTAGAGAAGGAGTTCAAAGGGATTTATTACCCATCGTGGAAGGAAGTGCCGTCAATACCAAATACGGGATGGTACATACGGACCATGTTTTGTTTATTGCTGCCGGTGCTTTTCATGTCAGCAAACCTTCAGATCTGATTCCTGAACTGCAAGGTAGATTTCCCATTAGGGTAGAGTTGAGCAGCCTGACGCAGGAAGATTTTTCCAGGATACTGAAAGAGCCTAAAAATGCCTTGACAAAGCAATATAAGGCTTTGTTTGAGGCGGAAGAAGTGTATTTGGAATATACTGAAGATGCCATTGAGGAAATTGCAAGGTTGGCTTTTAAAATCAACGAAGAAGTAGAAAATATCGGTGCCAGAAGATTACATACCGTAATGAGCCACCTTTTGAACGACTTCTTGTTCGATGTGCCGGACACCATTCAAGCCAATTCCAAGATCATGATCACCAGTGAAATGGTGGTGGATAGACTGGATACCTTGGTACAGAACAAGGATCTTTCACAGTATATCCTTTAGGTCCTATCGTGAACGAGGATTGTAGTCTATGGACCGTCATTTTACTTGATGGTCCATAGACTTTATGTATTAATAGGCTTTGGCCACAAAATTTCCATCCTTGACTATTGAGATTAAAACTAAAATGAAAAAATCACTATATATCATCACCGGTTGCAGTAAAGGTTTGGGAAAAGCATTGATGGACAAATTGATCCAGACTCCAGGAAATCAGGTGGTGGGTATCTCAAGGTCTGAAATGGATGAAAATGAAAATTTTCTTCATATCTCGCTGGATTTGGGAAGTACAGAATCCCTGATCAGTAGCTTGAACAAGATTTTTCCATCTGGTGAGTTTGAGAAAATAGCTTTGATCAATAATGCAGGCTGGATAGGGGAGATTGCCCCATTGGGGAAGCTGGACCCTAATGGAATCCAACTGATTCATGCAACCAATCTGATAGCTCCGGCTATTTTGATGAATGAATTTGTGCAGCAATATGGAGCGTCGAAAGCAGAAAGAGTAGTGATTAACATTAGCTCAGGAGCAGCCAGTAAAGCCATTGATGGCTGGTCGGGTTATTGCAGTTCAAAAGCAGCCTTAAACCAATTGACTTTGGTAGCAGAGGAGGAGTCGAAACTGAAAAGCCTGGGGATTAAGTATTATGCCCTCTCCCCGGGGATCATAGATACGGCCATGCAAGAAGATATCCGCTCTTCTTCGCAGGAGAATTTTAGCAACCGGGATAGATTCAGGTCATATCAAAGAAATGGAGACTTGAGCTCACCGGAAGAAACCGCTGCAAAAGTGCTATATATGATTGCGAATTTCCGGAATTTTGAAGAGGTTTTACAGGATGTAAGAGAGTTTTAAAGCTATTGAAGGTAGGAGACCTATTTTTTACCCAGGTTTCTTTTTTGGATAATCAAAAAACCAGGGGGTGGCATTTTCCTGGTCAATAGCTTCCCAAGAGGCTACATCAAAAGTAAATCCGAATTGTCCACAGGTTGGCAGGTTGTCGACTTTGCCGCCCAATAGCCAAATTAATTCGTTGAAACCGGGATTATGACCAAAAATAAAGAGTGTTTGGACGGTGTTTTGGGTCTTCCTGATTTTCGAAAGGATGGATTGTGCCGTGGCTTGGTATAATTTTGGTGTAAATTTGATGTTGTTTTTTGGGAAATGAAGGTTTTCAGCAGTAATCAGAGCCGTGGTTTGGGCCCTGTTGGCATTTGAAGACAAGATTAAATCCGGACAGATGTTTTTTCTTTTTAATCTTTGGGCCATGAAGGGGCAATCTTTTAATCCTCTGGGGGCTAAGGGCCGGTCGTGATCATCTAAAAATGGATCATCCCAAGCAGATTTGGCATGTCTGCAGATCAATAATTTTTTCATAAGATAAATTCTATTTTTTTTTGCTTTGTTTATTTATTTGAAATTTATACATTTAATAATCATTAAACCACAAAAATTTATATACATTATGTCTAACGGAACAGTAAAATTTTACAATAATGCCAAAGGATTTGGTTTTATTCGGGATGAAGAAAGCCAGAGTGAAATATTTGTTCATGCCACCGGATTAATGGATAACATTGATCAGGATGACAATGTTTCTTACGATTTGATAGAGGGAAAAAAAGGGATGAATGCTATAAATGTTAAAAAAGTATAGCCTGACATATACCTTTATGTTTAAAAAAAATAAGAGTTTGATGCGCAGACTCTTATTTTTTTGGTAAGTAGCAGGAGATAGTCTTCTATTATTTTCCTCTCACAAAAAATCGCGTAATCAGCAAAGAAGGTGATTTAGAGGTGGTACAGGTGCTAAATGAATGTTTTGAAATGATGTAAGCGATGAAGAAAGAGAAATTACCGGTGTTTAAAATGTTGGGCAAATACAGCTTGTACGGTTTTGTCCTGCAGTTAGTGTTGTTTAATTTTCTCCAAGCGGCTTCTTTTGTTGTTCATGGCTCAATGGACACTGCTGAAGGAACAGTAAGCCAGGATATGGTAGAAATAAGCGTGAAAGGGAATGTGTTGGATGAAACAGGAAACCCCATGCCTGGGGTAAGTGTCCTGGTGCAGGGGACGACGACCGGTACGGTGACTGACCTTGAGGGAGAATATGAACTTTCCAATGTATCAGAAGAGGGGACTTTGGTATTTTCATTTTTAGGCTATATCAAACAAGAGGTGGCAATAAATGGAAATACGAATATTGATGTCAGTATGGAACCAGATACCCAATCTCTGGAAGAAGTGGTGGTAGTGGGATACGGAACTCAGAAAAAAATTAATGTAACCGGAGCAGTTGCTGCGGTGGAAGGTGATGTATTGGTAAGAAGGCCGGTAGTCAATTCAGCCTCTATGCTTCAAGGCAGGCTCCCCGGGGTGCGGGTGGTTCAAAACTCGGGCCAACCCGGTGATGAAGGTATAGGTATCCAAATAAGGGGCCAAGGGACCTTTAGTGGGGCTGGATCCAATCCATTAGTGCTTATAGATGGGGTTGAGGGAAATTTATCAGATATCAATCCTAATGATATTGAAAGTGTATCTGTATTAAAAGATGCCGCTTCAGCGTCAATATACGGTTCCAGGGCTGCCAATGGTGTCATCCTGATTACTACAAAAAGTGGCAGTCAGGGAGAGCCTAAATTGGATTACCACGGTAATTATGGTGTCCATACCCCCTCCAGAATGCCGGAATTTGTCACTAATTCTGCGGAATACATGGAATTGTGGAACGAGGCCAAAAGTAATAGCAATATCACCACTGGATTATATACCCAAGAGCAGATCGACTTGTATAGAAATGCCACGGACAGGAATTTATATCCCAACACAGATTGGCTGGATATCATATTCAATCCTGCTCCTACCCAAACGCATTATTTATCTTTTAATGGAGGAGAGAATTTAACCACCTATAATGTGTCCTTGGGATACATAAACCAAGAAGGGGTGATGAAAGGGTTTGATTATGAGCGGTACAATTTCAGGATTAACTTAAGTTCGGGAATAAATGAAAATATTCGTTTTGGTACCAATCTTTCTTTAAAAAGGGGGGAACGTCAAAACCCCCGTCAAGGTGCAGTGGATACCTTTCTATCCACCTTATCTCAGGCACCAACCTATAGGCCTATGTTGTCCGATGGTTCTGGAAGATATACCTTTAAGGCTTATGATTTTGAAAGCAATAATAAAAACCCTGTGGCTATTGTTGAAAACGGCGTGCTGAATAGGTTAATAGATCATTCTGTAAATGCCCAGGCATGGACTGACTTTCAATTGACCGAGGAATTGAGATGGTATACCAAAGCGGCTGTAATTGGGGATTTTGATAGATCCAAAGATTGGAGACCCGCAGTTCCTTTGTACAACTATCATACAGGGGAATTTATGACCGATTTGGATGTTGGAGGGAGGGGCCTTAATGTGTACAACTCCCAAAATATATACACCAATTTGTTTTCCTATTTGAATTATGAAAGGAGTATCAGGGATTTACATAATTTAAACCTTCAAATTGGTTACAGCCAGGAAAATAACGTTTTAGAATTTTCAAATGGGTATAGGGAAAGTTTTGTAAGCAATGAATTACAGGAACTCAATGCTGGAAGCCCTGCTGTACAAAATGCAACAGGATCAAGTAATGAGTGGGCTATCCAATCTTTTTTCGGAAGATTGGGATATAATTATAACGAGCGGTACCTTCTTGAAGTGAATATGCGGTATGATGGGTCCAGCAGGTTAAGCGCAAACAATAGATGGGGGGCATTTCCATCCATTTCAGCTGGTTGGAGGCTTTCTGAGGAGCCTTTCATTGTCAATAATGAGGTGGATTGGTTAAACGATTTCAAGATAAGGGCCTCTTATGGTGAGCTGGGTAATCAGAACATCGGATTATACCCCTACCAGGACATTCTGGTCTTCACAGGTGCTTATCCTTTTAACAATACCAACTTAACTCCGGGTATGGCCCAAACCAGGTTGTCCAATGAAAATATCCGTTGGGAAACGACCAAGATTACAGACATAGGACTGGATATGATGATTTTTGATGGGTTGAGTATCACGGTGGATTGGTACAGAAAAGTTACTTCTGACATCCTTAGGAACTCCCAACTTGCAGGAGTGGTAGGCCTTACCCCCCCTACCATAAACAACGGGGTCATGCAAAATACCGGACTTGAGTTTAACTTGAATTATAGGAATCACATTAGAGGGGGGCGTCTGCAAGGCCTGAATTATGAAGCAAGTTTTTTTATTGACAGGTTTAGAAATGAGCTTGTGAATTTTGGTGCTGAGGAAATAAGCGGGTTCCAAATTTTCAGGGAAGGGCTGCCCTGGGGAAGTTTTTACATGTTGGAGTGGGAAGGCATTTTCCAAACCGTCGAAGAGGTGAACAACTCCGCAAAACAGTTTAATGACAATACCATACCTGGTGATTTGAAATTTAAGGATCAAAATCAGGATGAGGTAATTAACGATGATGACAGGGTGGTGATAGGAAATCCTTTTCCAAAATATGAATATTCCTTTAACTTAAGTGCTTCTTGGAAAGGTATAGATGCCTCTGTTTTTATCCAAGGTGTGCATAAAAGGGATATTTTTGTCAACAATTGGGGTACTATTCCTTTTATCCAAGGTGCTCCCCCCACAGTGGATTGGAGGAACCGATGGACAGAGGAAAACCCTTCCACCAACATGCCCAGAATGTATTGGGGATGGAATGATTCAGGAAAATCATCCAGGAATTCATCCTATTACCTTCAGGATGGTTCTTACCTGAGGATTAAAAATCTGGTAGTGGGTTATATTTTTCCAAGTGCCCTCACGGATAGACTGAGGTTGAATAGGGTAAGGGCTTATTTCTCTGGGGACAACTTGTTTACCATCACCAATTATCCTGGTTTAGATCCAGAAAGAGGGGGGAATGGAAACTTTGTTAATTACCCCCAGAATAAGATTTATTCATTCGGGCTTCAGGTTCAGTTATGATGTATTAAACATTAAATCAAAGCAGTTATGAAGGTTCTAAAAAAATATTTATATATCTTAACTGTCATTGTATTGGGCAGTGGTTGTGAAGGTTTTCTGGATAAAAACCCCACGGATCAGCTTTCCTCCGGTTTATTCTGGAAATCAAAATCGGATTTTGATAATGCCCTTGCAGCAGTCTATGGTACTTTACAAAATTCCATTTACTCTTTTGGTGTTCCCAACTGGGACGTCATCACGGATAATGGCTATGGGCAACATAACTATGAAGGTAGTAATGGAATAGTCCAGGGAAATATTTTTCCCTCTTCTGGAGGATATATTTCCTCAGTTTACACCAGCTCTTATCAGGCGATTGCAAGGATAAACATTTTCCTGGAAAATTTAGAGGCATATCAAGGAGAGGATATGGATAATGACTTGAAAATGACTTATGAGGGAGAAACTAAGTTTATCCGTGCCTTTTATTATTTCCAGCTCTATACGGCTTATGGTTCGGTACCAATAGTCACCGAACCGTTGAACTTTGAAAATCAACATCAGGAAAAAAGGCCAGCAACAGAAGTTTTTGACCAGGTTATTTCAGACTTGGATGAGGCGATAGAACTCCTGCCGGAAGAAGCCTTTTATAACAGTAACGGCCATGCTGTAAAAGCATCAGCAGAAGCTTTAAAAGTAAGGGTTTTGTTGTTTGTGGCTTATGATGAAAATGGAAATGCCCAAGCCGATATCATGCAATCGGCCAAAGAACATGTATTATCAGTGATGGAGTCGGGTTATGAACTGGATGAAGAATATACCCATGTATTCCAGGATGCTACTCAAGAAGGTAACCAGGAGATTATATTCTCCATTAAATTTTTGGCTCCGGATAATTCGACTCCCATGGATCAATGGTATGGAGATTGGTTAGTGGTGAGCCCACTTCAAAATATGGTAGATGAATATGAGTATATTGATGGGTTGCCATTTGGGGAATCCCCATTAACGGATGCTGATGCCCCTTTTTCTAATAGGGATCCCCGCTTGGGACATACTATTTTTGTAGATGAGGTGGATTGGGGAGGTGGGAATACCCATAGACCTTCAAACGATCGGCCTACAGGGTATGGATTGAAGAAATTCCTCACCCCCGAGCTTACTCCTTATGGCTACTCCACCAGAAGTCAACAAGACTGGGTTCTCTTAAGATATGCGGACATACTGCTCATGTATGCTGAAATTGAGAATGAATTGGAAGGTCCCACGGCCAGTGTTTATGAGGCGGTAGACGCAGTCAGGAACAGATCTGAAATGCCTGGTTTACCTCAAGGATTAAGCCAGGAAGAAATGCGTCAACGGATCAGACATGAGCGAAGGGTGGAGCTGGCTTTTGAAGGATTAAGGTATTATGATCTAAAACGATGGAAAATTGCTGGAGAGGTGCTTAATAATGTGGATGATGGTATTATCCCATATAACTTTGAAGACAGGTTTTACCATTGGCCCATACCACAATCAGAAATTGATAAAAGCGATGGCATTTTAGTTCAAAACCCGGATTATTAAAGAATAGAAGAATCATGATTCATCAACCATGAAAAATATATCCATTAAGAATCTGTTGGTCATCTGGAGTTTTGTTTTGATCCACCAGTTTACCCTTGCCCAAAATGCAGATATTTCCTTATTTTTCAAACAACCCGCTACCAGTTACTTGGAAGCTTTGCCTTTGGGCAATGGCAACTTGGGGGCGCTGATCATGGGAAATCCCAACCGGGACAGGATCATTCTTAATGAAAAATCCCTCTGGTCAGGAGGCGTACAGGATGCCGACAGGGAGGATGCCCATGAGTATTTAAAGAAAATTCAAAACCTTTTGTTGTCAGGGGAAAATAAAGCCGCTCAGGAACTCCTACAGGAGCACTTCATCAGCAAAGGAAGAGGCTCCGGTTATGGCAATGGAGCCAATGATCCCTATGGTAGTTATCAGACCTTAGGTGACCTGTGGATAAATTGGGCCGACACCCTTTCCCCTTTTTCCAATTATAAAAGGGTTCTGGATTTGGAGAACGCCATGGCGAACACCAACTGGGAAAGAAATGGAGTTATGTATGTACAAGAAGCTTTCACCAGTATAGCGGATGATGCCTTGATCATTAAATTGTCAGCCTCTGAAAGGGGTAAAATAAGCTTTTCCACCACTTTGGAAAGGAAGGAAAATGCCCAAACCAAAAGCATAAAAAATAACCACGCCTTGATGACCGGCCAACTGCCCAATGCAGACCAGCCGGGAATGAAATTTGCCTCACTCTTGCAGGTAATCCCCCAAGGTGGGACAATAGTAACAGAGGATGGTAATCTAAAGGTTGAGCAAGCTGACGCCTGTTACCTCATTCTTGTCGCTGCGACTGATTACAACATAGAGGACTTCAGGATCAGGGCAGAAGATCCAGAAGAAGCAGTTTTGGATAAAATGGCCCGTTTTGGGACCTTTGAAGAAAAAGTGGCTAAGCAAAAGCATCTGGATGCCTTTGCCCAATATTTTGAAAGGAACAGCTTCCAATTGGCACATCAAGAGGAAGAGATCAAAGAGTTGACCACTCCAGAAAGGTTGCAACGTTATGCAGCAGGACATAGAGATGCACAGTTGCCGGTATTGTATTATAATTTTGGTAAATATTTACTGATTTCTTCCTCACAACCAGGTCAGTTACCGGCCAATTTACAAGGGATCTGGGCACCGGAATATCAAGCGCCTTGGAATGGGGATTACCACTTGAATATTAATGTGCAAATGAATTATTGGCTGGCTGAACCCATAGGCTTGGGGGATTTGGCAGAACCGTTGCACCGGTTTACTGCTGGTTTGGTGGAGCCGGGAAAGAAGACGGCACAGGCCTATTACAATGCACCGGGTTGGGTGGCCCATGTCCTTGGTAATCCTTGGGGCTTTACTTCCCCCGGAGAGGGGGCAAGCTGGGGATCCACCCTTACAGGAGGGGCTTGGTTGACCGAGCATATTTGGGAACATTTCAGGTATACACGGGATACGGCTTTTCTGGAAGCATACTATCCGGTGATGAAAGGGGCCACAGAATTCTTATCGGATATTTTGATCGAAGAACCCGAAAATCAATGGCTGGTGACAGCTCCATCCAATTCTCCCGAAAATACCTATATCATGCCAGATGGTTTCAAGGGACAAACCGCTATGGGTCCAACCATGGACATGCAGATCGCCCGTGAACTGTTTGGTTATACCATCAATGCGGCCAACATTCTTGGGAAGGACCAGGTCTTTGTTCAAGAATTAGAAAGCATTAGAGGAAGGTTGGCCCCTAACCAGATAGGCCAACAAGGCGATATCAATGAATGGTTGCATGATTGGGAGGACGCGGAGCCTCAGCACCGCCATGTATCCCACTTGTATGGCTTACATCCTTATGATGAAATCACCCCCTGGGGCACCCCTGAACTGGCCGCTGTAGCCGAAGAAACCCTTCGCCAAAGAGGAGATGGGGGTACTGGGTGGAGCAAGGCCTGGAAGATTAATTTTTGGGCAAGATTGGGAGATGGAGATCATGCCCTTATCTTGTTCAAGGAGCTATTAAAGCCAACTGGCGGAAATGATAATGGCATGAGAATGAGTGGCGGCGGGACTTACCCCAACCTGTTTTGTGCCCATCCCCCTTTTCAGATCGATGGGAATTTTGGCGGAGCAGCTGGGATTGCAGAAATGCTCCTTCAAAGCCACGGTGAGCAGGAAGTGATCCGATTGTTGCCCGCATTGCCTTCTTCCGAAGAATGGCAGGAGGGAAGTGTAAAAGGAATGCATGCCCGTGGGGCATTTGTGCTGGATTATGAATGGTCAAACGGAAAGGTGCAAAATGCTCAGATTCATTCCTTAAAAGGAGTCACCTGCCATTTACTGTTGGGGCCGGGGATGAAGGTAAAGGACAATAAAGGAAATGAATTGTCAAAGAACACTTCCTCTGAGAAACAAGAGGTGTTTTTCAAGACTCTTCCAGGAGAAACATATCACATCAGTAATTAGAGTCCATACCACAAAGCAGAATTATATATATTGCGTTATTATAAAACCGTACAAGCTTAACTTATAACTTACCATTCATCATTATAATTCATAACTCATCAGTCATAAATCCTAACCCAATTCAATAACCACTAAGCCTTGAAACTTAATCCCTACCTTTTATTCCTGCTGATTTTTTGTATGGCATGTAAAAACCATGCTGCGCCACATTCCGAAGCCGGTAAAGATTGGCCGGTGTACCTAGGCGGTAAAAGCAGTGCGCAATATTCCCCTTTGGATCAGATTAACCCCCAGAATGTGGATCAGCTGGAGGTAGCTTGGGTTTATCAAACGGGGGATGCAGATTCTACAGGAAAAACGCAGATTCAATGCAATCCTATTGTGGTTGATGGAATTATGTACGGGAGTTCGCCAAAACTGAAAATATTTGCGATCAATGCTGCAACAGGCAAAAACCTATGGGAGTTTGATCCCAAAAAGATCATGGACTTTGGGTTGGGCGCCAACCGTGGGGTCACTTATTGGCAAGAGGGGGAGGATAAAAGGATTCTTTTTACGGCAGGGTCCCATCTTTTTTGTCTGAATGCAGAATCAGGGCAGTTGATGGAAGGTTTTGGAGATAATGGCAAGGTTTCTTTAAAGTCAGGTTTGGGGGAAAGGGCCAATGAACTTTATGTAACGGCATCCAGTCCTGGAATCATCTTTAATGATAAACTGATCATTGGGTCCCGTGTGTCTGAAAATGATGATGCGGCCCCTGGATATATCAGGGCTTTTAATGTGGTTTCAGGAAAGTTGGAGTGGGTCTTTCATACCATTCCCAAGCCGGGAGAATTTGGACATGAAACCTGGCCTGAAGACAGTTTCTTACATGCTGGGGGAGCCAATTCCTGGGCAGGCATGAGTCTGGATGAAGACAGGGGAATTGTTTATGTGCCAACGGGATCGGCTTCTTTTGATTTTTGGGGAGGAAAACGACATGGGGAAAATTTATTTGCAAATTCTGTTTTGGCATTAAATGCTGAAAACGGAAATAGAATCTGGCATTTTCAGACAGTACACCACGATTTATGGGACAGGGATTTACCCGCACCGGGAAATCTTGTCAGGATAGAACAGGAAGGTAGAAAAGTTGATGCCTTGGCCCAGATTACCAAATCAGGCTTTGTTTTTTTATTTGATAGGGAAACAGGGGAACCTCTTTTTCCCATTGAAGAAAAACCTGTGCCTGCTTCAGACTTGGTGGGGGAACAGACTTGGGCAACCCAGCCTTTCCCCGTAAAACCCCCACCATTTGTAAGACAGCGATTCACTGATGAGGACATCACCAATATATCCCCAGCTGCCAAGCAATACGTTACTGATAAATTGACCAGCCTCCGCAAGGGCGATATGTTCACACCTCCCAGTACCCAGGGAACAATAATTTTCCCGGGTTTTGATGGTGGGGGTGAATGGGGGGGTGCTGCCTTTGATGAAACCAGTGGCCTTTTATATGTCAATGCCAATGAGATGCCTTGGATTTTGACCATGGTAAGCACGGACAGTGTGGAAAATGGGATTATTGACCAAGGTAAAACAGCCTATATCAGCCATTGTGGCACATGCCATGGATTGGATCTGAATGGGGATCCCTCAGGGGCATATCCTGGATTGGCAGCTATTGACAAGGAATATGATCAGGAGGAAATCCTAGAAATTATAAATAAGGGGAGGGGAAGGATGCCTGCACTTCAGCATCTGGAAGAAGGAACAAAGAAGGCCATAATGAATTATATTTCAGGGATTGAAAATAAGGGTGGGGCACATCCCTCCGTTTTGGATTCCCCCACCATGAAAGTCCCTTACACCCACACGGGGTATAATAGGTTTATGGATGAGGAAGGCTATCCGGCCGTAAAGCCTCCATGGGGGACATTGGCTGCGATAGATCTCAATGCCGGTAAAATTGCCTGGAAAGTACCCCTGGGGGAGTTCTCCGAATTAACTGCCAAGGGGATTCCTCCAACGGGAACGGAAAATTACGGGGGACCGGTAGTTACTGCAGGAGGGCTTGTTTTTATCGGGGCGTCCAAGGACGAATATTTCAGGGCATTTGATAAACTGTCGGGGAAGGAACTGTGGAAGTATAAATTGCCTGCCGGAGGCTATGCCACCCCTGCCGTATATGAGGTGGACGGGAGGCAATATGTGGTGATTGCTGCGGGAGGTGGCAAAATGGGCACCCCATCGGGGGACAGTTATCTGGCTTTTGCTTTGAAAAGATAAAAGCAATTTCTTTCTTACCTATCCTAGAAAATCCTCTCAAGGATAAAGAAATAATGAAAAGATTGTAAGTCATGGTGGCAAACAAAGAATGCCAGTCCGGGAGTATTACCCTAATGAAAAACCGTTCAAAATGTGCTATGTGGAAGATCCATTTGGGGTAGTTTTTGAGATTTATACCCATAGTTACGAACTGACTTACTCAGCCGGGGCATATGAGGAAAGATTAATTAAATATTTATTTCTTTTTGATTTACATCATCTGGCTGCCCAAAAAAATCTCAGCCTAATTTTTGATATTTCAGTACCTATTTTCAGCTCCTCTACTGGTATCTGTTGCCGTTCCTCCGCTATTTTTGTTGTTATTGTTATTAAAGTTTTTAATACTACAATAAATAAAAATAACAACTTTTTATTATCTGTATATTTTCAATATGTTGATTTTAAGTAATTTATAATTTTTTTTTGGAAACTTCTATCTGCATATTCTTGTCTAAGATTAAAAAAAAGTATCTTTGTTTATACCAAAAAGAAGAAAAACTCTTTACATAGGCAGTAAAAAGCCGTAAATACTGGTAATTCAACAGCTTACTCATCAGGAAAAAAACTGGAATGGATATGGACGTAACAAAAACCACTGAAACAACCAAAACCTACACCTTAGATGAAGCATTTCAAGCTTCTCTGAAGTATTTCAAGGGCGACGAATTGGCTGCCCGTGTTTGGGTAAACAAGTATGCCTTAAAAGATTCATTAGGGATCCTTTATGAATTGACCCCGGATGATATGCATAGAAGGATTGCCAAGGAAGTAGCAAGAATTGAAAAAAATTATCCCAACCCTTTGAGCGAAGAAGAAATCTTCGACCTGGTAAAAGACTTCAAATATATTATTCCCCAAGGAAGCCCCATGACAGGGATTGGCAATCCTTTTCAAATTGCTTCTCTTTCCAATTGTTTTGTAATTGGTTCCGATGGACCTTCTGATTCTTATGGGGGTATCATGAAAATTGATCAGGAACAGGTTCAGTTAATGAAAAGACGGGGCGGTGTGGGCCATGATCTGTCTCATATCCGGCCAAAGAGTTCACCGGTAAAAAACTCTGCCTTAACCTCTACCGGCTTGGTGCCTTTCATGGAGCGCTATTCAAACTCCACCCGGGAAGTTGCCCAGGATGGTCGCCGGGGGGCATTGATGCTTTCTGTTGCCATTAAGCACCCTGATGCGGAAAGCTTTATAGATGCCAAGATGACCCAAGGGAAAGTAACTGGCGCCAATGTTTCTGTTCGTATAGACGATGCTTTTATGAAGGCGGTAGAAAATAATACACCCTATGAGCAACAATATCCTGTGGAAAGTGGGGATCCATCCCATGAAAACGAAATTGACGCCGGCAGGATCTGGAAAAAGATCGTTCACAACGCATGGAAATCCGCAGAGCCTGGAATTCTTTTCTGGGATACCATCATCCGCGAATCTTTGCCTGATTGCTATGCAGATTTAGGATATAAAACCGTTTCCACGAACCCTTGTGGTGAAATACCTTTGTGTCCTTACGATTCTTGCCGGTTATTGGCTATCAATTTACTTTCTTACGTAGATAATCCATTTACCAAAGAGGCGGCCTTTAACTGGGATTTATTCAAAAAGCATGTGCAATACGCACAAAAGATCATGGATGATATCATTGATCTTGAAATTGAAAAAATAGATGCCATTCTTAAAAAAATTGAGGAAGATCCCGAAGATATGGGCATTAAGGGTATTGAACATAATTTATGGCTGGCTATTCGTGAAAAAGCCAACGAAGGACGGCGAACCGGGATTGGCATAACTGCAGAAGGCGATATGCTTGCTGCATTGGGATTAAAATATGGTAGTGATGAAGGGGTGGAATTCTCTGTTGAAATCCATAAAACACTGGCTATTGAGGCTTATCGGGGATCGGTATACACGGCAAAAGATCGTGGTGCCTTTGCTATTTATGATGCTGATCGTGAAAAAGAAAACCCATTCATGTTGCGTTTAAAGGAAGCAGACCCGCAGCTGTATTATGAAATGACAGAACATGGCAGAAGGAACATTGCTTTATTAACGATTGCCCCTACCGGCACCACCAGCTTAATGTCACAAACTTCTTCTGGTATTGAGCCTGTCTTTCTTCCGGTATATAAAAGAAGGAGAAAAGTCAACCCTAACGACAAAGATGTCCGTGTTGATTTTGTGGATGAATTAGGGGACTCTTGGGAAGAATATGTAGTATTCCACCACCAGTTTAAAGAATGGATGGAAATCAATGGGCACGATACGACTAAAAATTATACACAACCAGAACTGGATAAGCTTGTCGGGCTTTCTCCTTATTTTAAAGCAACCTCCAATGATGTGGACTACCTGAAGAAAGTCAGGATGCAGGGTGCTATCCAAAAATGGGTAGACCATTCTATCAGTGTTACCATCAATATGCCCAATGATGTCTCGGAGGATTTAGTGGGTGAATTGTATTTAGAAGCCTGGAAAGCAGGATGTAAAGGAGTGACCGTATACCGTGATGGATCCCGGTCCGGGGTATTGATCTCCAACGGAGAAAAGAAAAAAGAAGGAAGCGCGGAAGGTCTTTCTGTTTTCCCAACCACACGGCCAACCATTTTGGAGGCAGATGTTGTCCGCTTCCAAAACAACAAAGAAAGATGGGTGGC
Organism: Anditalea sp.; assembly: GCA_040905145.1. Classification (GTDB taxonomy): domain Bacteria; phylum Bacteroidota; class Bacteroidia; order Cytophagales; family Cyclobacteriaceae; genus DATGMS01. The sequence continues at coordinate 44,427 of JBBDSC010000164.1, forward strand.
ATTTATCGGATTGATCGATGATCGACCTTATGAAATTTTCACCGGACTCGCAGATGATGAAGATGGAATAATCCTTCCACGTTGGTTAAATAAAGGGCTGATTATTAAAAACCGCAATGAAGATGGAAGTTCACGTTATGACTTTCAGTATAAGAACAAACGTGGATATAAAACAACCATTGAAGGATTGTCCTATAAATTCAACCCGGAATACTGGAATTATGCCAAATTAATTTCAAGTACTTTACGTCATGGAATGCCTATTGAAAAGGTGGTTGATTTAATAAGTAGCCTGCAATTGGATGAAGCCATCAATACTTGGAAGAACGGGGTTGCCCGTGCATTGAAGCGCTATGTCCCGGATGGAACAGAGGCGACCAAACAAAAATGTCAGAGCTGTAACTCAACAAATTTGCACTATCAGGAAGGATGCTTAACTTGCAAAGATTGCGGATCATCTAAATGTGGATAATAGGAATGTGGGTTTGGAAGATTCAATAAAACATCCTTGCGAAGAAGTATTCCTTTTCTTTCCAGAGTCAGATCATCAATACCGAAAAGGTGTTAAATATTGAATTGCATGCAACAAGGATCTGTACGCCTCAATAAATTTATTAGTGAAACAGGTTTATGCTCCAGGCGCGAAGCTGATCGTTTTATTATCCAAGGAAGCGTATTTATCAATGGACGTAAAGCCGTGGTCGGTGACCAGGTGAAAGTGGGCGATCGCGTACAGGTGAACGGGAATGAATTAGAACCCCGTAGAGGCGAAGACATTGTTTTTATTGCACTTAACAAACCTGTGGGCATTATTTCCACCACTGAAAAAGGGGTACGCGATAATATAGTACAATTCGTCCATCACAGCAAACGCATTTTCCCTATTGGCCGATTGGATAAAGATTCACAAGGGCTCATTTTTTTGACCAACAATGGGGATATGGTCAACAAGATATTACGTGCCGGCAATAAACATGAAAAAGAATATGTAGTCGCTGTAAACAAACCCTTAACAGAAGCCGCGATTCAAGGAATGGCCAACGGGGTTCCGATTTTGGGAGTTACTACTAAAAAATGTAAAGTAATACAGGAAGGAATCCATATATTCCGGATTATTTTGACCCAAGGTTTAAATCGACAAATACGAAGAATGTGCCAACATTTTGGATATGAGGTAACTAAACTGGAACGTGTACGCATCATGAACATTAACTTGAAAGGTTTACCAACAGGTAATTGGCGGGATTTGACCGAAAGCGAAATGAGTATTATCTATGAGATGGTAGAAGGTTCATCTTCAGAGGATGTGAAAAAGCCGAAACCCACACCGGCGGCTAAAAAAGTTTTAAAGGGGAACAAAGAGGAAGGATTGTCGCAAAAAAAATCACCAGTATCACAGAATTCTTCTAGCAAAAGGGATGGTAAATCTAAAATTTCCAATAAAACTGACGGAAAAAGCCGCAAAAACGACACCCGGAGTATGGGAGGGAATTATTCCCGAAAATCAGGCGGAGGTAGAAATAAAAGTTAAAATTGCCTACCACCGTGAGCATCAAAACTAATAAGACAGGATGGTGGGGCGCTTTCGCAAATGATCCGGGCTTTTCTTTTCTTCCTTTGCCATGTTTCTTTTTTACTTGCAGATAAAATCATATCCAAATGTCCAGCTTGAAAACTCCCGGGAAAATCACCATTGCGAAGGTATTTAAAACCATCATTTGGCCTAGAAGAAAACAATTGATGATAGGACTGATACTCATCGTGATAAGCCGGCTTTCAGGTTTGGTCTTACCTTGGGCCAGTAAGTACCTGGTTGATGATGTCATTCCATCCAATAATTTTACCTTTTTAAAATGGCTGATCATAGCCGTTGTGGTTGCTGTGATCATTCAATCCGTCACCTCCTTTGCCCTGACACAGATCCTGAGCGTAGAAGCCCAGCACCTGATCTCAAAACTCAGGGCGCAGGTACAAAAGCATATCATCCGTCTCCCAATCAGGTTCTTTGACAGTGCCAAAACCGGAGAACTGGTATCCAGGATCATGACAGATGTGGAAGGTGTGCGTAACCTGGTGGGGACGGGATTGGCCCAAATGGTGGGAGGCATATTCACTTCCATTATATGTTTGGTTTTATTGATTATGATCAGTCCCCTACTGACCTTGTATGTGCTGGTTCCGGTGAGTATCTTTGGATTGATTTCCCTTAAGGCTTTTGGGAAAATCCGGCCTATTTTTAGGGAAAGAGGGGTGATTAACGCACAGGTGACCGGAAGACTTACGGAGACACTTGGAGGTATCCGTGTGATCAAGGGCTTCAATGCAGAAAGGCAGGAAATACAAACTTTTGAAGCCGGGGTTAACCGGTTGTTTTTAAATGTAAAAAGCAGCCTTATGGCTACCAGCTTTGTTACCAGTTCTGCCACCTTACTTTTGGGTTTGGCTTCTGCCGGTATCATGGGAATAGGCGGATACATGATTATGGAGGAGGATCTTACCTTTGGGGATTTTTTGGCTTTTACCCTATTGTTGGGCTTTATGATTGCACCCATCCTTCAAATGAGCAATATAGGTAGCCAATTGACGGAAGCATTTGCAGGCTTGGACAGGACAGAGGAGTTGATGAATCTCCCTGTGGAGGAAGATCCCATGAGCCGAAATCTTGTTCTGCCAAGTGTTCGTGGCGATGTAAAATTTGAAGGGGTAACTTTTTCTTATGACGAAGGGAAAAAAACAGTAAAAGATATCAGTTTTTTTGCTCCAGCTGGTTCCGTTACTGCACTGGTTGGGACTTCAGGTTCCGGCAAGACCACGATTTCCGGGTTGGTAGCTTCCTTTCTCAATCCGGATAAGGGAACCATTACCATTGATGGGCACGATCTGCAACAGGTAAGTCTGGAAAGTTACAGGAGCCAGTTGGGGGTGGTATTGCAGGATGATTTTCTCTTTGAAGGTACCATCCGGGATAACATCCTGTTTTCCAGACCGGATGCCACAGCGGAAATGGTAGACAAGGCAGTCCGTGCGGCCTATGTGAATGAATTTACGGACAGGTTTGAGCTTGGATTGGACACCTTGATAGGAGAAAGGGGGGTAAAATTATCCGGGGGACAGCGGCAAAGGCTGGCCATTGCCAGGGCCATTTTGGCAGATCCCAAGATATTGATCCTAGACGAGGCCACCTCCAACCTGGATGCGGAAAGTGAAAATTATATACAAGCCAGTTTAAAGGAGTTGTTAAAGGGCAGGACCACCTTTGTCATTGCCCATCGCCTAAGCACCATCCGGCAGGCAGACCAGATCCTGATCATAGAAAACGGGGAAATCGTGGAAAGGGGCCGACATGAAGAACTAGTGGCACAAGAAGGCCGTTATTACGCGCTGTATACCTATCAGGCAAAGATTTGAAAGGCTTATGGTCTTTAACTGCCGTTGCAATCGCCATGCTCGCCTGTCCTTGTTTGGTAACGAGGACGGTAGGAAATAACTTTTGCGGTGTAAAGGTGATGGAGAACCCTTCCACCGCAAAGGAGGGAAGAGCCGCGACACCTTCTTTGCTAAAGGTGTCGCGGGGAGATCTTCTAATCGTTCAACTGAAGCAGCTTCGTTTTCTTATTTCCTATGGCAAGATAAACCTTTTGATTTGACAGGTTTAATTGGAAGTATTCATAAAATAGCTTTTACTAAAAGCTACCCTGGAAAGGCTGTCGTTTTCACTGTTTTTGTGATCGTTGATACAGTTCAGGCAAAGCAATCCATCTTCATTGAACACCCAGTGGTTTCTGCTGTTGACATCTTTTAGCTTATATCCATTGGAGTAAATGGTCCCTTGGAGTATGGGCAAAATGGACTTGTCCATCACAAAGGGCCTGTTGTAAGGGACCTGTAAATTTTGACTTAATCTTTGCCCCCTGAACTTTGCCACGGAAGAAAATTCAAGCGACCTGTTAAGGGTAAGCGTGGTATCTTCCAAGGCATAAGCATACTGTACTTCAGAGGCATTTTTGATGGCATCATCATAATTCCTGCCATTGGATCTGAAGTGTTGTATTAAGGAAACCGATTCACCGGGGTACCCTTCAAGTGTCAAGGAAACAAGTCCAAAGCCATTGCCGTTGTTTACATTGCTCATCGATTTGAGTACCAGCGTTCCATCTTGCACTTCCAAGGTGTTTTCCTGAACAAAAGTCGCCTCTTCCTTGAATTGACTTACTATTCGTGGGACCTGGAAAGCACAGATCATGATGCTCAACAGCCAGATTCCAAAGGTGACCAAACCAAACCTGGCATCGATTAAGCTTCTCTTGATCAATACACTTATTCCCAATAGGGTCAATATAATTCCTGGAATGAGTATGGCAATGGCAACTGCAATAGCCAGCCATATGGGAAGTAATTCAGTAATTGTTTCCAAAGGCACCGGATCAAACAGATACCCAAAATTACCATTGTTGAAAAATTCGAAATAGGCACCTAACAGGGCAAGCGGAGCTATCACCACTATCATTCCAAGAAAGAAGATAAACAACCCGAAGATCACCCTAACTATTTCTAATAGGAATCGTCCAAAGGGTCCCAATGCTTTTCCTATTTCATTAATCACCTTTCCCAAAATCCTGAAGGGGGCCAGGACAATTTTTCTTCCGGTGGATTCCTCTTTCTCAAGTTCAGCGTTGCGGTTTTCTTTAATTGTATTTTCTATATTGCTCAAGGTGATGGCTCCCCCTTTCATCTCTATCCGCTCGGTGATGGATTTGGCCACGGGCGTTATGATCCACAAGATGAGGTAGATCACAAATCCGGATCCCCCTGCAAACACCAATCCTACAAAAGCCAACCTTACCCATAGCACATCTATGTCAAAATAAGCAGATAAGCCACTGCTGACCCCTCCGATCACCCTGTCATCTGGGTTTCTGAAAAGTTTCTTGATGTTTTTATCTTCCGGTTCATCATAGGAAACAGGAAGGATGGCCCAGAGTAGGATATAGGCAATAGCTGTCCACCACCCAAAAGAGAAGTGGAAGTTGAAATCTCCCGGAAAAAAGTTAAAATGACCGTTTCCAATGTTAAATCCCCCGCTGAACAACAGTAAAATGGTGATCAGCCTGGTCCAAAGTGGATCAATGGCAAGATAATGGGCAAAACCGGCACAAACACCCCCCAGGATTTTCCTGTTGGGCAATCTGCTCAGTTTTTTATATCCCTTTCCCGCATCCTGAGGGGGAGGCGTGATGTACTTGTAGAAATCATTTTCCTCATTGGAAATAGACTCGGTATGATCCAGGTCTTTTTCCCCAGCTTTGAAATCCGCAATGGTCCCCATCTTTTCGATGAGATTGTCCACATTTTCCGCGGTGATTACCTGCTTATTGTTTTTAAGGTAACTCAAGAAGATTTCAGCGATACGGTTTTCGATATCGATGATGATTTCCTGATTGTCTTCATAATGGGAAAAGTGTTTATTGATGGCATCCAGGTAAGCCTTCAAGGTAGTATATCCATCTTCTTCGATATGAAAAAGGATCCCGCTTATATTGATGCTTAATGTCTTCTTCATGATTTAGTGCTTTGAGGTGATTAGATTAACGGACTTTTGCAGACAGTCCCAGGTGCCATCCAGCTCCCCTAAAAAAACGCTGCCTGCTTCGGTAATGGAATAATACTTTCTGGGGGGACCGGATTCTGATTCCACCCATTTGTAGGATACCAAGGAGGCATTTTTTAACCGGTTCAATAAAGGGTACAGGGTGCCCTCCACCACGATGAGCTTGGCCTCCGTGAGCTCTTCGATCATATCGGTGGCATACACTTCCCCTCTGGCTATGATATGCAAAATGCAGAATTCAAGAATTCCCTTCCGCATTTGTATTTGTGTGTTTGATGCTTTCATCTTTGATTTTATTTGTTGTAGAGAAACAACGTCTGTATTATAATCCAAAATTTATAAACCACAGGCGAAGCCATTCTCCTTTCCTTATAGAAAAACAATACCAAAAATGAAGGGGCTACCTTGTAATAACAGATTCTTGGTTAAAAACTTTAACAAGTAAATTCTTTTTTATAGGATAAAGTGCTGTTCTATTGACTCTTATGGTAGATGATGATAATTGAAATAAAAATCAGGTGGGAAAATAATTTTTCAGGTCAGCCATTTTCAGGAGAAAACAGGTGATGAAAACTGCCCAAACGGACATTTTTCTGTTCATTATTGAACGGATTTTACGGTTGAGATGATTTCCCGATCCTAATCTGCCTCCTGATAATGCCTTCCCTGTGCAGGATATAATATTGACCGTCAGCTAAAGCAGATGGCAGTAAATAAGCCTCTGCCAGCGTGGAAGACTGAGGAAAGCAACGAAAATGCTTTTCAGCGAATAGGTGTCGGTTTAAAAAACACTGTCTTCCTAAAGTTTATCAATTGCCTCCTGCTTTAGTTGGAGGTTTAGTTCTTTAAGGCTAATATTTTAAGGTCAAGGGACTTTTACCTCATTTTTTATTTTTACTTTGCAGGGTGAAAACAGGCAGTCGAATGGGCATCAGGATAAGTATTTTTGGGTTATTGCTCCTCCTCTTTTCTTTTCCGGTCAGACCCCAGGGCATAGCCCCAAAATATTCCAATGAATTTATGAATATCGGAGTTGGGGCAAGGGCGCTGGGAATGGGAAGGGCACAGGTTTCTTCCGTGAAGGATGTGACCGCTGCTTATTGGAATCCTGCCGGATTATTGGGAATTGAACATCAGTATGAATTTTCGTTGATGCATGCAGAATACTTCGCAGGCATAGCCAAATTTGACCATGCGGCTTTCTCCACCAATATTGAAGAAGACAACCAGATTGCTATTTCCCTGATAAGGTTTGGGGTAGACGATATCCCGGATACCCGCTTTTTATATGATGCCAATGGCGCCTTAAATTACAATAATATCCAGTTTTTCAATGCGGCAGATTATGCCTTATTGCTCACTTATGCCAGGGATTTGAGCGATATCGTCAAATTGGGCATCAACACCAAGATCATTCACCGGAACGTAGGTAAGTTTGCCACGGCCTGGGGGTTTGGATTGGATGTGGGGGGGATTTTTCTCTTGGACCAGTGGCGGTTGGGCGTGATGCTCAGGGATGTCACCACTACCTTTAATGCCTGGACACATAATGCGGGGCTGGTCAGGGAGGTGTATGCCCAAACCAACAATGTGGTTCCCCTGAATTCCATAGAATTGACCATGCCCAGGGCGATTTTAAGTGCAACAAGGGATTTTTATGTTAATGATGAAATTACCGTTCAGGCTGTTTTGGATTTGGACATGACTTTTGATGGTGAAAGAAATGCGGTTTTGAGTTCTAAGATAATAAATGTAGACCCAAGGGCAGGTTTGGAAATAGGTTATAGGAATACCGCCTACCTCCGTGCTGGCGCCGGAAATGTCCAAAGGATAAAAGACTTTGATGCCTCTTATTATACTTCCTTTCAGCCAAGCTTTGGGCTGGGCTTTTTTTTAAACAAATTGGTGAACATAGATTATGCACTGACCGACATTGGGAGTGTGTCAGAAACCCCCTATTCCCATATCTTTAGTGTCAAAGTGGGATTAAACCCTTTGAAAAGCGATTATCGGCTGTACAGGGGATGGGAAGGAAATCAATAGCCTTTATGAAGAAAATTTTTACCTTTTTTGTCTTTTTTTTGGGTTCCCTTGAAGGAATGTCCCAGGTGGAATGGATAGATTATACCCGCGATTACTATAAGATTCCCACGGCCAAAGATGGGGCTCATCAATTAGGCTTTACGACGTTATCTGCTTCCGGAGTGGATATGAACCGGCTTGATCCAAGGGATATCAGGGTGTATCACCGTGGGGAAGAAATTTCTATTTTTGTAGCCGGTCAAAATGATGGGCAATTTGATGCGGGTGATTACATAGAGTTTATCGGGAAAAGGAATGATGGGACATTGGACAAGGATCTATACCCGGAGCCGGAAATGATGCCCAATCCTTATTTTAATACACATAGTGATACCACCGCCTATTTTTTAACCGTCACGCCGGGGATCAGGGGCAAAAGAATGTCAGTAAAGGAGGTACCCGAAGAGAGCATTCCTATATTGGAAAGCTATCAAGCGGAATATGTAGACGTATATAGTGATCAATATGCCTTGGGCAGGACTTATGGGGAAGGAATAAGATTGGCCATTTATGATCGGGGGCAAGGCTGGGTTGGCCCCGTAATTACCAGGGGAAACAGGAATGAACATAACTTCCACAATCTCGGGGCCATCTCCCCTTCAGGCAGCGCAAGCCTTGAAATAGGCTTGGTGGGCAGGTCAGAAAGTCCCCATTTGACGGCCATAAGTGTGGGCCCTGCCACAGGGAGACTAAGAGAAATTGGGCAATATTCCATGGATAATTTTGATTTCTTAAAAGTGGAAGCCCCACTTTCCCCTACCGATTTTAGTACCACTGGTGATCTGATTGTAGGTGTGACTTCCCTGGGCGTAGATGGAGCGGTAGATAATATTTCGCTAAGTTATACTAAAATTAATTACACCAAATTGAGTGATTCAGGGGACTTTGAACTGGAAACCTTTAGTGTTCCAGCAGGGGAAAGTAAATTGGAAATACCGGATGTTTTGGAAAATTATGTAGCTTATGAAATTTCGGATTTCAACCATCCAGTAAAGGCTACTCTTTCCAAGAACGGGAATAACCTTATAATTCCTGCTGGTCAATTGGATAGGGAAGCCAAGATGATAGTTCAGCAGGTCAATTCGGTGACGGAGATCACTCTAATGGAGAAGGTGCGTTTTAGAAATATTCTCCAACAACCTTCGGATTATATTTTCATTTCGAATGATTTGTTGCGGAAACCCTCGTCCTCCTATGCGGATCCGGTGGGCGCATATGCTGCTTACAGGGCTACCGCTGCCGGTGGAGGATTTGATACGCTTACCGTCAATGTGGATGATCTTTATAATCAGTTTTCCTTTGGGGAAAAATCCCCTTTGGCCATTTTCGAGTTTTTAAAGCAGTATTATCCCAGGCACCAGCCGGAATACCTTTTATTGGTTGGGAGGTCTTATGGCATCTATAATACCAGGAGGGTAGGAGGAGTGAGGTATTTTTATAGGAATAACCCGAGTGTGTTTGATTTTCAGGATTTGCTGCCGCCCGCGGGATATCCTTACTCAGATAACCGGTATGCTGTGGGCTTGGATCCGGCATTTCCCGATAGGCAGGATATTGCTGTGGGCAGAATTCCGGCGCGGACCCCTGAAGAGGTAGGTTATTATTTGGAGAAAATAAAGGAAAAGGATGCTTTGGGTGTGCAGGAGGATTGGCAAAAGAATGTGGTCCATCTCAGTGGTGGCAGGTCGGCATTTGAACTGGAAAGGTTTTTTAATTTTTTGAATGGCTTTAAAAACATTGCTGAAGACATTTTCCTTGGAGGTAGGGTCAAGACCATCAGGAAAAGATCCAATGAAGTAGTGGAACTGATCAATATATCAGAAGAGGTCAATGAAGGGGTAAGCTTGGTTACTTTTTTTGGCCATTCAGCACCAGCTACGACGGATATTGACATTGGCTTTGTCAGCGTCCAAGAGTTGGGATATGATAACAAAGGAAAATATCCACTCTTATTACTGAATGGATGTGATGCGGGAAATTCCTTCGGAGAGGCTTATACCTTTGGCGAGGATTGGATCATCACGCCCGATAAAGGGGCTTCCAACTATATGGCTCATTCCAGTGTGGGTGTTGATGTCTATTTGAGAAGGTATTCCGAATCATTTTATACCAAAGCTTTCTCAGATTCCTCCTTGATTTATCAATCTGTGGGAAAGGTGAAAATTGAAGCAGAAAAGTTGTTTTATTCCAGATATGGTGCCTCTCCCATCAATCAATCCCATACGAATCAAATGATTATGCTGGGGGATCCGGCAGCAAGAATTTTCCCTGCAAAAAAAGCGGATTATGCTATCCAAGCAGATGATGTTTTTTTAACCGGGTTTAATGATTCTCCCCTGAACACACTGGCGGATTCTTTAAACTTGTCTTTTGTCATTAGAAATATTGGAAGGGTGGATTTGGATTCGATTGATTTAAAAGTGACCCGACAGCTTCCAGATGGTACGGTTATTCCATATGATCCCAAAAAGTTGGCGCCTATTTATAGAAGAGATACACTTTCTTTTACCATCCCCAATACAGGAATTAATTCCTTTGGTGAAAATTTTTTCACCATTGAAATCAACAAAGAAAAACTGGTGGAGGAATTGACCTATATGAACAATACGGTGACGGTCAGTAAATTTCTCCAGCTTAGCGGTACGATGAATCTGGCCCCTTTGGATTTTGCCATTGTGGACAACCAACAAATTGAAATCATCGCACAGATTCCGGGAAAGTCCACAGAAGCCAGGAATATTGTAGTCCAGATAGATTCCGTCGCTGATTTTTCCAGCCCTGGCAGGAGGGAATCCAGGATAACCACTTCAAATATAGCCCGTTGGCCAGTTGAGTTGTTTCCACATTTCACCCATAAGGATTCCGTCACATTTTATTGGAGGAGTAGGTTTTTGGAACCCAAGGAAGGGGAAAACAATGAATGGAACCATTCCAGCTTTTCCTATATCCAGGAAGGGCCCGAAGGCTGGACTCAGAGAAAGCTTCCTCAATTCGACAACAATCAATTGGATAACCTGGAAATCAATAGGGTAGAAAAGGAATGGAAATATGAGGATACCGAGCTGAATGTAGATGTGTTTACCTTTGGATCAGATAATCAGGACTTTAGCTTTAACAATACACAAATTATGCTGAACGGGATTTCTTACATATTGGATACCCCTTACCGCTTTTGTACCAATGGATCCTTGGGGCTTATGGCCTTTGATCAAAAAACATTGGTACCCTATTTGCCAGTACCACTGACGAATATTGATGTTCTAGATGGAAAAAGTTGTGGGAGAACACCACAGGTTATACAGAATATCAGGAATGTTTGGATTACGGGAGAAGGTCAAACCATGCTACTGGATTATGTCGATGGATTGAAAGAGGGCGATTATGTAGTAATATTTTCCGTTGGTGAGGTTACCTTTTCAGATTGGCCGGATGAGGCTTACGCCAAATTGAAAGATATAGGTGCCAATGAAGCCACTCTTCGCAATTTAAAAACCGGTGATCCTTATATACTTTTTGGCAGGAAAGGAATGAAGCCGGGCGAGGCCATAGAAGTTGTTGCGGATAAAAATCCTGAAAAGCCTTCCGACAGCCAAGTAATCACTTTCCAACAGGACTTTCATGGCTATTTTACTTCAGGAAGCATTATCAGTCCACGGATTGGTCCGGCTTCCGATTGGGTAAGTTTTTTTGGTGAAGTCCAGGAAAGGGAGTTGTTTAGGACCGAATGGTCCACCTTTGATATTATAGGGGTTTCGCCTGAAGGGGAAGAAATCACCTTGTTTGAAAATGTACAAGAAGATCAAGTGGCTTTGCAATCCATCAATCCTGATATTTATCCCTATTTAAGGTTAAAATATGCCGTAGATGACCCTCAATCTTCGGCCCCAGAGCAATTGCGTAAATGGCAGGTGAATTACACGGGCGTTCCTGAAGGCGTATTGATCATGCAGGACGAAGAGGAAAATGTACAGATGAAGGAAGGAGAGGAAGTTGAAGTGAAGTTTGAGTTTTCAAATATTTCCAGGTACGATTATATGGATTCCCTTACTGTGGAATGGACCTTTACCAATAGCGATAAAAGAAAGGTGGATAAATTTTCGAAAAAAATCCCTGCTGTTAAGGCAGGGGAATCCCATGAATTTTCGTTTTATTTTAATTCCCTGGGATGGGCCGGGAAAACTTCGCTGAACATTTTTGCTAATCCCAGGGAATTTCAGGAGCAATCCTTTAGGAATAACCTGATGGATTTGCCGGAATACTTTGTCGTTTTGGAAGACGATCAGAACCCTGTTCTGGAGGTTAGTTTTGATGGGATATACATTATGGATGGTGATATTGTCTCACCTAATGTATTGATTTCAGCCCTTTTGAAGGATGAGAATACTTTGTCCCTGAAGAAGGATACCACAGGCATGGAGGTCTCGCTGAAGAGAGACTGCGAAGCCTGTGAATTTGAAAGGATAAGTTTCGGTAGTATTAAAATGAAGTGGTTTGAAGCAACTGAGGAAAGTGATTTCAAACTGGAATTACAGCCGGGACCCTTGGAAGACGGACATTATTTACTGCGGATCAACGGGACGGATGCAGCAGGGAATACTGCGGGGGAGAAACCTTATGAGATCAGCTTTGAGGTGATCAATGAATCACAAATCACCAATTTCTATCCCTATCCCAATCCGTTTAGCTCAAGCGTCAGGTTTGTATTTACCGTAACAGGTGCGGAGCTTCCTGACCAGATAAAGATCCAGATCATGACCGTCACCGGTAAGGTGGTCAGGGAGATATTTCAGGATGAATTGGGCCCAATAAGAATCGGCAATAATATTTCCGAATATGCCTGGGACGGCAAAGATGAATTCGGGGACCAATTGGCCAATGGGGTATATATTTACCGGGTATTAGTAAGGAAAGAGGGGCAATTTATGGAGCATAGGGCCACTGCCGGGGACAAAGCTTTTAAAAAAGGCTATGGGAAGATGTATCTGTTGAGGTAGAATGGGTTCCTCTGGAGCGTATTCACGCACCATTTCCGATTATATAACTGTTGCAGAATTAACTGATTTTATGGATTTAAAATTACAAAACCCAAAACTCACATACCAATTAAGCTCCAAATCCGAATTTCAAAATTTCAAACCGGTTGCAATTCCAGGTTTTGAATTTTATATTTTGGTCATTGTTAGTTTTTGTTACTCCTGAACTTTTATGGTGTCAGCATTTAGCGGGGCGGAAATAATAAGCCACTCCGGATCATCCAATAAGTACAAACCATTTTTCTTGGCAAAGTCTATAAGACGTTCATCTTCACCAAACAAAATCAATACCGCCTCCCCATTCAGCAGTTTCTCTTTGTTCAGGTCCAGGTTTCTTTGCCTTTCCTGCGTATTGACAGGTCTTCTTTTTCCATTTATAAAATGAGCATCAGGGTCATAATGCACTACAAATGGATCATCCAGTAACATCGAAAGTTTTTCCGGATGGTCGGTGATAAAAAGCACCTTCCGGAAAGGGACTGGATTTTGGAGCAATTGGATTTTCTTCACCATTCCGCTTTTCATTAACCTTTCCACCTCAAAAAGAGAATTGACATCCTGTCTTTTCCATAGCCATAGGTGACCTAAGACGGTATGGGAGGTCATTAAAAAGCCTAAAACAAGGATGAGAATTAAACTGTTTTTTCTCAGGATTAACAGTTTTGCCCACAGGTACCAGCTACAACTGATGAAAAAAGGGAATAAGGTGCGGTAGTTTATTTCTTCAAAAAAGGTCATTTGTTGAAAGAATAGCAGGCAGAGGAGATAAACCCATCCGAACAAAAGGAAAAAGGAGGAAAGAATAAGACCTTTTATTATTTCCCGGATGACCAAAAAAGTGAGAAAAGCTAAAATAAAAATCCCCCCTAGTAATGAGATTAAATGGGGGATATAGGAAGTAAGGACATCGGAAAGGAAAAAACCCAAAGTGACCTTACAAAGTTCTGCAAGATTGATCCAGAGTATCTCAAGACCTTCCAAGTAAAAATATGAGTTGTAGAGGATATCCTTCATGTGGCTTTCCAATAGGTTCTTTGGGAACAAAAATTGGTAACACCAATATGAAGCGGAGGTGATGAAAAGAGGAAACAACCACCTCTTCTTGTTTTTGTCAACTAAAATGAGCACCAAAAAGAAAGGGAGCAATGCCAATGCGTTGAGCTTAATCCAGATCAAAGTAGCAGATAACAAAGAGAAAATCAGCAGGCTTCTTAAGGAGCTTTTTATGATGTATTCAGTAAGGAAATAGGACCAGATTATCAGTAAAGTATAAAAAGTGGCGTCTGCATGCGCCCATGAAATGATCCTGAAAGACCACCAAGAATGATACACTATCAAAGTAAGTAAAATAAAGGTAGTGCTCTTCTTCAGATTGAACCGATAATATACCATCGTGATTTTGGAAAAATGACATAAAAAATACAACCCAAAGCCATATTGAATAATGATAAGAAGGCTTGCTGCGTGAAACAGGGAGAGGGAAGGGAATAAGGTTAAACAATGTAATATAAATGGGTAGAAAGGGGAATAAACCGCAGTCCACAAATCATTGAGGAAAAGGGTTTTGGAAAAATTAAAATAATTAATTGTGTCAGGACTGAAGTAAGGGCCGTAAAGTGCAAAACTGGTAAAGGATGTCCCAAACAGGAGGAGGAGCATTGTCCCTAACCAATTATTCAAGGAGCCTTCGAAAAAATACTTTTTAAACATCAATTAATTTAGAAAATATCCCATCAGGGGTTTATATTGTTAAGACCAGGACTTTTGGAAAACTTATCAGGAATGCAATTAAGCTATAAAAACGTTCATGGTGGAACAAATAATTTTATATTTGGAGGAATATAAAGGAAAGAAGAAACAATAACCCCGCTAACCATGACAAGTCGAAGGAAAATAATAAAAACCTTGGGAATAGGCCCTGCCTTTTTTTTAGTTCCACAGTTACCCGAGGTAACCAAAGATTTAGAAACAAATTTCAGATACTGCCTCAATACCAGTACCATTAGGGGACAAAATCCAGGCATTTTAAAATATGTAGAAATCGCTTCCAAAGCCGGATATGATGGCATTGAACTTTGGATAGAGGATATTAAGTCCTATTTGGAAGAGGGAAATTCTGTGAAAAAGCTAAGCAAACATATTCAGGATCATCAATTGAGGGTAGAAAATGCGATCGGCTTTGCCCCCTGGATGGTGGAAGATGGAGCACAACAAAAAGCCGGATTTGCGCAAATGAAGGAGGAAATGGAAATTCTTGCCGATTTGGGTTGTAGCCGTGTAGCTGCTCCTGGTATCGGCGCAAAAGCACCTGTGGATCTTTTCAGGGCAGGGCAAAGTTACAAAGATTTGCTGGACCTTGGCAGGGTCACGGGAGTGATGCCGCAGCTTGAATTTTGGGGGGCTTTTACCCCATTTCATCACTTGGGCCAAACGTTGATGGTGGCGGCTATTGCCAATGATCCCGATGCCAGGCTTCTTCCTGATGTTTATCATTTGTTTAGAGGAGGATCCGGTTTTGAAGGGTTAAAAATGCTTAACGGCAATATGGTTGAAATTTTCCATATGAATGATTATCCAGCGGATATTCCCAGGGAGAAGCAGGAAGATAAAGACCGCATATACCCTGGAGATGGAATAGCCCCCTTGGACCAAATTATAAAGGACATTAGGAATATGGGCGGACAAAAGGTTTTATCGTTGGAACTTTTTAACCCAGGCTATTGGAAACAAGATCCTTTGTCTGTTGCCAAGACAGGGTTAAGGAAAATGAAAGAACAGGTGAGACTTGCTTTGGGTTGAGGGTTGAGGGATGAGAAAACCTCAGGTATTTGATTCGGTATAAATTTTGAGGCATAAACCTTAAACTTTTATCTTTTGCCCACAAAGTTGTTTGACTTCTTTGTGTCCTTGCGTCTTTATGGCATAAAACCTGTAAGACGTTTTAGCACTGACTTGATATGCTGGAATTTACCGATAAAGGAATTTTCTGTTCTGAGGCCGGCATCCATATAGATCCTTGGAAGCCGGTCAAAAACGCCATCATCACTCATGGACATAGCGACCATGCCCGAATGGGCAATGGGTTGTATATATGTCATCAGGATACAAAGGCAATTTTACAACTTCGCTTAGGAGCAGGCATTGAAGTGGAAGGAATAGCCTATAACCAGCCTTTTATCAGGAATGGAGTGACTATCAGTCTGCATCCTGCGGGACATATTATGGGGTCGGCACAAGTCCGCTTGGAACATAAAGGGGAAATATGGGTAGTTTCAGGCGATTACAAATTGAGGCCCGATGGTTTGAGCACCCCTTTTGAGTCGGTAAAATGTCATCATTTCATCACTGAATCGACTTTTGGCCTTCCAATATATAAATTTCCACCCGCTGACGAAGTTTATGAAAGCATCAACAGTTGGTGGAAGGAAAATGCATCTGAAGGAGTCAATACCATCATTATTGCTTATGCCTTGGGAAAATCCCAAGCGATCCTATACCATTTGGATGAAAGTATTGGGGAAATTTATCTTCATGGTGCCGTCGCCAATGTCAATGAGGCCCTTACCACTACAGGTTATTCATTTCTCGGGAAAAGGATCACACCCGAAATGGATAAAAAAGCAATTCGCGGAGCTCTCATTATAGCACCTTCCTCTGCCTTGTCCTCCCCTTGGATCAATAAATTCCCCCTTTCCCGTAAAGCAATTTGCAGTGGGTGGATGCAACTCCGGGGAACCAGAAGGCGCTATGGAGTTGATCGTGGTTTCGTATTGTCAGATCATTGTGATTGGGATCAGCTTAATGAAGCAGTTTTGGCCACTGAAGCCGAACGGGTTTATGTAACGCATGGCTATCAAGGGATCTATGCCAAATGGCTAAACGAACGTTACCAGCTTGATGCCGTTGAAGTAAAGACCCAGTTTGAGCCTGTAATAGGAGATATAGAGTAGCCATGGAAGCATTTACCGCTTTATTCACCGCTATTGATCAAACCACCAAAACCAATAGCAAAATAAAGGCTATGGTCCATTATTTTACCCATGCCAAAGAAGATGATAAGGTTTATGCCGTTTCCATATTGATAGGAAATAAAACAAAAAGGCCGGTGAAGACCTCCGAGTTAAAAGAATGGGCAGCCAAATTGGCCAAGTTGCCCATGTGGTTGGTTGAGGAGTCGTATTATATTGTTGGAGATCTTGCCGAAACCATTGCCCTGATCCTTCCGCCACCGCTTCAGGATAAGCGCTATACCTTGAAGGAAACTATACAGTTGCTGTTGTGTTTGACTGATTTGCCTACAGAAGAAAAGCAAAGCCTCATCACTGATTATTGGATGAGCGTCCCTACTGAAGAGCGGTTTGTATTCAATAAGCTCATTACAGGGAATTTCAGGATGGGTGTCTCCAGGCAATTGGTCATTAAAGCCCTTGCTATTTATTATAAAAAGGAAGAAACAGCCATCGCACACCAGCTTATGGGAAAATGGGACCCCCATCTGGAGTCCATGACGTCCATGTTTTCGGAAGGAAGTCATGTGGATAAAAACTACCTTCCCTATCCGTTTTTTCTGGCTTATCAATTGGATGTAGAACCTGAAACATTGGGGCATACCAAAACGTGGTATATAGAGAAAAAACTGGACGGGATCAGGGGACAAATTATAGTAAGGAACGATGAAATCTTTGTGTGGAGCAGGGGAGAGGAACTGCTTACGGATAAATTTCCCGAATTTGCACCACTACAGGCTGTTCTTCCCAATGGTACGGTGATAGATGGGGAGATTATCCCCTGGAAAGATGGATGTCCCTTACCTTTTCAATTGATGCAAACCCGTATCGGCCGAAAAAAAGTTTCGGCCAAGCATCTCAAGGATGCTCCATTGGTGATGATGTGTTTTGATGTGCTGGAATGGAAAGGTAAGGATTTACGCGCCAAGCCACTACAGGAACGAAGGGAAATATTAAAATCCATCCTTTCTACCACAAAGGAAAATGTTTTGCTCTTATCTGAGGCAATGGATTTTAACACTTGGGAAGAAGTGAGCAAGTTCCGTGAAGATGCCCGAAGTTTCTATTGTGAAGGCTTAATGCTGAAAAGGAAGACCAGTGGGTATGAAACCGGCAGGCGGCGCGGCAACTGGTGGAAATGGAAAGCAGACCCTATGACAGTGGATGGCGTGCTTTTGTATGCACAAAGTGGCCATGGACGCAGGGCGAATTTATTTACCGACTATACCTTTGCCGTGTGGGACGGTGATGTGCTGGTTCCCTTTGCCAAAGCCTATTCAGGATTGACCGATAAAGAAATCGTGGAACTTGACCAGTGGATCAAGAGGAATACCCTGGAAAAATTCGGTCCTGTACGTAGCGTGAAGCCAGCGTTTGTTTTTGAAATTGCCTTTGAGGGGATCAATCACAGTCCCCGGCATAAATCGGGCGTGGCACTGCGCTTCCCGCGTATTTCAAGATGGCGAAGGGATAAAGCTGCCCATGCGGCCAATACAAAAGCCGATCTGTTGCAATTGATAGAAGCCGTGAACAAATGAACCATTTTGCAGATGTCTGGTTTTTTAACCAAGGATGGACTGCCCATTCCTTTCAAAGGAAGGCTTGGGAGGCCATGGCAAAAGGTCGCTCCGGATTATTGAATGCGCCTACAGGATATGGCAAAACCATGGCAATTTGGTTTGGTATCCTACATCATTTCTATACCAAAAGGAAAAAGAAGAAAACCAACATTAAGTCCAGTAATTTGCATTGTCTCTGGATTACCCCTTTACGTGCGCTTTCCAAAGAAATTCATCAAGCTGCCAACCAAGTGAGTGAAGATCTGGAATTGGACTATTCCATTGGTCTGCGGACGGGGGATACTTCTACCAAACTGAGGCAGGAACAAAAGAAAAACCCGCCACAGGCATTGATTACCACTCCTGAAAGTGTACATATTTTATTGGCGGGCAAAGGGTATGCGGAATACTTTTCTGATCTTGAGTTTGTGGTGGTAGATGAATGGCACGAGTTGCTGGGCAGTAAGCGTGGCATATTGGTGGAATTGGCCTTAAGCCGCTTAAAATCCATTAATCCAAAATTAAAAGTATGGGGCATTTCCGCCACAATTGGCAATTTGAAAGAAGCCAAAGAAATACTTTTGGGGCAGGAAAACAAAGGGGTTTTGATAAAAGCCAATATCAAAAAGCAACTCCAAATTAAAACACTTTTGCCGGATGTCCTGGATAAGTTCCCTTGGGCAGGGCATTTGGGAATTCATATGGCAGAGAAAGTACTGCCCATCATTGAACAAAGCAACTCTACGCTCCTTTTCACCAACACCCGTTCGCAAGCGGAAATTTGGTATCAGCAATTATTGACACTAAAACCGGAACTAGCTGGGGTGATAGCGCTACACCACGGTTCGCTCAGCAATGAAATTCGGGCCTGGGTGGAAGAAGGATTGCATCAAGGTGTCTTGAAAGCGGTTGTTTGTACCAGCAGCCTTGATCTGGGGGTGGATTTCAGGCCTGTGGATGCAGTCATCCAAATTGGCTCCCCAAAAGGGATCGCACGTTTTCTTCAGAGGGCAGGTCGGAGTGGACACCAGCCCGGGGCTTTGAGCCGCATCTATTTCCTGCCTACCCATTCATTGGAAATCATGGAAGGTGCTTCTCTACAATACGCAGTAAAACAGGGCATGATGGAGCAACGACAACCTTACATTCGATCTTTTGATGTATTGGTTCAATACCTGGTGACGCTGGCGGTTTCGGACGGATTTACTGCCCATCAAGCTTTTGAAGAGGTAGGTGCTACCCATTGTTTCTCTTCCATTACCCGGGAGGAATTTAATGAATGTCTTTTGATGATCACAAAAGGAGGCAGGACCTTGAATGCTTATGATGAATTTCATAAGGTAGTGATGGAAAATGGCTCATATAAGGTCACCAGCAAGAAAATTGCCCATAGGCACCTTTTAAGCATCGGGACAATTGTGAGCGATGCCATGATGCAGGTAAAATATATTAATGGCAAATATCTGGGCGTCATCGAAGAATGGTTCATTTCCAGACTTAATCCAGGGGACACTTTCTGGTTCTCCGGGCGAAATCTAGAACTGATAAGGGTGAGGGAAATGCAGGCATTGGTACGGAACAATTCCAGTAAAAGGGGAATTGTTCCTTCCTGGATGGGGGGACGTTTACCCCTTTCCGCTGATTTGGGTGCTGCCTTACGACATGCGATGTCCGTAGCGGGTAAAACGATAAACAACAAGCAAAAGGAATTGCATTTTTTGCAACCTTTGTTCAGGGAGCAACAAAAAGTTTCCGCCCTGCCTGGTGAAGATATCCTCTTGATTGAAAGCCTAAAGACTAAATTGGGGCACCATTTATTTGTTTTCCCTTTTGAAGGAAAATTTGTTCATGAAGGAATGGCGGCGGTGATTGCCTTCCGCCTTGGCAGGATCAAAAAAGCCACCTTCAGCATTGCCACCAATGAATATGGCTTTGAATTGTTGTGCGACAGCCCTATACCGCTTGAGGAAGCTCTAGAACAAGATCTTTTTAATTCCACTGATTTATTGGCAGACATTCAAAACGGGATAAATACTACCGAAATGGCGAGACGCAGATTCAGGGACATTGCCGGAATTGCTGGATTGGTATTTCAGGGATATCCCGGAAAGCCGATTAAAACAAGGCATCTACAAGCCAATTCCTCTTTGTTTTTCTCTGTTTTTGAAGAACATGACCCTGCCAATCTTTTATTAAGACAGGCCTATGATGAAGTAATGGATTTCCAGTTGGAGGCAGCAAGGATGTATAAGGCATTTGAAAGGATCAATACACATGAAATAAAAATGACTTATCCTCTTAAGCTTACTCCTTTTTCTTTTCCTATTTTTGCGGAGTCTTTCCGTGAAAGGTACAGCAATGAAGATTGGCAGACACGCCTGGAAAAGCTAAAACAAAATTTGGAGCTGTAATGGCCGAATAATCAGGCATGGATTTTTATTATAAAGAAGAACGTATTCAACTATTACCTGAGAAAGCCGCATATTTGCCTCAACAACGGATACTCCTTATTGCGGATATCCATTTGGGCAAGGCTTCTCATTTCAGGAAGGAGGGGATAATTATTCCCGCTCCTGAGGTCTCCCCTGATTTGGGCTGCATCAATGAACTCATCCATACTTTGACCCCCCAAACCATTGTTTTTTTAGGGGATTTGTTCCACAGTAAATTTAACAGTGAATGGATCGGGTTAAAAAAATTCCTGGCTGCCCATCCGGACATCCGCTTTTACCTTACCAAAGGAAACCATGATATTTTACCTGCCAGCATCATGGAAGATGCACCGATAGAAGTAGTCAAGGAGTTTGCCGTGGGCCAGCATATCCTTTGTACCCATGAGCCCCTAAAAGATATTCCTGAAGGGATACTGAATATTGCCGGACATGTACATCCCGGCATCTTGGTGAAAAGCAAAAGCAGGCAGCATTACCGGTTGCCCTGTTTTTATCATCACCGCCAGTTATTGCTTGTGCCGGCATTTGGCCACCTGACAGGTTTGCATTTACTGGAAAAGGAACCTGGGGCAAGGATATTTCCCGTACTGCCCACCGAGGTTATAGAGTGGATCCAAACTGGCGAAGCCAAAAACATCAAAAAGCACAAATAACAAACAACAAATAAATTCCAATGGATAAAATGTCAAACCTGCCTCCG
>JBBDSC010000164.1:65968-106056 GCA_040905145.1 Anditalea sp.
GTACAAAACCTATTAAATCCAAGTAATTTTTTCCCGGGCAAGTCGGTATGGGTTTATTTATTTTGAATTTCAGATATTATTTGTTTTTTGAGATTTGTCATTTGAAAATTTTCTGTCAAAATGCATAGATTTGAGAAAACAGGATACTAAAGTGGGCACACCTGTTTTACAGCAGCCAATAAAGCCTCATAGGGCCGGTAACCGGTGATCATGATCCCTGTTTCACTTCCCTTGTTGATCGTTAAGGTGGGGAAACGCCCAATGTTGTTAAGTTTGACCTTTTTTAAATCCTGCCTAAAGGATTCCCTGCTTAGATCCCCATTATATTCCTTTTTAAATCTGTCCATATCCAATAAGGCAGGTTGGACATTGGCCAAATCCTCTGCCACTTCTGCTATCACTTCTGTTTTGGCGATGTTTTTCCTGTTTTCCATCACCGCTTCACTTAACCTTAGCAACATGTGAGAGCCAGCTTCTTGGGATTGCAACTGGGCTGTTTTTACGGCTATGCAAGCTGGAAAAGAGGAAGAGGGAGGATCTTCTATCCAGATTAAATCATCTATATTTCTGCCTGTTAGGTGGGAAGCTTGCATCCACATGGGACCCATTTGTGCGGGTTTGTGAATGGAATTTAGAGGATCCGAAAATTCAGTCCAGTCAGGAATTAACCCCCCCATGCAATAGTCTATTGAAATCAGGTCAGGGAATTCTTTCACTAACCGTTGGAGTTGGGGCTGTAAACCCCAACTCCAACAGCAAAGTGGATCAGTAAAGCATACTATAGCTACCTGATCCGTTGCATTCAAATTTTTACCTTCCCTATAGTAAGGGTCCATTGTCTCCATTCCTTTTGTTTTCTGCACCATAATTACTCCATTGAATATTCTTATCAGGGATAGAAGATTTTATTTCTTTACTTCTCATTTTTCCAAGGGTTGTCTCTGCTTCCCGCATGGATTCTTTTGTCCGGGTGGTGCCCTCAGGTTCCATGTCCACCAAACCATTGGTCTGTTCTACCTTTGCCAAGGGATCTGCCACATACTGCCAGGTTTCTCCCATTTGAGTGGAGGTGCCATCATTCCAGGGGCCTTTTGCCTCAGCGCCAGATGACATATTAAAGTAGGTATTGCTATAGCGGGGATCACTTTGTCGAACCCCCGGAGGGAAATTAGGTTGAATGGAATTCAAGGCTGCTTCGAACATTTGAAAATGTGCTACCTCCCTTGTCATCAAAAACATGAGGGTTTCCTTCACGGAGGGATCGTCAGTAAACTTCAATAAATATTCATATACTATTTTAGCCCTTGATTCTGCGGCTATATTGGAGCGTAAATCTACCGTCGGTTCACCGTTTGCATTAACATAAGCGCCGGTCCAAGGTATCCCGTTGCTGTCTGTAAGTGTAGGACTGCCGCCGGAAAGCACCCCGAACTGAGGATTGACCATTGCTTCATGGATGTACCCTTCCTTGGAACTTTTTCCTCCCAGCAAGGACATGATTTCATCTTCATCCGCTACACTTTTAAGTTGACCGTTAACTCCATCCAACAGCATCTGGATAGTGGCCCCTACGATCTCCAGGTGGCTGAATTCTTCCGTAGCGATATCCATTAACAAATCATACTGATCAGGGTAGGGGTTTTTGACACTGAAAGCTTGGACAAAATATTGCATAGCTGCTTTGAGTTCCCCATTGCCACCTCCAAATTGTTCCAGGAGCAAACGGGCAAAACGAGGGTCTGGCTTGGAGACCCTTGCGTTAAATTGTAATTCTTTGACGTGATAAAACATGTTTTGTGGGTTAAGGTTAGAAAGTTAAAATTTTGTTGATGTAGTGTGATTCAGGATGTTTTAAAGTGTTGTTATTATCAAAATAATCCAAACGCGGTTTCAAGGACAAGATTAAACAAAACCTATGCCAGCCCGTTACAAGAAAATAATCACCAAAACATATTTAACTATGGAAAGAGACTTGGCCAAGAAAGAAGCAATCGCAAAAATCAAAGAGTTGGCAAATGATATTAATATTTGCATGTTTTGTACGGATTTGAATCACCAGCCTATTCCCACCCGTCCCATGGCACTTAGAGAAGTAGATGAAGAGGGGAATTTATGGTTTATCAGTTCCGCCACCAGCCATAAGAATTCAGAAATTAAAGAAGACGAAAACGTACAACTGATATTTTCAAAGCCATCACCGGCCCATTTCCTTTCCATTTATGGAAAGGCCACTACATACCGGGACTCGGAAAAAATCAAAGCTTTATGGACACCTATTGCCAATGCCTGGTTTGAAGAGGGCAAAAATGACCCTGACATAACCGTTATAAAAGTCAGTCCATCCGCGGCTTATTATTGGGATACCCCGCACGGGAAAATGGTCACCTTGCTGAAGCTTGCCACAGCCGCCGTTATCGGCAAGAAAATGGATACGGGAGAGAAGGGTAATCTGGAGGTTTAGGAGATATAAGGGATGGGGAGACTTAGGGACGAAGAGACTTAGAGATGGGGAGACTTAGGGATGGGGGACTTAGGGACAAAGAGACCTAGGGATGGGGAGACTTAGAGAATACATTGCACAGAAGTTGTCGGAGGGTCACAGAGAAAAGACGCTGTGCAACTCGATGGTTTCTGTGGTAAAAAAGCAAAAAAGGAAGTTAGGCGGGGTACAAATAATTGATTGTGCAATTCTATTTGAGAACCGTGAATTTAATGAATGGTAAAAAGATTTATGGATGCAACTGAACCATATAACGACTTGGCTGAAAAGATGAAGGAAGAATTACCTTTAAGAACATTTCCGATTAGAGAATTGGTTCAAGTATTTCGAGGAAAAGGATATCCGATAACTTTAAAAACGGAACTAACAATAAAAGATGTCCACAATAGTGGAGATGTTTCCGGGATAATGTGTGTAGTTCAAAATGACAACAAAAATGTGATAGCCTGTGCCTTGACCCACCTGATTTTTTCCCAAAAAAGTCTATTATTCAGGGAGATTTCAGATTACCAAAGAAAAAGAGAAAGAAGGATAAAGAAACTAAACAAATTAGGATCTAATTAATGACCATAGAGTTCCAATAGAGACGCAGAATATAATAAAACTGGGTGCCAGAATTGATCTGGCACCCAGTTATTCATAATTATAAGAGCTGTTTTTCCTGGGTTGGATTATTGAACAAGTTGTCCCCTTATCTCGCCCGGAGGGAATTCTTCACTGTGGATGTTAACATACCAATTGCCATCCAATAAATCAGTTTCCTGCTCTGTAGTTAATTCAGATGTAGTTCCCTCTATGGGGCTAGAATAAGGATCTTCTCCTATTGGAATGACCACAGGACCATTTTCCCCCTCTGGAGCATTATGGAAGTGCATATTTGTGGGTTCTATACCTGTAAAGGTAAGCGTGTAGGTGAGTGTTTTGGTGGTTTTATCATAAGTACCATCAAAGGTTCCACTGGCATTCGAGTCATTAGGTGGCACCTCTTCTTTACCATTGATTTCAATATTTGAAAACTCAACTTCTTCATCATTAGCGCAACTACTTGTGATTATCATCCCGATAATCAACAGGTTAAAGATCTGAAAGCAATTTTTTAAATTAAATTTCATAATAGAGTTTTTAGTGGTGAATTTTGAATACTATTAAACAAATATAAAATTAGGCCAATGAGTATTTCCCGATTATAAGCTCTCATTGGGAGATAAAAGATAAGTAAAGTTGTTCATAAATTTGGTATTTACCTACAAAAATGTTTTGGATTTTTATTTTTTAAGCTTCTTTCATTAGGTTACACATTAATATAAGTAAATACTGCGCTGTGCAAGAGGCCCCCATGAGAATTCCTTGGGTAAATGGCCAGTCTATGTACTGAAATTAAAGAGCCCATGGACAAAAAGTAGGTGTAATATGGATGCTGACCAAATAAAAATGGATATATTGTATGATGAACGGATTTTAACTGCCCTGTGATATGAAATTTGTAATACTTGGTTTGTTCTGTACCTTAATATGGGGTTGTGGTAATTTAAAATTTTCACAAAACAAGGAATCGTTAGAGTCCGAAAAACATCGGCCTCTTTTCCATCATTCCCCTTCAAAAGCATGGATGAACGACCCGAATGGAATGGTTTACCTGGATGGGGTATATCATTTGTTTTATCAATTCAATCCGGACAGTACCGTTTGGGGACCGATGCATTGGGGGCATGCCACCAGTATGGATCTGGTGCATTGGGAGGAACAAGACATAGCGCTTTATCCGGATAGTTTAGGTACAATTTTTTCGGGCAGTGCGGTGGTGGATAAGGATAATACGGCCGGATTTGGGGAGAATGCCCTAGTAGCTATTTTTACACATCATAACCCGCAAATTGAGCAGGAAAAAACCGGTAAGCATCAATATCAGAGCATCGCCTATAGTAAAGATAAAGGTAAAACCTGGATAAAATACGAGGGTAATCCTGTGTTACCAAATCCTGGGATTTGGGACTTTAGAGATCCAAAGGTAATGTGGCATGAGGGAACAGCCCAATGGATCATGACGCTGGCCACCAAACAAACCATCACTTTTTATGGATCACCGGATTTAAAGCGATGGAGCCGGCTCAGTGAATTTGGAGAGGGGATAGGCGTACATGACGGCGTTTGGGAATGCCCTGACCTGATAAGCTTCCACAAAGAGGGTAAGACTATATGGGCATTGTTGGTGAGCATTAATCCAGGGGGGCCAAACGGAGGCTCAGCGACCCAATATTTTGTAGGGGATTTCGACGGCAAAACCTTTACGGCTTTGGATAAAGAAAATAGATGGATCGACTATGGAAGAGACAATTATGCAGGGGTTACTTTTTCAAATACCGGAGGTAGGAGGATTTTTATGGGCTGGATGAGCAATTGGGACTATGCCAATGAAGTTCCTACCCTTAATTGGAGAAGCGCCAACACTCTTCCCCGTGAGTTGGATTTGCAAGCCGTTAATGATAAGTGGTATATAACTTCCAATCCGGTAAATGAGCTGGATAAGATTACAGAACCTCCATCAACAATAGGTGAGTTGGTTATTAGGGATTCGGTTTCTTTATTGGAACAATTTGATAGTATACCTAAGATCTTTCGGTTGGATTTTACCGGTCCTTCAGATAAGGATTTCACAGTAAGGTTATCCAACGGGAAGCAGGAAGAGGTATTAATAGGATACAATGCGGTTAAAAAGGAATATTTTATGGACCGCACCCAAGCTGGAAATATCACCTTCAGCAATAATTTTCCAAGTATCCAATTAGCCCCGCGCATAAGTAAGGACGATGAAGTGGAGATCTCCCTGTTTGTAGATGTAGCTTCAATGGAATTATTTGCTGATGGTGGATTAACTGTGATGACCGATATATTTTTTCCGACTGAAGATTTTGATAATATCACCCTAATATCTGACAAGCATGTAACGATCCGAAACCTGCAATTGTCGGCAATAAGACCAACAAAAGATTGGCCCAACTCACCAAGTGGTAAGTTTGAAGACAGAAATATATCTGCTTTTTATAAATAATCTTAATTGCATATATGATGACGGCAATAGAATTTAAAGATTTGGCCCTGTCCTTTCCTGGGACCAATGAATCCCCACACTTTGACAGGATTGCTTTCAAAATCAAGGATAAAAGGATTTTGCCACTTTGCATGAAGCAAGTGGAACAGCCAATATAAAATTTTTGGAGGTTGACCAGTCCCTGTTTTGCACTTATGATCGGAAGGCCGTCCATGAGAAAGATTTTAATTTTGTTATTAGCAAGCTTTCCTTTTCTGGTTTTTGCCCAAGAAAAGAACTTAAAAGAGCTGGAGGTTAATCTTAGTAATTAATGAGAAAACAGGTTTACAAGATCATTTTCGAACACGATACCAAAGCAGGAAAACTTTTTGATGTGGTTTTATTATGGCTTATAAAATGAGGGATACTTTTATTTTTTTACTTAAATTACGTTAGAAACACCTTACCAACATCTTATTAAATACCGGATGGATAACCTGAAAATTTCAACAGCCCAATTTGAACACAAAAGTGGGGACAAAACCTGCAACCTGAATATAATAGAAAGTTTAAGTCGACAGGCTGCTAAGGAAGGGGCAAAAGTGATTTCTTTTCATGAATGTTCTATTACCGGTTATACTTTTGCAAGGCATCTTTCTAAGGTGGAAATGCTCCATTTGGCTGAATTTGTTCCTGAAGGGCAAAGCCTAAAAAGATTAACTGAAATAGCTAAAAAATATAACGTAGCTATTTTGGCAGGACTTTTTGAAAAAGATGTGGAAGACAAACTGTATAAAACCTATGTCTGTGTGGATAAGAATGGACTGGTAGCAAAATACAGGAAGTTACATCCCTTCATCAATTCTCATATCACACCAGGGGATGCCTATTGTGTTTTTGAACTATTGGGCTGGAAATGTGGCATTTTGATTTGCTATGATAACAATATCATAGAAAATGTAAGGGCCACCAACCTCTTGGGTGCCGACATTATTTTTATGCCCCATGTGACGATGTGTACACCTTCGACCCGTCCTGGTGCAGGGTTTGTTGATCCAAGGCTTTGGGAGAACAGGGAAAATGACCCAACTTCTTTAAGACTGGAGTTTGACGGGATGAAAGGGCGCGGTTGGTTAATGAAATGGTTGCCGGCAAGGGCTTATGATAATGCCATTTATGCGGTTTTTTCAAATCCCATTGGAATGGATGATGACCAGTTAAAAAACGGTAACTCCATGATCATTGATCCTTTTGGTGATGTTATCGCCGAGTGCCGAAAATTAAACAATGATATAGCCACAGCTACCTTAACACCGGCGAAACTCACCGATGCGGGCGGTTATCGGTATAAAGAGGCAAGAAGGCCTGAGCTTTACAGCCACATTATTGGGCAGCCGCATATCCCAGAGCAAAAGGTAGCGTGGCTTGATCCGGGTAAAGATTGAAACTGCTTCAGAAAATCAATTTTTAAAGAGACGCTTATCAAATGAAAATCTCCCGCTACGAAATACAAAAACCGCAAACAACAAAAGCCAAAATAAAAAGGGCAAGCCCTTGATTTGAAAGCGATCATTGGCACTATTTCCACATTCCATTAATTTCCCCAAAACCGAGATTTATAGAAAACCCAAATATAAGATGGGAATTATCTTGACAACTTGACAAATATTTTATATATTTGATCAGTAAGAGATTGAGGCTATGAAAACTATGACTGTTGGCGAATTTAAAACACATTTTTCAAATGTGATTGAACGTGTGAAAGCTGGGGAAAAGATTGCCGTGACTTTTGGTAAAAAGAAAGAAGTAATCGGCTATTTTCTTCCTGAGATCCCACAATCAAATGCTAAGCGCAAACTGGGTGTATTAGAAGGCAAAGCGCAAGTGGTTTTCCCAGCAGATTTCAAAATCACTGAAGAAGAGTTCCTTAAATCATGAATTTCCTCATTGACACCCACACTCTTGTATGGACCATTACAGACAAAATAAGGTTGTCCAAGAAGGTAAGAGTAATCATTGAGAATGTTAACAATAATATTTATGTCAGCGCAATAAGCTTTTGGGAAATTTCTCTAAAGTTTTCCATAGGTAAGTTAGAACTGATAGGTGTCTTACCCAATCAATTCCCGCTTCTGGCAATTCAAACCGGATTTGAGTTAATTCCTCTCATGCCTGAGGAAACCGCAACTTACCATCATCTTAAAGGTACCTGGCACAGAGATCCTTTTGATAGGATGTTAATCTGGCAGGCCATTCAACAAGACCTCGTCCTCATCAGCAAAGATAAAAATATTGCTAAATATGGGAAGGAAGGATTAAAGACCTTGTGGTAAGGGGAAAGAAAAACCACCAACTTGTCTCCCCTTTTGTTATTGAAAAACTTGTCTCCGTATCTCGCCTCCAGGGTATTCTTCACTATGGATTCACATACCAATTTCCTTCCAATAGGTCGTTTTCCTGCTCTGTAGTCAGTTCGGGCGTAGCACCCTCAATAGGACTAAAAGTTCCCGTAGCAGTGGAGTTATTGGTGGGCACCGCTTGCGTACTATTAATTTCAAAATCTGAAAGCAGCTTTTAAAATTATACTTCATGACATAAAATGGTTTAGGTGAGTGATTTCTTTTAGCTGCTTTCATTTGATGCGTCCTCTACAGCAGGAGAGTGTGACCGTGCCACTTCACTAATCGGCTGATCTTTACGATTTCAGCGGCTCCAGTTTTTTTCTGTAGTATTTCAAAATGAAGAAAATAAAAGGTAATTTAGTAGGTATATTTCGGTAAGTAAAGGGCTGATTGCGACAATGGAATTAAAAAAAAATTAAATTTACCTATGAAGCACGTTTCAATACTTATTCCACTCGGACATACCAGCTTGGTCAATATTGAGGGGACTCATCAGATATTCTGCGGGGTAAATCAGTTTCTGGTTGCTATGGGAAAGGCGCCTTTATGTAAGGTACAGCTGGTTGGGCTTTCTAAGGAAACCAAACAGACAACGGGTTTATTTACCGTTAACCCTGATGTTTTGGTAAAGGAGGTAGCCAAGACGGACCTGATCATTATCCCTGCCATGCATGGCGATCAAAAGTTAGCCTTGGCCAGAAATGAAGAATTCATCCCCTGGATCATTCAGCAATATAAAGGAGGTGCTGAGGTGGTGAGTTTTTGTATCGGTGCTTTTTTTCTGGCCGCTACAGGGTTACTGAAAGGAAAACAGTGTGCCACGCATTGGCTGCATGCCAATGAATTCAGGGGAATGTTTCCGGAGGTGAACCTGGTGGATGACAAGATTATGACGGAAGAGGATGGCATCTATACCAGTGGCGGGGCCTATTCTTACCTCAATCTACTCCTATACCTGATCGAAAAACATGCAGGTCGTGAAATCGCTATTTTAACTTCCAAAACTTTTATGATAGACATAGACCGGAACAGCCAGTCCCCCTTTATCATGTTTAAGGGACAAAAAGCCCATGAGGATGATGCCGTAAAAAAAGCCCAGGAGTTTATTGAAAGGCATTATCAGGATAAAATAACGGTGGATCAATTGGCTTCCATATTGGCTGTGGGTCGCAGAAGCCTGGAACGCAGATTTAAAAAAGCCACCTCCAATACGGTAACGGAGTATATTCAGCGGGTAAAAATAGAAGCGGCCAAAAAAAGTTTTGAAATCAGCCGGAAAAACATCAATGAGGTGATGTATGATGTGGGATACTCCGACACCAAAGCCTTTAGGACCATTTTTAGGAAAATCACCAACTTGTCACCCATTGAGTATAAGAACAAGTACAATAAAGATGCTGCTTTTGCATAGGTGGCTAAAGTGGCGATACAATCGCCGTTCTCGGAAGTCCTCGTTGCAACGAGGACTATTCCAGTCTCCCTCGTTCTTTAATGAGGGAGCAGGTGATTTGCGATTGTATTGCAACTGATCCATAAGCAAAAGTCCTTGCTAAACGACTGTCACAGCAGCTAAACTTACCCAGGAGAATTTATAACTACGGAATTAAGGGCGATATACTCGCCTTTCTCTGAAGCCCTCGTTGCAAACGAGGACTATAATAATGGTGGTCAATGTCATTGAACAACTTGTCCCCGTATCTCGCCCGGAGGGAAATCTTCACTGTGGATATTTACATACCAATTGCCTGCCAGTAAATCAGCTTCCTGCTCTTCAGTCAGTACAGGTGTAACGTCATTTATCGGGCTCGAAAAGGGGGCTTCTCCTATTGGAATGACCACAGGGCCGCTTACCCCCACTGCACCTTCATGAAAATGCATATTTGTAGCCATTACTCCTGAATAAGTAAGGGTATAGGTGAGAATTTTAGTTGTTTTATCATAAGTACCATTAAAAATCCCAGTAGCAGTGGAGTTATTAGGCGGCACCTCTTCCGCACCATTAATTTCAATATTTGAAAATTCAACCAAATTATCGGATGGATCATCATCATCATCTTTAGAGCAACTACTTAAAATTACCATCCCGATGAGCAGCAGGTTCAAGACCTGAAAGCAAGTTTTAAAATTATATTTCATGACACAAAATTTTTAGTGGTGATTAATTTCTTTATGAAATACTTACAGCAAAAATAATGCTCATACGTATATATTCTCAATTTTAACGTTTATTAAGTTTATGAGACAAAGTAAAGTGACAATAAAATTGATAATTACCTAAATAACTGCATGAAGCTTATTTATTTTTAAATACGGTAATGGCATCAGCTTAGAAGATACCCCAATTTAAATAGCAAAAAATAAAATAATAGAAAAAAAATACAAAGTGGCATCTTTTGTGTAACAAATTTTAAAAATTTTTATTTTATCATTCATTAAATCAATTAGTTATAAAAACGAATGCAACAAAAATAAAATGGTGCAGGCTATTAACCGGGGCTGCCTTTTTAGTATTGATGGGCGCTTGTCAGTATGTTAAAGATCTGGTGCCGAAAAAAACTACAGACGATATTCAGCCGGAAATGGCCAATCCGGAATGGGCGCCAAATATTGATCCGCAGATGCTGGCGGTGGTCGAGCAGCTTGGCAAATACGGAACGCCGCCGCTCCACACGCTTTCGCCTGCACAGGCACGTATGGCACCTTCTCCCACCGATGCGGTGATGAACCTTTTACAGCGCTACAACATCCACCCCTCGCCTGCCAATGTGGACGTTAGCCAACAAGTAATACCTGGCAACACAGAAGAGGGGCTTTTGGTACGAATTTACACACCCAAGAGCGGCAATGGTCCCTTTCCCGTGATCGTGTATTACCACGGAGGGGGCTGGGTAATAGCAGGATTGGATGTCTATGAACCTTCTGCCATGGCCTTGGCAGAGAAATCAGAGGCAATTGTTATTTCGGTATCCTATCGTCAGGCACCGGAAAATCCGTTTCCTGCCGCTCATGAGGATGCTTTCGCTGCTTATAATTGGGCACTTGGGAACGCTGGCGACATCAATGGGGACCCACAAAATGTTGCCGTAGCCGGTGAAAGTGCAGGGGGCAATCTGGCAGTAGCCACAGCGCTTATGGCAAAGGACCGTAGCGTGAGGCTAAATCCGAAATTAACAGTGCAACAACCTGCCGTTGGCTAAAGCCGAACGGCAGGCCCTGTTGTATGCCGATCTATACATGCAAGGCAGGAAAGAAATAAATTTTTTTGTTCATTATCTCCCCATATACGGCTGTGTTTCTACGGGGCTTATTTACGGGGCGATTGGAGTGATCGCTATCCTTTCCTTTTTAAACCTTAAGCAAGGCGGTGCAGATGAAAGCAGCCTGCTTGTTTTTCTGAACGATTTCTTAATCGGTAGGATTTTCATCTGGATTATTCTCCTGGGCACCTTAAGTTATATTAGCTGGCGTATCTATGAAGCACTCAAAGATCCTTACAATTATGGAAAAGGCTGGAAAGGTATATCAAAGAGAACGGGCATAGGGCTTAGCTCAATTGCCGATGTGCTCATCGCGTATTCTGCCATTATGGTTATACTTGGTATAAGCCAGGTCCAGGAAGACGGCCGGCCCGAAGAAGAGCGGCAGATGGTAGCCAGCATGTTGCAGGAGAGTTGGGGCGACTGGCTGATCATGAGCATTGGAGTCATTGTTGCAATTACGGCTGTTGTTCAATTCTGGTATGGAATTACCAGGGACTACAGGGAGAGACTGGATATTGGGCATTTTAGTGCATATATCAAAAAACTGATCCATTTTCTGGCATGGGCAGGCTATTTGGCCAGGGGTATCATCGTGGGGATTATCGGGTTCTTTTATGTTAAAGCCGGCATTATGGAAAATGCCCAATATGTGGTTAACACCGATAAGGCCTTCGATTTTATCGGAGATCATGTGGGACACTTTTATTTTATTCTCGTAGCTGTTGGTACCATCTGTTATGGTTTTTTCATGTTTTTTCTGGGGGCAACCTATGATGCCGATGATGGATAAAAATGTCTCTATTGTGCTCATTACAAATGAGGACGATAGAGATCGCAATGAATATCGCAAATAGTTTTTCCCTTCCACGGATAATTGTTGATTAAAAGTTCTTTACGCTTTAAAATAAATTTTAAACAAGGTCCCCTTGCCAACTTCACCTTCAATCTCAATTTTTCCCCGTTATTATCTATTATTTTTTTAACAATTGAGAGTCCGATTCCAGTGCCCTCTACATGTTGATGTAACCTTTTAAACATCATTTTGAGATGAAGGCACATAAATATAACCAAATCGGTCGAGGAACATACGCTGGTTTTTGAGGAACCGGGTTTGTCCTGCAAATGCCTGTTCAAAGGCTTCTCCTAACACCGGCCATGCAGAGAACCAGCATTCTTTATAATCCTGACCCGTTGAGTGGGGATGTTTATCCCCGCATAGAGGCCAATATCCATCATTGTATATTTGAACACGATGTGGGGCCCCAGCGATAGAAATGGGAAAGTTGGAGGCAAGGCAAAGACTGACCGCGGTGCGCAGACTTTGCGGCCATTTATCAATAGGGCCCAATGATGTTTTGGACCAATCTATTGAATGAACAAGCTTGGCCATTTCCCTTCCTCCTGAATTATTGTTGTCTTGTTCTAAATTATGGGCGCTCAACTATTTTAAATTTAGGATTTTTCCTACTGCCATCTGGCTTGGAATAATTGAAATATTAGAATAATTTTATTGAAGTTCTTAAAGTCATGTCATGACTTGCGGATTTTAGGTAATATAATGAAATTTTGACAAACAGCCATAATTGGGAACCCAATAGCCCCTGTTGTATAGCGGTATCCGCAGCCTCTGTACGTGTACCCGCACCAAGCTTGGACAAGATAGATGAAAGATGAAACTTAACGGTGCGTTCTGCGATTTGTTTGTTGGTCCACAACCCCTTTACCCGAAGAATTCAACCTGTAAGATTCCTGTAATCTTACTTTTTCCCACTTCTTCTCCCCTTCACGGATGGTTTGGAATGGATCCTTTCTTAAACAACCTTATTCAATAACACATAACTTATCAACTGGCCTGTGTTTTTGGTATTGGCTTTATTTAAAATGTTTTTTCGGTGTGTCCGTGCGGTCTCATAACTTATGCCCAATATTTCTGAAATTTTTCTGCTCGTAAAGCCCCTGATTAGGAGCTTTAATACCTCGAGTTCCCGTGTAGTAAACATAGACTGATGGGGTTTTAATTGCAGATGGTTATAATCAAGGTGAAACTGTTGATTTGAGGATTTATTTATAATTATCGCATGAGGTATATTGGTAGGATGTATATGTGAAATATCGGTAATGATATTGGCAAAGACAAAGGGTATGTTTTTCTCATCGAAAACCAGCGGGATATTTTGGTTTTGGATGGTAAAAACTTTTCCATCTTTCCTCACGGACCGCGCATAGAACACTACATAAACGTAGGGCCTTTCATTTTTTTGTATTTCGAATGGGTTTCCGGAGAGCGAGTGGAGGCAAATAGATGGCATTTCAGCTTATAATATAGATTATGAAATCCTAAATTTATCTAATGGAAACATGGTTGGAACCCTTCAAGAATTTATCCAGAATTTAAATCCGAGCCCTGAAAAAACCGATTTTTGTAGTGGAAGCCTAGGGTATATCACCAACACAAATGACCATGCATTTTGGGGGGACTATACCTATGATCCTTCCAATGGACAAATACAATTTACCAACCTGGAAAGCCGTGAGCAGGTGGTTGATCTGGAGGAATTAGGCACATATACTGTGTATGATAAGATGTTCATTAGTGAAGATTTCCTCTATGAAATCATTAGCTGCCATTTTATGATGGAAACCGCATCTATCGAAGGGTCGACAATGATCAGGCTTTTTGAAAGACGAAATGATGAAAATGTAATATGGTATGATTGATCATTTAGCGATAGCATCCTCAGCTTTGGAAATCAATTATATAGTTGATGCTCAATTAAATGGAACCTAACCACTTTGCCGGAAGGATTTCTCCCTTAGATTTGGTGTGATTTTTTTTTTTTTTGGGTTTTCATTCTTGTTGTTTTTTTAAATGTTCAATTTATAACCATTAAGGCATTAAGGTATTCTTAATGTTCCTTCACTTCTTAATGGTTTTATTTTTTTGAACCATTAAGGGCCATTAAGGGATTTCTTAATTTTTAGCAAGTTCCTGGAGGAAATCCTTTGGAACGGTCATGTTTTTCGGTGAATCATACGCTCTGTCCCACCTGCCATCCATTTTGCCGCTTCGACTTCCTTCGATCCGGCTAGCTTCATTCAGCCTTTTTTTGATTTAGGAAAAAGTTCATTGGCAAGCTATTTAGCATCCTTCCAGTTCCACCATTTAGGTAATAACACCCCACACCTTGTCGACTGGGGCATCAATACCGATTGATTTTTTGACTGCAAGCTCCTTCATAATCATTTTTTCTTATCTTATTCAAAGTCCAAGCAGGTTGCTGAAAGATCCTTTGCTGAGCAACTTGGTTTATTTGTACAACTGCCGAACGGGCAGGTTTCAGGCTTCCTTCAAATGCTGTTTATTTGGAAGGAAACCCTGTATCCGCCATTACTTCTTCAATTTGAAGGGTATGCCGAGCCGTATGCGCTGCTATATAAAGAAGCGAGTGATAGGCATCTACCGGCCCAAAAGGGGAATCGGTGATGTGGTTGCGCAAATCTTCTTCAGCAGTTTTTTTGATAAAGTCGATTATTTCGGCACGTTGGTCCTTTAAATCTTTCAAGGCAGTTTCCGGAGAGTCATATTTTCCTTCAGGTTGCAATTCTTTGGGTGCCGTTGCCTTGGAACTGCGATCGGTCATCCCATCAATAAGTTCCTGATCGGTAATTTTAACCTCTTCTTTGCGCTCCGGATTGGCTGGTTTAGCAAGGAGTTCTTTTGTCATTTCAAAAAGCATTTGTTCGGTCAAGATTATATGTTCCAGACATTGGCTTACCGACCATTGTTCGGTGGAAGGCTTGAACCGCATCTGTGTTTCGCCAAAGCCTCCAATGCTTTTCTTCAACCTATCGTTTGCTTTTTGAAAATAATCAAGCAGGAATTCTTTATCGTTGCTATTTTGATATACATCAACATTTCCGGTATTGTTGGAGTTCGGGATATTTGTTTCCCTCGCGGTAAAGGAAATCAAGACAAGGGCCGCCACTACTAAACTTACTTTTTTCATGATGTTTTTAGTTTAAAGGTTGATTTATTGTTTTTGTTTTAGACCTGCCAGGTTTTTAAAACCTGGCAGGTCTTGTTCTCAATCATATTTCATCGCTTCGTAACCCAACAGCCTGCGATATAAAGCAATCTGGCCGATGCAGTTAGCTTCGCGATAAGTAATGAAAGTAATGAGGTCAAAAAAAGACATGGTCATACCGGGCATTATCTCGAATGTGCTGTCCAGCTTCTCATCGCTAACATGGACTAAGGCATCTCTTAAAACAGGTGTAATGTTATCCCAATCCTGTTTAAATGTGATTAGTGAAGGATAAGTAATGCCATCCTGGATACCTTTGTTCTCTTTAAATAATTCGTTTGCCTCTTGCTTATGGTGTTTTTGGTCTGAACCCAGGGCGTTGGCCAGTTCATGCCTTTGTTGGACAAGGCTCCCAGTAAGCCAGGCCACGTGATTTGCTTTTGTGCCAAGGCGGTTATGTGCATCTTTATCTGAAACACCATCAAGCACATTGGCGAAATAAGTTGTGTGCAAGATGCGAACCCACCTGAATGCGGGTAGGCGCATCTTTTTCCCCAACATCTGAAAAGAGAAACAACATCAGCAAAGCCCTTCCTTTTGATTTAACATTGATCCTCCAGGTAAAATAATTTTCAGGCTCTTCTCCCGGAAAACTGGCATTTACGTGCCAACCTGTATCCTTTGGATCTATAGGACTTGGAAACCGTATGGGAAAAGAACCAAGGCTTCCCCTTGGACACCAATTTCCTTCACCCACCAATTGATTGAAAGAATTGTCGCTTTCTCTCACAAGTCCTCCTTACAAACAAGGACTATGAATTTTTCTCATTACCAATATTCACATCCCAATTCACATCATATTTATCCTTTAAAGCACCGTAAACATCGCCCCAAACCTGTTTTTCGAGCGGCATATTGATTTTTCCGCCCGAACTTAGCGCATCAAACAATTCTCGCAGTTTGTGTTCATCTGTCCCGTGGAGGGTCAAGGTTATTTTACCCGTGCCAAGCGGATTTGGGCTTGGATTGTCGCTTCCGAAAAATTCCGCATCGCCACCCATCAGGTTGGCGTGCATCACGCTGTCTTTCATGGCATCTGGGCAATTATTGTCAATTTCTCCAAAGGTCATGACCTCAAGTTCCCCACCAAAGATGCGTTGGTAAAACTCCATCGCCTCCCGGCAGTCTCCGTTAAAATACAAATAGGCATTCAAATTTACTTTTTTCATGATTGTTGTTTTTAGTTTTTGTAGAATCCATATACTTCCAAATCGAAACCTTTTCTTTAAATTATTTTTCGGAGAGTTCTTTCAGCTTCAACAAGGCTTTTGGCCAGATATCTTCAAACAGGGCCTTATATTCATCATTTGTATCTGCGTCCACTGAAACTTCGGTTATTCCATCCGCTTCCTTGAAGGTATAGTTTTCATGCGCTCCGGCCATGGCTAGTGGGAGCCTTCGGTAAAGGCACTTGTCCATTCCCTATAGGTTTCATCTTTGAGCATCGTGTCCCATACCTTTTCTTTTGGCGCATTGATACGTTTTGAGAAATGAAGTTTTTGTGCGGAATTATTTTTGTCGTTCATAACTTTAAGATTGTTTTGTGGTCAATGATTTATTATTCTTGTTCATAAGTTTTGTCCTAAGCCTTTTTATTTTTGACATGGCCTTTAAAAGCACTGATGGCACAAACCGGACTTTTTTTTGTCCAGACTGGGCAGCTCCATTTCCAGTCTTCACCCACCTCGGGAGCGGTTTCGTTGATAAGTTTACGCAAACGGGTCAGCAGTGTGCTGCGCCAATCGGTAAGACTTGCTATATATTTGTCTATTTGTTCGGAAGTGTTCATAGATTAGTTTGTTAATTACTGCTCGTGAGCTTGTTTTAACTTTGCAATATCAATTTTCTTCATTTGAAGCATGGCCTCCATAATCCTTCCGAATTTCTCAGGATCTAGATCGTTCATCATCCCAATCAAAGCTTTGGGGATTATCTGCCAGGAGACTCCAAACTTGTCTTTGAGCCAGCCGCATTGTTCAGACCCTGGAACCGCCGAAAGTTTCTCCCAATAGCCGTCAACTTCTTCTTGGGTCTCGCAGTGGACTACCAATGATATTGCTTCGTTAAAGGTAAAGTCGTGTTCCAGCGCACTGTCCATAGCTATAAATGTTTGCCCTGCCAGTATGAAGTCGCCATATTCAACTGTTCCTTCCTTGTCCGGCTTTTGATCTGGGCCGTAACGGAAAATACCCCCTACTTTTGAATCGTCAAATACTGAAGCGTAGAAATTGATCGCCTCTTCTGCTTTGCCGGCCTGCTCACCAACGAACATCAGTGACGGTGTAAGCTTCTGCTCCAGATCGTTGTTTCCAGTAATCGTGACCTGCCAGGTAAGACCGTATTTGTCGGCTGTCCAGCCATACTTTTCACTAAACGGATATTTCTGAAGTGGCATGAGCGTTTTTCCTCCTTCTGAAAGCTTTTCCCATAGCTTATCAAGTGCTTCTTCTGTGTCACAGATTATAAAAAATGACACTGCGGGAGTGAATTTGAAATGCGGGCCGCCGTTGAGTGCCGTGAATGTTTGTCCCTCAAGCTGAAATTCAATGGTCATGACCGAACCTGCCGGTCTTCCGTGTGCTTCATGTCCTGCTTCGCCATAGCGGCTGATTTCTCCTATTTTGGCATTTTTAAAAATTGAGGTGTAAAAGTTCACCGCCTCTTCGGCCTGGTTATCGAACCAGAGGCAGGAGCCGATTTTTTGGGTTTTGGTTAATTGTGTCATGATGCTTCTCTTGATTTTGAATTTTCATCTCATTGATGCGGACATCCACTCTTTCCGTCCTGCTCGGTGTGGGATTAGGTGTTCATCGGTCTTTTGTTACACTTTTTTTTTAAATTATTATTTCTCTTCCAATACAGATAAAATATTTCCGGCCGGGTCTTTAAACCAGGCTATGTTTGGCCCTCTGCCGTCGCTTCGGCAGATGCCTTTTTCATCGGTCTTGATATCGCCTTCGTACTGTTCAAAGCGCACACCTCGACTGGAGAGTCCATCTACTGCTTGGTCAATATCGTTGACCGGAAAGTTAAGAATGGTAAAGGTGGCAGGGATATGATCAGGCTTTGGGTATACTATAATATTGTTACCACCTGAAATATTCAACTCCAAAATTTTCATTGGGTTGTCCTTTACTTCCAGCCCAAGAACTTTACTATAAAATTCTTTGGCTTTTTGCAGATCATTTACTGAAAATCCGCTGAATGCTTTGCTGTTTTTAAACATCACCTTTTTATTATGAGTGGATTGTTATAACTGTTTCAATGAATGCTCTAAACTGATCCCTTTTGAAACTCGGACAAAGTCCTTTCCATTACCATTTTTCATCATGAAAACCAATTAAAAACGGTTAGCACTAATCAGGGAAATGCAACCAGTGCCACGCAACCGGATAATCATATTGTACAAATCTACATGCATTAATTTTAAAAAAGAGGGGGTGAATACGGCATTTCAAGGGTTTATTGCGACAATTTGTTATTTGATTTTCTTAGCAATCCAAACAGCAGTTTCATTTCGTAAATAATGATTGACTGATCCTAATTGACCAATGATAAAAAAGTAGTTTTACTGTATTTACCTTAATACAAAGCAAGGGGGCAGGCAATAGAGATATTTTAGAAGTTCTGGAATTTTAAAACTACAGAAAAGGTTAAAGAGCACGAGAATGAGCCAATAAAGAAGGCCCAGGAGTATTAATGAAAATTCTGTTATTTCTTTTATTCAAAATTTTTTTATTGATAAAGTTGTTGTCTATATTGGTTTTAAAGTATACAATCTTTTTTATGAAAATTCAATTTCGATAACCCAGTCAAAAAATTAGCTGTTTGAAATCTTTGGATACATATTCAGATAAACAATTGCTCCAACTACTCAAAGGCGGAGATAGAAAAGTGTTTGAAAGGATCTTACTTTAATAATACGGTGGAGGAAAGTGTACTGTATAATGAACTTAACACCGTCATTGAAAAGGAGATAAGCAGTTTGCCGGAGGTGCGGACAGGTTTTAATTTGAGCCGTAAAGAAAATTTTACTTTTAAGGAAATAGCTACAAAGCTCGATATTTCCATAGTTATTTTAAATGGAAATTCCACATTAACGTACGGTGATCATGGTCCAGTGAGGGACCAAGGGAAGTTTATTTGGATGGGGAGGCTTTCTTCTCAGTAAAACATACAGAAAGTGATCAAGAATTTATCGTGAATAAAATGGCTTAATTATGACACAAAAACCACAACTCCAAGTTTGCTGCATCATGATGCTTGTATGCAGTTTTGGCGTACTTTCCCATGCACAAGAGCTCGCCTCATCGGAAGGCATCACTAAGGAGACCAAAAAACAAAACCAGGTAAAATCTTTAAAGAATGCACTTGACGATTTCGAGGTAAAGTACAACATTTCCATTGCTTATAAGAGCGAATTAATGGAAAACAAGAAAGTGGATGTAGAAAGCATATCCAGTGGATCATTTGAGAAAGATTTGGCCGTCTTATTAAAACAGCATGATCTGAAATTTAAAAAAGTCAGAGATAACTTCAATGTAATTGAAAAAGAGAAAGCGCTGGCTCCAAAAAAGAGTGGTTTAGGATTTGGAACAAAACAGCGATTAGATGCAGATCAGCAGTTAGTTGAAGATGTCGCCATTAGAGTGCAAGGCCAAGTAACCTCAGATAAGGGCGAGACCATACCGGGTGTAAACATTTTGATAAAAGGGACAGCAACAGGTACAGTAACAGATATCGATGGAAACTATACCCTTGATGCACCTGAAGATGGTATTTTGGTGTTTTCCTCCATCGGTTATATTGCACAGGAAATGGCCGTGAATGGTAGGGCAGTGATTGATATAACTTTAATGGAAGATATGCAGAGTCTGGATGAAGTGGTAGTGATTGGATACGGGACCCTGCAGAAGAAACTCATTACCGGAGCTACAATTCAAGTTAGTGGTGATGATCTGGCAGCCCGCTTACTAACGAATCCACTCGATGCCTTACAGGGTATGGCACCCGGCGTCACTATTACTAAAAATGGCGGTCAACCCGGTTCAGAATCAAAAATCTATATTCGGGGCATGGGAACAATTGGGAGTGGCAGCCCGCTTTATATAATTGATGGAGTACAGACTGAAAGCATTGATTATCTTAATAGTACCGATATTGAGTCCATTGATATTTTAAAAGATGCTGCCTCTGCTGCAATCTATGGATCTCGAGCTTCAAACGGTGTTGTCTTGATTACCACTAAACAGGGTAAGGCAGGTATTAACCAGATTACTTTTGATGCTTATTACGGTTGGCAGAGCTTAGCAAAGAAGCCTGACCTTTTGAATGCTCAGGAGTATGCAATGCTCATGAATGAAAAATTCGAGAATTCGGGAGATACCCCTTTTTTTGTAGGCGACAGAATGGATCAAGTAATTGCAATGGGCGAAGGAACTAATTGGATTGACTTGTTATTTGAAGATAATGTTCCTACTCAAAACTATTCTTTAGGCTTTTCGGGTGGAACCGATCAATCTATTTACTCCACGGGACTCTCTTTCACGGAGCAAGGGGGGATTTTCGGGGGTGCTTCCCAAAATAATTTGGAACGTATTACTTTTAGAATAAACTCCGAGCATAAATTTTATGATAATGTACTTAAAGTCGGAGAGAATCTCACGGTTACACACGTTGATCTGCAGGGAGCTCAACAGGACGGTCGAAGCAACAATTATGTTAACCAGGCACTTTCAATGCCTCCGATTCTAG
The DNA here is from genome assembly GCA_040905145.1 of Anditalea sp. Taxonomy (GTDB): domain Bacteria; phylum Bacteroidota; class Bacteroidia; order Cytophagales; family Cyclobacteriaceae; genus DATGMS01. The sequence goes on from JBBDSC010000164.1 coordinate 86,998, forward strand.
GAAACCTTGATTCCAACGGTGATTTTTTCGATAACACTACTGGGTTGTTAGCTGATTTTGGAGGAGGTTCGTTATCAAATCCCTATGCTATGTTTGTACTTAACAATCAACAAAAAAATAAAACAATAAAAGTGTTGGGTAATTTTTATGCGGAATTACAGCCAATTGAAGATTTGAAGATAAGATCTAGTATTGGTACGGTTTACGAAATTGCAAGTTTTAGAAGTTATTCACCCACACTTCCTCCATTAGGCCAATTTGCAAATCCATCAACACGCCCTTATGATGAGGTCTTCCAAAGTAATGATATTACAATGCGATGGGTATTGACCAACACGATTTCTTATGGTTTTAATTTGGATGAGCATGAATTTGATATGCTCATAGGTTCCGAAGCTCAACAAACGAATGGAGTGTTTTTGAGTGCTGCTAACAAAAATTTGATTTTCGATGATTATAACCATGCTTATATTGACAATGCTCTGGGGAACAGTAATGAGGGTCTTATGAGCATGGAAGGCTATCCAACCGAACATAAATTGTTGTCCTACTTTGGTCGTGTCAACTATAATTTTAAGGAAAAATACATGTTTAATGCGACTTTGCGATCAGATGGTTCCTCAAATTTTTCAAAAGAGAATCGACGCGGTTATTTTCCATCGGTCTCAGCTGGTTGGGTATTAACGAGTGAACCTTTTATGGAGACTTCCGGCTCATGGTTAACGTCATTAAAAATCCGTGGTAGTTGGGGACAAAACGGAAATCAAAATATTCCCCCGTTTAGATACCTTGCTACTGTTAATTCAAATTCTTCCTATTCTCTAGGAACCGATGAAAATGGATTTCGTGCTTCAGGAGCTTCGTTGAGTCGTATGTCCAATCCTGATTTGAAATGGGAAATATCAGAGCAAACCAATATTGGTTTTGATGCGCATTTTTATGATGGAAGGTTTGTTGCTAATTTTGACTATTACCAAAAATCAACTAAAGGTTGGTTACTTTCTCCGCCAATTAGGAGCGTTATTGGACTATCTCCTCCATGGATCAATGGTGGTAATGTGAATAATGAGGGAGTTGAACTTGCGATAGGTTACTATGAAGATATGGGCGATTTTGGGCTTAGTGTAAATCTTAACGGTGCGTATAATAAGAATTCAGTAACTGAAGTTCCTAACGATATTATTCACGGGCCTGGTGGTTCTTTATGGGATAATTCACAGGAATATTATCGAACAGAAACAGGATTTCCGTTGGGATATTACTGGATGCTGGAAACGGACGGTCTATTTCAGAATTCAACTGACATAGAAAATTATTCAATAGGCGGAAATATGATTCAACCGAGTGCTGTACCGGGTGACTTGAGATACGTTGATCAAAATAATGATGGAGTTATTAATGATGAAGACAGGGTTAATGTTGGTGATCCTTTTCCCGATTTTGTCTACGGCATCAACTTAAATCTTAATTACAAAGCATTTAACCTGATGGTTAACGCAAACGGAGTTGCTGATGTCCAAGTTGTTCAGTCTTATTATAATTATGCACGATATTTTCCAAATTATACTTCGGAAGCACTTGGACGGTGGCATGGGGAAGGCACCTCTAATTATTTTCCACGTTTAGACAAAGCTAATACCAATTGGACCAACAACTCTGATGTATATGTGTATCAGGCTGATTTCCTCAGGTTAAACAACATCACTTTAAGCTGGGATATTGCTAATATAATGAATACTCAGCCACTTAATCAACTCAGATTATACGTTGCAGTTCTGAACGCACATACTTTTACCAAATATAACGGGATGGATCCTGAAATAGGGAGTGGAGCCAGTTATCAGATTGGTCAGGACAATGGTTTTGTACCCAATCCCCGAACAATTATGGTAGGGGTTAATATTAAACTTTAAAATATTAGTACTATGAAAACTATAAAAATAATTTTCGTCGTTTTGTCAACCATCCTGTTGCCAACAGGATGTAACGAGAGTTTTTTAGATACGGAGCCTTTAACTGAAAAGACGGAGCCTTTCTTTTTTAGGACACAACAGGATGCTTATCAAGCACTAATAGGATGTTATGCCGCCTTTTTAGACTATGATAATACCTCTTATTCGTGGTGGGCTCAATGTACAGCTGCTGAAATACTTAGTGATGACGCGGTTGCGGGTTCCGCTATAGGGATTAATTTTGAGGGTGATGCAGTAGACCGTTTTGATATTAAGGTTAACCCTTCTTCACTAAATATTTATAAAGCACATTATAATGCAGCATGGGTGGCAATCAATCGCATGAATACCTTGTTGAGTAAATTAGATATAATTGATTGGACAGCTGTGAATGGCGGAGAAAATTTGACAAGAGAAGTGGCTGAAGGGGAAACAAAAGTATTACGAGCATGGATTTACTATTGCCTGGTTCGTCGCTATGGTAATATTCCATTAATTACCGAAAATACAGAGGATCCTGCGAATGAGCCACAAGCTGATCCCAGCTTGGTTTACGTGCGGATACTTCAGGATTTAAAAGATGCAGCAACACTGTTAAATAAAGGATCCTATTCGCCAGCGACATCGACGGGAAGAATGTCAGAATGGGCAGCAAAAGCACTAGCAGCTCGTGTTTACTTATTTGCCACTGGATATTATGGAAATACAGATCAAGAAATTCCTTTAGGTGTTGGCAGAAGTTCAGTTGATAAAATGGGATTGATAGCTAAAATAAATGAAGTCTTGTCAGAAAGTGAAATAAAAGGCTATTTATCGGATATCATTAATAATGGGGGATTCTCATTGATTTCTAACTTCCAATCATTATGGACAACAGGATCTGCGGAAGCACTGAGACACGATCCTAATTTTCCGGGATATGCTGGGGAAAATAACTCTGAGGTAATAATGTCTATGAAAAGTACTTACTTTAGCGGTAATCATAATGGGTTTTCAAAATGGCTAGGGCCGCGACAGGTAAATTCTGATAGTATCTATGGTACAGGATGGGGGATCGGAATTCCTTTTGCAAAAGGATGGGATTTGTTTGATCCTAATGATTCTCGAAGGGGTGCTTCTCTGTTGAATGTATTGTTAGAAAGAGGTACTGACGGTTATAACTTATGGAGTTCAAAGGATCAACGTTCTTTTACAGGTTTTTACTACAAAAAATACATTCCCCTTAATGCTGAACCTGGACTACAGGATGGATCGCTTAGAGGCGGAGGTGGTTGGGCTGATTCATGGTATCAAGACTATATACTTATCCGTTATGCCGATGTCTTGTTGATGGCGGCAGAAATGGGTATTGATGCCCAAGCAAATCTTGATGCAGTAAGGGTTCGTTCCTATGGCCAAACCTATGTCGATGCTAATCCATTGGCACCTTCTTATGAAAATATCATGCACGAGCGCCATCTAGAATTCTTTGGTGAAGGTATCCGTTACTATGATTTATTAAGGCAAGGTGTGGAGACCGCGGCACAGATTCTTACCATACCAGCTCCAGGAATAATGGTCAAAGACGGGCCTAATATATACGGGACCACTAATATTATCTTAGATGGAAACAATGTTTTAACAACTTCTGGATTGCAACAAATCCCATGGGATGAGATTACTCTTTCGGAAGGTCTTCTTGTTCAGAACGTAGGTTGGGAAAAATAAAAATGCTAAAAATGAATATAGATTTAGGAAGAAACTTGAAATTTAAAATTAGCACCATAGCTTTTGTAATTGAGATAAAGCAGGCCCCTGATTAATTAACTGCTAGAAAACCTGATTGGGCCGAGGGCTCCTCCCTGAAGAAGGATCAGCAATTTTGATACAACAAGCAAAGTCTTACTTCATCAGAAAAATAAAAAGAACAGTCAGCAAGGAAACTATATAAGTGATCTTGGTGAATGGCTCCCAGCTTGTAAAAAGGCTGCAAAGTGCCAATGTTAAAGAAATTCCTGATAATTGGGCCTTTAATATCTCCCCCGAAGAAAAGTTTTCATTTGTATATCCATGCACATAATAAATGGCACTCACCAGAAAGAAATTGATCAGCACCAACAATAGGGGCACATGGTAATGTTCCCGGATTTTATTGAATGACTTTGGCATGTGCGTCTTTTTGTTTTTTGACCGTTCTTTTTTTAATGGTCTTGATAAATTGGTAAGTAACATAACAAGCAAGGAAAATATAGACACTGAATGTTATTACATTGGAGGTAATGGAGTAGCCAACGGTTACGGTGAACAAGCCGGTGAGTACAAAAAACAACAATCCTCCCATACAATAGGCAAACACCACCTTTTCGGTCTTATAACTGTTTGCAGCTTTGGCCTCTTTCCTTTTTAAATAAATCAGGAACCCGGTGATCGATAGAAATCCGGTGGTGAGTCCTAACACGGCATAAAGAATCTTCAACCACATTCCTCCAAATTGCCCAAAATGAAGGGCTTCCTGTACATAATACAATTTGTCCCCAAAGGATTGATTCCTTGCATCATAAATATAGAGAGGCTTTAGCGAAACCTTGTCCATGACCACCTTGTTCGCTGCCCGCTCAAAAACCCCTCCGGCCACATCTCCCAAAACAGTCACTGTACCCGAGCCATCGGATGAAAGCCGGATCCTTTTCGGAACAAACCCCTGGATAGCTTCTTTGGACTTTGCAATGGCCCCGTTAATTTCAACGGGGAAAAAAGCATCCTCCTCCCTGTCCATGACCATCCTTTCAGCCACAAATTTGTTGGGGACTTCCATGTTGAACCAATCCATTAATTTCGGTTGTAATCCCAGCCAGGCACCGGTAATGGCAATGATCAAATTGAAGAGCAGGGCACTTATGCCGACCAGCTTATGCCAGTCGGCAGCAGCTATCCTGAGTCCCTTACCGGACCTGATACGGGCAAAGACCTGCTTTTTCATAAAATTGCCATAGATCATCAATCCGGTAATACTGGAAATGACCAAAGCGATGCCCGCCAACCCAACTATTTGTCTTCCATACAAGCCGTCAAACAGCCTGACATGGATTTGTCTCAGGAAATTGGAGATGGTATTGTTCCTTTCACGAGCCCCCAATATTTCCCCGTTAAAGGGATTGACAAAAGCCGTTTGGGCCCTAAAGCCTTCTTCACTGTCTTGAAAAAACAAATAATTATAAGGGCGGTCAGGGGAATCCGGTATTATGATGCCATTCAAATTGAAATCCGCGTATTTTTCCTGAAGGTTTTGCTGAACCAGATCCCAGTCGGGCGAACTGCTGGGATCTGGTTCTATATGGTATTCCTTGCTCAGGAGCCAGTCGATCTCAGGAATAAAGACAGCCAACGCACCGGTCAGGCTGAGAAATGCGATGACAATTCCAGCATATAAACCCACCCAATTGTGTATTTTCCAAAGCTTTTTGCTGTCCATAATGTATCAAAGGTACCGTATCCTCCCTTCTTTTGTGTATTAAAATGTATAAGCAACCGTAGCCAGGAAATTCCGGGGCTCTCCCGGATATAATCTTGTATAGCCATATCCCCCTACCCAATAAGTCTTGTTGGCCAGGTTTCTGAAGTTGACCGAGACCTTGAATTTATCCACCTTATAGAAAAGGGCCGCATCGGCTACCAAATAGCCGGGCAGTGTCAATACATCAAAGGTATTTCTATCTGAAACAAGATTTCCGCCCAATGCCAGTCCCAAACCATCTAATGGAGATTGGCTAAAGGTGTATTTTGCCCAAAACCCCCCCTGATGAACCGGGGCATTTTCCTTGATCTTACCGATTTGCTCTTCCACATCACTTTCCGTTATGATCGCTTTATTGTAGGCATAATTGGCCGTCAGACTAAAGTTGGGGGTAATGTTCCCCGCCAGGTCAAATTCTATCCCCCGGGATCTCTCCTGTCCCCTTTGGGTCAACAAATCCGGATTTTGCTCATCCATGGCATTGACCAAAATATTGTTTTGGGTAATCTCATACAGGGCCATGCTTGCAAATAACCGGCGGTTAAAAAACTCTCCTTTGGCACCGACTTCTCCCATTTCGCTGGTCAATGGATCAAATGGTCCGCCATATAGCTCGGGACTGCCAATGGTACCTGCTACCTGAGGCTGGTATCCTTGGGAATAGGAGGCATAACCATTGATGTTTCGGGTGATTTCATACACCACTCCGGCACGGGGGATCAATGCCGACTGCTGTACCGATTCCTCTCCTGATGATTCATAATTGAGGATATCACTGTAATATTCCTGCCGCAATCCCAAGAGTAATTTAAATCTACCCACATCCATTTGATCCTGTAGGTAAAATCCATTTACCAGATATTTAGAAGGGGTCAGCATGGAGTTGGTATAGACGTAGCTCTCCGAGTTAGAGATCGTATAGGTGGGATTGGCCAAGTCAAAGTGCGGTACATTGGGAACCGGATTGCCCATGTCATCCAATAAATAGATGTTTTTATTGGCGGGATCATAGGTATTGATGGCCCCGTTTCCATCGGCAGTGAGATATCCCCTTGCATTTTGTGTGGCATTGCCTTTTGGGGCAATGGATTGTATATAATCATACCCAACCAAAAGTTTATGATTCACCTCCCCTGTATTGAATTCATTGACCAGATAAATAGAGGCATTGTCGGTGTAGTTTTTTTGCATTCTTTTGATGGTTTGCATTCCCATCAAGGTGGGTATCTCCTCTCCGTCCCCATCCAGACCGAATTGGTTGGAAGTACGGTGTTCCATCAAATCTTCCTTTACGGTGAATTTCATATAAGACACATTCAAGGAAGTCTTTTCGGTAAATTTATGCTGGAGGGAGGCAGTGATGAACAGGTTATCCTCATTGAGGTAATCATCCACTTTGCCTATGGCCATACTGATCGGTGTGGAATAAAGGTCCGTGCCCGCTGAGGCCCCAAAAATAGGCTGGCCTCTGTCCAGCCTTCCTTTGCCCACGGTATATACCATATCGAAATTAACGGAGGTTTTGTCACTGGGTAAAAAAGTAAAGGAAGGCGCTATCATGATATCCGTCCTGTCCTGCAGCATCCTGAAAGACTCCGTGTCCTGATAAGCTAAATTCAAACGGTAAAGCAGGTTCTTCTGTTCGTTCATGGGCCCGGTAAAATCAAGGGCGGCACGATAGGTATTAAAACTTCCCGTTGAGAACTGAATGGATTTTCTGTTTTCGTCCAAGGGTTTTTTGGTTACCCTATTGATGGTCCCTCCGGGGTCAGCGTTAGCGAAAAGTGCGGAAGCAGGCCCTTTGATCACTTCTACTCTTTCGAGATTGAAGGTCAGGGGCTGGGTCCAAAAATTACTTCCCGAACGCAGCCCATTGATCAATTGGTTACTGCTGCGGAATCCCCGAAGGGTAAAATCATCATAGCCGGAAAACTGGTTGATGCCACTGATATTTTTGACCACTTCTCCTGTCCGGAAGGCCTGTTGATCATTGATGAGTTCTTTTGTAATGTAATTGATCGATTGAGGTATTTCTTTGATGGGTGTGGCCACTTTCGTGCCGCTGAAGGTGACATCATTTTTGTAAGAATCTTCTCTTCTACCGACGATTTCTACCCCCTGAAGCTGATAATTATCTTCCTCCAGTTCAATTTCTGTTTTGGCCAAATCCTTTCCGTCAAAGCTGACTTCAATCGTCTCAGAAACAAAGCCTATCGACGATATTTTCAGTTGCTGATTTTCTGCCCCTTTGAGGTGGAGGGTAAACTCCCCGTTCAGATCAGAGATTGTTCCCACATTGGAACCGGTCAGTAGTATATTGGCACCAATGACGGGTTGACCATCAACAGAAGACACAACTTTACCCTTTAACGTATTTTCGGATTGGGCCCATAATCCTGTAAGGATAAAAATAAAGAGGAATGTGACGTACAGGTATTTCATATCTTATTTAGATTAAGTTTAAATAAGGTACAAAATTAATAATCACTGCCGAACTGCCAAATTTTATTTAGACTAATTTTAAATAATTTTTTTCTATAGAATGTAAAAGTTGATAGAAAATCGGGAAAAGGTTATCAGGCTATTGCCATCCCATATCCCTCAGCCAAAAGGCAACTTGAACAATAGCCTATTTTACCCTATATTTGAATATCAGCAAACCCAATTTTTAAATGAGTGAAGATCAAAAGTACCTCAGTAATATCAGCACCAAAACGTGCAAAGTTTCATCCCTTGATATGTAAATCAGAGGAATAAAGATAGAACTGCTGGACCAACCGTTTTTGATGAATCCAAGATTTATAACAGAATTCTAAACAAACCAGAAAAAGATAATAATAGGTATGGGTATAATTAAAGATTACGATTTTACAAGCCTGCATATTGGTGATGACGATCTGAAAACCAACCCTGCAACAGGCAGGGCTTATGATAATTATTTTGAAATTCAACAGGAGGGCGCGGATACACCGGTCCCACAGGCCATCCTTTCTGATGAGGTAAGCCATCCTTCGCATCCCAATTCCATCAAATTCAACCTGGACTGGAAATATCCCCGACCCTATAGCTTAAGAGGAAGTTTTCCAGGAAGATGGGTGTATAGGACAGAGGTAGGGACCAGATATCCTGGTTTGACTTTAAAACACTGGTTTGCATTTACCTATGTTTTCCCCCAGCTTCGGTCCAAACAAAACCAAACCATTCTTCAATGGTTAATATCTGCCCCATTATTACAGGTATTATCATTTAGAATTTCGCACGACAATACCTTGGTGGTAAGGCTTCATGAAAATAACTTTCACCCTAGATTAAATTATTATTACAAGTTAACCGAAAACGAACCTTTTAATGTGGTGGTCAAAATAAATGCGGAATATGGCACAGGGGAATATTGTAAAGTATGGATCAACAACGAATTATTTGTTGATTTCAAAGGAGATCTGGTAGATGGTACCTCTGGGGATTCCGATCTTCCCGTACAGGTAAAACTAGGCATCTATAAAGCAGCCTGGAACAGTGATGCCAGAGATTCTAAGACGAAAGAACGAATTTATTTCGATGAAGATGCAGAAGGAAATCTTACACCCATAGATCCCTTCCCGGTAACACCCAATCATATTGTCTCTTATTTAACCCATTTAAGGTTTGCAAATATGGAGGACAGTGATGCGGTGACTTATTCTGCTTTACATCCAGATGGAGATAAAGCCCTTTCGGGAATTGATTATTAAAAGGAGGTAGCCCTCCTGATATTCTGGAGGTTCAGAGGAAAGAAAATTCCTCGGTTTCAATGGCCTCAGCTTTCAAAAGAAACCACAGATAGAAGGAAACAGAGAAATTAAAACTATAGCAAATGGGCGAAAATGGATTCCGAAATGAAGGAAATCTATCGTGGAACGGACGGAACAGTAGGTTTTGTATCAATCAAACCAAAGTAAAATGGGGATTTAATGGACATATGAATTATCCGATGAATCTTATGTTCCTTTTTATGGATTTTGAAAAAATGATAGACGATGACTTGGAGACAGGGCTTTATAATTTAAAAACTGCACTTGAAAAACAACATGTCCTTATTACTGAAATAACATAAATCCTAAATATTTAGCCACATGACGACAGTAAATGTTTACCTTACCTTCAATGGTAACTGTGAAGAAGCCTTTAACTTTTACCGGTCCGTTTTTGGCGGAGAATTTTCTTATATAGGAAAATTTGGTGATATGCCGCCTCAAGAAGGAATGGCATCTGTTTCTGAAACTGAAAAAGACAGAATAATGCACGCCAGTTTACCTATCAGTAAAGAAACCGTATTAATGGGCAGTGACAGCTCAGAAGCACAGGATGAGTCCACCATAATAGGAAATAACTTTTCGATTTCTATCAATACGGACAGTAAAGACGAGGCGGATAGGTTATTCAATGAATTATCTGCCGGAGGACAGGAAACCATGGCCATGGGAAACACCTTTTGGGGCTCCTATTTCGGAATGCTCACCGACAAATTTGGTATTAATTGGATGGTAGGTTTTGATGAAAATGAAAATCAATAACCAGGAAAGATCCATCAACCGGGAAAGCAGGGGCGGCAAAGAAAGGTCAAGGAAAGCCTGACCTTTCTTTCCAGATTATAACTTAAATCTGGAATAATATAGTTTGGATAATTTAAATTTATGTAATGTAAAACCGGGTATGGTCTTGAAGGACTGGGCAATAATGATCAGCATCATTACACCGGTAATGATAAAGATATAATCCAAAGAATAACCCGCATCGATGATGAAACCAAAAGCTGCCGGTCCAAGCGCGGAACTCAGGACCATGATAGAGGCAAACAAACTTCTAACGGTACCGATGTAGACAGGGCCAAAGAATTCCACCTGAAGAGCGGCTACAGTAGCGTTGCCAAATCCGGCAGAAACTCCCATCAATACCATATATACCATGATGATAATTGGGGAATCAAATAGCCAAATGCTCACTAAGGCGGCAAGAAAGGGGATCATGTAAAACGGGAAAAACTTTTTTGCGGAATATTTATCAATAAGCGGTCCGGCTGCCAAGGTAGCAAGGGACCCTGCAACGGCAAAGGCAGTAAGACCGGCAGCCATCCATTCCATATCCCATCCTTTATACTCAGCTATGGCAAACTGGTAAAAAAACAGGGTCGTAATGGCAAAAGACAACATGGCTAAGTTGGGGGCCAGTAACCAAAAATTTTTGGATTTGATCAAATCCCGTTGTCTGATTTTATCCTGTGTTTTTTTAGGTTCAGCTTTTTCCGGTACCGCCACCTCCTTGTTCACCAAATGTTTGTCCTTGATCAACAGGAATAAAAAGGCCGGTATCAGGACCAAAACCATAGCGACACTTACCCAAAGAGATTCTCGCCAGCCCACCCATCCAATTAACGCTAATAAGAGTAAAGGCAATATAGCTTGCCCTAAAGGATGTCCCAGAGAAGCCAAACTTATAGCTTTTCCTCTGCCCTTGTCAAAATACCGGGACATGGCCGTAATAGAGATATGGGAGAACAATCCTTGTCCTGCTAGTCTCAAACCAAAAAAGGCAAGCGGTAAAAGCCACCAGACATGCACCCAGCTCAAAAACAACAAAGATCCAACATATAAAAGGGTGGCGGCCATGGTGTAGTTCCGCAGATTTATCCGATCGATATACTTCCCTAAAGTAGGCAATATCAGGGCACTGCCTATAGTGGCTATGGCATAAAACCCACTGATATCCGTATTGTTCAACTGGAAGTCACTCATCAGAAAAGGCACATACAAAGCCAGGATAAATGTCTGCCCAAAACTGGAGAATAAAGTAATTATAATTCCAAATACCAGCAGGGTTGAATTTTTCTGAATAAATTTGAGGTAAGCCAAACTAAATACTGTTTAAAAGTTGATAACTATGGGATTACAAAATTTTTGCCATATGGGTTCAGAAAAGGAAATTTTTATCGCAACTGGGCGACCATTTTATGGTTAAAAAAGGAAGGTGCAAATGTATTTTTTGGAGTGATTTATTTTACCGAGGATTAAAAGGAGTCATTTGGAGTTAAAGAAGGACAATTTAATCCAGTCTCTCGTGCAAAAAAGGATTATTTGGGGTTATTTATTTGGATTATGATCTTCGATTTTGAATTTTATGATTGGTTATATTTAAGCTAATGGAAAGATTTGCCAACGAGGATTTCCTAATGAAATCATTTTGCCCTATGAGGGATATTTATTTTTACTTATAACTTAAAATAAACTTGTACAACAATATATAAATTTTTATCTTCATCAAGTAATTTTTGCACAAAGTAAAAACAGGTGAATTTTCATTTGCAAAAGCATTGAGATTAACCCACAGTTTTATTCACAGTTTTAATAAAATTCCTTCTTTGGTGGAAACAACATGTCCAATATAACCATATCCATATGGCAAGAATAATTTTTAACCACGAAAATGCAGATATTGATTTAAGGAAAGAGAATACGGTTTTTATCGGTTTTATTAGTGAAAGGGAGGTATTAAAGAAGCGCTCAAAAAAATACCTTGATCTCATCGCTGGCCTTGACCACAAAACATTAACAGAAACAAAAGGTATGGAGGGGCTGATGAAGTCCTTGCAGGAAGAGATTGGCACTGCCGAACTTTCCGCTTTGCCTTTGGGAATAGTCAGTAAATGTTTTCTCGGACATCCATATGAAGTGCATACACTTGATCTAAGCGGCAGTCAAATTATCAGACATTATAAAAATTCAGAAACCATGGAAGGCCACTTTGAGAAAGCTAGGAATGTAGCCATGCACCATGCTTATGCTATGGTTGAAATTTATTCCGACAAAATGGTTTTAATTCGTGAAGACGGTACGGCATCCATATTGTAAAAAAACCTGAAATATAAAATGGCCAATCAAAAAGTAATTTCCTTCGCTGACCTTTCCATTATAAATGATGCTTTAAGTTCTATTACCTCTGATTTGTCGGGTGTGAATTTGGAAATGGGAACATTAAACCAAAAACAAAATCAGTTAGAAAACGAATTGGTGAAATTTGCTAATGTCTTTGCGGATTTTGTCGAAGTGGATTTTAAGCATAAAACTTTACAGCTGGCCGAAACCCGCCAAAGTAGTTTAAAACAAGACTTGCAGATTAATTACGGATACTATTCCGAAATCAGAAGAATGGCAACTGGGATTCTTCAAAGTGTGGACACAGGTGTGGTAGGGGCCGACACCCTTAAATTTACCACGGAAGAGGTAATGATCAAAGCCCCAGGATATTGGTTAGCCCCTGCTTTGGTTGCCTTAGCTGCTTGGGTTAGAAATGACAAAGACAACAATGAAAAGGCACTTAATGAAGCCTTAAAGAGGAATGATTACAAGACAACTCTATTTTTTATGCTGGTAATGCGCAGGCTTTCAAGAAATGAGGCGAGTCTAAAATGGCTTGAACGTTATTTTATGCACCAAAACCCCCACCATCTGGATCGAGAGTTTATCGTTGTTTTGGAAGCGGTTACCACTGGTGTTTTTCCACCAGCAGCAAGACAACTTTTGATGCGGAATATAAAGAACTGGTTAGACCAGTTAACCCAAGGTGATTCCTTTATCAACGAGCAAAAAATGCAATGGATAAGTTTTTTTGAAGCCATGGCTCCATTGCCTGATGGTAAATACCCTTTACTTAAACAATATGCAGAAAACTGGAACAGCCTTGAAGATTCATTAAATAAAGCCAAAACACACGAAATTTTAAAGGCACATTTTAGGCACATAATTTCATCTACTGCTGATTCTTCAAAAGGTATAAAGGTACAGTTAGATGAAATTCTTACGCTGTTGGTGACCCACTTTGACGATGAGGAATTGCCCTTACGGGAACAAGTCAGGTTTAATCAACTAATCATAGAAATGGATGGAGATAAACCAGCAGCCCAGGCGAAAATGGATGCGGAGAAGCGAATTTTTCACGAAAACGTTGATTTCTTGCAATTGCTTACCAATGCTTCTTTTGATGCAGAACTATCCGGGGCAACCAATATAACTAAAGCATTGGCAGTATCCATTAGTCAACCCTGGATTGTTGAAGCTCACGATACTTTTACTGCTCAGAGCCGTAACAAGGTGCCAAACATTGTTGAATTAAATATTGATGGTTTTACTACAAAAACCAAGGATGGAAGCGAAGAAAATGAACTGGTAAAAAAGCAGGAAGCCTTCTATCAGGGGATCTTAAAAAAGGAATATAGAAAACTTTCCTTTCCATATGCCGGGGTTATTATTGGTGCTTTAGTTTGTTTGCTTGGCTATTGGGGATTTGGACTTCACCTCTTTGTTGGCCTTGTTGGAATTGGTATTGGTGGGGTGGTGATTTGGAATGCCCTGAACAATTATTTTAAAGTAAAAAATGCCATCAAAGAAACCATTAGAGAGAGAGAAATAAAAGCGAAGGAAGTATTAAGAGGGTGTTTGGCCGAAACTGTTGATTATTGGAAAGAACATAAAACTGAAGATGCCAATGCTGAGGTAGTCAGGCAACTACTTTCTTCTATAAAACCTGAAGATTTTTCAAGTTTATCAAAGGAGACTGCAAGAAATATTGTTTAGCAATTATTAATAGTTTACCATGACAAAAATAATATTAGGAGACCATTCAGAACAATCCAAAGATGACCCTAACGGGAAGAAAAAAAACCATGTAATTAAGCCCAATCTTTTTCAGGGAAGAACAGAAGCAGAAATTAATGAGGCAAAATTTCCAGATTGGGACATCGTTCCCCCAAACCAATTTATCAACCCCAGAATTAAATCTCAATAATGGGAGGACCAACAACTTATGCTGAATGGTGTGCCCTTCTGGATAATTTTGGAAAGGGGGGGGACACGGTAATGGAGGAATTGAAAAAAGGAAGTTTTAAAGTTGACGCCGGAACTGCTTCCCGTTTTTATTCCAGGGTTGAGGAGGTGTATAAGAAGCGGAAACAATTTTGGCTCGATAATTTCCAACGGTCATTCCAATTTCATCTATTGAAAAATGAAGATGAATTTGATATTGCATTGAGAAACGGAAAACAAAACCTTTACCCACTTCTGACTTTTGTTAGTTTACCAGCTTTCCCAGAGGATTTACGGAAAACATTAAAAAAAGATCTTGAAGATTTTGTACTGGAAATAAAGGGATCACTAAAGACTAATATCTCCAAAGTTTCCAATGGTAGGGAGAAAATGCTGATTTTGTTAAATAGTTTCGGATTGTTCGAACTTCCACAAGAATCCCCTCCCAGAAATAGTAGGTGGAAAATAAAAACAAATAAAAAATCCCCACCAACAGGAAGAAAAATAATATTCTAAAATGGCAAATAAAACAGAATTCAAATCATCCCTTTTACGAATGTTCAGGGCAAGGATCCCCTTTATATCTATCCGAAGCATTGAAAGAAGGAGGGTTTTTGAAGTAGTCCACCAATTAGCGGAAGAAATTAATATTCCTGTTTATGTTCATAGTTTATCACACGGAACAATGGACATCAAAACCAAAAAAAGCGTTAATGATGACCGTTCCGTTGCAGGAGGTTTGGATTATGCCGTTCAAAATATTTCACAACGACAAAACCTGACTTTTGTATTTACAGAAGTTAGCGATGTGGAGGAGGATAATTTAGTTTCAAGACATATATATGATTGCGTTATTCAGGCCATTGAACGGGGAGGCAGTATTTGCCTTATCACCACCAAAAGCATTTGGCCACAATTGCAGCGATTGGGTATGACCATAACCCTTGACACCCCAAACGAAGAAGAAATGCTGGAGGTGGTTCAGGATTGTGTAATGCCCTACAAAGGGTCAATTCCATTGGAATGGGATGATAATGATTTTAAAATGGCCGCCACCATCTTGGCAAATATGACCAAAATAGAAGCAGAAAATGTCTTGGCTACCCAAATGGCAAAAGGTTCTTTAATCAAAGAGGACATAAAAGAATTAAGCAATGCCAAAGATAAATTGTTCAGTGATATTTCCGGTTTGGAGAAAGTTAAGCTTGATCCATCTACCCTTTCGGTTGCCGGACTTTCCGGACTACAACATTGGCTGGACAACCAAAAACAACTTTTAACCGCCGACCTTAAAGCAAGAAAAATGAGACCGCCAAGAGGGGTGTTATTGGTTGGGGTTCCGGGGTGCGGTAAATCTTTGTCCGCCAAATTTATTGCAGCGAATTGGAATTTGCCCTTGTACCGTTTAGACCTTGCAGCCATACAAGGACAATACCTCGGGCAATCGGAAACTAGGCTAAAAGAAGCATTGGCTTCAGCGGACAATGCTGCTCCTTGTGTGTTATGGATAGATGAAATTGAAAAAGGTTTATCCGGTGCCTCAGGTTCAAATGATGGCGGAACCTCTACAAGAATGGTCGGGCAATTCCTTTTTTGGCTTCAAGAAAGTATGGCCAAAGTTTTTGTGGTTTCAACCGCAAACGATGTCAGCAAACTGCCGCCCGAATTACTCCGTAGGGGACGTTTTGATGAGTTGTTTTTTGTTGACTTGCCTGGGGAAGAAGAACGCATGGATATAATTAGCCTCTATATTAAAAGGAATGCATTGATTCCCCCATCAGCTGATAAACTTGAAAAATTGGTTTCCATTTCTGACGGATTTGCGGGTTCGGATCTTGAAGGAGCTGTAAGAGATGTAGCCATACAGGCAGTAATACATGGGGACAGTTTCGTAAATGATGAGTTGTTTGAAAAATGTTTTACCAATATTGTTCCATTAAGTAAAACCGCACCGGAGAAAATAGAAGCAATTAGAATTTGGGGTAGGGAAAGGGCTGTGCCGGCATCGGGTGTTTCTTGGGAAACCTCATCTCATGACCAGGTAATCGGTAGACGTTCAATAATCATTTAGTTAGGAGCCTTTTATTGGTTGGTGATATTTTTTTAAGAATTTGTATTTTCAGGTGCATTAAGAAATAAATATCATGATTGGATATTTTTATGCTTCACTGGGTTATTTAATATTATTTATCCTCTTATTCTTGAATTTTTATGCTGTCTTTGCTTCCATCAGAGGAAACAGGATTATATTGGGGCTACTTATTGTTTTTACCGTTCTTTTTACCACCATTTTTAGTATAATTACCAATTCCAGCTGTTTTTGCCTAATGGGAAATGATGTTTTCAGGAATATTACCCAATGGTTTATGGAAGATGTGTTAAGTTGGGTGGGTTCCTTTATGGGGATCTGGATTTTTTTTATTGCGTTCAATGCTTATGTGCGGGGTGAACGATCTATAGCCCCGAGAATTCTTGTTGAAATAACCCTTAATTTAGTAGTGGCTTTCCTATGGGGAATAATGGTTTCTTCCATTATCACCTTCGTAGTGTGTCCGTTAATTTGTGAACAATACCTGGAATGGGATGTTGCAAACCAAAAAATTTGGGCAGCTGTCAGGAGGTGGTTTGGGATCAGTCCATAATTTTAGCTTTGGGAGTTTTTGCCTTTTTTACATCCTAATCTTTGGATAATTCAATATAAAAAGTGGTGCCTTCATTCTCCTTGCTGGTAAACCAAATTTTTCCCTCATGCCAATCAACTATGGTTTTTATGATAGACATTCCCAGGCCTGTGGAAGGCTCACCCTTTAAGCCCGGCCTCCTTGCCTGGGTAAACTTTTCAAATAACCTATCATGAAACACTCCAGGAATGCCAATACCATCATCGGCCACTTTGAACAGAACATGGTCTTTTTTTTCTTCAATATGGACGGAAATGACTCCACCATCATGAGTAAATTTTATGGAATTGGATATCAGGTTATTGATAACCTGAATGAATTTGTAGTCATCCACTTCCATAAAAATTTCTTTTATGGGAAAAGGAAAATTTAAAAATCTTTTCAATATCCTTTTCAGAATTATTGTACTGTTCTATACTTTCCTCTATCTTCTTTACAATATTTACTCTCCTTTTTTTAAAGACAGAATTGGCAGAAGAAAGGAATTCCTGTTTTACAAAATCCCTGATTAAATGAATGCTACGCTCGCTGGTTTTGATAATCATGGCTACCAACTTTTCAAGCTCCTTATCTTTATACTCTTTTAGCTCATCAGCCAGTAAGGATGACATTCCTTTAATATTGTTCAGAGGGCCAGCCAAATCATGGGAAAGGATTTCAAGGATGGAATTTTTCTAGGCGGCAAATTTTTCAAGAACAGCATAATGTTCCTTTACTTCTGTTATATCTTCCAGTAAACCTGAGATAACTTGCCGGCCAGGAGCTTCTTCAATTAATACCGGGGTAGATAAATTTACCCATTTTATCTTTCCATCCTCAAGTTGAATCCGAAATTCAATATTTTCTTTTTTATTTCCCTTCAAAAACTCTTTAAAGCTATTGATGAGGAAATCCCTATCTTCCGGATGTACAGCATTCAAAAGAGAGGCAGGATTTGATTTTACCCTATCCACAGGCATATTCCAGATCTTTTCCAATGCCGGGTTAAGGTAAGAAAGTTGGTTGGAATCCACCTGGTAGGCAAAAATGACTTTAGAAGTTGTTCTGATAATTCCTGGAAAAAATGAAAAGAATCAGAAGAGTTTTTGTCGGCCATAGGTTCCTTTATTATAATTTATCACAATTTAACAAGAAGATATAAAATAGTAACTATTTATAAGGATTATGAAAAGAAGGAACACTGAGCCTGCATCCATTCACCATGGGGAAAGAAAATAGGTGAGACTTGCAATTTCTCTTTTAGATCAATTTTTTCAAAGAATGTACCATGGCGATTCTGTTGAAGGGTTGATATTGAAAATTGGATAATTTTTTTTATCTGGAATAACTGAGACCGCCCAAAAAAAGCGTGGAGACATTGCAACATAGCTGAAAGTTC
Organism: Anditalea sp.; assembly: GCA_040905145.1. GTDB lineage: Bacteria > Bacteroidota > Bacteroidia > Cytophagales > Cyclobacteriaceae > DATGMS01. The sequence goes on from JBBDSC010000164.1 coordinate 105,336, forward strand.
ATCTTCTATAACCAACAGGCTAATCAGAGATTTTCAACAGATAGGAATTCTAAAGGAGTTAACCGGATATAAGCGGAACAGGATTTTTGCCTTTGAGGAATATATAAGGTTTCAGGGTCATTACAAATACCCTTATTCCTGACAGGTCCAGACATTCTCTACGAGAATACTATCTTCAAGAAATTCATCGTAAGTATATCCTTCCTCCATGTTAAGTTCCACCCCATTTTCATCATAATAAGCAGGAACCCAGTTACAGGCCGGACCTTTAAGTGCCTTTACGTACACGGTTTTGTTCTCCCATACATATTCGTTGATATAAGGTAAACAGGCGCAGTTCTCCACGTCCACGTTTCCGATGAGTTTCTGTAGGACAACGGATTTTTCGGGCTCATCTTCTGTACAGGAAAAAGCCAGCCAAGTAAGCATAAAAATGGTGAAATAGATTTTGACGGAAGTCTTCATAATTTGATAAGTTTATAAGTCTATACCTTGTTTAGTTAGAAAGTGTGACAGCTGCTTTGTTTTTATATTGAAAAAAATAAAGTCAACCATTTTAAGATCCCGAACGTACTTTGAAATCTTGTGTTTTCAAAAGATGCTATTTGATTAAGTTAGTTTCCTCGGCATGAATACTTTTACTTATAAAAACCTAAAACGCAAAAACCCCTCCAGAATCACTTCTGAAGGGGTTCTTTGTACCTTGGGCCGGAGTCGAACC
>JBBDSC010000165.1:0-105929 GCA_040905145.1 Anditalea sp.
TACAAATTAACACGCTCATTTACAAATAATTGAGATTTAAATGGGTAACCCTATCGCATCATTAAAAATACCTCAAGAACTTTTTAGAATAGGAACTAAGTTCGTCCTTTCTTTTACCCAGAATTATACAAAGAGGGAATTAAATTCCTTTTAAAAGGGAGCATAATATTATATCTTTATTGTACTAAAATAAAAATACAATGGAAAATTTATTGTTGCGTATAACCTTAAATCCAGAAATAGCTCATGGCAAACCCGCCATTCGGGGGACCAGGTATACCGTATCGGCAATTCTTGATTACCTTGCCGGAGGTGATTCCGTCGAAGACATATTAAAGGAATTTCCCGATTTAGTGCGGGAAGATATACTGGCTTGTATGGCCTATGCTTCAGCTTCCATGAATTTGAAAGACATTGAAGTGCCCGCAACATGAAATTTCTTGTTGATGCACATTTACCAGCTACCTTGAATGTATCTTTTCACAGGTCATGAAGTTGTTCATTAAGTAATTCGAACAAATTTTCATGAAAAAGTGGCTCAATATTAATGCGGATGGAGAACTGTCAGTTCCCAAGTGATACTAAGAAATCGGTAAGACAGCCTTCAAAGAACACTAAATGACTACTATATATAACTCCCCTAATATCATTGATACCAGCGGTAATCCAAACACGATTCGACAGTTCAACAGTTTGTCAATCCGACAATCTCTCAAGTTATCTTTTTTGGTGTTCGTTTGCAAAATCGTGGGAACTTGATACTTCAAACTCCTACTCACTCCGCAACGAATCCACCCCGCCTTGCGGGATTTCGTCATTGTTCACTCCGATCGTAATGACTCTACTGGATTGGCCACCGCCGCTCTAATCGCTTGGAAACTCACCGTCAATAAGGCAACCACCACCGCCACCAGTCCGGCGAGGCCAAACATCCACCATTCGAGTTCGATGCGATAGGCAAAATCGGCCAGCCATCTGTTCATAGCATACCAGGCTATGGGTGATGCAATGAGAATAGCCACCAAAACCAATTTCACAAAATCAGAAGACAGCATCCGAACAATGTCCGCCTCCGATGCTCCTAATACCTTACGGATGCCGATTTCTTTGGTCCGGCGTTCTGTATTGAAGGTGACCAAAGCATACAGGCCCAGGCAGGAGATAGATATTGCCAATAAAGAAAATGCTAATATCAGGGATGCCGCTTTTCGGTCGGAACGGTATAGGGCGTCAAATTCTTCGTCGGCAAATTGATATTCCAATGGGATATCGGGGATCAGCTGCTTCCAAGTCCTTTCCACTACATGCAGGGCATCCTCATGCCTTCCGGCAGCGGTTTTTACCAAAAACGTAGAGGCGTACCCCGGTTCATTTTTGATAACCACCGGATCAATCGGCTCGTGTATGCTTTTGTAAAAAAAATCCCGCACCACACCGATCACCACCCCGGTATCCAAGTAGTAGGGTGGGGTTATCCCCGGGCTCACGAACCATTGCCCTACCGTTGGGGACTGAAGACCGAATTCCCGCACTGCGGTTTCGTTTAGCACAACATTCTTCTGGTCACCTATGCTATGCGGCATAAACCAACGTCCATCAATCAAATTCAGGTTAACCATTTCATTAAAATCACTATCTACCTGAAAGGGCGCAATCGGTGGATAAAAGTCCTGTTCCCGCCCTTTCCAATCATATCCACCTGAAGCAGAAAATTGCATATTCACCACAGACCCTCCATTTAGGGCAGATACCAGTTCAATACTGCTTTCTGCCATTAGTTTTTGTTTAATCGAATTTCTGATGTCGGATTGTCCGTTATTATACTGTTCCAACCACAACCGCCCCGGGACGCTGAATGTTATTACCTGTGATTTGTTGTAGTCAACATTTTGTAACTGGATAAACTGCATCTGGCGATAAATAACAACAGTCCCTATAATAAGGGCAATGGAAATGCTAAACTGCAGGATCACCAACGATTTGCGCAATAGGGAATCCTTGAGGCCCAATAGGTTTTTTCCTCTAAATATCGCTATAGGATTAAATGATGACAGCAATAAAGCAGGGTAAATGCTGGTCAATAGGACGGTAATGAACAGCGTGAAGCCTAAAAGCCGCCAAAGCGAGCCATCACTAAGCAAAAACGAAAAACGGTTATCCGTCAGTTGATTGAAAAAGGGAAGCCCAATCCATATCAGCAAAATGGTCATCAGCAGCGCAACAAGGCTCATCAGTATGGATTCGGTGAGGAATTGCACAAACAATTGTTTCTTTCCGGCCCCCACTATCTTCTTTATACTTACTTCCTTTAATCGCGAAGAAGCCCTCGCAGTCGTCAAATTGATATAATTGATACAGGCAATGCCCAACAATATACAGCCAAGCACCAAAAAAATATTGGCGGTTTGTTTATTGCCGTGCAAAAACACCGAAAATTGTACATCATCTTCGAAATGCATCTCTTTTAATCCGATCAGCCCGATGTTGACGTTGCCCCTTTTATGGTTAGCAGTCATGATGTCTGTAATTTTTGGGGCAATATCCAGCGGATCCGATGTTGCTGGTATTTTAACAAAGGTCAGGTAACCGAACATGCCCCACGTATCATCGCTTTCACGTAACTCAGGGTTGGCACGCCTAGCCGAGAGAGGAAGGTACATGTGGTACCGAAAGCTGGAATTGGGGGGATAATCCTTTATCACGCCCTGCACCTGGTAGTCGATGCTGTCGAGCCGGATAGGTTTGCCCAAGGGGCTTTCTGTGCCGAAATATTTTTTTGCATGTGATTCCGATAGGATGACGCTGTAAGGCTGGCTGTTGAAAGCCTGGGCACTTCCTTCAATAAAATCATAATGGAATATATCAAACCAATTTTCATCTACCGTTGCGGCATTTTTTTCTTTAATCTGCTGTCCGTCGATTGTAATGACAGGTGCCTCATCACCCCCATTCGGATTTATTCTGGTAAGCACCTGTACCTCAGGCAATAGCTGTTTCACTTCCTCTCCCAATAGATACGGAGTGGTTTCCCCAGTGCTATTTCTATCTTCTCTTAAAGTTTTTAGCCGGTAAATCCTGTCCGCATCCGTATGGTAACCGTTGTAGGAATATTCGTTCTGCACCCACATAAACACAAAAAATGCCGATGTCATGCCGATTGTAAGACCGGATAAATTGATCAGCGTGGTTTTGTAACCCAGCCACATGTTCCGCCAGGAAGTTTTTAAGTAATTACGTATCATAGACTATGTCTTCAAATTAAATTTGTCTTTTACAATAAGTTTGTTCTATGGTTGATGCCCATAAATCCTAATCCTTTCTGAGACCTGCCAGGTCTTCCTGCTCTATATTCGCTCCTCAACGAATCCACCTGCCCCTGTCATCCCAGATTTTCTCCGGTCTTCGGTCTTCCGGCCCCATCTTAAACATGAAACTGCTCCCGGATATTCTCCGTCACCACTTTTCCGTCAAACAGGTTGATGATACGGTGGGCATAGTTGGCATCATGGGGGGAGTGGGTCACCATGACGATGGTAGTCCCTTCGTTGTTGAGCTCTTCCAGCAAACGCATCACCTCTTCCCCATTGGCGGAATCCAGGTTGCCGGTAGGTTCATCCGCCAGGATTACAGACGGTCTGGCCACAATGGCCCTGGCGACGGCTACCCGCTGCTGCTGGCCTCCGGACAACTGCTGGGGGAAGTGGTTGCGCCGGTGTATGATGTTCATCCTGGTCAGCACCTCTTCCACCCTGGCCTTGCGTTCGGTAGCCGGGGTCTTCAAATACAGCAGGGGCAGTTCCACATTCTCAAAAACGGTCAGTTCATCGATGAGGTTGAAGCTTTGGAACACAAATCCTATATTCCCCTTTCTGAGCTGGGACCTTTGCCTCTCGGAAAAACGGGCAACCTCCTTTTCCAAAAAGAAATACTCCCCTTCATCCGGGTTGTCCAACAAACCGATGATGTTCAGTAAGGTAGACTTACCGCATCCGGAGGGCCCCATAATGGCCACGAATTCCCCTTGTTTGATCTCGATCTGGATATCATCCAGGGCAGTGGTTTCGACTTCCTCTGTCGTGTAAAGCTTCCTGAGGTTGAGGATTTTGATGATGTTTTGCATGGTTGTGTTTTTGAGCTTGTCTTTTTATTTAAAATGTTTTGGGAGCAAGGACGCAAAGTTGGAAGTCCGAAGTCGGAAGTCCGAAGTTAGGTCCAGTTCCCCTTTGTGATTGTTGATCAATAGTTTATAAGCTAAGGATTCAAATCAATTTCGTTCTAAATGCAGCCATCATGTTCATTAAATTAAAGGCTTCCAAATAATTTTTTTCAAATTCTTCGTCTGTTATGTATTTTCTCCTTTTTGCCTTATGAAGACAAGTAGTTACTTCAGCCAATGATCTCATTCCATATCCTATAAATTTCCGAAATTCTGGATTTGATTGTCCTGTAGAACCTTCTGCTATATTCAGCGCTATAGAATCAACAGCTCTTCTTAATTGAGAATTAAGGTTGAATATTTCATGTTTAGGAAATCCTTTACTGATCTGGTAAATTTCTTCACCAAAGTCCATGGCCTTATGCCAAATCTTTAAATTTTCAAATTTGAATTTCATAGTGTTATCGGTTTAGGGGACAGAATAATTTTTGTTTAAAAAAATACAAAATATTCCACTCCAAGCTTTTTTACACTATTTAATTAATATTGTAATTTTTTAACTTAATCTGATACTGCTTCCCACTTCCCACTTCCATTCTTCCTACTTCCCCTCACCTCAGCACCAACACCTCATTCTTCCCAAAATTCTCATACCCCGAGACGATCACCCGCTCGCCAGGCTCCAGACCGTCAAGCACCTCGTAGAATTCCGGGTTTTTACGGCCCAACCGGATATTCCTTTTATAGGCTTGTTCCCCATCCTTTTGGACCACAAATACCCAGTTCCCCCCTGTGTCTTTGTAAAAGCCTCCAGTAGGCAACAAAAGGGTATGCTCGCTGTCCCCCAATTCCAGTCTAATCCGAACTGTTTGCCCCCTGCGGATACCCGGAGGAAAATCCGAGGCAAATACCATATCCACTTCAAACCGACCATTGGTGATATTGGGATATATTTTATCGATTTCAAGTTGATAAGTATTTCCCGATAAGGCAAAAGTACCTTGCAGCCCTATCCCCACACGGGGAAGATAGAGTTCGTCAATGGGCACCTGCACTTTAAAATTATCCAAAATATCAATTTGTCCATAGCGTTCCCCCTGAGTGATTGACTGCCCTATGTCAATTTGTTCTGTGGCCAGTTGTCCGGTAATCGGCGCTTTAATGACCAGGTTATCCAAAATACGTCCTACTCCATCCAAAGACATTTGCATGCGGTTTTCAGATTGTTGGAGTTGTTTGATCTGTATGGACCTGGCAATGGAATCATTCCGGTAGGAAGTATAAGTCAGTTGCTTTCTTTTTACATTATACTCGTATTCCTCCCTTAATTCTTCCAGTTCCCTGTCCGATACCAGCTTTTTCTGATGCAGTTCCATGAACCGTTCGTATTGGGGCTTCAACAAGTTGATCTGATAATCTATTTCTGCCAATTGACCTTGTTGGCTCAGGTCATTTTGGTCCAACAGCAGGCGGGTCTGCCGGAGATTGTTGATTTGTTCATAAAGCATGGTCTCCCGTTGCATGACATCCAGCTGTAGGTTGGAGTTGGTCAAAACCAGGATAGTATCTCCCTTATCTACCAAGGCCCCCGACTCCCGGACAACCTCCTGGATAATCCCCCCTTCAATGGCATCCAAATAAAAAGTTTCCGCAGGTTCCATATGGCCTGATACAGGAATATAATCTGTAAATTCCCCTTCATTAACTGTGGCAATCGAAATCCTTTCTTCGTTCACGTATAAAGAAGCGCGGTTATCGGCAAACAGGAACTGGTAAAGCACAAAGCTCAACAAGACGACCCCTCCTCCCAGCAAGGCTATAAATTTAGGGGTCCAAGTCTTCTTTTCTAATTTTCTATCCATAGTCGAAGTCCAATCCCCTTTAAGGGGACAACTGGTATTTGCCAATTTGTATGCCACCCAAAAAAGCCATTCAATGCCTGAATAAACGCTTATTAAAAATCACAGCTGTGCCACTTCGAACAATTTCGTCCGCTGACGGTCAAAAAATTTTCAATATTTCCGATATTGCTTTAATCTACGAACGGCCTGTGAAATTAAAAAGGAGCTTTTCTACCCAAAGGGGCCCTTTTAAAGAATCCTCCTGTTCTTATGAGAAATTGGGTATATTGTTTGGGTTAAGATGGAAGTTAGAAGACCGGAGACCGAAGTCGGGGTCTGATTCGGGACAGGTTGTCCGATGTCGGAAGTACAAATGGAATGGTATAAGTGCTTTGTCCACCTCCTCGCGTATGACAATGTGGCTAAAGCCACAGGATATGCTTGTCCATTATCCGTTGGCTGAAGCCAACGGCAATAATAGGGAATAAAGGCACAGTACCCGAAGGAGGCACACTCCGGTCTTCCGAGGCTGTGTAAAAACGCCGGGTTTTAAAACTATAGCCAAATTAAATTTTACATAGGTATATATTATTAATTAATATGAAATAAAATTTTTATATAATTTTTATTAAAATATAATTTCTTGTACTGAAATCGACATTTCGTTACTTACACAGCTACTTCTGACTTCTGACTATCTTAAAAACTATAAATATTACAGCATCATGCGGCAGCCCAACAATGGAAAAATATTGATCATTGATGACAATGAAGATTTGCTCAAGGCAGCAAAGATTTTTTTAAAACGTCATTTTCTAAAAGTGTATACAGAAACCAACCCGGATTTGCTGCCCATCCTGCTGCATAATGAACAATATGATGTGGTTATGTTGGACATGAATTTTACCAGAGAGGTCAGTAGTGGACAGGAGGGTTTTTATTGGCTGGACAGAATACTGGAAATGGATCCCTCGGCTGTAGTGATCCTTATCACGGCTTATGGGGACATTAATCTGGCGGTCAAGGCCATTAAGGAAGGGGCCACGGATTTTGTGCTTAAGCCCTGGGACAATGATAAATTGTTGGCTACGCTCCATTCTGCCATGCAGCTACGGCAATCGAAATTGGAGATAGAGGACCTGAAAAATCAACAGAAGCTACTTTATGATGACCTGGACAGCAGGTTCAAAGAAATAATAGGACAAAGCCCTGCCATGCAAAAAGTCTTTGACACCATTCAAAAGGTTGCCGCCACCGATGCCAATGTATTGATCCTTGGAGAAAACGGCACGGGAAAGGAACTGATTGCAAGGGCCATCCATAGGAATTCCAAGCGCTGCAGGGAAGGCTTTGTAAGCGTAGATCTTGGGGCCATTTCCAACAGCCTTTTTGAAAGTGAATTGTTTGGCCACAAAAAAGGGGCTTTTACCGATGCAAGGGAAGACCGAACGGGGAGGTTCGAACAGGCGAACAAGGGCACGCTGTTTCTGGATGAAATCGGCAACATCCCCCTACCTTCCCAAGCGAAGCTTTTGGCAGTCCTACAAAACAGAACGGTAACCAAGGTCGGCAGCAATCAGACAAAAGAAATCAACATCCGCTTGATTTCTGCCACCAACATGTCCTTGGGTAACATGATCCGTGAGAATACTTTCCGACAGGATTTACTTTACAGGCTTAACACGATAGAGATACAGCTCCCTCCCCTCAGGGAAAGAGTAGAAGATATCCCGCTTCTGGCCGACCATTTCATCAAGATATATGCACAAAAATACCATAAGGAAATTAGAAAAGCAGGGGAACCGCTCATCAAAAGAATGCAAAAGTACAGTTGGCCTGGCAATATCAGGGAACTTCAGCATGGGATCGAAAGGGCGGTGATCATGAGCATCCATCATGTATTGCAACCGGAAGATTTATTTTTGCAAAACCTATCAGGTGGAGAAAGATCTGAAGAAACAGTAAATCTGGACCATCTCAATATCGAAGACGTGGAAAGAATCCTGATCCGGAAGGCCCTTCAAAAACACAACGGCCACATTACCAAAGCCGCTCAGGAACTGGGACTTACCCGCTCCTCGCTTTACAGAAGATTTGAAAAGTATGGGTTATAAATCGTTCATTTGGGGAATAACCATCAGGATCCTACTGATGTTACTGAGCCAATTTATGGCATTGTACCTGCACCTGTACCATGATTCGGCTTTGGGATTGTTGGCATTTGGGTCCCTATTGGCTTTCCAGATTTTTGAATTGATCAAGTACAATCAAAAAACCAATGAGAAAATAACCCGTTTCCTTGAATCCATTCAATACTCCGACTTTTCCACTTCCTTTACCACTGATAGTAAATTGGGTGGTTCCTATAAGGAACTAAACCGGTCTTTTAACAAGGTCATCGGTGAATTCAAAAAGACCCGGGCAGAAAAAGAAGAACAAGCGCTTTTCCTTCAAATCATTATCCAGCATATCAATACCGGCATCATTTCCTATGATGATCAAGGGAAAATAGGGCTGGTAAACAACGCGGCAAAACACCTGCTTCAAATTCCCCAATTTAAGGACATCAATGATTTGGGCAAGCTTTCGGAAGATCTCCTCCAAAGGGTTTTAAAATTAAAAACCGGCCAAGCCCTGTCACTCAAACTCAATAATTCCTTACACCTCAACGTCCGCTCTACCGAAATGAAAATGGGAGGGAAAAAATGGGTTTTATTATCCCTACAGGATATCAGTGCAGCACTAAAGCAAAATGAACTGGATGCTTGGCAGAACCTCACCAAAGTGCTGCGGCATGAAATCATGAATTCCATCGCACCAATAGCCACTTTGGTAAGTTCTTTAAAGACCGTTTTGAAAGAAGATGTTATGGAGCAAAACGGCAATTATATCATTGAAAAGGAAGGCCATTCTGACCTGAAGGAAGGACTGGAGACCATAGAAAGTAGAAGTAACGGATTGGTTGAATTTGTCAATGCCTACCGTGACTATACCAGCATCCCTCAGCCTGTCGTATCAGACTTTAAGGTAGGCCATTTATTGGAGGACATCAGCACGCTACTCAGGGAAGATCTGGGGAAGGACCAAATTAAAACCAAAATAGAAATCCATCCCCCGGACATCAGTATCAGGGGCGACAGAGAACAGATTCAAATGATTCTGATCAACTTGCTCAAAAATGCTAAAGAGGCCATAACCCAGGCCAAGGACAAAACAATTTTTATTAAATCAGGGATCAGCCTGGACCAATATAAATATATTCAAGTGGTGGATAAAGGACCGGGGATTCCACCCAATGCCCTCGAAGATATTTTTGTTCCCTTTTATACCACCAAAAAAAACGGCAGCGGCATAGGCCTTGCCATATCCCGCCAGATCATGAACATGCATAAGGGAAGCCTGCATGTCCACTCTATTCCAAACAAGCAAACAACATTTACCTTAAGGTTTGAATAACTTCCACAATAAGGTAAATTAGGTGGATCAATTTTATCCCTGCAACAGCACTGTTAACTACCTTTATACTAAAAGAGCTATCTTTTTATTCTTCGCTTTTCTGGAAGTGGAAATCCGCAAATTTTATAAAGTTGCTCCAATCATAATCGGTAAGATTGTGCTTTCCCTCACGAATATGATATCCCATAGGTGAATTAATAATGGGCGTATTGGTAGGGGGAAGTTCGGAGGGAAGAGAAGAACGCAGATCATATAGGTTATACACGGGTTCTGCTTCTTTCATCGCCAGAAAAGTACCCTTGGGATCAGCCCACAAATCCAAAGAGGCACTGGTAACATACACAGGTCTGGGAGCTATCAATCCAATAAGCATATGTTGATCAACTGGTAAGTCCTTTTCTTTATCATTATATTTTTTATAATTTTCATTAAACCAATGAGGAAATGAGGTATTAATGATTTCTACGGTTTCACCAAACCAACGCCTGGACAATGCAGCGCCCGTGTTACCAGAATTATTGGAAACGCAAATGGCAAATCTTGGATCTTCTGCAGCGGCCCACAAAGAAGCTTTTCCTCCTCTGGAATGGCCCACTAACACTACTTTGGAAGCATCTATATCATCATTCTTTTCAAAATAATCCATAATTCGGCTTGCTGCCCAGCCCCAGGCACCAATTGCTTTCATCCCATTATCCTTTTGAAGTTGCTCCGGGTATAAATTTAAAACCCCTTGAGCATACGTATCTTTATTATCCGGAGCCGCATCATCCACCTGAAAAGCGGCAACAGCGTAATCGGCATTGATCACTATTTCTGCTGGCCAAAATCCGCTTATGGTATCCCGCAAAGGTGCGGTATTTCTTTCACTGCGGTTGTTTATTAATAGGAAAGCTGGCACCGGCCCTTTTCTTTTTGAAGGAACAAATAAGACCAAATTAATTTGAACCGATTCCTGATCCTTAAAAACCTCAATTTGTACTTCTTTCATATGAGCCTTCCCATCCATAACCTTTTCATTGGAATTAAGGACCGAGAATTCCAGTTTATCGAAATTTTGGGGCATCTGCCCGTACACCTCATTTTCAAAAAGAGTTAATATTTGAGGTCTGCGAACATTTTCCCAGACCTTCACTGTTTCAACCCTTTTACCGTCCTCTGTTTTTAAAATATTGGGCAAAGTATAAGTTCCCACTTTATCTTCATCATAATTAACTATCCTCTCCTGGGCAAAGGATGCAGGAAAGGTAAAAGCCAGCAAAAAACCTAAACAGATATATCTCATCGCATTGGGGAATAAATTTTACCTATGTTTCGAAGTTAATTGTTCTAATTGGGAAAAAGGGAAATGTAGTCTGATATTTATATGGTATGTGGTATTGTTTATGGCACAATGTACAAAGTACGAGGTACATTGTTATGGTGACTGGTGTCACGTCGTGAATTTAGACGTTTTCCACTTAATATTTTTTCCGTTCAAGCCCTAAAGCTGCCAGCTGGGGAAACATTACAATAAATGGCTTTGGCCATTTATTCATAAGTTACTTTTCCGGTTTTGTATTGGATATCTTGTCCCATTTCTCCCATTCTTCCGGTGGCTTTTCTTCATAGGTCGATCTCTTGCCATGGTGCTGGATCAATCCTATCGTCAGCTTTTCCTTCTTCTCTTTAGGGACATCCAAAGATACCATCAGGCTGGCTATTGATATTATCCTGGCATGCTCGCGTCCGTAGTTAGGCCCGTTTTCATTGGGAACCAGTTGCTGTTGTGACCAGCTCATAAGATGATCAATCCAGGGACGTTGGAAATATCGCTCGAACTCCTCCCATGAAGGCACTTCCCCAGCGGGAGCCAGCTTTGGCAGCAAATCCCATTTTATATTTTTGGCCTGGAAAAATTGTTTTGATGTTCCCACATAAGGAGGACGGAAGGCATCTTTGGGTGGGATATCCTTTACACAGGTCAGTACCGCCGCAGCTTTCATTACTGTTTCGGATGTAATTTCATTGCCCCACATGATATTTTTGGCGAAATTGTCTACCGGAAGGGAAGTATTGCTGATGGATGAAATAAGGGAAAGATCGGGATCTAATTCCAGCGGGAATTCAATGATGTCGGTCTCGCTGAATCCGGCTGCTCGGGAATCATAACTTTGTTTATTGCCGACTTTATGCACGATCATAGAACCGTTGCGCAGGGTGGTATCTTCTTTTAAGCTGGTATCATTCCAACGGTTTACTTTAAGGTCCAATTTCTCCTTTGACACAGATCCTGGAGCCGGTGTAACCCTTGCAATGGTTACCGGGCCTTGGACCCACCAGTCCCCGGTAATGAACTGTCCTGTTCTGGCAGGTTTATCAAATGTCCAGGTAATGCCGTACTGACTTACTTCGGTTCGATATGCTGTATCGGCAGCTTCATAAATCGGCTGATTTCTATTACAAGCCATAAGCAGGAAGAGAAGAAAAAAAATTATATAGGTAACCCTATTTGGTAAAGATTCATTATGAAATTAATCAGTTACGCTTTATTTCCATTCTAATTTTTTTATTTATCTAAATAATCCACTGCCAGATGGCTTAGAGCCCTTACCCCCAGTATAAATCCGCTTTCATCCAGGTAAAAATCAGGCGTATGATGAGAGGCCGCCTCTTCGGGCTCAGTGTCTTTTGGCATCCCTCCCAGAAAAAAGAACAAACCCGGCTTTTCCCTTTGGTAAAAACTGAAATCCTCCGCACCGGTAATTGGATCATGAACCCAAAGGTTTTCCTCCCCGCTGACCTTTTGCAAAGTTGGAAGCATCATTTCGGTAAGGGATGGGTCATTGAAAGTGACAGGATAAGATTTTTTTATGTCCACTTCGGCCTTTGCCCCTGCACTTTCTGCTATGTTGCCTGCTATTTCACGGATTCTTTTATGCACCAATTCCTGTTGCTCATCACTATAGGTCCTGATGGTACCTATCATTTCCACCTGTTCTGGTATTATATTGGACCTTATTCCGCCATGTATGGAGCCCACGGTGACGACAGCAGGGATTTCTGTGATATTTACATTCCGGCTTACTATGGTCTGCAAACCCATTACAATCTGAGAAGCAGTCACAATGGGATCTACAGAAGACCAAGGATAAGCACCATGTGCTTGTTTGCCATTGATTTCGATTCTCAAATTGTCCACCGCTGCCATAGCCGGTCCAGACCGGTACTTGATGGTACCAACAGGTGTCTGGGAATTGATATGAAGCCCGAAAATGGCATCCACATCTTCCATTATCCCTTCTTCCACCATTTGCTTGGCTCCCCAGGTGGTAGCATCGGTATCTTCCAAGCCTTCTTCTGCTGGCTGAAAAATAAATTTAACCGTTCCTTTCAGGTCATCCTTGACCACTGTAAGTATTTCTGCTACCCCCATTAAAATGGCCATGTGGGAATCGTGACCACAAGCATGCATCACACCAGTTTCCTGGCCATTGTAGGTGGTTTTAACAGTGGATTTGAAGGGCACATCCGTTCTTTCGGTCACAGGCAAGGCATCCATATCCGCTCTCAAAGCAACAGTGGGGCCTGATTTTCCCCCTTTCAAAATCCCAACCACTCCTGTTACTGCCACCCCTTCCTGCACTTCCATGCCAAGTGATTTTAAATGGGCAGCAATAATCCCAGCTGTCCTGACCTCTTCATTGCCCAATTCGGGATGCTGGTGAAAATCCCTTCTCCATTCTATTACTTTTTGCTCAATTTCCTTGGCCTCTTTATCCAAGACAGGTTTCAGATTGGCTTGCCCAAAGACAGTGGTGGAAGCAAAAAGGAGAAGAAATACAGTATACTTCATCAGTTAATTTATTTTATTATTGATCAATAAGAGGCATAAAACAACTGTTGTTTTTCCCTCTGCTAAATTTGCCCTTAATGTAATAAAGAAACGGCAAAGTCTAATAATGGATTGCCATGTCATTTGTTCAGACCATCACTAAAATTGACTATATTTATATACAAGCTTTATAAATTTTCGTAAACCAGTAATATGGATTCCTTAATAATAGACAGGTCTAAAAGATGGACAATGGAGGATTATCTTCAATTGGAAGAGGAGGTGAAATGTGAAATCTTAAATGGTGAATTGATTATGACTCCTGCTCCATTGTTATCCCATCAGAGAACAGCTGGCCTGCTCTATCAAAAATTGGCGTCATTTATTAACATTTGTGAAAGCGACTGGCTCATAGTGTCTTTCACAACAACTGAATATACCATCATAATTTTATTCCAACATTCCACTATTCCATTTTGTACAAAAGGAGGTAAACCCCTGTCATCCAACCTCCTCCATCACTCCTTCAAAGCCTGGTAAACCACCTCCAGCACATCGGTACGGGTATTCAGCTGGTACAGTTTCCGGTTCTCCCTCGTAGGATTGACCCTGTTGGAAAGAAAAATATATACGAGCTTATTTTCCGGATCAATCCAGGTATAGGTTCCCGTGAAGCCTGAATGGCCAAAACTTGTCTCTGGGGCGCTGGCCGCCGCATTCCCGTTGTGATCCCCTGGTTTGGAAGGTCGGTCAAAGCCCAAGGCACGGTAATTTCCAGGGCAAAATTGGCATTTGCTGAATTGGTTGACGGTGTTCCCCTTAATCAATACCTCTCCGGCATATTGGCCATCATTGAGGTACATTTGCATTAATTTAGCCAGGTCGTTGGCGTTACCAAACAGACCGGCATGCCCACTGATCCCCCCCAACATGGCGGCCCCTTCATCGTGTACCGTTCCGTACAACAATTGATGCCTGTATGAACTGTCATATTCTGTTGGTACTATCCTTTCCAGTTCATATTTCAGGTAAGGATTAAAGGTGAGGGTACTTGCCCCCAAGGGATCATAAAAATTTTCATCCAGATAATTCACAAAGACTTCTCCTGTAATTTCCTCCACTACCTTAGGGGCCAGAATAAAAGAAAGATCGCTGTAAACATAGCTTTTTTCAGGGCCCAAAGGGGATTTTATTATTTCCTGATATATCTTTTTGGCATAGTTGCGGTGAATGTACAAGTCATTGGCCACCTTGATGGGAAACCTTCTTGAGGAATCATTCTTCATGGTAAACCATCTGAAGGAACCGTTTTTCCTTACGGTTTCTTTCCAAAAAGGAATCCAGGATTGTAGCCTTGACTGATGGGTCAGAATATCCCGATAGAGCAGGTTTTCTTTGTCTGAGCCCTCAACCATGGGCAGGTAATCTCCCAACGTCTTGTTTTCGTCAAACTTCCCTTCGCCCTTCAGTTTCATAAAAGCGGCCAGGGCAGTGCTTATTTTTGTCACCGAAGCCAAATCGTACAGATCCGCATTTTGAACAGGCAACTCATTCTGATAAGTATGGTAGCCAAAAGATTTTTGGTAAAAAACTTTGCCGTCCCTGGCCACCAATACCTGTGCTCCGGGAATGGCTTTTTCCCTGATGGCCTTTCTCACCAAAGTTGTTATTTCTTTGAGGCTATCACTGGAGATCCCTACTCCCTCCGGTTCGGTATAAGCCAAACGATAGCCACCAAAGGTATACAGTCCATCGCCGATTTTAAAATCTGAAGAGACGGTCACCGGAAGTTTCCCCCTGGCGCCTGTCCCTCCAAAAATTATCTGTGAAGCCACATCCTGGGCCAGATCCGTTTCCTGATAAGCCGCCAACAATCCATGGGCGTCTTTGATACCTTCCAATTTGTCCAAACTGTACACATTCCCGAATACGCTTACAATGGTTGGAACAGTATGTACCAATTCTTTTAAGAATACATTCATTTCGGAGGTAATCCCAAAGTTCTTTGCACTGGCGCTTAGCCTTAAATTATGCACCCCTGCAATGACCAGATTATAATCATTAAGCTTTTCCTTTAGAGAAATCATTTCCATAAGGCTACTTTCTGCAGGCAGAAAAAATTGATCTGCTTCGATATAACGGGAAAGCCCTTTTTGAAAGGCCGTTTCTTCTTCCGTCCCCATAGCCAAAAACGCTATTTTTTTCCCTGACAGGTCCTTTACCGGAAGTGAATTGGCCTTATTCCTTAATAAAGTGACCGATGCTTGGGTCAGTTTTCTGTTGAGGTGTTGCGCATGGGGGTTATTTAAATCTTCGATCAGGTTTTCCGTTTCTATCGGATGCCATTGGTCCAGCCCCATCCAGGCTTTGGCAGCCAATACTTTTCTGACCCTATTGTCCACTTCTTCCTGGGGAATGTCTCCATTTTGAATGGCTTTTTTTACTTCTTCAATAGTGGTCTTGACATCCATGGTATTAAGAAGCATGTCATTACCGGCCAAAAGGGCTTTGACGTCCACTATTCCGGGTTCGTAATATTTGGCCACCCCTTGCATATTAAGTGCATCTGTAAAAACCAGCCCCTGAAAGCCCATCTCATTTTTCAATAGGTCGGTGACGATGGGCTTGGAAAGTGTGGAAGCCAGATGGGGTGTGTCATCCAGGGCCGGGATATTCATATGGGCCACCATTATGCTTCCCAAACCTTTTTTCATCAGCTCCCTGAAAGGATACAGTTCCACTTCCTCCAACCTTTTTCTGGAAAAGTTGATCAGGGGAAGTCCATAATGGGAGTCCATCTCGGTGTCCCCGTGACCCGGAAAATGTTTGGCGTTGGCCAATACCCGCTCATCCTGCATCCCCTGGACATAAGCCAGGGCTTTTGAGGTAACATTATGCTTATCTTCCCCAAAAGACCGAAAACCGATAACAGGATTGTTGGCGTTGTTGTTAATATCGACTACAGGGGCGAAATTGACGTTGATCCCCATACGCTTGCATTGACGGGCAATTTCCCGGCCCATTTCATAAATCAGGGATTCATCTGCAATGCCTCCCAACGCCATCTGATACGGAAACCGCACCGTGCTGTCCAAGCGCATGGCCAGGCCCCATTCGGCATCTATGGAGATCATCAGCGGCACCTTGCTTTCCCCTTGAAAACGGTTGGTCATCCGGGCCTGCCTGACAGGACCACCCTGAAAAAATATCAGCCCTCCCACCTTATATTTTGTGATCAAATTGCTGATAGAATCCTCATGCACCTGACTTTTATTCGAATAAACAGGAATCATGATCAATTGGGCAATCCTTTCTTCCGGACTTAAGGTCTGGAAAACCGAATCTGCCCAATCGCTTTTTTCCTGTAAAAAAGGAATGTTCGACTTTTCCCTTTCCGCATCTTGTGCCAGACTGAAATTGAATATTCCCGCTAGGATAAGTATAAATCCGGAAATGGTGTAGCTTGAAATTATTTTTATCATTGAATTATTTTCAAGGTGATTGTTTAGTCCCTTTTAAATCCACTTCGAGCTTCAATCTCCGGTCTTGGTACATTGTACTTTGTACCCTATACTAAATACTACATACTCTATACCGTTTATTCCCACCAAAATCCACTATTCACCTCCATCAATTTCTTTATTCCTGAAATACCGCATCCGGTAACAGTTCATGGCGGTATTGCCCAATAACTGCACCAGTTTGTAATTGGCGATGGCCCCTACCCCCGCCCCGATAATCGGTACAAGCTGGGCCATTTTGGCCAAGTCAATATAATCCCGGTATTCCAGCTGAAAATTACGCCAGTCAAAATCATCCACCTCTTCGGACAGGCTTTTGCTATAATTGTCCCAATCGGCTATAAATTCAATCAATTCATTTCGTCCCCGTTGACTCGAAAAGGCCAATTGGAAGATATGCAGGATAAAAAGCCTTTCCTTATAATCTTTAACCTGGTAACCATATAGGGCGGCCACCTCAAAAAGCAGTTGGATTTTAATGGCCAAAAGGGCCGGAAAATCAGCAAAACCCATCAGTATGCCGCCTGCACCAGTAACGGCCCCCTCAGCAGAAGCTGTGTTTTTATACCATTCAATTTTTTTCCTGATCTTTATTTCCCTTACCTGCAAGGAGGCTTCTTGCAGTGGGGAAGCCGTTAAATATCTTGATCCAAACAATACGCCTTTTACCATTTTTTCTATGGCAAAAGTGATCGCCTGATGGATTTTGTCAGGGATCAGGTTATTAATTTTCGTTTGAAGGAATTTCGCCATCCGGTTGGGAATGGAGGGTTTTTTCCTGAATTTCATCTCCCAAGCTGATAATTCGGCAAAAGCTAACTGTTCGTAGGATAACATACTTTCCAAGATAGGCTTAGTACCGATCAAAAACAATATAATCCAATGAATAAACGCTTGCCATTCCCTCCTCACTCCTTCAACTCATACCATTCAATGTCCGCAATGGGCGCCCTTCTCCCCCTTTCCTCAGGAGCATAATATTTTGCCAGATAGGAAACTATAACCTCCTCATGGTCCCCCAAGTCCCAAAGGTTTTGAGTTTCCTGCATCCATCTGATCACCCGGACCCAGCCTTCCCTATCGGCCCGGTTCTGGGTAATCAGTTTGGAAGAATGACAGCCTGTACAATTGGCGATGACCAAACTCAAACCTTCCCCCTCTATCAGTCCTGTACCCACATGTACCCCTTCTTGGATCTCCTCGTTATCATCTACCTCGACCATTTTTTCAGGAACAGGATTTTCCTCCTGTTCCGTTTGCCATTCGGCAAAGGTAGGATTCGTTTTCAGATAAAAAATCCCTGCTATCATGATTACCAAACCCATCAAAATTAAGGCGACTATAGGTATGAATGTTTTCAACCGTTTGATCAATTCATTTCCCATCTTTAAACAACTTTTACCGCAATTCTATGACAAGCATTGTTAAGATATCCTTTGGGATTCCATCCAGGGACGAGCATAGGCTGACTTTTGCCTTCACTGTCCGTGGCCATTGCCCAAATTTCATAATATCCTTTTGTTGGAAGTGCTACTTTTGCCTGAAAATGTTGCCAGGCAAATTTATTTACAGGATCTTCAAGTTTACATGGCTTCCAGCTTACCCCAAAATCAATGGAATAGGCAACTTTTGTCACTTCCAATTCCCCGGCCCAGGCATGGCCCCTGATGGAAACTTCCTGCTGCCCTTTGATCAGTGCCCCACCTTTAGGAAAAGTAATCAGAGACTTCACCGGCATTGATTCAATAATGCACACATCCTCATCAGCTACAGTGGCACCGGGCTCAACGGGCTCACAGGGCACCCGGTATGAAGTCCCCTCCATTTTGGCCCCATCATGCACTTTATCACGAATGGACAATCCAGTAAGCCATTTCCCAGATACAGAAGCCGGAAACCCTGAGGCAATCAAACGTAAAGGATATCCATGGACAATTGGTATATCCTCCCCATTCATTTGAAAGGCCAAAAGCGTTTCATCCTCCAAGGCCTTTGCGATAGGGACACCCCGGGAAATGGATTCCTTGTTAGGATCCATGCTTAAATGCAGATCGGCACCATGGTATCCTATATATACCGCATCATTTTCAATCCCTACCTCATTCAAAAGATCCTTTAATCTAATCCCTGTCCACTCTGCTGAGGAAACAGCCCCTATAGTCCATTGATTGCCCTCCGCTGGTGGATAAAACTCACTTCTACCATTCCCGCCACATTCCAGGGTCAGTTGATAAGTATGTTGGCTAAACTTTGTTTTGAGCTCATCTAAAGTATAGGATCTTTTTTCTTTTACCGATTCCCCGTCAATTACCAGGGTCCAGTTATCCACTGCTATCTTTTCAGGAATAAGTCCGTTGTTCCTGATAAACATCTTACTGGAAGGGGTCACTTTATCATCCAACAAATGGGCTTGTGCTTCTATGTTCCAGGGTCGGTCATTGAGAACAACCATCTCCTTGTGTTTGCCAAACAGCTTACCTGGATCGTTCTCCTGTATGATCACAGGAATATAACCTTTGGGCATGTTGGCAGCGAAAACAATTTCTGCTCCCAATAAGGCAGACAATGTTCCCAAAGAGGCCTTTCTTAGAAAATTTCTCCTATCATTTGACATTTTTTTCGTCACGATCTATAATTCAGTATTTATCCAGGCAGTTCTTCATCGGAAAGCCCATCTTATACTCCCGGCTCTTCGGTTCCTAGCTGTCAAAATATTTATTTAATTCCAGTACCCTCTTTTCCTTTAAGGAATAATCAGCTTTCAATATGGGAATATTTTCCGAAAAACATATTCCTGTTATTAAGAAAATCACTAGGATGAAAGTCAATATAGGGTAATGAAAATGAAAAGGACAACATTAGGCTGTATTTCACTTTTTAATTCTTTTAACCATTTTTTATTACATTTGTTCGATAACTCCTTAATATCATCACCAAAATTATCACAAATCATGACAGCGGTAAAGCTCTTCTCCGGAACCAATTCCCATTATTTAGCAGAACGAATAGCAAAATCATATGGTCAGGAATTAGGAAAACTTACCATTTCAAAATTCAGTGACGGGGAGCTTTCTTCCAGTTTTGATGAATCCATTAGAGGTTGTAATGTATTCTTAATCCAGTCTACCAACCCTTCGGCAGATAATTTGATGGAGCTTTGTCTGATGATAGATGCGGCAAAAAGAGCCAGCGCCTACAAAGTATGTGCGGTTATTCCTTATTTTGGTTATGCCAGGCAGGACAGGAAGGATAGGCCCAGGGTATCCATAGCGGCAAAGTTGATCGCCAACATATTGACTTCTGCCGGAGCGGACAGAATTATGACCTGCGATCTACATGCAGGGCAAATCCAAGGATTTTTTGACATTCCCTTGGATCATTTGAATGGATCGGCTATTTTTGTGCCCTATTTGAAAAGCCTGGATTTAGGAGATCTGATATTTGCTTCGCCGGACGTGGGCGGCGCAGGCAGGGCAAGGGCATATGCCAAGCATTTTGAAGTGGAAATTGTCCTTTGTGACAAGCAAAGAAAAAGGGCCAATGAAATTGCGTCTATGCAGGTAATCGGAGAGGTGGAAGGTAGAGACGTGGTGTTGGTTGATGATTTGGTAGATACCGCAGGGACGCTTTGCAAAGCGGCCCAAATCATTTTGGACAAAGGAGCCAACTCGGTAAGAGCAATAGCCACTCACGGCGTTCTATCTGGGAAAGCTTACGAAAACATTGAAAATTCCCATTTGTCAGAATTGGTCGTCACCGATACCATTCCAGTAAAGCAGGAATCTTCAAAAATCAAAGTATTGACAGTTGCTGATTTGTTCGGAAAAGCAATTCACGCAGTTACACGAAATGAATCCATCAGTGCTTTGTTTATTTAATTGGAATTAAATTATTCATATACTCAACTTAAAAAATTTATGAAATCTTTAGAGATTATAGGGTTTAAAAGAGCAAATCTCGATCAAAGGGAATTGAGCCAAATCCGTGAGGAAGGAAATGTACCCTGTGTGGTGTATGGTCCTGGTATAAAGGAGCAAATCCATTTCACCGCCCCTGCGATTCTTTTCAGGGAGCTTATCTACACTGCCGAAGTCCACATGGTAGATCTCAATTTGGAAGGCACCAAAATCAAAGCCATCCTTCGTGAAGCCCAATTTCATCCAGTAAGTGAGATTCTTTTACATGCAGACTTCCTTGCTTTCAGTGATAAAAAGGCGATAAAAATGGATATTCCGGTCGAAATCCAAGGATCTTCACCAGGTTTACTAAAAGGGGGTAAATTGGAGATTAAATCCAGGACTTTAAGAGTCAAAGGTTTTGCCAATGATCTTCCCGACAGCATTCCGGTGAATATTTCCAAATTAGAACTCGGTAAATCCGTAAAAGTAAATGAAGTGAAAGCAGAAGGGTTTCAAATTCTGACCAACCCCAATGTATCAATTGCTACTGTGGGCATTCCAAGAGCACTTAGAGGTAAGAAAGAAGAAGAAGCCGAAATTTAATCCGGCCGACATTATAAAAGAATCCTGTCTGCTGAAAAGTGACAGGATTTTCTTTTTATGGCTATTGTTAATTGAAAAAATCATACATATGAAATAGCCATAGTGTTATGCACAAAGAGGATGAATATATGGAAAACCCAAATTGCAAACCTTGAATAAACGATTTGGCTATTCCATCCCGCTAAAGCGGGACAGGTAGTGACCAATAAAAAACAAATTATATACACATGAAATACCTGATTGTTGGCCTTGGTAACATCGGACCGGAATATGAGTTGACCCGGCATAATGTAGGTTTTTTGACCTTGGATAGACTAGCTGACCAAGAAGGAGCCTCTTGGTCAAGCAATAGGCTTGCATTTACGGCAGAATGCAAATATAAGGGCAGGCACATCCATTTGATCAAACCTTCTACTTATATGAACCTTAGTGGGAAAGCAGTATCCTATTGGTTAAAAACACTTAAAATAACCCAAGAAAAACTTCTGGTGGTAGTCGATGATGTGGCCCTTCCATTTGGAACTCTCCGAATGAGGGAAAAAGGATCAGCTGCGGGCCATAATGGGCTCAAAAGCATAGAAGAATCCATCGGGGGCCAAAATTACCCCAGGTTAAGGTTTGGTGTTGGCAATGACTTTCCCAAAGGCCGACAGGTGGAGTATGTGCTCGGCAGGTGGTCCCAAAAAGAAATTGATGAACTCCCTCTTTTTATGGATAAAGCCATCGCTATGGTTCAGGGGTTTTGTACGATTGGTGCCCATTTGACCATGACCCAGTTTAATCGGTGATGGGTATTGGTATATGGTATATGGTATGAGGTAGGGAGTACGAAAATTATGAGTTATGAATTATGAGTTGTTTTTCATAAATACACCGATGAAAAAAGTGTCAATTAAATTCAGGACGTGACAGACAAGATGGAAGAACCTTTCCTGCCGTTAGGCAATACTATATACGATATACCAAATACCCTTATACCTTGTACTAAATCTTTAATCCCAACACCATGAAAACCATCAACCTTGGTCTCCAAATCGTCCCAAAAAGCAAAACAAAAGAAGCGTATGATTTGGTAGATAAAGCTATAGAGATCATACAACGCTCCGGGGTAAAGTATGAAGTTACACCTTTCGAAACCGTAATGGAAGGTCCTCAAGAAGAATTGCTGGAGATTGCCAAACAAGCACAGGAAGCCGTATTACAAGCCGGGGCCGATGAAGTTTTGGTTTATTACCGCATGCATGTCAGAAAGAACAGCCATGTAACCATAGAAGAAAAGACAGGGAAGTACAAAAATTAATTTTTCTTGTTTTTTCGTGGCCAGCCCTCAACAAAAGCAAAGTATAACCTATTTTTTAAACCAATTAATCATCAAGCCTCCAAGCAACTAACTATTTCCAAATTTTCTTCGTACTTTTGCATTTCAATTTAATATTACCATGCAGAGTATTCGTAACATAGCCATTATTGCACACGTTGACCACGGAAAAACCACACTCGTGGACAAAATCATTCATGCTTCCAAAATCTTCCGTGAAAACCAACACTTTGACGATTTAATCCTCGACAGTAATGATTTGGAGAGAGAAAGAGGAATCACCATCCTGTCCAAAAATGTTTCCGTTAGGTATAAAGACGTAAAGATAAATATCATAGACACCCCCGGTCACGCTGATTTTGGCGGTGAAGTGGAGCGTGTGTTGAAAATGGCCGATGGGGTCATCCTTTTGGTGGATGCCTATGAAGGCCCTATGCCCCAAACAAGGTTTGTACTGGGAAAAGCCCTTGACCTAGGCCTTAAGCCCATTGTTATTGTCAATAAAGTAGATAAAGAAAACTGCCGTCCTGACGAAGTTCATGAAGCCGTATTTGATTTGATGTTCAACCTGGATGCCACAGAAGAGCAGTTGGACTTTGAGACCTTATATGGTTCCGCAAAGAACAACTGGATGGGTCCTGATTGGAAAAACCCTACTGACAATATTTTTCCCCTTTTGGATGCCATCCTCGAACATATCCCTCCCGCCAAAATGGAGGAAGGGACTCCTCAGATGCAAATTACTTCCCTGGATTATTCCAGTTTTGTAGGAAGGATTGCCATCGGGAGAGTGCTCAAGGGGACTATAAAGGAAGGTACCTTTATGGCCCTATGTAAGGCGGATAATGTCATCAAGAAAGTCCGGATAAAAGAACTTCATGTATTTGAAGGTCTCGGCAAAGTTAAAGTGTCGGAAGTACAGGCAGGCGATATTTGTGCAGTGATGGGTATTGAAGATTTCGAGATTGGGGATACCCTTGCCGATCTGGACAACCCGGAGCCTATCAAAAGGATCAGTATAGATGAGCCTACCATGAACATGCTGTTCACCATCAACAACTCTCCTTTCTTTGGCAGGGAAGGTAAATTTGTGACATCCAGGCACTTAAGGGACAGGATATATAAGGAAACGGAAAAGAACCTTGCCCTTAGGGTTGAGCCTACGGACAGCGAAGATAAATTCCTGGTTTTTGGCCGAGGTATTCTCCATTTGTCTATTTTAATCGAGACGATGAGAAGGGAAGGGTATGAACTGCAGGTAGGCCAGCCTCAGGTAATTCTTAAAGAAATCGATGGTGTAAAATCTGAACCTATTGAAGTCCTTTATGTAGACGTTCCTGAAACCGGTGCAGGGAAGGTCATTGAGTTGGCTACCCAAAGAAAAGGCGAATTGCTGGTCATGGAGCCAAAAGGCGATTTGCAACATTTGGAATTCAGGATCCCATCAAGGGGTTTGATCGGATTGAGGAACAACGTTTTGACGGCCACACAAGGTGAGGCTATCATGAATCACAGGTTTTCGGCTTATGAACCTTTCAAAGGCCCCATTCCAGGAAGGATCAACGGCTCCCTCATATCCATGGAGAATGGACCATGTACCGCCTATGCCATCGACAAACTTCAGGACAGGGGGGTGTTTTTTGTAGATCCGGGAGAAGAATTATACACAGGCCAGGTTATTGGCGAACACTCCAGGGACAATGATATCGTAGTGAACGTTCTAAAAGGGAAGCAACTGACCAACATGCGGGCTTCAGGTTCCGATACCAATACAAAAATAGCCCCTGCCAAGAAATTCTCCCTGGAAGAGGGCATGGAATATATCCAAAAGGATGAATATTTGGAGATCACTCCCAAGAGCATAAGAATGAGAAAAATTTATTTGGATGAAGGAGAAAGAACCAGAAAGGCAAAAGCCAACTAAGTTCCTCTTCTGAATTCCGCTCCCTTCTGGAAGTAAAAAAGGTCTATATAAATTATAGACTTTTTTTATTCTCATGATTAATTTTAAAGTTGAACTCGGGTTATCTCGTATATCATCCGCTGGAATAGTGAAACCTAACCAAAACCTGCCGGTGTTGAATGGGGAAATCAAGGTGATTTTTTATTTCCACCTACTCCCCTTGTGCCAAAGAAAAGCCTCTCTGCCCATCAAAAGTGTAAAGATTTTCGGTTTTGATAAAATCAAACCCCAGGTCTTGCACTTGTTTCAAAACAGAAAGGATGTGGGCATGGCTGATGGCTGTTTCATCCGCATTGAAGAAGCGCACCCGCCAATGATCTGAACAGTAGGTTTCCGGCATTCCATCGGGATATACTTTGACCCCCCTATTGGTAATCAGCTGCATCTTCAAACCATTTGCATCCACTGCCTTTAATTTATCTCCTATCACATTGGCATCCCGTGTTCCTTCTTTCCAGTCGATAAACACATCCAAACCGATCAATTCCTTCACTGAAGGGGTTCTTTCTTTTAATTTGATGGTTCCTGAGTCATCATCCCCGGCCTGGCTAAGAAATTTAGCAGGGGTCATGCTGCTGGGCTTCTGCCCCAATCTCCCGATTACTGCCTGGGCAAATTCCTGGGTACCTACTTTTTTCCTGGAAGTACCCTCTTGGTAAATATCCCCGGTATGAATTCCATCCTCCAAGGTTTTCATCCAGGCATTGCTGACTTTTTCTGCCACCTCAGGCTGGCCAATATGGACCAACATCATGATGGCACCATTCAATAATCCGGAAGGGTTGGCCAAATCCTGACCAGCGATGTCGGGGGCAGAACCGTGTATGGCCTCAAACATAGACACTTCCTGTCCGATGTTGGAGGACCCACCGAGCCCGACAGATCCCGTAATCTGGGCGGCTACGTCCGAAATTATATCCCCGTAAAGATTTAAGGTGACGATCACATCAAATATTTCAGGCCTTTCTGCAATCAAAGCCGTTCCTATATCAATGATTTTGTGGTCGGTTTGTATATCAGGATATTCTAAAGCTACTTCATTGAAAACATCATGAAATAGGCCATCCGCCAACTTCATGATGTTGTCTTTGGTCATACAGGTCACTTTCTTCCTTTTGTATTTCCTGGCATACTCAAAAGCATACCGGATAATCTTTTCACTTCCCGGTCTGGATATTAGTTTAAGGCATTGATAGACTTCGTCGGTTTGCCTATGTTCAATACCTGCATAAAGATCTTCTTCATTTTCCCGTATGATCACCATGTCTGTTTTAGGATAAAAAGTCTTCACAAAAGGTGAGTAGGCTTTGCAGGGTCTTACATTGGCAAAAAGGCCTAGTGTTTTTCTGGTGGTCACGTTCAAACTTTTGAAACCTCCTCCTTGAGGCGTAGTAATAGGGGATTTTAGAAACACCTTGGTTTCCCTAAGTGAATCCCAGGTTCTATCTTCAATTCCTGAACTGATTCCCTTTAAGTATACTTGCTCTCCTATTTCTATTATATCCGGTTCAATCTGAGCACCAGCTGCTTTAAGAACAGCAAGGGTTGCTTTCATAATTTCAGGACCAATACCGTCACCATAGGCTACGGTTACTTTTCTTTTGGAAGACATGCGGTTTTCTAATTAGCTGGATTAAATAATTATACAAAAATAAGAAAATTTATGAAAAAGAGGATGAGTCTACTGCAATTGGCTTGATGCAAAAAAATTATTTTACGGTAAGTTTCCTTATTATCCCTAAGGCTGAATGCTATGATTTTAACAGGAATGCTTTGTGATTGATTGCCGTCCTCGTATATTTGAAACTTAACATTGACTTATAGGAATGGCTGAACAAAAAAATATTCTTTCCGAAAATAAAGATGGAATACTTTATCTCACCATCAACAGAGAACCCAAGCTTAATGCCTTAAATTTTAAAACTTTAGAAGAAATAAAAAACATCTTCAATGAAGTTAGTGACAACAAATCCATCCGCTCCGTGATATTGACCGGTGCGGGAGAAAAAGCTTTTGCTGCCGGGGCGGATATTAATGAAATCTCAGAACTTAATGAACTCAATGCCAGGAAATTTTCTGAAAGTGGCCAGGAAATCCTCAGTCTTATCGAAACCTGCCATAAACCTGTAATAGCCGTGGTAAACGGATATGCACTTGGTGGAGGATGCGAATTGGCCATGGCTTGCCATATGAGAATAGCTTCTTCTAATGCTAAGTTTGGACAGCCAGAAGTTAACCTTGGTATCATTCCTGGCTATGGCGGTACGCAAAGACTTACAATGCTCATAGGTAGAGGCAAAGCAAGTGAACTCTTAATGACCGGTGACATGATTGGAGCAGAAGAGGCCAAATCCTTAAGATTGGTAAACCATATCGTCCCTACCAAAGATGGCGCCATTGAGAAAGCGGAAGAAATACTCCATAAAATCATGTCCAAGGCCCCTTTGGCAATCGGAATGATCGTTGATTGCATCAATTCAGTCTATGAAGATGATGAAAACGGCTATCAAATTGAGGCCAACAGTTTTGCCAGGTGTGTTAAATCCGAGGATTATCTAGAAGGTACCGCTGCCTTTCTGGAAAAGAGAAAACCTAATTTTAAAGGGGAATAAGTCCCCTTTTTATTTTTTTATAGCTCATGAGCCAACTTAAAAAATTAGCCGGCCAAACGGCCATTTATGGGATAAGCAGCATTTTGGGCAAAACAGTTAATTTTTTACTTATCCCTATATATACTGATTATCTCCCAAAAGAAGATGTTGGTGCATTTACGGTAATTTATGCGTTTATTGCCTTTTTCAATGTGGTGTTTACCTTTGGCATGGAAACTGCCTATTTCCGTTTCTCAACCGGAAAAGGACTGGACCCCACAAAGGTTTATAGCACTGCCCAGTCTTTGCTTATCACTACTTCACTTTCCCTGGGAGCCTTGCTTTACCTCAGTTCCGGCCAACTGGCAGAATTATTGGATTATTCTGGAAAAGCCTATTTGTTTAAATGGGTGGCCCTGATCCTGACCATCGATGCCATAATGGCCATTCCTTTTGCCAAGCTCAGGGTTGAAAACAAAGCTCTTACCTTTTCCTTCACCAAGCTCCTGAATATCGGACTCAACGTGGGCTTCAACATATTCTTTATCATATTCTGCCATCATGTTTATGCCGGGGATATTTTACCTTCAATTCAACCTTTAATCCAGTCATTTTATAATCCCGATTGGGGCGTGGATTATATTCTTCTTTCCAATTTACTGGCCAATGCCCTTATCCTTCCCCTGTTGTTTTTTTTGACAGGGAAATTTACCTTCATTTTGGACAAAAGCTATTTGAAGCCCATGTGGCATTATTCGGTGCCCCTTTTGTTCATGGGGCTGGCCGGCGTGACCAATGAAGTTTTCTCCAGAGGCTTGTTTGAATATACCTTACCGGAAAATTTCTATGAAGGCCTTTCCAAAAGAGAAGCTGGCGGAGTATTTGGGGCCAACTTTAAGCTGGCAATCTTGATGAATCTTATCATTCAGGCTTTTAAATATGCAGCAGAGCCTTTCTTTTTCCAGCAGGCAGAAAATAAAAACAATCCTGAAATTTTCGCTAAGGTGATGCACTGGTTTATTATATGCTGTTCTTTGCTTATGGTGGCCGTTACGGTAAATTTGGATATTATAGGTCCATTGTTTTTAAGAGGGGAAGGCTATGAAAGGGGATTGGACATTGTTCCTATTTTATTAATGGGATATCTTTTCTTGGGCATATACTACAACCTCAGCATCTGGTTTAAAATCACTGACCGAACCAAATACAGTTTTTATATCACGTTGGCAGGTGCCATAATCACCCTCATTGTTCTTTTCACTTTGATTCCTGTTTTTGGATTTGTGGGAGCCGCTTTAAGTACTTTATTGTCCTACTTGACAATGAGCATTATTTGCTACTACATTGGACAGAAACATTATCCCATTCCTTATCAGACAAAAAGGGGTGTTTTTTATCTTATGACTGCTTTTGTTTTTGGATATCTTGGATTTTTAATTGACATGGATCATGCTGTCGGTGATTTCTTAGCCAAGAATGCATTTATTTTAGCTTATGCTTTTATAATTATCTTAATGGAAAAAAAGGAATTATATTTGATCCTCAACTCAATAATAGGAAATAAAGAACATGCAAGTAAAAGTAATCAATAATTCCAAACACTCCTTACCCGAATATCATACTGCCCTTTCTGCCGGATTGGATCTTAGGGCCGATCTGAAAAGCCCAATTGTACTGAAACCTCTGGAAAGGCAGTTGATAGGAACAGGGCTCTTTATGGAATTGCCGGCAGGATATGAGGCGCAAATAAGACCGAGGAGCGGATTAGCCTACAAGCACGGGCTATCGGTCTTGAACAGTCCCGGAACCATTGATGCAGATTACCGGGGCGAAATAAAAGTGCTGTTGGTCAACTTAAGCCAAGACACTTTTACTGTTAATGACGGTGAAAGAATAGCCCAAATGGTCATCGCAAAACATGAACAAATACAATGGGAGGAATCGGCAGATCTCTCACAAACAGAAAGAGGTACGGGTGGCTATGGCAGTACGGGGAAATCTTGAGTCATTATAAGTCAGAAGGTACTCACAGTAAGGCAGGCCGGATGCCTAACACAAATATCATAGGGCCATCAATAAAGTCCATTGTTGCTCTTGGAAGTATGAACCAAAAAGTCGCTAAATTTGTACAAATTCAGGAGCTTGAAATTAATCACATGAAAATAAGAAGTAAAAAATCGTCAAAAATCTTGTGGGGCATCCTCTTTCTCTTCATTTTAAGTACCAGTGATGTTTATCCTCAGTTTAAACTCACGAAAAAAGAAAGAAAACTTCAAGACCGGGAGGCAAAAGCAGATCGGTTGTTTATTGAGGGCCAAAGGTTCTTGATGATTGAGGAATACGATAAAGCTTATTTTTATTTCAGTAAAGCCTTGGAATATAAGCCTGAATCAGGGGCAATCAATTACAAAATCGCTGAAATACTGGCCCGGGCCAACAAAAACAACGAAGCATTGGAATATGGACAAAAGGCGATAAAAGCAGATCCTGAAAATAAATATTACCATTTGCTGATTGCAGAAGTCTACAGTAAACAAAAAAAGCCCCAAAAAGCCGCCGAAGTATTAAATTCCTTAATGGAAAATTCGGATGACAATCAGCAGTACATACTGGAATTGGCCTCTCTTTATCTTACCTCAAAGGAATACGATAAAGCCCTTGATGCTTTGGAAAAGGCCGAGGATTATTATGGGATCGTTGCGCAGCTCACATTCCAAAAACAAAAAATTTATCTGCAGAAAAATGACCTGGAGAATGCGGTGAAGGAGGGACTAAGGCTAATAGAAGCCCGTCCCGGTCATTCTCAATATGTATTGTCATTGGTTGAAATCCTATTTAACAATGGGAAAATAGATAAAGCCCTTGAGGTGGTCCTTAAATCATTGGATACTTACCCAAACCAACCTGACCTGCACTTGGCCACTTATACCCTTTACAAAGAAAAAGGTTCAATGGAAACGGCTCTGGAGTATTTGATCCAAGCTTTCTCCAATCCTGACCTAGCTGGGGCTGCAAAAGCCAAGGCATATTCTGACATCCTTCGGGAAATGAAGAGCCAAAAAAGGGATTCCCTATTGACACAGCTGGGACAATTGATGCTGGATCACCACCCCAATGATCCATCTGTTTACACCATCCTGGGCAATAAAGAACTTTTCTCACAAAATAAAAAGAAGGCCCTTGGCTATTACAAAAAATCCCTTGAACTCAACCCCGCCAACGAGGAGGTGATGCAAGGAACAATCACCTTGATGTTTGAATTGAGAGAGAATTTTGCGGATATTGAGCAATATACCGTCATGGCCATTGAAGAGTTCCCGGATAAAGCGGAATTCTGGTTTTTTGATGGCACCAGCAAACTGTCACTGAAAAAATACCAGGCAGCGGAAACCTCTCTTTTAAAAGCTTTGGAGCTGAATAAGGGCCGCAATAAACAATTGGATATTTTAGCGGGTGGGCAATTGGGGGACACCTATCATTCATTAAAGAAAAAAGAAGAGGCCTATAAAGCTTATGAAAAAGTTTTGGTCTTAAGTCCGGACAATGAACACATTTTAAATAATTATGCCTACTTCCTTTCGTTGGATAAAAAAGACTTGGCTAAAGCTAAGAAAATGTCGGAAAAGCTGGTTTTGAAGTTTCCAAAAAACGCCACCTATCTGGATACCCACGCCTGGGTCCTGTTTCAATTGCAGGATTATGAAGATGCCAGGCTATTTATGAAAGAAGCTTTGGAAAACCAGACCCACCCAAGTGGCATCATGTATGAACATTATGGCGACATCCTTTTTAAATTAGGGAATAAAAAGGAAGCATGGGATTATTGGAAAAAAGCAGAAAGATTGGAAGATGTTTCAGATCTATTGGATAAAAAAATAAAGAACCAGCAATATTATGAATAGCCGTTTTTTACTTGCTTTTTTCCTGACCCTGATTTTTTTGTCAGGGTGCGCCAAAAAGCCCCTCCTCTACTCTACCGATGAGATAATGGAGGAATTTGATCCAAATTATCTTGATTTTGATTACTTAAGTGCAAAATCTCGGATAGTATTGGAAGAGCAAAGCGGAAGGACCACAAGGGGAGTTCTAAACTTGCGGGCCAAAAAAGACAGTGTAATTTGGTTCAGCCTCTCACCGGGTTTAGGAATAGAGGCCGCCAGAGGCATTATAACCAAGGAGGAAATTAAAATAAAGGACCGGATCAACGGGAAAGAAATCCATATGACCTACGATAAATTTGAAGAAGAGTATGGGGTTAAATTAAGCCTTTATCTATTTCAAAACATACTTTTTGCCAATGTGCCACATGAATTCGGCTATCGTGACCGTGTAATTAGGATAGGTAAAACATTTGAACTACTCCAGCGGAGGGAAAATGTGAGGTATAAATCCATCATCAGTGCCAGTCATGGCAAAGTAATGGAATTGGAAACTGTTTCCAAAACAGACGACGGTAAAGTATCTGCCATTTATCCTGAATTCAAGGATGTGGAAAATCAACCTTTCGCCCATAAAATTTTAATTAATATGGTATTGAACCTGGCCAATAAGCCCAAATCCAGGATGCTGGTCAATTTGGAAATCAATAAGGTAGATCTGACTGATGGCCCACTTTCATTTCCCTTTAACTTTTAAGGAATGAACCGCGTAAAGCCTCTCATTTATCTTATACTGTTCGGTTTGATGTTTCTGTCAAACTTTCCCGAAGGCCTTTCCCAAAGCAAAAGGACCCGGGCGCAATTGGAAAAGGAGAAAGCAAATGTACAAAAGAGATTGATGGAATTTGACCTAATCCTTAAGCAAACATCCGCTCGGAAAAAAAACACGCTGGGAGAGCTGAAAGCAGTCAACAGCCAATTGGAAGCCAGAATAGCTTATATCAATACCCTAGACAGGGAAGTGACGCTTATCAATAGGGAAATTGATGAAACAGAGAAAAAAATAGGTTCCCTGGAAAATGACCTGAAAAACCTTAAAGAGGAATATGCCAAAATGATCTACACCTCCTCAAAGTTGAACAGGGGAGTTACTATCATGACCTTCATCTTCAGCTCCTCTACTTTCAAGCAATTTTATATGAGGTTAAGATATCTCAAACAATATAGTGATGCAAGGAAAAAGCAAGTGGCTCAAATTGAGCAAGTAAACGCAGATCTTGAGGACCAAAGGAGGGTATTGGAGGAAAAGAGGGAAGAAAAGAAGATGGTCATCAATCAGGAACAAAAACAGAAACAACAACTTGATCTCTTAAAAGATGAGCAGCAGGGAATCGTAAACACCCTGACTCAAAAAGAGGAGGAGCTTAAAAAAGAAATTGCCGCAACAAAAAAGCAGCAGGAACAACTGAATAAACTAATCAGAATGGTCATAGAGGAGGAGATCAGGCTTGCTGAAGCGGAAGCCAAGAAGAAAGATTCCAAGATCACCACTGCCCCAGGCAGCAAAATTCCGCTTACCCCTGAAGCTGCAGCCCTTTCCAGTTCGTTTGAGGGCAATAAAGGTAAAATCCCATGGCCGGTAGCTCGTGGCTTTATATCCAGGCGATATGGAACACACCCCCACCCTTCCCTCAAAGGGATTATGGAAACCAATGATGGGGTGGATATCCAAACGAATTCTGATGAAACCGTTCGGTCTGTTTTTGATGGAGTGGTCACAAAAATTACGACCGTTCCGGGAATGGGAGGCACGATAATTATCAGACATGGGGAATATTATACCATGTACAGTCGTTTGAAAACAATATCCGTGAAGTCTGGGCAACAGGTAAATTCCAACACCCCCATAGGAACTGTCTATACGGATGGGGATGGCATAGCCGAAGTCCACTTTCAGACGTGGAAAGGGTTGGAAGTTATGGACCCTTCTATTTGGTTATCCCAGAAATAATCCATTTATTATCCGTATATTTGAAAAAAGGAGAAATAACTCTGTGCCTTTCTTTTGCGTTAAAAAAGCACAGTATATATTTGTAACATTAACTAAACCAAAACAAACTTATTATGAATACATTGGGTTTCATTCAAAATATAGGAGGTGGATCATTGGTGCTCATCATATTGGTGGTCATCCTTCTCTTCGGCGCTAAAAGAATACCTGAATTGGCAAGGGGTCTGGGAAAAGGGATCAGAGAATTCAAAGACGCCACCAAAGAAATTCAGGATGATTTAGAGGAAGGTATAAAAGACAAAAAGAAATCACACTAAAAATTTCTAATCTTGGGGAGCTTCCATTCATTTGATGATATAAAAAAGGCAATTGCAAATAAAGAAACAGATTGTAAAGCAGTTGTAAATTATTATCTCAAAAACATTCAAACGAAGGCACATTTAAACGCCTTCGTTGAAGTTTATGCAGCTGCCGCTTTAGAGCAGGCAGATAAAATAGATACTAAAATAGCTTTAGGAAAAGCAGGTAAACTTGCGGGAATGGTTGTAGGCATTAAAGACGTATTGTGTTATGCCAATCACGAAGTCAATTCTTCCAGTAAAATACTTGAAGGATTTGAATCCCAATTTACCGCTACTGCGGTCCAAAAGCTAATTGACGAAGATGCGATCATCATCGGCCGATTGAACTGTGATGAATTTGGTATGGGATCTTCCAACGAAAATTCCATCCACGGAAAGGTATTGAATGCAGCGGATGAATCCCGGGTTCCTGGGGGCTCTTCCGGTGGATCTGCCGTAGCGGTACAAGCCAATCTATGTTCGGTCTCTTTGGGGACAGACACTGGGGGGTCCGTGAGGCAGCCTGCGGCATTTACGGGGATAGTGGGCATAAAACCTACTTATTCGAGGGTTTCACGATTTGGCCTTATAGCGTATGCCTCTTCTTTTGATACCATAGGCGTATTCTCAACCAACGTCAAGGACAATGCACTGGTGATGGAAACCATGGCCGGTGCAGATGAATTTGACAGCACCGTTTCCAAAAAATCTGTCCCTAATTATAGTGAATTGCTGCATTTTGACAAACCGGTAAAAATAGCTTTCTTGAAGGAGACCCTCAATTCAAGCATCCTCCAGGAAGAAATAAAAACAAAAACACAAGCAGTCCTGGACAGGTTGAAAAATGAGGGGCATGAAGTGGAAGAGGCGGAATTTCCACTATTGGATTATGTGCTGCCTACTTACTATATCTTGACTACAGCGGAAGCGAGTTCCAATCTCTCAAGATTTGACGGAGTGAAATATGGGTACAGGACCCCTAATGCTCATAATTTGGAAAGTATGTACAAATTAACCAGATCTGAAGGTTTTGGCGAAGAAGTAAAAAGGAGGATTATGCTGGGGACTTTCGTATTAAGTGCCAGCTATTATGATGCCTATTTCACAAAAGCCCAGAAAGTTAGGAGACTGATTAAGGAGTATACCGAAAATTTGTTGACTAAATATGACTATATCATCATGCCCACCACACCTTCTACGGCCTTCAAGTTTGGGGAGCATTCCAATGATCCGGTAGCCATGTATCTGGAAGATTTGTTCACGGTCCAAGCCTCAGTATCAGGAGTACCTTCCATCTCGGTGCCTAATGGAGAAGATGATAATGGGCTTCCCATAGGGCTTCAAATAATGGCGAATTCCTTTAAAGAAGCAGAACTCTATGCTTTTGCCAATTATTTATTGGAATCAAATAATTAAAACTTAATTTATTCCTGGCCATGAAAAAAACGGTTCTTATTACACTATTCTTGAATTTTTTGCTGGTATTCATTTCCCATAGTCAGGAATTGATGGAATTCTTAAATGCCCACGAAATAAATGAAGAGGTGATCATGCCGATGTATGATTTTGAACACATCCCTGATTTCACCTATGATGAAGTCAAACAGCGGGTAGACGAAATGTCTACGGAAATGTCTTTTGAACTAAATGAGACAATTTTTTCCTTCATCAACTATTTCACAGTCAGGAACCGCGACTATTCCAGGATGGTCCTGGCCAGAAAGGACATTTATTTGCCCTTATTTGAAGAAGCGCTGAAAAAACATCAAATGCCCGATGACATAAAATATTTGGCCATCATTGAATCAGGGTTGAATCCACGGGCAAGGTCAAGAGTTGGGGCCATGGGCTTATGGCAATTTATGCCTGCGACCGGCAGGGAATATAAGCTTTTTGTCAATAATCTTGTTGACGATAGAATGGATCCAGAACTGGCTACAGAAGCCGCTTTAAAATACCTAAAAGCCCTTCATAGAATGTTTGGTGATTGGGAAGTGGCCCTCGCAGCTTATAATTGCGGTCCCGGGAATGTAAGGAAAGCCATCAGAAGGTCCGGTGGAAAAAAAACTTTTTGGGGCATTTATAATCACCTGCCCAGGGAAACCAGAAGTTACATTCCCCAATTTCAAGCAATTATGTATGTGTTACGTTATGCCGAAGAACATAATTTAATACTTGAAGAGCCTACATTCCCCATGACCTACGAGAAGGTCATATTTGAAAAGGAATTGGATCTGGAACATTTTGCGGAAATTTCAGGCATTTGTATAGAAGATCTCGAGCAATTAAATCCCTCTATTTTAGACGGGAAAGTCCCTAGTTCCCATACCCATTACGGGTTAAGGATCCCAAAAGCCAAAGCGCGATTTTTTGCGGAAAACAAGGAATGGATTGTGGATTCTCTAGGCCAAAAAGCAAGTAAGTTGGTAGCCGAAAGCATAGAGGTCAGGGAAAAACCCGACCATCAGCTTTCCGGTAAAATCACCTATCGGATCAGACCTGGAGATGCTTTGGGGACCATAGCGCAAAGGTACAACACCACTATAGCAAACCTGAAAGAATGGAATGGTCTCCGTTCAAATACCATTAAAGCTGGACAAGAGTTATCTATTTATCCCAGAAACGCTGACTTTGGAGCTAATGTAGTTTCGAATTCTACAGATCAAGCCAAAAAAAATAATGCTGAATCCAAAATTTATACCGTCCAACCCGGTGATTCCCTTTGGCTTATTTCCAGAAGAATGGAGGGGATAACTATTGATCAAATCAAAAAGCTGAACAATTTAAGCAACAATAAAATCAAGCCCGGCCAAAAACTGATTATTGGCTAAGTTTTGTTTAACTAATTATTTAATTATTTATTTTTTTCAACGGTAAGATTTTATAAATTGTACCTTGTGTTAACAAAACCTAGAGTCATGCCCTTCAAAAATATATTGATATTAGCTACGTTTCTATTTCCTACTGTTTTTATGGCTGGTTGCGGAGAAAACGGGGGAAACTCTAACTCCAACAAACCTCAGGCCAGGGGTGGGATTGGTGAAATCCTGTTGGTAATCGATTCCTTAAAATACCAAGGACCTGTTGGAGATGCGTTAAAAGGCATTTTTGAGGAGGACATAAGGGGGTTAGAACGGGAAGAGAAAATTTTCAACCTCAAAAGAATTGATCCCCGTGACATGAACAGGGTATTAAAGTTGGTTCCTAATATAGTATATGTGACCACCTTCGATGATGCAAGCCCAGGAAGTAGGACTATCAATGCCCAATTCAATCAAACCTCCAAAGAAAAGGCCCAAAAAGATTCCTCTCTGTTTATGTTAAGAAATGAAAATGAATTCGCACAAGGCCAGGAAGTATTGTATCTTTTTGGGGCAAATGAGGAGCAACTGATCAAAAATCTAGATGCCAATAAAGCCATACTCCAAAACTTCTTTGAAGTAAGGGAAAGAAAACGTTTGGCCAGAGGGCTATTGAGCAGGAAAAACTCCGCCATAAAAAACAAGGGTCTGGAAAAATTCGGCATTGGCATCAACGTTCCAGCTTCCTATCAATTTGTACAGGAAGATGAAGATTTTCTATGGTTACGTCAACCTACCCCCACACCTGCCCGACCGGATATCAGCATGTTTTTCTTCCAAACAGATTATATATCCGAAGAACAGCTATTCCCGGAGAATATCATCAAGCTAAGGAACGAACTAACCAGGGATAGGATTTTTGGTGATCCAGCCAACGAAAACAGCTACATAGAAATACAAAAACAATCTATCCCTTCTTTCAGGGACTTTACTATTGATGGTAGATATGCCATTGAATTGAGAAGTCAGTGGAGAACGCATAATATTAGCATGGGAGGTTCTTTTCTTTCCTACACTGTAGTTGATGAAGAGTCGGGGAAACTTTATTATATGGAAGGATTTGTCTATTATCCAAATGAAATCCATAGGACTTCATTAAGGGAAATTGAAACCATACTGTTAGCTACGGATTTTTCTCCTTCACAACCTGTGGCTGATGACTAAATTAAGTATCAATTATAACAACTTATATGGCGATTAAAATCAGAAGAGAAGATGCTTTGAACTACCATACGCAGGATAAGCCTGGTAAAATAGAAGTCATCCCCACAAAACCGCTATCGAGCCAATTGGATTTGGCATTGGCTTACTCTCCAGGGGTAGCTGAGCCCTGCAAGGAAATTACTGCCGACAAAGAAGCGGTTTACAAATACACGGCAAAAGGTAACCTGATAGCTGTTATTTCCAATGGTACCGCTGTATTGGGGCTGGGCAATATTGGACCAGAAGCCTCCAAACCCGTAATGGAGGGTAAAGGCGTCCTCTTCAAAAAATTCGCAGGAATAGATGTTTTTGATATAGAAATAGATGAAAAAGATCCTGAAAAATTAATTCAAATAATCAGATCTCTGGAACCTACTTTTGGGGGTATTAACCTGGAAGACATTAAAGCACCAGAATGCTTTGTCATTGAACAAACACTCAAAAGGGAAATGAAGATCCCTGTGATGCATGATGATCAACACGGGACAGCTATTATTTCTGGAGCAGCTCTGTTGAATGCCCTGGAGATAATTGATAAAAAAGTAGAGGACATCAGGTTGGTAGTAAACGGCGCCGGCGCAGCTGCCATTTCCTGTACCTACTTCTATATGAGCCTGGGGGTCAGGAAGGAAAATATTGTCCTATGTGATAAAGAAGGGGTAATCCGGACCGATCGAAATGATATAGAAGAAAACAGAAGAGTGTTTGCCACAAACAGGGATATCCAGACCCTTACTGATGCCCTTACTGACGCCGATGTGTTCTTGGGCCTTTCCGCAGGGAATGTGGTGTCCCAAGATCAAATCAGGTTAATGGCCAATGACCCTTTGGTTTTTGCTTTGGCCAACCCCGATCCCGAAATCAGTTACGAATTGGCTACTGAAGCGCGGGAAGATGTGATTATGGCTACTGGCAGATCAGATTATCCCAACCAGGTGAACAATGTAATTGGCTTCCCTTATATTTTCAGGGGGGCATTGGACGTCAGGTCTACTGCTATCAATGAGGAGATGAAATTGGCAGCGGCAAAAGCAATAGCAAAATTAGCCAAAGAGCCAGTACCGGACATTGTCAATAAAGCCTATGGGGACAGCAAATTAGCCTTTGGAAGAACTTACTTGATCCCGAAACCTTTGGATCCAAGGTTGATCACCACCATTGCTCCGGCTGTAGCAAGAGCAGCAATTGATTCAGGGGTGGCCAAAACGGCCATCACGGATTGGGAGGCTTATGAACTGGAACTTCAGGAAAGAATAGGCATTGATCAGCGATTGATGTCCAGGGTCATTTCCAGGGCCAAAAAAGATCCTAAACGGGTGGTTTTTGCAGAAGCAGATAACAGAAGGATCCTTAAGGCTGCTCAGCTAATACAAGATGAGAAAATTGGCGTCCCCATCCTTTTGGGAAATAAAGAAAAAATAGTACAGCTTATACAGGAGCATTCCTTGGAATTGTACAATGTCACTATCATAGATCCATTTGAAGAGGAATCAACCTTGGAACATTATGGGCAGATCCTTTATGAAAA
This sequence comes from Anditalea sp., assembly GCA_040905145.1. Classification (GTDB taxonomy): domain Bacteria; phylum Bacteroidota; class Bacteroidia; order Cytophagales; family Cyclobacteriaceae; genus DATGMS01. Next base: position 38,985 of record JBBDSC010000165.1, read on the forward strand.
GAGAAAACGCAAAGGGTTGACACCCTATGAGGGGAAAAAGCTCATGCGTGACAGAAATTATTTCGGTGCGATGATGGTGGAGCTTGGGGATGCAGACGCATTGATATCAGGACTTACCAAAGATTACCCCAAAACCATTCTACCCTCTTTAAATATCATAGGGGTAAAAGAGGGGGTTGACAGGGTCGCGGGCATGTATATTATTAATTCCGATAAAGGCCCTTATTTCTTTGCCGATACGACCGTAAATGTGAATCCTACTGCCGATCAATTAGTTGAAATAATTGGCTTGACGGCTAATGGCGTTAGTTTTTTTGATATAGAGCCACGAATTGCTGTTTTATCTTATTCCAACTTTGGTTCAGCCAAAGGTGAAATACCTACTAAAACTTCAACCGCTACGGCCAAAGCCAAGATAAAATATCCCCATCTGGTGATAGAAGGGGAAATGCAGGCAAATGTTGCCCTTGACGAACAACTCCAAAAAGAAAATTACCCCTTCAGTGCCTTGGCCAATAAAAAAGCAAACACCTTGGTTTTCCCTGATTTGGCCTCTGGAAATATTGCTTATAAGCTATTGACAGAAATAGGCAATGCGGAAGCTATTGGTCCTATTCTTTTGGGAATGAATAAACCGGTACATGTGCTGCAACTCGGAAGTTCTGTGAGAGAAATCGTCAACATGGTAGCAATTGCTGTTGTAGATGCACAAACACAAAACCAGAAATGATTGCGTATCTAAAGGGGAAATTAGTTCATAAAGATCCTACTTTTGTTATTATTGATATCCACGGGATTGGATACCATGTGAAAATTTCGTTGAATACTTATTCCCAAATAAAGAATGAGGAGCAGGTAATGCTCCTCACTTTTTTAAGCATAAAAGAAGATGCGCACACGCTGTATGGTTTTAAAGAGGAAACTGAGAAGAAACTTTTTTTAGACTTGATTTCAATAAGTGGTGTAGGACCCAATACTGGTTTGATGATTTTGTCCTCCCTCAGTTCGGAAGAGCTGGAGCAGGCCATTATCAGTGAAGACCACCATTCCATCCAACGGGTAAAAGGCATAGGTTCCAAGACCGCGCAAAGAATTGTACTCGAACTTAAGGATAAAATAAAAAAAGACAGCTTTCTGGATGCTTCCAAAGGTGAAACCGGATTCCTTAACAAAAGCAATAAGATAAAGCAGGAGGCGTTACAAGCCTTGATAACATTAGGGTTCCCAAAAACATCAGCTGAGAAAAATATTGAATCTATCTTGAAAAAATCAGGTCCTGAAATTTCCTTGGAAGATTTAATTAAGGCATCTTTAAAGTCATCTTAACCAGTCACACTATTGAACTTTGCGCACTCATATACTTTTAAGAGGAGTAAATCATTCAATTTTTCAGCCACAATGCTTTTATTGGCGGTGATTGTGCTCTTTTTGTCTACAATAGAAGCATTTGCCCAACAAAACGACACCATTCCGGATAAAATTGACTCTTTGAAAAAAAGAAGGTCATTGCCTTCCTTTTTACTTTGGGACAATTTAAATACCAGTCCGCTGTTTCCAAACCAAAACCCTTTTCTTAGAAGGAACTCCCCTTTTGTACCTCCGCCCCCGACCAACCAAAAGATAGAAGTAGAAATTGACTCCACTTTTCAGTACAGGATCACTGATGAACTTGATTCAGGCGCAGTAGAAACCGGGTACACTTATGATTTTGACGATTTTTCCAAAATCCAGGAACTCCGCATGAGACAGGAATATTGGAGGAACAGGTCCAGAGGCATGGATGGGGAAAGTGCGGTAAGCGGAAGAGGCTTAATCCCACCGATCACTTTGAGCCCCTCTTTTGACCGGATTTTTGGGGGAAATGAAATAAACATTGTACCTACAGGAAATGTAAACCTGGATTTTGGAGGTATATTCCGAAGAATAGACAATCCTTCGATCCCCATACGTCAACAACAAAACGGGGGCTTCCATTTTGATCAACAGATCCAAATGAGCGTCAATGGTACCTTGGGCCAAAAGATGCGCATCGGGGCCAATTTTGACAGTAATAATTCTTTTGATTTTCAAAACCAACTGAAAGTGGAATATGCTGGTTTTGAAGAAGACATTATAAAAAGTATAGAAATAGGCAATATCAGCATGCCCATCCAGAACAGTTTAATACAAGGGGCACAGAATCTTTTTGGAGTAAAAACACAGCTTCAGTTTGGTAAGCTGTTTATGACCGCCGTAGCTTCTACCCAACGTGGCAGAAGGGATGAAATCGTCATTGAGGGGGGCAGTCAAGGAAGGCCGTTCGAAATCCAAGCCTCTGAATATGATGAAAACAGGCACTTCTTCTTGGGGCATTTTTTTAGGAATAATTATGAGAACTGGCTCAAGGGGCTGCCTCAAGTTTTGTCAGGCGTTAACATCACCCGGGTAGAAGTTTATATTATGAACCGCGCCAACAATACCGAAACACTCAGAAATTTTGCTGCTTTTATAGACTTGGGGGAAGGCCAGCGGATATTCCGGCCCGATAATCCAGCCATCGGTCCGGGAAACCCAAGTGCTCCAGCTTCCAATGCTGCCAACGAACTTTTCAATAGCCTTACTTCTAATCCAAGTTTCAGACCCTTTGACAATGCTTCCACTGCCATTGCCAATGATCTTAATCTGGTTAAAGGAACTGATTTTGAACAAATCAATGGAGCCAGAAAGCTGGCATCAAATGAATACACTTTTCATAAGGCGCTGGGATATTTATCATTATCAAGGAAATTACAAAATGATGAGGTAATAGCCGTTTCTTATGAATACACCTATAATGGCCAATCCTACAAGGTAGGTGAGCTTTCTGAAGATTATCAAAACCTGTCCGAAAACGAGATAATCTTTCTGAAAATGCTAAGGCCTGCCCGTATTAATACCCAGATCCCAACTTGGGATCTGATGATGAAAAACGTTTATAATTTCAATGCCAACCAGATCCAAAAAGAAGGATTTCAATTACAGATCATTTACAGGGATGACAGAACAGGCATGGATAACCCCAGTTTATTGGAAGGACAAAATGTGAAAGATGTTCCTTTGATCCGCCTGATGAATTTGGACAATCTTAACCCTCAAAATGATCCACAGCCTGATGGTAACTTTGACTTTGTCCCGGGGTTGACCATCCTACCGGAACAAGGAGTATTGGTTTTCCCTGTTTTGGAGCCTTTTGGAAAAAACTTAAAGGATCATTTCCTTGCCTCTGAAACAAATCTGGTGGATAAGTATGTCTATGATACGCTCTACAATACCACCCAGGCAGATGCAGAATTGGTCACTAGATTAAATAAATATTATATTACGGGAAGTTTTACCGCAGGGTCTTCTTCTGAAATTATGTTGCCCGGTCTGAATATTTCCGAAGGATCCGTATTGGTTACTGCCGGCAATATTCCTTTAACTGAAGGGGTGGATTTTACAGTGGATTACAATATTGGCCGTGTGGTCATCATCAATGAAGGCATACTCCAATCCGGTAAAAAAATCAGCATTAGTTTTGAAAAAGCAGACTTGGTATCCTTCCAAACAAGAAGCCTCCTGGGCACCCGGTTTGATTACTTGTTTAATGAAAATTTATCTCTTGGAGGCACCTTTCTTTTTCTTAATGAAAGACCAAATATTAGCAGGATCAGTACGGGCAATGAAACCTTGAAGAACAGTCTATGGGGCTTGGACATGAATTACAGCGAGGAATCCATATTTCTGACCAAATTAGCCGATGCCCTGCCTTTTACAGAAACCAAAGAAACGTCCCTCTTTCAGTTCAGCGGGGAATTTGCCCATCTGATTCCCGGTACTTCCAATCAAGTGAACGGGGAAGGGGCTTCTTACATTGATGATTTCGAATCGGCCATCACACCTTTTAATTTGGGCTCTTCTCCCCAGACATGGAAGCTGGCGGCGACTCCTGCTACCGATGATGATCAATTTGATTTAAGTTATCAGTCCGAAGACCGGTTGGGCAATACTTACCTTAGGGCCCGCTTAGCCTGGTATAATATTGACAATGTATTTTACAGGCCTTCAGGTAAAGGAGTCCCATCAAACTTAACTGAGGAAGATAGGAGAAATCACTATGTTAGAAGTGTGCAACCTCAAGAGATCTTTCCAGGAAGGTCTCGGGAACAAATGATCCTTCCCGAAACCTTATTTGAAATGGCTTATTTTCCTCACGAAAGAGGCATGTTCAATTATAATCCAAATCTTACAGCAGAGGGGTTACTTCCAGATCCAAGGCAAAATTATGGAGGCATTACCAGGGCCATCACTTCTGAAGTTGATTTTGACAGGAACAATATAGAATATCTTGAATTTTGGTTGATGGATCCTTTTCTTCCCGGAGAAAACGGGAAAGTACTGGATGGGGTGTTTAATGAAAACAATACCACGGGGGGTAAATTAGTTTTCAATTTGGGGGACATCTCTGAAGATGTTATGGTGGATGGAAGGCATGCTTTTGAAAATGGTTTGCCCGCTGATGGGGATCCTTCCCAGGTTACCGAAAATGAGTGGGGCAGGATAACTTCCCAACAGTACCTGACTCCCGCTTTTGATAATTCCCCCGAGGCCAGGGAACATCAGGATATAGGGTTGGATGGTCTAAGCAACGAGGCCGAAAACACTTATTTTTCAGACCGGTTTATTAACAGGCTGAATGTGTCCCCGAATGCTTTACAAAAAGTACAGGAAGATCCCTCAGCTGATGATTTTAAATATTATCTAAATGAGGAATATGATCAGAACAATGTGAAGATTCTGGAAAGGTACAAATCGTATAATGGGATGGAAGGAAATACACCGATTACTTCCAATACCAACCTTCCCTATACGCCTTCCGGATCAAACGAACCGGATAATGAGGATTTAAACAATGACAATACCATCAATGAACTGGAAAGCTATTATGAATACAATGTGGATTTACGTCCTTCCGAAATGCGGGTGGGTACCAATAACATTGTAGACAAAGTAACCCATTATAAAAACGGGGAGGAAGTAAATTGGTACCTGTTCAGGATTCCTATCAGACAGCCCGATAAGAGCCAAGGCGGTATTTCCGGGTTTAAGTCTATCCGGTTCATTAGAACTTACCTGACGGAATTTGAGCAGCCGGTGGTATTAAGGATGGCCCAATTCCAGCTGGTGGGAAGCCAATGGAGGACATTCCAGGAATCATTGTTTCAAAGGGGATTTGCCGAAGTGCCGGAACCTGATAATTCCAACCTTACTGTTGGAGTGGTCAATATCGAGGAGAACGGTCAGGGCAGTGAAACCCAAAGCCCCTATGTACTTCCTCCGGGAATCGAAAGGGACAGGGACAATACTTCTACCGTGGAGAGACAATTGAATGAGCAGTCATTAAGGCTATGTGTGGAAAATTTACAGAACAGGGATGCTAGGGCCGTGTTCAAGAATGTCAATCAGGATCTGGTCCAATATGGAAGGCTCAAGATGTTTTTACATGCGGAAAGCCAGGAAGCACAGGATGGGGAAATAACTGCATTCCTAAGAATGGGAACCGACTATACAGAGAATTATTATGAAATAGAAGTCCCGCTCAAGATAACCCCTCAAGGGACAAGAGATCCCCGCCAAATATGGCCCGTTGAAAATGAAATAGATATTGCCCTTGACGAGCTAGTGGGTGTAAAAGCACAAAGGGACAATAATCAAAATCCCCAAAATCTTGCCTACTCTGTTCAGATCAGGCAGTACAAAGTCACCGTTGTGGGTAGACCGGAACTGAATTTCATCCAGGGAATGATGCTAGGTATAAAGAATCCCGGTACAGGTGGAGGGGCCAGCAAATCAATTTGTATATGGGCCAACGAACTCAGGGCTACTGATTTCAACAAATCATCCGGCTGGGCAGCCAATGCCAGGTTAAATGCACAAATAGCCGATGTAGCCGTAATTTCTTCTTCTATCAGACACAATACGTTTGGCTTTGGGGGATTGGAAACCAGGCTTTCAGAAAGAGCTAGGGAATCCACTTCCCAATATGACATATCAGCCAATGTCAATATAGATAAAATCCTCCCCCAGGCATTGGGGTTGAGCATCCCATTATATCTCAGTTTCGAAAACACTTCTACTAAACCTCAATTTGACCCTTTGAATCCTGATGTACCTTTTGAAGTTGCCCTTCAAAAATTCAGAACTGACCAAGAAAGGGAAGCCTACCGCAATTTGGTTCTGGATCAGGCCCAAAGAAAAAATTTCAGCCTGAATAACGTAAGAAAAATCAGTAACCCAGAGAAGGAAACCAGCAGAATATATGACCTGGAAAACTTCTCTGTTTCCTATGCCTACGGATCAGTGAATCAAAGCAACATACAAACAGAAAGTTATATCTTTGAAACATACAGGGGGAATATCGCCTACAACTTCCAGCCAGCTCCCATCAATGTAGAGCCTTTTAAAGAATTTGGTTTTTTGAGCAGCAAATATTTGCAGTTGATAAAAGACATTAACTTTAATTTGGTGCCATCATTGGTGTCTGCAAGGATAGATCTGGACCGGCGGTACATGAAAACCCAGAACAGGAATGACCAATTGACCATACATGGCGTGGATCCTCTCTTCCAGAAGAGCTTTTTTATCAATAAATTCTATAGTTTAAATTGGGATTTTACCAGGAATTTATCCCTTGACTTTAGCTCAAGTGTAAATTCAGTAGTGGATGAACCTGATGGTGAGCTGGATACAGAAGCCAAAATCGATTCCCTAAGGACCAACATTAAAAAATTGGGAAGGACGACGAATTACAATCATCAGCTGGTTGCAAACTATATGCTTCCTTTGGACAAATTCCCCCTTACCGACTGGATAAGTGCTGATGCAAGGTACGAGGCTTCCTACAGTTGGATTACTGGCGCCATAGGCCAAAAAGACACCTTGGGCAATATTATCCAGAACACCCGGGACCGATCCATCAATGGACAATTGGATTTTATAAAGCTTTATAATAAAAGCAAAAAGCTCAGGTCCCTCAATACTCCAAAACGGCCGACCATTCCCGGAAGGCAACCTGAAGAAGAAGAAAAAGATCCGCCTGTTAATGAGGGATTAGGAGCCGAATTGTTAAAGCTTGCCATGATGGTAAAAGAGGTGAATTTCAGATATCAATTAAGTCAGGGGACTTTCTTACCGGGATACATGGAAAACACAGGTCTTCTGGGCATGGATAGGAGTTTTATGAATCCGGGCCTGGGCTTTATATTCGGCAGTCAGGATAGCGACATTAGGTTTGATTTGGCTAATCAGGGAGCATTTGCCCCAAGTGCTCAGTTAACCCAAACCTTTAGGCAAAATGAAGTCAGAAATCTCCAAATCACCTCTCTTGTTGAACCTATTAAGGACTTTAGGATCACCCTTGAACTAAGAAAAAGGGAGACAGGTGAATACAGTGAAATGTTCCGTAGGCGGGAAACCTCTTCGGATTATGCCTCCATTAATCCCAATAGATTAGGAGCCTATGGCATAAGCTATAACATATTGAAGACCGCTTTTGCCAAAGATGATGCACAAAATAATTCTCCCCTTTTCCACAATTTTGAAAGGTACAGGCATACCATCAAAAGCCGCCTGGAAATGGAAAATCCAGGGGGAGAGTATTCCATCAATGGGCAGAACGTTCTGGTTCCAGCTTTCCTGGCGGCTTATTCGGGAAATACCGGTGAAGATATTGGCTTAAGCCCGTTTCCTAAATTCCCGTTGCCAAATTGGAGAGTGGAATATAGGGGACTATCAAGAATCCCAGCCTTACAGGAGTATTTTTCTTCCATCAATCTGACCCATAACTATTCCTCTTCTTATGATGTAAGCAATTTTTCCAATTCCTTACTCTATCAAAATGGCTTGGAACTGTACAATACTCTCCAAACTATCCCCCAGCCAAGCATAACAGATGAATTTGGAGCTTACATCCCTGTTTTTATTCTCAACCAAGTAGTGATCTCCGAAAGGTTTTCACCCGTTATCGGTGTTGATCTATTGACCAAAGACAGGATGAATGTTTCTTTCGAGTACAATACAGAAAGGAATATTGGGCTCAATTTCTCCAATGCCCAGGTGACAGAGCAAAAGAGCCAGGACTTTCGTTTTGACCTGGGATATACTAAAGCTGGTGTGAGAATACCCTTTAAGATCCAGGGAAGGCAAGAAGTACTAAGCAATGACCTTACCATTCGGATTTCCACCCGAATTGTGGATACAAGGACCATTCAAAGAAAAATTGAAGGCATCAACACCGTGACCAACGGAAATTTAAATATCCAATTTAGGCCAACTATTGGCTATGTAGTGAATCAAAAATTAAACGTAAGCCTATATTTTGACAGGACCATCAATGCTCCCAAAGTTTCTACGGCCTTTAGAAGGAGCTCCACGGCCTTTGGAGGTCAATTAATATTTAATTTAAGTGAATAGGTTTTTTACCTTTGATTAAACCTTGTATTTTTGAGTCCCTCAATCCAAATAAATATGAATTTTCCAAAAGAATTAAAATACACAAAAAACCACGAATGGGTTAAAATCAATGGAGACACAGCGACTATAGGCATTACGGAATTCGCACAAAGGGAGCTGGGTGATATCGTTTTTGTGGAAGTAGAAACAGTCGGTGAAACTATTTCATTAGGAGAAGTGTTTGGTACTGTAGAAGCGGTAAAAACTGTATCGGATTTATTTATGCCACTAACGGCTACAATTACCGAATTCAATGAAAAACTGGAATCATCCCCAGAGCTGGTAAATGAAGATCCCTATGGATCAGGATGGATGATAAAAGCCAAATTTGAAGGTGACCAACCGACAGAATTATTATCTGTTGAAGAATATACTGAATTAGTTGGGGCTGAAATTGAAAAATAGGATATTACCAGCAGTAGTATGGCTAACACTGATCCTGGCCGCTACACTGTCCCCGGGAGATCAGGTACCTAAAACCCCTGATATCATTGGATTTGACAAGTTTATCCATTTAGGCTTATTTCTGATATTGACGTTTCTGTGGCACCGGACCTCAAATACAGGAAAAAAGTCTCAAAAATTAAAAAAAGGAAAAATTATCACTAATTATTTAGTTTTTGGAGTCTTATTTGCTATATTAGTAGAATACTTACAACAACATATTCCAGGTAGATCATTTGATTATGGGGATATGATTGCAAATATAACAGGAGGAACCTTTGGAACATTTTGTTTTTATATTTTACATCGGAGGCAAAGTAACCTTGTATAAATAAAAATAATTGTTTACAATTGTTATCTCTAAATAGAAATAAAAAAGAATCTTAACCTTTATAAGAAAATTATCATGGAAGCTAAAAAGACACCCAAAGCTGATTTAAGCAATAAGACAGGAATGTTCCTGAACCTTGGCTTAGCGATCAGTGTTGGTTTGGTCCTGTTTGCTTTTGAGTACAAATCATTCGATGATGGTGCATTGAAAGACCTGGGATCAATCGACGATGAGTTTGAGGAATTATTGGACATTCCTATTACAGAGCAACCACCACCGCCACCGCCACCCGTTGAACAGCCTATAATCGAGGAAATCCCTGATGAAGTGGAGATCGAAGAGGAAATTGAGGTAAATTTTGACGTGGATGTGCAGGAAGAGACAGTGATCAAAGAAGTGGTGATCGCAGATGCTCCTGTAGAGGAAAAAGCAGATCAGATTTTTGATGTGGTGGAAACCATGCCGGCTCCTCCGGGAGGAATGGAGGGATGGAGCAAATACTTGAACAATAACCTCAAATACCCAACTCAAGCTAGAAGGATGGGGATCGAAGGTACGGTGTATGTCGTATTTGTAGTAAATACCGACGGCTCTATTCAAGATGTTGAAATCCTAAGGGGTATCGGCGGAGGTTGTGATGAGGAAGCCATGCGGGTAGTTAAAAATGCTCCGAACTGGGAACCGGGAAAGCAAAGAGGTAGACCAGTGAGGGTAAAAATGAGATTGCCTATCCGATTCAAATTAAGTTAATACCTACCTGATTGATAACAAAAAAAGGAATCCTAAATGGATTCCTTTTTTTGTTCACAGAATATTCAATGCCTGTTCTTTGATCTTTTCCAGCTCATCCTTCATCATAATTACATGCCTTTGTATGACAGCATCATTGGCTTTGGAACCTATCGTATTAATCTCTCTTCCCAACTCCTGACTGATAAAGCCCAACTTCTTCCCCTGGCTTTTACCGCTGGAAAGATTTCTATTAAAATATTCAAGGTGTGTACCCAATCTTACAACTTCTTCTGTAATGTCCAGCTTCTCAAAATAATAAATCAATTCCTGCTCAAATCGATTGAGGTCAAAGGAATTTTCTTCCAGCCATTCAGAAAAATTTTCCCTTATCTTCTCCTTGATCCTCTCCTTTCTCCTAGGTTCTTCCAATTTTACCTGCTCCAGACCATCTTCCAATACTTTTATATTTTCAACAAACCTTTGGTACAGGGTATCTCCTTCGTCTTGTCTAAATTGATCACAATCTGCAATCGCTTCCAACAGAACTTTTTTTACCAGTTCCCAATCCTGCTGCCCCCTAGCTACTTCAATATTAGAGGTAGAGACATTAGGGGACTGAAACGCCAATTTAAAGACATCAGTGGTATCGGAGCCTACTTTTTCAGCCAAGGAGCTATATTTCTCAAAATAGGAAGCAAAGAGCGCTTCATTGATGGTAATGGGTAGTTCATTGCTTGATTTGGTGGAAAAGTCAATAGTTACGTTCACCTTTCCCCTTTCCAGCTTTTCCGAAATTAAATTCCTGATTTCTATCTCTTTATCAGAAAACTGTCTCGAATTTCTTATTGATAAATCCAGGAATTTGGAGTTAAGGGTTTTTATTTCTACACTAATGATCGCAGTATCGTTTTCATAATGGGCTATACCATAGCCGGTCATGGATTTAATCATGATTAATATTTAATTGTACAGGTGATGTGTTTTCAGTTATGCCAGACAGCATTAGAAATTGTACCCTAAGGTAACATAAAATCGGGGTTTCTCTACGGTATAGTCTCTAACTGGGCGTGCAATATCAAATTTTACGTAATAGTTAAGCAAAACAGTTCTGAGACCTGCCCCATAGCTTTGAAGCCATGGATTATTGAAATTGTTCAAAGTGATTTCGAAAGGCGATCCTTCTGTATCAATGATCTCTGTATTTTGGTCGTTTACCCTTTCCCAAGGTGCCGCATCAGTCCATGACGATCCAGCATCATAAAACCCAACCAGTTGAAAATTCTTTATGAAGTTGGAGGCGATATTACCACGGGACAGGTAAGAAAATATAGGTACCCTTAGTTCGGCAGAAAAAGTAATGACATTACTTCCCCGGATTTCATCATAATCATATCCCCGTAAATCTATAAATTCTGCAAAAAGAATATTCGAATTTTCTGCACCGGATGTGTTTCTGAGAGGAGAAGCCTCTGGCCTGTTGGTGGGAGGCTGATGGAATTCATTGAACAGCCAATTATTCATTCCCCCGACAAGATAACTTTGTGGATTATTGCCAAAAAAAGAACCCGCAAAAAACTTGGTAGCAAATGTGATGTTTTTATGGATTTTCTGATAATTCCTGACATCCACGTAGGCATTTCCAAAACTTCTATCCCTATTATTTAAGCCTTGGTAATGCACATAGCCGATCTTACCTTTAAAACCTTGTTCCATATAAAGCCCTAAAAGAGTGGTCTTGTCCACAACAAGCTCGGCCCTTCCCCCCGCATAATTAATGTCCAAACTGTTCTGAGGCCCCTGTTCTCCTCTCAATATAGAATCGGGGTTTAGATTAAAGTATTGTGTTTTTGCCAGGAAAGGGTTTATACTCAATCGAGTACTTGGGGTAAAAGGATAAGAGACACCTACTTCAGTTTTGGTAAGGGTATATTTTTGGAAGGTCAAATCACCTTCTGTCCTGAGCAAAGATTTCCGATCAAATCTGCCCCTGAAATCTAATCTGTATTTCAGGTAGTCATACTCAAAGAAAATATCACTCCCCGACCTAAAATCAAGTGTAGTCATAATCCCTCCGGTAAAGGAGTGATTGTCCAGCAGATCTGACATTTTAGCGTTTAGGCTGATTCCAAAACCCCTAAGAGGATCCACAACAAAAGAAGTATTCAAACTACTCCCTATAAACTGTGGTATATAAATTTCGGGACCCACTACCTTTTTTTCCATGCTTTGCTTTCTAAAGGAATCCAACATGCTGCTTCTGCCGACGGAGGGAGCCTCAGGACCTTCCTCTGCTACTGGAGGTATGGTATCAAAAATATAATTATCGGTATCTATTCCCCCTCTTCTTTCAAACCTCAACTTATCCGTATTTATAGAACCGGTAAGATCCTTGCCTTCTGGTACGGTATCCAATGGATCAATGGCAGGGATCTTTTCATTCATTATTCCCTCCTCGGGATCTAGATCTAGGGAATCTGCTGTAATAAATCCTTCTTTCAAGCTATCCATTGCCGTTGCTTCCGGACCTTCAGATTCCTTCTTCTGCAATCTTCTTTTAGTCAATCTCTCATTCAACTTTTTGGCCTGTTGGAGTTGGATCCTTGGAATACTCATTGTAAATTGATCCAGGTTGGAAAAAGGTTCAAGTACCAGCTTGCTCTGAAGACCATCCCTTACCGCATAAGCCCATTGGTTGGAGACCAATGAATAATCGAACGTTTCCACACTTTTATTAATAGCGGAAACCTGACTGGAAACTGCGCTCCCTATTCCATAGCGCATAATATTGGTAATCCCACTTTGCTCGCTCAAATGCAAAATGGTGCTTTTGTTCAACACTCTCGGCCTGAAGTTCTTATTATCTATATTTGTAAGCCTACTGTTCACTATGGTGTCCCCCACTTCCAACATAAACAGGTTAAAATAATCAGGTAACTCATTTACATCGGGGGTCCGGGTAAGGACGCTATCCGGAAGATCAGTGAAATTGGAGGCATAAATGATCGTTGAATCATTTAAAAATACCGGCGTTATATTATCAAAAACATCGTTGGTAAGCTTTCTTCCCTGCCCTCTCATATTCAAGGTATAAATATCCGTTTTACCCCCGGAAATGGCGGAAAGAACCATATTCCTTCCGCTTGGCGAAAAATCCATATCCAATATTTGGGTTATGTTCCTCAGAAAGATTTTATCCTGACTGCTTCCGTCTATTGCCCTTAACCTTAAAGTAGTCACTCCCCTTGTAAAGGAGGCCAAGGCCAAGTTTAAAGTATCTTTCCAGGAAATGACCGGTGCAGAGAAGTCAGCACTTTGATCATCGGCTGGATATCCTCCTGAATAAACGATCCTTTCCCTGTCCGTCGCCAAATTCCTAACGATCACTTTGTATTTGCCATCATTATTGATCACATAGGCAATATTCTTAGCATCTGGACTAAAGCGGACGTCATTGATCGTACCCACACTATTCTTGGAGGACTGGGCAATTACATTTTCCTCGTTAATTTCCTTGAAATTCGACAATACCTGCTCGTTTAAATTGGTATAGTATTGTCTCCATTGTTCTGAAAAGTCTTTATAACTGATGCCGATGGTATTGGAAATACTATTTTCTTCATTTCTATTAATCCGGCTTAAATTCAAAATACTGGAGATATACCTTCTTCCGTACCTTTCCACTATAAAGTTCCAGATGGATTGGCCCACCAGACCCGCCTCCTCTTGGTGTAGCCTATGTAATTTTGGTTTCTCATTATTCTTTAAATAATGCCTGACAAAATCGTCCATTTCCAGGCTCCATCCTGAAGCTAAATACCTGGCCGCACCGTCAATATACCATTCAGGAAAACTATTGATTAGGTTAGACTGAAACGCATCAGAAATGCTGGAGCCATAAAGCATTTCTTCTATGATCGCTTTTGATGCTCCATAGATCAATTCTTCCTTAAAAGATTCCCACCTCCCTGTAAATGGCACCTCAGCCAATAGTTTGGCAAAATAGGTCTGCCCATCTACGGTATAATCATTCTTATTAAGATTCAGGTTACTTTGCAGTAATTCATGCCTGGAGTTATAAATAAAAATTTTGGGCTTGGTATAGGCCACATATCCAATCAGCTGGGTAATCCTGTCAAACTCATTTTCCAGATACTCTATGGCCATGCGGGCATTGTTTTGACCGCCATCATAATAATATACCTCAAAATTATTGGAGCTATAAAAATACCAGTCCATATTTTTGTGCTGGATCCTGTTTTTCCCAAACCTCTCCTGATCAAACTGCGCCTTTAGGCTATAGGACAGACTAATCAATAGAACAGCGCAAAAAAGAAAGCGTAATATTACCATCATTTATTATCCTTCATCTACGTTTTAAATATACTTAAAAAAACGGCTTATATTTACCTCTTTATGTGGTTCATTTCCAAAAATCAGTAAATTGAGCATTATTTTACTGAAGTAAGGTGCTAAGGAAACACCCTTGGCTCCTAAACCATTGAATATATAAACGTTTCTATTTTCAGGATGTTTTCCCAATATCGGCCTTCTGTCGATCGTGGTCGGCCTGATGCCTGCTTTATGTTCCAAAATTTCCTCAACAGGTAAATTGACCAATTTTTCCAGCTTTTCCAACATCTCCTCTTTAGCCTTTTCGGTTGGCCCTGGGCCTAAATTATCCACACTATAGGTCGAACCCACTTTAATGGTCCTATCCGGAAGAGTAATCCTAAATATGCCCCTGTTGATGATTTCTTGAGGTGTAAAGCCTTGTTTTATTACCAAAATCTCCCCTTTATTCGGCCTCAAAGGGAGCCAATGGAAAAATTTACTTTTTACAGCCCCCATTCCATTGGCATAAATTAGGGACTGGGCGTTGATATTTTTATAAACAAAGCCCTTCTCTGAAAACTTCAGTTCCACCTCATCAAATTCTTCATTGGTGAGGATTCCTCTTTCTTTCAGCCAAAAAGTATAACGGTCCAGCATGGTGTTTATATCCAAATATCCTGATTGACCAAGAAGCAAGCCTCCATGCGGGTCGTTGACCTCTTTGAAGGCAGGGATAGTTTTAATTGCTTCAATGTAAACTTTAAAGCTTTCTTCCCCACTGTGCCCCATCCATTCATTTAGCTCTTCTATGGAGCCAAAGGGGCGGTAAATTGGTCTTTTGTATAAAAATTTTGACTTTAGCTCCTGCTCTAACTGCCTGTAAAACGGCTCTATCTCCGGAAATAAAAGATCTGCATTCCACGTTTTGACCATTTTTCTTCCTGTCACTGGATTATAAATACCCGCTGCAGCCCTACTGCAATTATTCTTTTCGGCCTGATCAATAACATGAACCTTCTTACCTGCATTAATTAACCTGTAAGATAGCAATGTTCCTGCTATACCCTGTCCTACGAGTAAAAAATCAACTTCCATATCCAAAATTAAATCTTTCTTTGTTATTTTGAAGTTAAAATAAAAATGATTCAAAATGTTACAGATTAAATCTTTTACTTTTAACCCTTTTTCTGAAAACACCTATGTGCTTTACGATGGGACCAATGAGGCAATCATTATAGATCCTGGTTGTTATGGTAAAGAAGAAAGAGGAGAATTATTTGATTTTATTAAAAATAAACATTTAACCCCAATAAAGGTTTTAAATACCCATTGCCATATAGACCATGTCTTGGGCAATACTTTTGTGAAAAACAGTTTTGACATTCCATTATGGTTTCATCGCGATGAAGAGCCGGTTTTGAGGGCTGTTCCTTCTTATGCTGCCAATTATGGTTTCCCCCTTTACCAGGACAGCAAAGCAGATCACTATATCAAGGAAGGGGAAGTCATTAAATTTGGCCATACTTCCCTTCAAACCTTTTTAGTACCGGGGCATACTCCCGGCCATTTGGTCTTTTACCATGCAGAAAGCAAAGCCTGTATAGGTGGGGATACCTTGTTTGAAGGAAGCATTGGTAGGACCGACTTACCTGGAGGGGATCATGAGACTTTGTTAGAGGCGATAAAATCCAAACTTTTTGCTTTACCGGATGATGTTACCGTTTATCCTGGGCATGGGCCCAATACTTCAATCGGTTTTGAAAAATTAAACAATCCTTTCGTAGGTCAAAGAGCTGAATTTTGAACGTTATAAAACATATTCCCAATTCCCTCACCTGCCTCAACTTGATCTGCGGCATGGCAGGAATTTATTTTGTATTGGAGGATCATATATTCTTTGGAGCTTATTTTATCTTTGCTGCTGCGGTTTTTGACTTTTTTGATGGATTTGTTGCGCGTTTACTTAAAGCGAACAGTGGGATTGGCAAACAGCTGGATTCTTTGGCAGATTTAGTGACTTTTGGCGTTTTGCCGGCATTTATTGTCTTCAAAATGCTTCAAAACATTGATCCTGGATCTTATCTGCCCTTCCTGGCCTTTTTGATCGGGGTCCAATCTGCTTTAAGATTGGCCAAATTCAATATTGACACCCGACAAGCAGACCGGTTTATTGGAGTTCCTACTCCTGCAAATGCCTTGTTGATTTCAACCCTACCCTTTTTGGCCGAACAATTCCATTGGACGGAAGCTTTGATTTATAACCAATATTTCTTGCTGATATTCTCCCTATTATTTGCTTGGTTATTGACCGTGGAGCTGCCGTTAATAGCTTTGAAATTCAAGAATTTTTCCATTAAAGATAATATTTACAGGTATTTGACCCTTATCATTGCCATCATCTGTCTTTTGACAATGGGTATCGCAGGAATTCCATTTGCAATCATTTCATATGTTGGCTTATCTATTATCGAGACCCAAAGGGATAGCCATGCACGGAATCAATAGCTTTTATGGCTTGGCGCTTTTTCTTATCATGTGGGGAGTCTTTAGGACTCCGGATCTCACAGCCCAAAGCAATTACTTCAAATTTCCTGTTACCAAAGAAGGGGTTTACAAGATTACGGCCTCCCAAGCCCTTCAGCTTGGTGTAAACTCCGTTGAAGAACTGGCTCTCTATGGTTATAATGGAATGCTGCCCCAGAAACTGGACAGCACCTTTTTGGGATTGAAAGAAATCCCAGTGAAAAAAATTGGAGGGGATTTGTACTTTTTTTTGTCCGCAGCGCCTTCGATTGGAATAGCGGAAGAAATGGCATATTATCAAACCCACCATTTTACGGATACCTTGTATTATCTAATTCATACCAACCACCACAACACCGCTGCTATTCCCAGTCTAAATCCCCATGCGTCAGATTCTCCGGCGGGCGTTCTTTATCAGATCAAAAGTTATAAAAAGGAAGAGTTTAACCTACTTTCATCCGGAAGAAACTGGTACGGAAACCGGGTATCTGATGGTGAAACGATCTCCATCAATTTTGAGGGCAAGACTTCCCAGGACCTGCCCTTTTACTACCATGGAAAACTCATGGCCCAATCCCTTACGGAAAGCAATTTCAGGCTTTCTATGAATCAAGATATGATCAAAACCATCACACTTCCTCCTATCACTAGCAGCACTTACGGCCTTAAAGGACATGAAGCACATATAACAGGATATAATAAGGGTATATTAGAAAATAATGAATCACAAATTGATATCCAATTTCAAACTGCAGACAGGAACGGGACAGGATATCTGGATTATTTTATGATTGGAATCCCCTCTCTTTCTTCAGCTCTTCCCTCAGGAATCTTTTATAATCTTGCGGAAAAGGCTTTTAATTTAAAAACCTCCAATGGGCAATATATTTGGGATATTACTGACTTTTTTGAAGTAAAGGACATAACGGCTATAGAACCAACTACCTCCAACGCCCAAAAAATAGCCGTATTTACCCCAGAAGTGACCCAACCAATAGCAGGATTGGAGATGGTGGATCTAAATTTGCTGTCGCAGCCAAATTTTTCGGATTTGATCATTATTGCCCATAGCACGCTAAATCCTGAGGCTTTAAGACTGGCAGCGTACAAAAACAGCATAGGAATCAGTACCCAGGTAGTATCGGTTCAGGAAATTTATGATGCTTTCGGGTATGGGAATCCTGATATAACGGCCATCCGAAATTTCCTTGCCTTTCATTATCATCAAGGAAAACAGTTAAAAAATGTCTTGCTTTTTGGAAAAGGCACATTTGATTATAAAAACAAATTGGGTGGAAGGCCAAACCTCGTCCCTACCTACAGTTCCAGAAATAGCCTTAATCCTCTTACTACCTACAGTTCAGATGATTATTTTGGGTTTATGAATTTTGGTGAAGGGATATGGGAAGAGACTGCATCGGGAGACCTGAATTTAAGCATTGGAGTTGGAAGGTTTCCTGTTGTTAACCTCCCAGAGGCCAGGAATGTGGTGGACAAAATCATCAACTATGGATCTCCCGAAAATACTTTAGGGGATTGGAAAAGGAAGGTTCTTTTTGTGGCCGATGATGGGGACAACAATGTTCACTTAAATGATTCTGAATCGCTGTCAGCTTATTTGGTGGAAAACCATCCGGAATTTGTCCAGGAAAAGCTGTACCTGGACAATTTTGAGCAGATTAATACCGGTTCGGTCCAAAGATCTCCAACGGCAAAAGCTGCCTTGGGAACACTCTTGGATTCCTCTTTTCTTCTTGTCAATTATATCGGTCACGGTAATGAGACCACACTTATGGCTGAGGAAATATTCACGGTTTCGGATTTAAACAATTGGCGGGAGAACAGTAAATTACCGGTTTTTGTAACCGCCACTTGCGAATTTGGACGACACGACAGCCCCTTTATCCGATCTGGTGCGGAGGAATTGCTGATTGCTGAAAAAAAAGGGGCCATTGCTTTGCTTAGTACAGGCAGGCCTGTTTTCAGCAATATCAATTTTGCCCTGAACCGTGCTTTTATAGAAGCTGTGTTCAAGAAAGAAGAGGGGCAACATTTAACGCTTGGGGAGGTATTTAAGCATACCAAGAACAATAGCTTAAATGGATCTTTGAACAGGAATTTCTCGCTTCTGGGAGATCCTTCCTTAAACCTTGCCTTACCTGAATTAGCCGCCCATTCCGGTGAGTATTTCGATATGTTCCTGCAAACTGAAGTGGACACTTTAAAAGCCATGCAGCAAATCCGGTATAAAGGGAATATCACCCATCCATTGACCCAAGCAACAATGGATTCCTTTAACGGAACATTCGAAATCAGCCTGAGCGATAAGCCTATCAGCCGATCCACCCTGGGAGATGAAAATACCCCTGCTACCTATAAAGATGAGCATATATATATCCATAGAGGAAAGGGAAAAGTGGTGAACGGTCATTTTGAAGGAGAAATATTTATCCCTAAAAACATTGATTACACATTTGGTAAAGGGACTTTCAGGCTTTTTGCACAGGATAATAAAACCATTGAAGAAGCCTTTGGTGCTGCACATATTGTGATCGGGGGCTCTTCTACCAATAAGGTGAACGATAACCAAGGCCCTATCATTAAACTTTTTATCCAAGACAGTTTAAAATCCGGACACACCCTTTCCTCCACTACCATAAATTTTCTTGCCACCCTGGAAGATCAAAATGGCATCAATATCAGTCCAATAAACCTTGGTCAGAATATTTCCCTCCGCATAAATAACGGGGAAAAGATAGATTTAAATTCCTATTATAATTCCCTGGATGGCTCTTTTACCAAAGGTTTTTTAGAGACATCTGTCAGCGGACTGGAGGAAGGGCTTAATATCTTGACCCTTCAGGCTTGGGACAATCTGGGCAATTCTTCCTCCAGGACCCTTGAATTACTCATTTTGGGCAGCAAGGGAATAAAAATCACCTCCCATCTCACTTACCCCAATCCTGCATCAACAGCAAGTCATTTTAAAATAGCGCACAACAGACAAGGGGAAAACCTGGTCCTGCAGGTTCAAATTTTTTCTTTATCAGCAAGGGAAATATTTTCAATGCACAGGCGTTTTCCAAAGGCTAATTCCCTATTGGGAGACATCTCCTGGATTTTTATGCAAAGCAGGACCAAATATCCGGCAAAAGGAACTTATCTTTACAAATTAGAGCTTAAATCAGAGGCAGATGGCACCTCAGATACAGAAAGCGGAAAAATAATTATTCAATGAAAATGATGATCAACTATCCGAGAAATTCAATTTTTTTATTGTTCATTGCCTTGCTGGCCCTTAATGCCAACGCTCAAGTTTCCCCGGTCATTTCTGGACAAGATGAAAACAGAAGGGTGATCACTACAGCAGTCCCTTTTCTCAATTTTGCTCCCGACAGTAGGCATTCCGGCATGGGTGATGTGGGTGTTGCCACCTCTCCTGATGCTAATTCAGCCCATTGGAATGCCGGAAAACTGGCTTTTATAGAAAGTGATATCGGATTTTCACTTTCCTATTCCCCATGGTTGGGTAAGTTAGTGCCGGATATGTCCTTGAATTATCTGACAGGCTATAAAAGAATAGATGAAGTTTCAGCCTTTGGCATAGATCTAAGGTATTTTAATATGGGTTCAATTCAACTTACAGATGGAAGGGGAAGTGCATTAGGGGAATTTACCCCGAGGGATATTGCTATAGGAGCCACTTATTCCAGAAAACTTACAGACAATCTTTCTTTGGGTATTTCAGCGAGATTCATCCATTCAAATCTTTCCGGCAACTTGGGCAGCACAACCGGGAATGAAAGTCAACCGGGAATTAGTGTAGGAACAGACGTAGGTTTATATTACACGGAAGAGGTACTTGTTTCAGGCAATGAAGCAGACTGGTCATGGGGGGCAAATATTTCAAATATAGGACCAAAATTAACTTACAACAGTGCGGATGATCTGGATTATATTCCCACAAACTTACGAGTGGGTACTGCCTTGGCTCTGCCTTTGGACGAATTTAACAAATTGACCTTTGCATTGGATTTAAATAAACTTCTGGTACCTACCACTCCTATATATGAAAGGGACGAATATGGGAATTTGGTTGTTGATCAAGAGGGGAGCCTGATAATAGCTGAAAATGGCGGTAAGGATCCCAACAGGCCATTGATAAGTGGGATTATTGGTTCTTTCTCTGATGCCCCGGGAGGGTTCAGGGAGGAAATGCAGGAACTAATGATTTCTTTTGGGGTAGAATATTCCTATGATGATAAATTTGCCTTGAGAACGGGTTACTTTTACGAAAACCCCAATAAAGGGGGCAGAAAATATTTCACTTTAGGAGTAGGATTTAACTATACAAGGTTAGGTTTCGATTTCTCTTATTTGGTCCCTCAACAACAAAACCATCCTCTGGCAGAAACTTTAAGGTTTTCCCTAGCATACAATATTGTAAAATGATCGTAGACAGGTCCAAAGCTCCGGAATTTAAAATTCCCGAAAACATCAAGCTCATCCAGCCAATAAAGAGGACGCTACAAAATGGAGTCTCTTTATATTATATCCAAACCCCGAATATTGATGCTATAAAAATTGAAGTAATTACCGAGGCAAAGAAGTCCTTAATGCTTACTGAAAAAGCATTGGTCCCCTTTTTTACTTTACACATGCTGATGGAAGGGACCAAATCCTTCCGGTCGGAAGAAATGGACAACTTCTTTGATCACTACGCTTCTGAAGTGGATGTTATTTCAAATTTTGAACAAAGTGGACTGTCCCTTTTAACCACCAAAAAGCATTTTTTCAACGTGCTTCCTTTATTCCGTTCCTTGTTTACGGAGGCTGTTTTTCCAGAAAAAGAATTAATAAAGAAAAAGGCCCAAAAAGAACTGACCATTTCCCTTCAAAGAGAACAAAATGGTGCCCGGGCAAACCAGCTGTACAGAAAGGGACTCTTTGGAAAGGACCATCCTTATGGCTTTGTTGCGGAGGAAGACGATGTTCGCCAAATAAGCGGGGAAGACCTTCAGTATTTTTACAACAATGCTTTTATGGTCCGGCCGGAAATATTTGTAACAGGAGATCTGGAAGAAAAGAATTTAGAATCGATAGAAAAATTGTTCCAGAATATACCTGTGATCCATGATGAGGAAGTACTTCCTGCTTTTGAGAAACATCCAAAAAAAAGAATTACTGAATTCAATCAAAAATCCGTGCAGTCCAGCATCCGACTGGGGCAACACTTGATTCCCAAATCCCACCTGGATTATCACGCGTTAACGGTTTTCAACACTTTCTTGGGTGGTTACTTTGGAAGTCGGCTGATTAAAAATATCCGGGAGGAAAAGGGGCACACCTATGGTATATACAGTACTATCGGTAGCTTAAAACTTTCGGATTATTGGCTGGTTATGGCCGATGTACAAAAAGGGTTTGCGGAAGATGTAATTGCTGAGGTCTATAAAGAAATAGAATTGCTTAAATATAAACCCATTGATCATTCTGAATTGGAAATAGCCCGAAATTATATGGTTGGACATTTCCTTTCAAACTTCAGCTCTCCTTTTGACCTGATCACCAGGTTTAAAAACATTCATCAGCATGGATTGGACTACTCTTTTTATGAAGATCAACTGGCTTTTATCAAAACCTTTACGCCGGAGGATATTATGAGGGTAGGGAAAAAATATTTCAACTCGGAAAATATTCTTGAGGTGGTGGTAGGATCCACCTAAGAAATGAGTATCCTATAAATAGAGGATAAATCCAAGCGCACCTTTTCCCAAAGCCGGAATAAGTGATAGCGAAAGCCGAAAACACCTATTTCCTGTGCCAGGTTTAAAAATTCCGCCGCTGTGTCAAAATTGGCGGAAGCCAAAGCATGCTTTGTTTCAAACATTACACGGAATTGTAACGCTTCATTTTCTTTGAGGGATTTGTTCATGGCCTGGATTTTCCTGCAGACTTTCAGTGTGGAGGGCAACATTACGGAGTTTTTGATGCTATATTGTTTAGCGGAAAATGAAGTTTTCAAAATCCTTTTTTTCACTCCTATGTTTCCGTTGAAGACAAATCCATATTTTCTTGCCAGCCGGACTAGGATATCAAAATCTTCATAAGACAACTCTTGGTCATATCCCCCTTCCTTTTTAAGGATTTCGGCCTTGAATACCATCGTGGGAGCACAAAGGAAATGCTTCTGGACGACATGAATATAGATATCACCAGAAATAACCTCTTTTAGAAGCCTCCCTTCTTCATTGACGGGATAAAAAACTTCAGAAGATCCACTCTTTTCTCCCTCAAGGTACGCATTGGAAAAATAAACCCCAGCATGTCCATTTTCCAAGGTTTCCACAGCTGTTTTCACATGATCCAGCAACAAAAGGTCATCTCCTGACAAATCGATAATATACTTGCCATTTGCTTTTTGCAGTCCCTGGTTAAAGGCTTTACAATAGTTGATCGATGGAAAATGAAAAATTGTCCTGAGTTTTTGGTCCTCGTTATATTTTACCCAATTCCGGATAACCTCAACAGAATTATCTTTACTGCCGTTATCAATAATAATCAATTCAATCGGTCCATAGCTTTGGTTACGGACACTGTCCAAGGCCCCCTTTATAAATTCTCCATGGTTATAACAGGTACAAATTATGGAAACCAATGGATGTTTCATTTCTCCCGCTTATCTAATTATCCGGCTGAAAATCAGAAAGCCGGCCAGTTCTTTTGGAATTCAAAACTGTTTTTCTTCTGATACTAAACCAATCTTTTAAGATATTCGCCATAGCCACTTTTGCCCAATTTATTTGCTTCTTTCAGCAATTGCTCCTTATCAATATAGCCATTACGGAAAGCAACTTCCTCTATACAGCCTATCTTCAGGCCTTGTCTTTCCTCAATTACCTCCACAAATTGCCCTGCTTGCAGCAAGGATTGATGGGTTCCGGTATCGAGCCAAGCAGTCCCCCTGTTCAAAATCCCCACCTGCAGTTTTTTCCTTTTCAAATACTCATTATTTACGTCAGTTATTTCCAACTCCCCACGGGGACTTGGTTTGGTATCTATGGCTATTTCTATTACATCATTGTCATAAAAGTATAAGCCCGGCACTGCATAATTGGACTTGGGTTGACTTGGTTTTTCTTCTATACTTATGGCCTTCTTATCCTCATCAAACGCCACCACACCGTACCGTTGTGGATCATTGACATGGTAGGCAAACACTACCCCTCCATCAGGATCAGTATGCGCTTTCAAGGTATCGGCAAGCCCTGCCCCGTAGAAAATATTATCCCCTAATACGAGGGCGACTTTATCCTTTCCTATAAATTCTTTCCCAATAATAAAGGCTTGTGCCAATCCCTCGGGCTTTGGTTGTACGGCAAAATGAAACTGACAACCAACTTGGCTCCCGTCCCCCAGTAATTTCTGAAAAGCCGCTCGATCTTCAGGAGTGGTTATTATCAATATTTCCCGTATTCCGGCCATCATCAATACCGATAATGGATAATAGATCATGGGTTTATCATAAACTGGCATTAACTGTTTACTTACAGCAATGGTCAAGGGATATAATCGTGTACCGGAACCTCCGGCAAGTATAATTCCTTTCATGTGTATATAATTTGTGGAACTCAGTGCAAATCTTTGTGATCCTTGTGGTTAGGTTTATATCCAATTGGATTTAGGGAAAACTATCAGTAACCCCTATGAGTAAAGCTGCTAAGATAGGCTTTATTTTAAAATTTTAAATGCACGGAACAATGATTTAAACATGTTAACCATTTTTAAGCAATTTTATCGTTATATTAGGAATCAATCAATATTTACAGACTTCATCATGAGAGCCAAAGTCTTAGCTATCTTTCTTTGTTTGTTTTTGTATAACAACCTCAGCATGGCGCAAAACTTCAACAAAGATAGACTCCCCCGGTTAAATAATATATCTGTAGGTTTAGGGCCTTCATTTATGTATGCTGATAATGCAGGGGGAACTCGAAATTTCCGGTTCAAGGTCCAACCAGCCGCTTCAGTTTCCTATGGAAGAAAAATCAATTCTTTCATGGAAATTAAAGGAACAGTTGGTTTTCAAATGCTTAAAAGCCAAACACCAAGTTATTTCCGAGACCGCACCATCATTCAGTGGAATGAAACCGGCCAAGCTTTTGCTATGAAAGGCACAGCCTATCATGTGGACGTGATGCCCATCTTTCACCTTCTTCCTTACGGTATACATATTGACAGAACTGATTTTAATGTCTATGCTGGTATTGGTTTCGGCATGATGTGGGTGGATAAAGAAGAGGTAAGAATAACCCACACGCCCGAGATCCAAAAAAAGACATTATCTATTCCATACCTTCCTTTCCGCGGGGGGCTCAGTTACAGGATAGGGCCTCATTCTGATTTGGCCATTGAAGCCACCTTTTTGGCTACTTTTTCGGATCATGTGGATGGTAATGCAGGTTATAACCGCTTTAACGATCACTTATTTCAAGGCAAGGTAGTCTATAAAAGGTATCTTTCCACTTTTCCATTTTGGAAGGAATAATCGGGAAGGGTTTGGAGAAGGAAGACCCAAGATCGAAGCAAAGGATATGAATCCCTGGCCAAGGTGCTGCAGCCATCTGGAAAGCCCCTAAAGGGGCTCATTAAGGCGATCCGAAGACTTCAGTGGTTTTGGACCAAAGTTCACGCAATGCCAAGATTCATTAAAGGGATGAGAAAAAAACACAGAAAAAAGTGTCAACTAAATTCAGGACGTGACATGTTAATTCATCCTATCCAGCACTTCGAACCTTGAGGCATTACTGATAAATTCCGGCACCAGCATTTTGATGTGGCTCACGAGTTCATTTTCCGAACCTTTACTAATTATTTTTTCGAACATTTCAATCTGTCCATCAATTCTCAAGTAAGGTACATGACGAATCTTCGCAATTTTTATTTTAGGATGATGGGTGATTTTAACTTCTTCCGAATTATTCAACAGCTCCTCATATAGCTTCTCTCCGTCCCTTAATCCTGTAAAAACAATTTTAATTTCTTCATCTAATTTTTTCCCGCTCAATTGGATCATTCTTTTGGCCAAATCAACGATTTTCACCGGCTGTCCCATATCGAAGATGTAAATTTCTCCACCATTGCCCATTACCCCCGCTTCGAGAACAAGTTCACATGCTTCAGGTATGGTCATAAAATACCTGGTAATTCCGGGGTCCGTCACCGTAAGAGGTCCCCCATTTATAATTTGCTTTTTAAACAAGGGGATCACGGACCCGTTAGATCCCAAAACATTTCCAAACCTGGTAGTGATAAATTTTGTTTGGTCTTTGAAAAATCCATTTTGGTCTTGATAAGCGTTAAGCGCCTGCACATACATTTCAGCCATCCTTTTGGTAGCTCCCATTACATTGGTAGGGTTTACGGCTTTATCAGTACTCACCAACACAAATCTTTCTACCTTATTTAGGATTGATACATCGGCAAGCAATTTAGTTCCTAAGGTATTGCACCTTACGGCTTCCTCAGGATATTTCTCCATCATGGGCACATGTTTATAAGCAGCAGCATGAAAAACAATGGCCGGTTTAAACCGCTTAAAAACTTCATTTATCTTTTTACTGTCCCTTATATCTGCCAACACTACTTCAATTTTGGTAGGCAAACCAATAGATTTAATATCCTGTTCCACATCGTATAAGGCAGATTCTGCCTGATCCAATAAAATTAACAAGGCCGGATTATAATGAACAATCTGCCGACAAAGCTCACTTCCTATAGAACCTGCCGCACCGGTCACCAACACCACCTTGTCTTTTAAATCTTCCCTTACCTGTCCATTGTCCAAGGAGATCATCTCCCTACCAAGAAGATCTTCAATCTTCACCTCTCTTATGGCCCCTGATTCCAGCCCACCATTTATCCACTGATCCACGGGAGGAATTATGCTCACATTCAAATTAAAGCTAAGGCTTTCATCAATGATTTCCCTTTTTCGTTGGATAGAGATATCCTGAACAGAAATGATCAAATCAGTGATACCTTGAGATTCAACCAATGTTCCCAAGGCATCAAAACCTCCATATATCCTTACCCCATCAATTATCTTTCCTTGTTTTTTTTGATCATCATCTAAAAATCCACAGTTTACAAAAAAAGATTTTCTGTCCTTTTTAATGACATCGTGAGCTAAAATGCCAGCTTCGCCCGCTCCGAAAATAATTACTTTTTTTACTTCTCTTTTTTCCCTGCCATTCGTCAAATATCCGAAAATTTCTTTTACCATTAAGCGGTAAGAAATCAAAGCAAACAGGGCCAATAAAGAGGCGATTATCACCACTGAATTTGGTATAATATTAACTGTGCCAAAATAACGAACAGAGACAAAATTAATAAGGACAACAATAATTGTATTAAATAAAATAGTTCTAAACAAGCTTTCACCGTCCTTTAGACGGGTATGCCGAACAATTCCCACATAACTTTTAGTGAAAAACATCACGAGGAGACCAGATATCAAAAACAGGAAACTTCCTTCCAATACATAGTAATCCTCCAAATTGGACCAATCAAAATTAAGGCGGATAATGTAGGCAAAAAAAGCGGAATGCAAAAGAATGATCCCATCAAGGCCGGCAATAATCCACCTGGGTAAAATATTAATACTTTTTACGAAAGTCATATATAAAAATCCAATAATTTTTGACCAAATAGAATAGCAAATATAATAAAGTTTTTTCTTTAAAAATAGAATATATATATATTAAAGACATTTTCTATGGTGTTTATATTTTTATTATAGAGCCAATGAGTAAAAAAAAACGAAAAAAGTGGAGCTTATATAGTAAAATATTTATTTCATGAAAAATTTCATCATTTAATATAAAATTACCCGAATAAAAAATAGGTCATGAAAACATTAAAACAAATAAATCAAATGTCCTTCTGCTGTCACATTGAATAAATCCTTTCCCATTGGAAATTCACGGCTGCTCTGTGACGCCAACTGCCACTGATAATTTTTCCCATGGATCAGCTGTAGTTTTGAGCTCATCACCAATCGGTTCCATTGATAATCCAATAAAATGCCTAAGCTCAAATCCACCCAAGGCTTTCTTTCGGGATCTGTCCCAAAGGCACGGTAGTAGAAATCCTGGTTATTGACAAGTCGCTCCAAACGTAGTCCATATTTTTTGATTCCTTCCACATAAGCGATCTCCAAAGTTTGGATATTGCTGCCTGTTCCGATACCAACCCCCAAAGCTTCCCCATAATTAACAAAGCCCCTTGAACTGTAATGAGTGTGCCAGGAAATCCCCCCTCCCAAGCCATCGTACCTTATGTATCTATTTACAGATTCCTGTTGCTGGAGCATCTCGCCACGAACCTGTACATAGGTGTTTAGCTTATTGAGCCCAATCATCTTATTGAACCCAATCAAATAGGCCCTTGCATGATCCGGGTTCAATACAAATTCTCTCCAGTTATAGGCATGGTCCCTTCTTCCATATTCAAAATAAATTTCAGCTTTGGCTTTAGGAACCAAAAACCTGGAAAATACAGAGACCTGTTGATCCCTTCCTTCACCATCTTTATCAAAACCCACTTCTGTTTTTTGGAAAGCATCAAATATCGGCATGTATTCCCTAAAGCTCCCCTCAATTTTCTCACTGTATTGTTGAAAGGTCCTGCTGAATCCTACCGTCAAGCCGGGTACCCATTTAGGTTGATAAGATACCGTCATAGCATTCAAATATCTCCAATCCCCATTAAATTTTCTAAAGTACCGCTCATTCAATTCCGGATGCTGGGAGGGTTCTAAAAGTGAATTTTCCAATCTTCCCACTATCACTTGTCCTTCAAAAGAACCTAGAAAGGTTTTAGCTGCCCGCGTGGTATTTAAAGTTAAATGAGGAAAACCTTGCGCATTGTTACTAAAGGTAAGTGCATTGAACTGGCCAGGCCCCCACCATATATTTCCGGTTGACAAACCTGTTTCAAAAGATCCAAGGTTCAAACTGATCTTTGATTGTCCCCACCAAATTTTAACATCGCCTCTCTCCCCATATCTTTCCGGAAAATCCCCCACATTCCAGTAAGCAAACCTTGACTGGTTAATCCTATCATTAAAATCATTGGGATAGCCAGCATAGGGTTTGTTTTGTGCCAATGTAAATTCAGGCTGAAGCTGAACGTTAAGAAAATGGAATTTAACATTCACCCCGGCAGTGATATAATTCTGCCATCCCACATTGGGGACCATTAAAGAATTGCCCCAGCCATAAGGCCTTTTGCTATTAAAAGAAACGGTATTCCTTACGGGAAGCAAAGCAAAAGCTTTTTTATGGGTGCTCCTGCCCATTCGAGGTTTTTCTTTGTTCAGCTCAAAAAAGCCTTCCTCTTTAAATATAGCTTTCCTGGTAACAAACCCTACATTTATAGGCCTTACGCTAAAGGAGATAGTAGAATCAAATTCCCCTACCAACTGTCTTCTTCTTAATGCCTCTTCAAAAACAGGTGCTCCCGCATTTATGGATTGGGAATTCGCTTTTATTAACGGGAGGATGAATAATAAAAAGAAAAAAATTCGTGGGTGAAAAGAATTCATGTTGGATAACAGAGATTAACATTACAATTGCAAAAGTAGCTTTTTTAGATTAAAATGGGAATTATTTCTTTTGCAATTGAATACATGCAACAATTGCAAAATTTTTGATCCCAGAAGTAAAATAAAGCTTATTTTATTCTCCACCAGCCTTTTATTCCTGTAGACGTCTCCAGATAATAATTATTTTTAAATTCCCCAAACACCTGTGCTTTACCTGAGATTATATCCCCTGCAATAGGATCGGAATCCTGCCAAAATTCCCAAATCTCATCCAGCGGATTCAATTCCACTTCTTTAATAGGTGCTTCAATTTTTTCCGCTAAATTCTTATAAATATACCCCTTTTGATTATTTGGTAAGGAGATCCGATACCAATCCCCGCTTTTCCCCTCAATTTTAAGCAATGTATTTTGGTCAAAACTTCCAATAATCTCTGAAGCGGTGGAAGGCGAGGTTCTGATATTAGCCAAAGAAGCTTTGATTATTGCCGGAGTCCCAAGGTGTGTGCTATCCGCAATATCCGTTTCATCGGGTAAGGAAAGCCCCTGCAAAAATGGGAAGGGATCAACAGCCCCTCTTCCGGATTTATAAATACCAAAATGCAAATGGGGGGCCGTAGTTATGGCGTTGCCGGTATTTCCCACCAATCCTAAAGTGTCCCCCACATCTACCTGCTGACCCGATTGCACGAGTTGACTATCTAAATGGGCATAATATTGGGAATAGCCCAGTTGGTTGTTTGAAAGCCACACCACCTTTCCCCCAAGCCTGTTGTCTCCCACTCTTCGCACCCTTCCAGATGAAGCTGCTACTACAGGAGTCCCCCTGCTGGCAAAGATATCTATTCCCTCATGTTTTCTGGCGTCGCCATCCCTGGGATCTCCCCAAAAGCTGGCGATGTTACTCGTACTGTTCCCTAATATGGGAAAAGCCAAAATTCCCTGATAAGCAATTCCAAGCGCAAAAGCACCCCCTCTAAACAACTCCGGCTGTACCCGGAGCGCATGAATGCCTGAATCTTTAACCCGATAAGAAATGGTACCTGAAGAATCAGCAAAATGTATCCTTTCCATGGTTTGGTCTTCTATATCCAATTCAAAGACATCCATGAAAAATTTTGCGTCTTTTTGTGATACAGCATGTAGTGCCAAATCTATTTGATTTCCTTCCTCTACTGGATATCGAAGGAGCATGGCCGTGGTTTCCCTGGGATCAAAATATCCAATCTCATGATAGGGCAAGGTAATCTGCAATGAATCGTCAAGGACACTTTCCCCCGCGGTCTTCCAATCTTTTACAAAGGCATAATCGCTCAAGGGAGTGGATTCAAGTGAAGAAAGGTAATCTTCATAGGGACTTGATTTCTTTAGCAACTTGTCTACAACTCCACCATTACAGCCTGAAATCAATACTACTGCAATGATTATCCACTTTTTCATTTCTTCCAGTTACATGACCATAAAAAAAACAAGCTTTGGCAATAAAGGGGAAATCCTCTCTTATTGATGATTATATTGTTTTTTGACCTTCATGCTTGCCCTCCATAAATTCTTCTATCATCTTTTCATTAAATGCCGGAAGGTCATCGGGATTTCGGGAGGTAACCAGCCCCTGGTCCACAACGCATTCTTTATCTATCCAATTGGCCCCTGCATTTATTAAGTCCGTTTTGATAGAAAAGAACGAGGTCACCTCCCTCCCTTTCAACGCGCCTGTTTCAATTAATACCTGGGGCCCATGACAAATTGAGGCCACCGGCTTTCCCTGTTCAAAAAAAGATTTTATAAAAGCTATTGCTTTTTCACTCCTCCTCAATGTATCCGGATTGATGACTCCACCGGGAATCACTACTGCGTCATAATCTCCCGAAGAAGCCTCCTCAATGTGCTTATCAACCCTAAAATCCTTACCCCAGTTCTTTTTGTCCCAAGAAACAACTTTATCTTTTTGGGGAGAAACAATGTGTACATTGGCCCCCTCCTCTTCCAGTGCATTCTTTGGACTGGTCAATTCCACCTCTTCAAATCCGTTTTCTGTAACTATTGCGATAACTTTCCCGGATAATTTACCCATAATAATAGTTGTTTTAATTATTTAAGATTATTCCCTGTTCATCGGGCAAAAACTATGCTAGGGTAATGATTGCTAAGTAGGCCTATTATTTATTCATACTAACTTGGCTTCTAAATGCTAAAAACATGCCCAAAAGTGAATAGTGATAGTATGAAATTAGTTCACTTATTCAATACCATTACACTAGAGGAATATTAAAAAATCCCTCCGGCTAAAAAATGAAATCCCAAGACTGAAAGCTTTGGGATTTTAATAAGAAACCCTTTATTGGGCTGAGAAAATCACTTCCTGAATGATGTTCCCCAGAGCCAGCAAAAGAGGGGATGAGAAAAGAGAACTTTATACGTAGTTATTTAACATCACGGGCATCACCAACATTAAGATCTCTTCGTTGTCACCCTTATCAGAGGGGAAAATCAAGCCTGCACGATTAGCAGCGCTGAATTTAAAAGTGATTTCCTTGGAAGAAATGTTATTCAACATTTCAATCAAAAATTTGGCATTAAACCCTATTTCAATATCTTCCCCTTCATGCTCACAAGAAAGCCTTTCATTGGCTTCATTGGAAAAATCCTGGTCCTCCGCTGAGATTTGGAGTTCGCTACCCGTTAATTTTAATCCCACCTGATGAGTGGTTTTGTTTGCATAAATAGCGATCCTTCTCAAGGAACTTAAAAGTTCCATTCTATTGATGGTCATGTCGTTTTCGTTGTCCATAGGAATGACATTCTCATAATCCGGAAAACGCTCGTCGATCAGCCGGCAAATCATTTTTATATTATTGAATTTGAAATAAGCATTCGAGTTGTTGAATTCCAAGGTGATCGGAACATTTTCAGAAGGCAATGTGGATTTAAGCAGGTTCAGGGCTTTTCTCGGAATGATAATGCTCACCGAATCCTCAGAGGCAATGTCAACCCTTCTATAGCGGATAAGCCTATGCCCATCTGTGGCCACAAAGGTGGTATTGGTACTGCTAAGATTCACATAAACACCTGTCATTGCAGGCCGGAGCTCATCATTGCTTGTAGCAAAAATAGTATTGTTGATGGCACTGCTCAACACATCTGTGGACATATCCACAGAAGTAGCATTGGTGACTGTGGGGATTTTAGGAAAATCTGTGGCATTCTCCCCCGCTAATTTATATCTCCCATTATCGGAGCTGATCTCAATACTATAGGTTTCATTATCAATACTAAAAGTAACCGGCTGTTCTGGAAGATTTTTCAAGGTTTCCATCAGTATCCTGGCAGGTATGGCAATATTTCCATCTTCCTTTGCTTCCAACTCAATTTCTGTCATCATGGAAGTCTGAAGATCAGAGGCAGTGACGGTCAATTTACTTTCCCTGATTTCAAAAAGAAAATTTTCCAAAATAGGCACTACCGGATTGGTTGTCACCACACCGTGGATAGCCGATAGGTGTTTTAAAAGAGCAGAAGAAGAAACAATAAATTTCATATGTATATAATTTTCTTTTCAGTGGCCATGACTTGTCCCGCCTAAGCGGGATAGCCTGTCCCGATCTTTTATCGGGGAAATCTCGCAAAAAAAGCATTTCGGTATGTGAGAACCGTTCTCATGCTCGACTTCATATATATGAGGCTTTTTTCTAGTTTTGTTACAACAGGGTAAATTTATAAATAAAATCATGAAAGCGGGTAAGACTGGGGGAAATCTGAAAAAATAATCCAACAATTAGGATTAAGCCTATTTTTCAAATTTTTTTTTCCTCCAGTAAACTTTGACAGATCCAATTATTATTATTAATCCAACAGGAAATCCAATATTGACCAGGTACCAAAAGGTTCTTTGGCCCTTTATTTTCATTTGATCAAGAGGCCGGATCTTGTACTGCTTTGTTCTTGAGGAAATAATACCCTCGGGATCCATCATGTAATTGATGGCATTTTTTATAAAAGTCCTGTTGGCCATCAAACCTTCAACAAATGGATCTTCGCCCAAAGGCAGGGGATCACCAGAGGTCATGTTCCGGTTACTTTTTATCAAATCACCATCCCCAGCTACCAATACCCTTCCTTGTTCACCCGATTCCAAAAAAGAAGATTTACTGAATCCTTCAGGCAAAAACCTGTTTTTATAATATGAAGTGAAGTTCCCTTCCAAAAGGTAAACCAAAGGTAAATTCTGTAATTGGAACCTTTCAACATCAGGCTCCATGGACATATCTTCAAATGCTATCCTCACTGGAGCATCTGATTTTCTGGTATAATCACTGGAAAATACTAAAGGTGTTTTGATGACGCCATCCGCCTTTATCGTGTCCAGAGAACTGACAAATTTAAATTGTAGCTGATCGAGTCCCTTGGTAATGGGGTGATCGGCCATTCTTCCGGCCAAAACATAAAAAGGCCAGGGAAGGGGCACAATCTGGGATTGATTGCCAAATTCTCCTGCAGCAACCGGGTGATATCCAAAATTCAAGTCTTGGATAAAATCCCTGTTGATCCTAATCCCGTATCTAAAAAGCAGCTCATCAAGCCCAGTGTCAAAGGGCATGGCCACCGTGCCTTCTCCTCCCGCTGCTTTCAAATCTACCGCCAGCTGATCTATAAAAAAAAGCAAATTCCCCCCATTCATTAGGTATTGATCCAGCAGGTATTTTTCCCTATCCATGTATTCCTTCTTTGGGCCGGCAATAATCAAGGCTTCAAAAACCAATAGATCTTCCACGGTTTCGGCCTGCTCCATGGGTATTTTATATACTTCATAATCCTCTACCAAAGCCTCCACCAATCCAAACCCCTCATCTTCAGCCATCTCTCCATGATTAATAATCATTCCTATGGCAGGTTTTTGCCCGGTGATAAGCTTTTTAATGGCATTACTGATTTCAAACTCTAAATTTTCAATGCTGAGATTCAAGATTCCTTCGGGGGACATGCCCCTATCCCCTTTCAAAAGCAAAGTGCCTGTTTCAAATTCTTCACTTCTTAATACTATCCCTGGAAAAATCATCCTGGAACTCTGTCCACCATTTTGCGAGGCAAAAAGATTAGTGGGGTTAATCCCATAATCCGCCAAGGTATAAATATACTCCTGCTGCTCTTCCTCTCCCAGTTGAAGGGGATCTTGATAATAATAGTCGATTTTAAAAGGGCTATAAGCATCAAACGTATGCAATGTCTCCTCAATGGATTTTTGAAACCTTCGCATTCCGCCCGGGAGATTTCCAGTGAGCAAAATTTCCACCTCTATGGGCTCTTCCAGCTCGGACAGCAGCTGTATGGTAGCGGGATGAAGGGAATATCTTTTTTCTTCTGTCAAGTCAATCCTGAAAGGAAAAAAACCTTCCAGCAAGTACAAGGCAACTATGATCCCCATCAGGCTTAAAATTTCGATCAGCGAATTCCGGTTTGGCTTTTTCATCTTCTTTTTATAATTATCCCGGTTAAAACCAATAAACTTCCAATCAAGGACAGGAAGTAAATTAAATTTGATGAATCAATCACCCCCCTGCCCAGACTTTCATAATGATAGCTCAAGCTAAGTTCCTCTAAAAAATATGCTGCCTTGTTACTTTGTAAGGTGGCCATTGCCGAAAGGCCAAAGTAAAACAGAAAACCAATGAAAACACCAATCACGAAAGCTGTGATCTGATTATCCGTTAGGGCTGAACTGAATATACCGAAAGCAGCAAAAACTGCCCCTATAAATACAAGGCCTATAAAAGACCCAAAAAATCCGGCACTGTCAATGTTCCCAATAGGGTCCCCTAATTGAACTATGCTGTAATAATAGATCAGCGTAGGCAATAAGGACAAAACAATCAAAGCAAGCGCTGCGAAATATTTCGCTAAAATTATATGGCTGATTTTCAAAGGCGAAGTGATCAATAATTCCCAAGTCCCGGATTTCCTTTCCTCTGCAATCATTCTCATGGTGATGGCGGGAACCAGGAAAACAAATACAAAGGGGGTATATACAAATAGGGCTTCCAAGTCTGCAAACCCATATTCCAACACACCAGTCTCAGGAAAAACCCACACCACCAACCCCAAGGCTATCAGGAAAGCCGTAAGCAACAAATAACCGGTAAGGTGATTGAAAAAAGTATCGATTTCCTTTAAAAACAGACTCCACATATTATCGGGATTGGGTAAGTTGATGAAAAATGGATTCCAGGTTCTTTTCCTGTTGCCTGAGATTCAATAGGGACAGGTTCTTTTCCTGAACCACGGTGAGAATTTCCCTTCTTAACTGGGCCACATTAAAGGTCAAGAACTCCAAATGATTGCTTTGGAGCATGTTAATCCGGTTTATACCTTCTATATTTCTAAACCATTCCTCATCCAGCGGTTCTTCAGTTTCCAAAAACAAGGAAGTTAACCCTTTTTCAGTCTTGAGGTTTTGCAATAAATCCTGGACCACAATTTCGCCTTTGTTGATAATGACTACTTTTTCACAGATCGCTTCCACTTCCTGCATGATATGAGTACTTAAAACCAATGTTTTATCTGTACTGATATCTTTGATCAATTTTCTTATTTCCACCAGCTGATTAGGATCCAATCCGGTTGTGGGTTCATCCAGAATAATCACCTGAGGATCATGCACCAATGCCTTTGCTAATCCTACCCGTTGGCGGTAACCTTTGGAAAGTTGTCCGATCTTTTTATGCTGCTCTGCTTCTAATCCACATCTGCCAATAATTTCCGCTATTTGTTTTTTGGAGGATGAGGCCTTTAGCCGATACAAACTGGCAATGAATCCCAAAAATTCCTTTACATACATGTCAAGATAAAGGGGATTGTTCTCTGGCAAGTATCCGATCATCCTACTGACCGCTTTTGGATATTCCAATACCGAAATGCCATTGATCACGACATCCCCTTCATCAGGGAGAATATACCCGGAGGCAATCTTCATGGTGGTGGACTTGCCTGCACCATTGGGGCCCAAAAACCCCAGAATCTGACCCGAATCCGCTTGAAAACTGATCTGATCCAACACCTTCTGGTCTTTATATAATTTGGTGAGTTCCTTTACTTCCAGTGACATCCCTTACCTCTTTTTCTGAAAATCATTTTGGTTTTTTATCTTAGATGGTACTGATTTAACTTCTTGATCAAAGCTGAGCAATCAATCCTTTAATGATCAGGGTCATTCCTGGCTCGGCCTTCACGGCAGCTGCAATCACCTCTTGCAGGGAAATCCTTTTTACATTCCCCGGAGAACACAAATCTGTAATGGCAGATATGGCCAACACCGGTATTCCCATGTGTCTGGCTACAATTACCTCTGGAATGGTACTCATTCCTACCGCATCCGCACCTATTATTCTTAAATAATCATATTCGGCCTTAGTTTCCAAATTGGGTCCTTGGACACCCGCATATACTCCCTGATGTATCCGTATCTTATTTTCCTCGCCTAGGAGAAGTGCTTTTTCAATCAAATCCAAGCTATAGGGGTCGCTCATATCGGGAAACCTCAGGCCAAAGCCATCCAAATTCTGCCCCCTCAAAGGGTTCTCAGGAAACAAATCGATGTGATCATTGATGATCATCAATTCGCCAATTTTATACATAGGATTTAAACCGCCTGCAGCATTGGAAACCATCAAAAAATCAATGCCCAATTGTCTTAATACTCTCACCGGAAAAGTTACCTCCTTCATATCATAGCCTTCATAATAATGAAACCTGCCTTTCATGGCCACCACCGACTTGCCTTTTAATTTTCCAAAAATTAATTTGCCTGAATGGCTCTCTACGGTAGAAACAGGAAAAAAAGGGATGTCAAGATAATTGATCTCCTGCTCTATGGCCATTTCATGGATTAACTGACCTAGTCCTGTGCCTAGGATGATGCCTACTTCCGGTTTAAAGGGGGATTGCCCATGAATAAAATTTGCTGCTGCTTCTATTTTTTGGGTATAGCTGCTTTCCTTTTCTTTTTGCATCGCATTTTCATTAAAAGGTATTCTTAGACTTGAAAGGTACTCCTCTATTCAAAATTAGCGCAATATATAGGAAAGGGAACAAATATCCCGAAATTTCAGGCCTATAGAACTTTATGTTAGTGCTGTGTGTATAATGAACGTCAACATTAATCAATACCTTGTTTGAATAATGATCAAGATAATAGTAAGCACCAACAGAAAAAATGCTATTTCCGCAAAAATAGCCCAGCATTACCAAAACATCCTGAAAGATCTTGGAGCGGAGTCAGAAATAATCCACCTCTCGGATTTACCAGACGATTTTGTGTTCTCTGCTTTATATGAAAAAAAGGGTAGAAATAAAGCTTTCAATGTGATCCATGATAAAGTAAAGTCAGGCAATAAATTTGTATTCGTGGTCCCTGAATACAATGGTTCTTTTCCAGGTATTTTGAAGTCATTTATCGATGGGATGACCTACCCCAATTCTTTTAACAACAAAAAATGTGCACTTGTAGGTATTTCTTCTGGAGTAGGCGGCGGTGGCATTGCTTTGAGCCACCTGACCGACATCTTTCATTACCTGGGAATGCATGTATTGGCCAACAAGCCTAAGTTGGCCAAAATTGAGGAAAATATGTCTGATGACCTGCTCACCAACAGGTTTTACTTGGAATTATTACATATCCAGGCTCAAATGCTTATAGATTTTTGAAGCTAATCCACATTGTCATGTAAGAACCTGTTATTACCCAATATCTCATTGTCATCGTTTAGGTTGTACTTTGAAATATTTGGTTCTGAGCTATGTTTGACATCCTGAAGTTTTACGTTTTTTCGCAAATATGCGGGAGTTTCAAGCTTTTCTTTGAATTCTTCGGGAGTTTGGTTCAATGCCCTCATTTGCCTTAGCCTTTCGAAGCGCTCATGTGCGCGCTTCATCGCTTTCTCTTTAATCTGCTCGTAATAATTACTGTTGTAATTACTTTGATTTTCTTCCTTTTTGGCAATTGAAGGACGTTCCACTTCGCTATTTTCAAAAAGTGGCATCACTTTTTTTTGTTCAGGATTGATAAATTCCAATTCATCCTCCTTTGGGCTTCCTTCCCTGTCCCCAACCTGAGGTGGCACATGTTGGCCAGCCTGTTCTTTTTTCTCTTCAAGGTCATTGTTACCCCTATTGATAGCAGTTGGCATTGCTTTCTGAATGGAAAAAGTAAAGGTCTGGCCGGCCTTGGCCACATCTTCTTCTATTCTGGAAGTTTTACCGGATTCCAAGTCGATTAGTTTTTTTGAATTGTCCTCTTCCTGCTTCTTAGGAGCAAAATCCTTATTTTCTGTCAAAGAATCCGCTTCAAAACCAGTGGCAATTACAGTCACCCTAATACCTTTTTTCAAGTCCGGGTCAATTCCCTGGCCAAAGATTACCTCAGCAATATCCCCTGCCCGTTCCTGAATGTATTCCGTGATTTCACTCAATTCATCCATGGAAAGTTCTTCTTCTTCCCCTGACATGATGGAAAGTAAAATCTTCTTGGCTCCTGTAATATCCACATTATTCAATAAAGGTGAGGATATGGCTCTTCCTGCTGCCTTTATGGCCCTTCCTTCTCCTTCTTCGGTGGCAGATCCCATCACTGCGGCACCGGCATCTTTCATTACGGTTTTGACATCTTCAAAATCAACGTTGACGTCCTGATGAACGGTAATGATCTCAGCAATTGATTTGGCAGCGGTAGACAGGATATTGTCCGCTTTGCCAAAAGCCTGACGGATTGCCAGATTACCATAGATTTCCCTCAACTTATCATTAAGGATGACCAAAACCGTGTCGCAGTTTGCCCTCAGCTCTTCAATCCCCTTTTGGGCAGCCATCATTTTCTTCCTCCCTTCAAAAACAAAAGGGGCCGTAACAATACCTACTGTAAGGATATCCATATCCTTGGCAATTTTAGCTATCACCGGGGCTGCTCCTGTTCCTGTTCCCCCACCCATTCCTGCAGTGATAAAAACCATCCGGGTGTTATCAGAAAGTAATTCCCTTACTTCTTCTTTACTTTCCAGGGCCGCATTCTTTCCTTTTTCCGGACTTGCCCCAGCACCAAGCCCTTCCGTCAAATTAACACCAAGCTGAAGCTTCAACGGTACGGGACTACTTTTTAAAGCCTGCGCGTCCGTATTTACCACTACAAACTCCACGTCTTTAATTCCCTGATTGTACATGTGGTTCACCGCATTGGAACCACCTCCTCCTACACCTATCACCTTAATGATAGATTTGTTGTTTTTTGGAAGATCAAATTTGTAATCTCTCATGTTATCTGACATTTTTCCTCTATTTGGTGAACTTTTCTTTCTTGTTTTATATGGCAAGTCTCCACAGGCTGCCAAACCACCTCATTCCTGTTTAATAGAATATTTAATAACCACTGTTCTGATCACTTATATCATCAGTGATGAAATCCTTTAGCCTTCTCCTTATACTGCCGAAGATATCTTTTGCAGG
Source organism: Anditalea sp. (assembly GCA_040905145.1). Classification (GTDB taxonomy): domain Bacteria; phylum Bacteroidota; class Bacteroidia; order Cytophagales; family Cyclobacteriaceae; genus DATGMS01. The sequence continues at coordinate 78,949 of JBBDSC010000165.1, forward strand.
CATTTCCAATCTGGCTTCCTTCCCTGCCCTACTCTCTGCGGTCATAGATTTGCGTTGACGATAAGTATCCTCCCGGTCATCCAAGGCTTTAAATCCAGCCAAAACCAAGCCTACAGTAGTAGCATACATGGGACTTTTGACATCTTCTATTTTTGACTTTCCCAAATGCTCATTGGGATAGCCAATCCTGGTATCCAAACCGGTCATATATTCAAATAACTGACTTACTCCATGAAGTTGAGAGCCTCCACCTGTCAATACTATCCCTCCGGCAAGTTTCTTGTACATCCCGCTTGCTACTATTTCCGACTGAACCATTTCTATAATTTCTTCCATTCTGGCCTCTATTATGGAAGACAGGTTGCGGATGGAAATCTCTTTGGGAGGTCTGTTCCTGAGTCCCGGAATAGATACAATTTCATTGGGGTTGGCTTCTTCGGCTATGGCCTTTCCAAATTTTGTTTTCAGGAGCTCTGCCTGATTTTGCATGACCATGCAGCCCTCCTTGATATCCGAAGTAATAATATTGCCCCCAAAAGGAATGACTGCCGTATGACGGATGATGTTGTCGTAAAATATAGCTATATCAGTAGTCCCACCGCCAATGTCAACAAGGCAGACGCCCGCTTCCTTATCCAGATCACTTAATACCGATAGGGAACTGGCAAGTGGCTCCAGGATTAAATCCTTGGAAATAAGCTCTGCTCTTTTTACACAACGGTTAATATTGTTGATAGCAGTGGTCTGGGCAGTTATAATATGGAAATCCGCTTCCAACCTGACACCGGATATCCCAACAGGATCTTTGATCCCATCTTCATAATCAACGGTATAATCCTGGGGCATCACATGGATAATGGTATTCCCCGGGGGGACCACAATATTTTCCATGTCATTGGCAAGCCTTCTCACATCCTCTACATTGATCTCATCATCTTTGGTGTTCCTGATGATCACCCCATGGTGCACAGAACTTCTGATGTGCTGCCCTGCTATCCCTACAATTACCTCAGCTATATCCACATCCGCCATATCAGAGGCTTCATTTACTGCTTTTTGTATGGCATTGACTGTCTTATCAATGTTGGTCACTATGCCCCTTATGACCCCATCCGAAACAGCCTTGCCCATCCCCAATACTTCTAATTTCCCAAATTCATTTTTACGACCTATAATGGCGCAAATTTTGGTGGTTCCTATGTCCAGTCCTACTACTAATTTGTCATTTTCCATAGCTTATTCACAAATAATTTGGTCCTTATATTTTACATTCACCCGGTCATAAGTATTCCACCCCTTTACGGGTAATATTTCTTTATAAAAGAGGGTGATCTTCTTGAACTTCTCTTCAATTTCAATGGGTCTTCCAAATTCAATCACTTGCTTTCCCACTTGTTGATACATTTTAATCTCCTGCTTTCGATTAATCTCCAAGGAGGCAATTTGTGCACTCCAAAACTCGTCCTGTTCAATGAAATGAATCAATTTCATCAAATCTCCATACTCTTTGGACAAATCCTCTTGACCAAGTAACTCATCCGCCAAAGCACCTTCCAAGGTCAGGACCCTGGTGGTATATCTGGGAGAAGTAGGTAATACCACGCCTTCTACTGAAATATACCCATGGGCAGCCATTGGGCGGATAATTCTTGCCACTGGCCTATACTGTTCTATTTTGACCACTATATTCCCTTTCAAATCCTTGAACACTTCGGCATTTTTTACCAAAGGATGGCTTTCTACCTTTCCTTCTATTTTATTTAAAGAAATATCAGCCAAATGATTGCCTGTTTTCAGAACTGGAAATTCATTCTCCAACAACTTGAGTACTTCTGCTTCGTCAACAAAATAAACATCGCTGATTCCCTGCACATACACTTCCATCGCCTTGTACTGCTTCTCTTTCCTTTCCACAAAAGCAATGAATGCCACCATCACCACTGCCAAAAGGATGAACGAAACGGATTGCTTTATTTGCCAAATGTTACTTGCCATATTCTTTTATCCAGTTAGAAACAGGTGTTACCAGTCTATCTATATCCCCGGCGCCTAATGTCACCAGTACTTCCGGATGGGAAGTCTCCAAATAATCCAGTAAGGATTCCTTTTGCTGAACACTCTTCTTTGCCGAGGTAATGTTCTCCAAAAGCATTTCAGCTTCCACACCAGGTATGGGCGCTTCCCTTGCTGGATAAATATCCAAAAGCACCACCTCATCAGCAATGGAAAGGCTTTCTGAAAAGCCTGCTGCAAAATCCCTGGTCCTGGTGTAAAGATGAGGCTGAAATACTGCCGTCAACTTATTGTTTGGATACATGGCTTTTACAGAACTTAAAAATGCTCTGATCTCTTCAGGATGATGGGCGTAATCATCGATATATACCTTGTTTTCTTCCTGATGTATAATTTCAAACCTTCTTTTTACGCCCCTATAGCTCAACAATCCCTTCCTGATATCCTGCTCAGATACCCCGAAATGCAAGGCCACTGCTATGGCTGCCAAGGCATTCTCCACATTATGGAAGCCAGGAACCTTTAATATCAAACCTTGGATCACGTTGGCCTCACTAACAAAATCAAATTCAAAAGAGGTAATTCCCGCCTTCACCTTATCCGCAGATATGTCACCGCCCTTGATCCCATAACTTGTTTGGGACAAACGGCCAAAACTATTACTATCCAGCTTTTCCCGAGCATTCTTTTGAATAAAAAGTTGCCCCTCCTTATTTATCAATCCGACAAATTCCTCAAACCCCTGTTTTAGCTGCTGAGCGTCACCATAGATGTCCAAATGATCAGGATCCACACTTGTCACTATTCCAATATTGGGATGCAAGTGAAGAAACGACCTGTCAAATTCATCGGCTTCCACTACCACTATTGGATTTTCCTTCCCTTGCTCATCATTTAAGATGAGATTACTTTCGTAATTTTGGGTTACTCCCCCCAAAAAGGCCACTATGTTCTTTCCTGCACTTTTCAATAAATGTGCTATCATGGAAGAAGTGGTCGTCTTTCCATGGGTCCCCGCCACTGCTACTGTGTACAAGGAACTGGTGATAATCCCCAAAACTTCTGACCTCTTTTGGAGGGTAAAATCTTGGGCCCTGAAATAAGCCAACTGCCGGCTATCTTTGGGAATTGCAGGTGTCCAAACAATCAAAGTTTGGTCAGGATGCCGCTTTACCTCATCCGGGATCTGGTCCACTTCATCCACATATCTTATTTCCATCCCCTCCTTTTCCAATAAAAGCGTCAATGGTGACTCCGTCCTATCATAACCAAACACGGGAATGCCTATGTGATTGAACCAGCGGGCAATTGCACTCATTCCAATCCCTCCGATTCCCATAAAATAGACGCTATGTAAGTTTTCTACTTTCATTTAATCAATCGTTCCAAAACACTGATAATTTCTTTTGCAGCCTCAGGCTTTGCTAATTTTTTTATGTTATCCCCAAGCAGATTGCGGGCAGCAGGATCATTCATAAGAACTTTTACTTCTTCCAACAAACCTTCCACCGCCTCACTATCTTTCAACAGGGAAGCCGCCCTATGCTTTACAAAAGTCATGGCATTCTTGGTTTGGTGATCCTCCACCACATTAGGGGAAGGGATGAATATGACCGCTTTTCCCACTAAACTTAATTCTGATACCGATAAAGCTCCTGCCCGTGATACAACCAGGTCAGCGGCTGAATAAGCCAGATCCATTTCCCTTATGTATTCCAAAGCATGTACATGCTTTAATCCGGACTTTTCCAAAGCTTCGGCCATTTCCCGGATATAATGTTTGCCTGTTTGCCAAAGCACCTGATAACCCAAAGATTCCATTTCCCTCATATGATGAAGTACGGCATGGTTGATGGTCCTAGCACCCAAGCTCCCTCCAAGGACCAATACCACAGGTCTTTTCGGCTGCAGCCCAAAATGGAGGAATGCCTGCTCCTTTTTGCCCTCCAGGGAAAGGATGTCTTTCCTGACAGGGTTTCCGGTATAACTTATCTTTCCTTTAGGAAAGAATTTGTCCATATCCGGATAAGCCACACAAATGGCTTTGGCTCTTTTGGCCAATAACTTATTGGTCATTCCCGCATAGGAGTTTTGCTCCTGTATCAATGTTGGGATCCTTTTTCTTTGGGCCATATACAGTAATGGGCCACTGGCATATCCTCCAACTCCCACTACGGCATGAGGCTTGAAATTTTTAATCAGTCTCCTGGACTTTTTCAGGCTGTCCAGCAGTTTAAAAGGGAAACTCAGATTGCCCAACGTAAGTTTTCTTTGAAGGCCTGCCACCTTTAGACCCACGATGGCATAGCCTGCTTCAGGAACCTTTTGCATTTCCATTTTTCCTTCAGCACCCACAAATAAAACCTCACTGTCTGGATGCTTTTCATACCAGGCATTGGCGATGGCGATGGCGGGATAGATATGTCCCCCGGTTCCCCCTCCGCTAATCATGATTCGATATGGTTCTTTCTTTTCGATAAATCTATTGTTTATGCTACCTTAGCTACTCTTCTACCTGCATTTTCTTCTATGGGGAAAGCATCCTCATGATCCCCCCTGCTTATGCTTAGGATAATCCCAAGGGAAATTCCGGTAAACAAAAGGGAGGTTCCACCCATACTGAGAAGGGGCAAGGGCAATCCTGTAATAGGAATTAAACCCACCGTTACCCCCATATTGACCATCGCCTGGATCACCAGGGCAAAACTTAATCCTGCCGATAACAAACCGCCAAACGGCCGGCTAGAAATGGCCACTAAGCGCATACCCCTATAGAGTAAGGCTAAATAAAGAAATAAAACAGAGCCTCCTCCAATTAATCCATATTCTTCAATAATGATGGCATAGATAAAATCCGAATAAGGATGGGGGAGAAAATTCCTTTGATCACTGTTTCCTGGACCTTTTCCGGCAACTCCTCCTGTAGCAATGGCAATGTAGGCATGCTTCGCTTGATAGGGCACCTCACCTTCTGCCACATAACTTTCTATTCTGGAGAAAAAAGTGGCCCCTCTTTGTCCCAGGAATATGGCAGCGGTAAGAGCCAAAGTACCAACCAAGCAAACCATCATGAGAAACTTTATTGGTACCCTGCCAATAAACATCAACAAAAGGCAGGTGGCCAAAAGAAGAACTGCTGTGGACATATTGGCCAAAGCAATAAACAAACAGATCAGCCCAATCCAAATCATGATCGGAATGAAGGTATGCTGGAAATCCCTGATGTTTCTTTGCCGCCTTGCCAGCATGCCCGCTACTGCCGCTATCAGGGCCAACTTGGCCAAATCTGATGGCTGGAAAGCCTGATCTATGATTGGAATCGTAATCCAGCGGCTGGCATCATTATAATTGGAACCATAAAAATAGGTAAATGCCAAAAGGGGAACCGATATCCAAAGTGCAACTAAACTTAGCTTAGAGAAGTATTTGTAAGGAATCTTGTGTGAGGCCCACATCACCACAAGGCTTAATAAAACCAAAGAAGAATGCTTGATCAGGTATATCTCTGTATTCCCTCCCATCTTTCTGTAAGCCAAAGTACCTGTAGCTGAATAAACAACCAGAATACTCAGAATGGCCAATAAAATCACAATCCCCCAAATGATGGGATCCCCTTTCAAATTATTGTCTATCCACTTCTTTACTGCTGTCATCTTAGCCCTTGTTTTTCAAATTTCTCACCGCTTCTTTAAACTGATCCCCTCTGTCCTCATAATTTCTGAACAGATCAAAACTTGCGCAGGCAGGGGAAAATAGGACCACATCACCATCTACTCCTTTTTCTTGCGCCTGTTTTACCGCTTGTTTTATATCTTGGGTCTCGATTATTTCATCCAATGATTCGCCAAAAGCTTCCTTTAACTTTTCATTGTTTTTACCAAGGCAAATCAACATCTTGACGTGGTCTTTCATCAAAGGATATAATTGGGTGTAATCATTTCCCTTATCCACTCCTCCCGCTATCCAAATCAAAGGTTCTTTAAATGCAGAAAGTGCAAAAGCGGTGGCATCCACATTGGTTCCTTTACTGTCATTGATAAATAGTACCCCTCCAATCTCCTCTACCCGCTCCATTCTATGTGGGGCATTTTTAAAATTCCTTAATCCTTTTCTTAGCAGGTTTTCATCTGCCCCCGCTATCAATGCCACATTCAAGGCACACATCACATTGATCATATTATGCGCTCCTGTCAAGGCAATTTCCTCCTTCGCTGCGATAAAAACTCCTTTTTCAAAGTTTACCCGTACCTTCCTTTGATCATAATAACCTCCATTGCCGATCATCTTATTCAGGGATATTTCATGGACCTTAGGTTTGATGCCTAATTCTCCCAATCCTTTCCTGATATTTTCATCCTCTCGGAAATAAATCAGATGATCTTCCTCATTCATCTTCTTAAGGAGATTAAGCTTTGCATGAATGTATTTATCCAAGCTGTACCCATACCTGTCCAGATGATCGGGTGTGATGTTTATAACTACAGCAATATTTGGTTTAAAATCCTTAAAGCCATCAATTTGGAAACTGCTTACTTCCAATACCCACCATTCATGGTCACCCTCTACCAATTGGGCAGCCCAGCTTTTTCCCACATTGCCCGCCAAACCAACATCCATGTCCGCAGTCTTCAACAAATGGTAAGTCAGCAAAGTCGTGGTTGTTTTTCCATTGGTCCCTGTAATGGCTATGGTTTTTCCTTTGCTATAGCGTCTTGCAAATTCCAGCTCATCTATAACAGGGATTCCATTTTCCATAATTTGTTGCACCACCTCTTTGTCAAAGCCAATGCCGGGACTTTTAACTACTTCCTCACCTGATAATATCTTCTCAAGCGTATGCTGTCCCTCCTCATAATCAATTTCATTTTCCTCCAATTGTGCTTTTCTGGATGCTGAAATAATCCCGGCATCAGACACAAACACCTTGTTCCCTTTGACTTTTGCCAATAAGGCTGCTCCAATCCCACTTTCCCCTGCTCCAAGAATGGTTATCTTTTTCATTTATCTGAGCTTTAAGGTGGACAAGGCTATAATTGCAAACAATATCCCCAGAATCCAGAACCTCGTCGTGATTTTGGCCTCAGGGATATTTTTCTTCTGGTAATGATGGTGCAAAGGGGACATCAAGAAAATCCTTCTGCCGTCTCCATATTTCCTTTTTGTATATTTAAAATAACTTACCTGAATAATTACTGAAAGTATCTCGATTAGGAAAACCCCACAAACAACAGGTAGCAACAATTCTTTTCTCAGTGTCAGGGATAATACCGCAATCACCCCACCTATCATCAGGCTTCCCGTATCGCCCATAAAAACCTGCGCAGGATAGGCATTATACCAAAGGAAGCCCACACAGGCCCCTACAAAGGCAGCGCAGAAAATCACAAGTTCTTCGGAGTTAGGAATAAACATCACATTGAGATAATCTGAGAAAATGGCATTACTGCTGATATAGGCAAAAATAGCGATGGTCAAACCGATAATCGCCGAGGTACCTGCTGCCAATCCATCAATGCCATCCGTTATATTGGCTCCATTGGATACGGCAGTAATGATAAAAATCACCAATATAACATAGAGGAATGGGGTTAGGCTATCTCCCAAGAATCCCAGGATCACCTCATAGTCAAGGTCATTGTTTTTTACAAATGGAATGGTAGTCCTTATGGAATTTACATCTTTATAGGCGGAAATTTCAACAATACCTTCCTCTATGGAAATCGGATTATAAAACTCCCTTATCACCACATCATCATGAAAATAAAGAGTGGCTCCTACCACAATGCCAATTACCACCTGACCTACTATTTTAAACCATCCTGCAAGGCCTTCTTTGTTTTTTCTGAAAACTTTAATATAATCATCCACAAATCCAATCCCCCCCAGCCATATGGTGGTGATCAATAAAAGAATGATGTAAATATTGTATATATCGGCAAACAAAAGTGTTGGGACCACAATAGCGGCCATAATCATCAACCCACCCATAGTGGGGGTACCTTTTTTCTCCTTCTGACCTTCCAAACCCAACTCCCTTACGGTTTCCCCAATTTGCTTTCTCCTGATCCAATCAATTATAGACTTGCCAAATAAAATGGTAATCATCAATGAAAATAGTGCAGCCATCGCAGCCCTAAAAGTAGTGTACTGAAATACACCTGCTCCAGGAAGGTTAAACATGTTGTCTATGTAATCAAATAGATGATAAAGCATTATTTATGATGAATAAGGTTAATTAATTCTTTTGCAATGGCCCGGTCGTCAAAAGGATGTTTAACACCCTTGATTTCCTGATAGGTTTCATGTCCCTTCCCGGCTATTAAAATAATGTCTCCTTTTGAGGCCATTACACAAGCTGTTTTAATCGCTTCCTTTCTATCCGCTATTGTTAGCACCTTTTTATAGGCTACTGGATTGATTCCGGATTCAATATCCCTTAAGATATCCAATGGTTCTTCATTCCGGGGGTTATCAGAAGTCAGGATCACTTTGTCACTGAATTTACTGGCAATATTGCCCATGATCGGTCTTTTCCCTTTGTCCCGATTTCCCCCACATCCAAAGACCGTGATCACCTGCTCACCGCCTGTCCGAACACCTTGGATCGTTTTTAATACATTTTCCAAAGCATCCGGGGTATGCGCATAATCCACGATGGTAACGATGCCCTGGCACTCGTATTGGTCAAATCTTCCCTGGGCCCCTTTCATTTTGGAAAGCTGCATCATCGTTTCTTCCTCCTCTTCCCCAAGAAGAATACCTGTTCCCAATACAGCCAAGAGGTTATAGGCATTAAACGTTCCGATAAGCCGGAACCATACTGGTCTGCCCTGTATATCCAATTCAAGCCCCTGAAGGGTATTGCTCACAACTTTGGCTTTAAAATCGGCAGGATATTTTAAGGCATAGGTATGTTTGCTGGCTTTTGTATTTTGCAGCATGATCAATCCTCGCTTGTCATCTGCATTGACCAGGGCAAATGCCTCCTTGGGAAGTTCATCAAAAAGCCTCTTTTTAGCCTTGATGTATTCGTCAAAGGTTCCGTGATAATCCAGGTGCTCATGGGAAATGTTGGTAAATACCGCCCCGGCAAATCTCAGCCCGGCAGTCCTTTCCTGTACGATAGCATGGGAACTTGCTTCCATGAAACAATGCGTACAGCCTGCTTCAAGCATTTCTACCAAAAGTTCATTTATGGTTATCGCATCAGGGGTAGTATGGGTAGTAGGAAGTACAGTGCCATTGATCTTGATTTCAACGGTGGACAATAAACCTGATATATGGCCAAGCTCCATGAACAGCTGATGTAAAAGGGTTGCCGTAGTAGTCTTGCCATTGGTCCCTGTAATGGCGATGATCTTTAATTTTTCGGATGGATTACCATAAAAATTAGCCCCTATTATTCCAAGGGCTTTTTGGGAATTCATTACCTGCACATAGGTAATCCCTTCCTCATTGGCTTCAGGCAGTACTTCACACACAATGGCCGTTGCCCCTTTTTCTATGGCTTGAGGGATAAATTGATGGCCGTCTACCTGAGTGCCCGAGATTGCCACAAAAGTTGATCCTTTAGCCACTTTCCTGCTATCAAAGACAATATGGTTCACCTCTGCTTCCATGTCCCCATGGGTTGAAACCAGTGATACTTTATATAATATGTCCTTTAGTACTTTCATTATCCCAGTATAACTTTTATGATTCCATTTTTCGGAATTAGAGATCCGGCCGTCATGGATTGGTTTCTCACTCTTCCACGACCTGTATATTGTACTCTCAGTCCTTTGTTTTCCAACACATAAAGGGCATCCCTCAAGGTCATCCCTTTTACATCCGGTACCTTTTGGGCATCTACTTTGTTGGATTTCCAATTGATCGAGCGGTTCACAACACTTGACTTTACCCACCTTTCCTCTCCATTATAATGGTTTGAAAGGCCAAAATCATTACAGATCATTTGAAGTTCTTCGGCCATTCCTGCCTGAATAAATGGAAAGCCCCCTTTGGTCAGGCCATTGTCCTTAACCTCTCCTTTCAGTTCATTTCCTTCATTTAATTCTAAATCCTGAGCATGGATTTTATCCGCAATTTCCTTGAAAACCGGAGCTGAAACGTCCCCACCATAGGCATTGAACCCTTTTGGACTATCTATTACTATGATGGCACTGTACTTTGGATTGTCTGCTGGAAAATATCCGGCAAAAGAGGCATAGTATTTTCGCGTATAACGTCCATTGACTAATTTCTGGGCTGTACCGGTTTTCCCGGCGATTTCATAATCAGCATTTTTAATGTTTCTTGCCGTACCATTTTCCACCACCCCTTTAAGTAGGGATTGAAGGGCTTTAATTGTTTTATCAGAAGCAATTTGCTTCCTCAAGATCTCTGTCCCAAATTTTTCTTTTATCGTGTTTCCCCTGGAAATGCTTTGAACAATCATAGGCTTCACCATTTTACCATTGTTGGCTACTGCATTATAAAGCATCAAAGTTTGTAGCGGTGTAATCTTTAGCTCATATCCAATCGACATCCAGGGCAAGGTGGTCCCATACCAGTTTTTATCCCCTGGATTCTTAAAATAAGGAATTCCATCTCCTTTAATCTGAAATTGAATGGGTTTATCAAGAGCCGTTTTAGTGATGTATTCCATGTAATTTGAAGGATTAACACCAAACTGTTCGTTGACCAATCTTGAAATCCCCACATTGGAAGATTTTTCAAAAGCTTCCCTGACCGTTATTTTCCCATATCCTCCATGCTTGACATCCCGCATGGTCCTGTCATAGAACTTATAGCTACCATTACCGGTGTCCACGGAATCTTTAAGGCTGATCGATCCTTCTTCCAAAAGGGCCAACATAGAAAGCAACTTAAAAGTGGAGCCGGGCTCTGTCAGCCCCTGCTCTCCAACAGCAAAATTATAGTATTCGCCGTAGCTATTACCATTCTTGTTTTTCTGAAGATTCGCTATCGCTTTAATATGGCCCGTTGCTACCTCCATGACGATTACTGTCCCAAATTCAGCGTCTTTATTCATCAACTGCCTCAACAGTGCTGACTCAGCAACATCCTGTATGTTGATATCCAAGGTAGTGATCACATCGTGTCCATTCTCGGGCCGGATATCATTGGCATCATGTAAGGGTTTCCAGGAACCTCCCGCCATTTTCTGAAAAAGCGCCTCCCCGTTCCTTCCCTGCAGGTATTCGTTAAAGCTGTATTCCAGTCCTACACCATAATTGTTCTCGTTAAGAAATCCGACGGTTCTACCGGCCAGGGATTTAAAAGGCCGATAACGCCGATCTATTTTTTCGAAAATAACGCCACCGCTCATTCGTCCTTCCCTAAAAATGGGCCAACTCATCATCTTCTTCTTATCCTGATATCCGATTTGACTGCGGTTTATAATCAAATATTGTTTCCCATTCAATCTGGCATCGTTGATCTTCCGCTTATAGGCAGGGGGAGGTTTATCTTTATAAAAAGCAGCTAACAAATTAGCCAGCGAATCTATCCCTGATTTATAAACTTCGTTTGTAGCAATGGAAGGATCCAACACCACCCTGTAAAAGGGTAAACTTGTAGCCAATAGGCTGCCATCCCCACTATAAATGTTGCCCCTTGTGGCATTTACCGCTCTATATTGAAGGTTTATATCATCTGACATTTTGCGCCATTCATCACCCTCTACAAATTGGACATGTGTGATCCTATAGAAGATAACTCCTGCAAAAATTGCCATCCCAAGAAAGGCTAGTCTTACCCTAAATAATATGGATCTTTTGATGTTCACTTCTCAACGATTATTTTCAATGGTGGTTTTTCTATTTCATATATCCCCAAAGGCATTATTTTCTTGGCTACTTCTGATTGTTTTCTACTGTACATGTAATCTGCTTCCAACGTGGTCACATCCGCTCTTAAATCTTCTACTTCTTGCTGAACCACTTCGATTTTTCTGATGGTATTTTCAGCCCGGTGATTGCTCCATATATAGATCAAGGCCAAAAAAGCGGCATACAAAAGCGGTGGTACCAGCTTCACTGGAACGCCTTCCCCTATCAGCCCACTAATGTTGGTTTTATCTTCTATCCACGTAAAAAGGTTTCCCTCTCTTTTTGGTCCAATGGGCTTTATTTTCTTCTTGAAAGTATTTTCAGCCATGATTATGTTTTTTTAGCTATTCTTAATTTGGCGCTTCTGGCCCTATTGTTCAAGGCCACCTCTTTTTCATCAGCCTTTATTGCCTTGCGAACTACCGGCTCCAAAGGACGGAGGATATTCCCATAAAAATCCTTGTCCACTTCTCCTTGAAATTTTCCCTTGGCCATGAAATTTTTAACCATTCTGTCTTCCAGGGAATGGTAACTCATCACCACCAATCTTCCTTCCGGTTTTAAAACATCAGTGGACTGCCTTAGCAATTCCTCCAATGCCCCCATCTCATCATTCACCGCTATCCTCAATGCCTGGAAAACCTGAGCGAAATATTTAAATTCCTTTCCCCTTGGAGCAAATTTTTTCAGGACCTCCTTAAACTCCCCTATTGTATTAAAGGGTTTGTTGACCCTTTCCGAAACAACCACATGGGCCAATGTTTTTGCATTTTTAACCTCCCCATAAATCCCGAATAATTTATGGAGTTCGGCCTCCGGATAATCATTTAGGATTTCCTTAGCGGAAAGTTCTGCTGAAGTATCCATTCTCATATCCAGGTTCCCATCAAACCTCGTTGAAAAGCCCCGGACTGGCTCATCTATTTGATGGGAGGAAACTCCTAAATCTGCCAAAATACCATCTACTTCCTTTACCTTATATAATCTCAAATACCTTTTCAAATCCCTGAAGTTTGCCTGCACAAATGTGAAATTTTTGTCATCCGGCACATTAGCCAGTGCATCCTTATCCTGATCAAAGCCATATAAGTGCCCGTTGTCCAGATACTTCAGGATTTCCCGGGAATGACCTCCACCACCGAAGGTCAGATCCAAATAGACCCCATCGGGATTGATCGACAATCCTTCTATACATTGCTCCAGCATTACGGGAATATGGTATATTTGTCCACTCATTGTTTTGACACTGCATTTTGTATCTGATTAGATAACTCATCACTATCCATGAGGTAATCGTCAAACACCTCTGGATTCCAAATTTCCATTCGATTGCCTACACCCACTACTTTTACTTCCTTCTCTATCTTTACTGCTTTCATCATAGATTTGGGAATCAGAAATCTTCCCGCACTATCCAACTCAACATCAATGTTCCTTCGGAAAAAATTCCTTTGGATGTTCCTGTCCTCTTTCTTCAATTCATCTAATCCAGCCACTTTACTGTAAGTCTTGTTATACTCTAATAATGGATACAACACCAGGCAAGGCTCAAAGCCAAGTACGATCATAAGTTCATTGCCATTGATTTCCGGTAGGGCGGCCTTTAATTTGGCCGGCAATACCAGACGTCCCTTGGTGTCTAACTTACAATCATATTCACTGGTGAATTTTGCCATTTTATTAAGGAGTTCCCTTCAAATACAAAAGTAATAAATCCATCCACACGATCTACCACATTGCCCCACTTTTTACCACTTCTCAATAAAAGTACCAAAAGTTTATCACATCCCAATTAATTGAAAGAAAAATATTGGATTGCCAACCTGAATTTCACCCTTTTATGGCATAGGGTCAATAAAGTGGGGGATATTCACATAAAAGTCCGCTAGGTAAAAAATTAACAAATAGGGTTTGTGCGAAATCTTTATTTGATAAAGCTAAGCAAACCAAGAGAGCGGGTAAGCACGCTGCAGAAAAAAAATGTTATTCAACGCTCGAAAAGAGCGAAATAAAAAGACAAACACCTACACAATTATCTGATAAAGAAAATTAAATCGTCCACATAAGCAGGTGAAATCATCAAACCCAGCCAATCAATTCTAAGCCTCTATATGAGTGATATTTCCCCATCATGAGGCTTTTATTACTTCTTCCGCTCAATAGTATACCTCACCAAAGCCTCCAAAGAATCCTTATAATCTGATTCAGGGAATTCCGATAAAATGGCCAATGCTTCCTGGAAATACCGGTTCATTATTTTTTCGGCATAATCCAGGCCCCCAGAGCCTTTTACAAAATCTATTACCTGGTTGACTGCCTTTTTATCTTCATTTCGGTTCCTGATTAGGTAGATGATCTTTTTTTTATCCATCCAGGAAGCATGGCTCAAGGCATAAATCAAGGGCAAAGTCATTTTCTTTTCTTTAATATCAATCCCCAACGGCTTACCAACCTCATCCTCTCCATAGTCAAACAGGTCATCCTTGATCTGGAAAGCCATCCCCACCATTTCACCAAAAGTCCTCATTTTTTGAATCATTTCTTTGCTGGCACCCGCAGTGGCAGCACCCACGGCACAGCAAGAAGCGATCAGACTGGCGGTCTTTTTTTTGATAATGGTATAATACACTTCTTCCGTGATATCCAATTTTCTAGCCTTGGCTATCTGAAGAAGCTCTCCTTCGCTCATCTCCTGGACCGCATTGGAGACTATTCTGAGCAACTCAAAATCTCCATTGTCCACGCTTAAAAGCAAACCCCTGGAAAGTAAATAATCGCCCACCAAAACTGCTATTTTATTTTTCCATAAGGCATTGACCGAAAAAAAACCCCTGCGATAATTGGCATCATCCACCACATCATCATGCACCAATGTCGCAGTGTGCAACAATTCAATTAACGCAGCTCCTCTATAGGAAGCCTCGGAAATCCCTCCTGAAACCCCACTGGTCAAAAAAACGAACATGGGCCTCATTTGCTTTCCTTTTCGCCGTACAATGTAATTGGTGATGTGGTCCAAAAGTTTTACTTTGCTCTTCATAAAAAAGCGAAACTTCTTTTCAAAATCAGCCATTTCATTGGCTATGGGCGATTGTATTTGCTTTAGATCTGGATTCATTGACGTTTGGTGATGCAATAATACAATGTATTACTTCATTGACAAAATAGAGGCTATGATTATTAGGCCGAAGATCGAGACCTAAGACCTGAGTTCCTCTGGAGCGCGTTTTGCCCACCATATCCGATTATATAAATATTGAAGAATTAGCTGGTTGGATGGTTTAAAGATAGAGGTGAAATTTCCCACAAACCGATAGGCGATTCTATAGGGAAACGGATGTTTCTGAGGGAATGTAACGGCGCGTACGATGATGGACTTGCCTGCTTCCTTTTCTGTTGTTCCTCTTTGGAATGGTGGGGGCAGGCAGAGAAAAATAATCAGTCAGCCACCTCAAAAATCAGCTGCCAAACAGGTGGACTACATAAATATCTGTCAATTATTACAAATTTTAATACTACTGTTGCCCTAGACGTGTATGTCTACTTTGATTAAAACAGACCGTTTCCGTTCGCGAATAGGGATTGTGATGGCGAAAATCAGGGCCCAGGTATTTTTCGTAAGCTTCACTTATCTGTCCGTCAACAATAAGCTGTTCGAATGTTACGGCGGCTTTTTTGTGAGAACCTTTACTGATGTTGGCCGGTAATTTCATAATTTGTCATATTAATTAAGTTAAAGGCCTTCTTTCAGGAGGATACCTGTCATGGCTTTCCCTGGAGAGTTAACACCCAATCCTGATCTCCGGCCGGCGACGCAATATTACTATCACCGGAGTCATCTGCCACAAGGGTAAAGTCAGTAAGTTCTTCACCGTTAACTGGATTGAACCAGGTGGCGGTATACCTGCCTTTGGCTTTGAGTGAATGAAGTGTAACAGTTCCCGGTGCGAGGATATATATCATGCGCAACTGGTCATCAACTGCGGCGCAAAGTGCTGACATTTTTTCTGAATCACCGGAGACCCATTCAGGCCTGGGTTCCAGCCTGTTCCATAGAGGAAAGGATTCGATGAAGCGTTTGGCGGCAGCGAGTTGGGTGGAGCCGGGTAGTTGCATGGCCACATCCCAAGCTGTTGTTCCCCAATTATTACCACCTGGTGAAGCACCGTATGGAACTTCGCGCCCATTCACCTGCCAAATGCCATTTGCTCCGTAGGTATGGCCGGCGAAACCTGTGTTAATTGTGTGTGCCCAAAATGCCTCCCTTGCTGCCGCCGCAGGAAGCGGTTCTGGTATAGCTAAAGCTTCATAGCGTGATTCACCGCTGATCACGGGCATGATTGGTCGGTCGTTCCAACCTTCCAATGCGAGGGCGGCTTGCTTTGGTCCAGGTGAACCATGGCCACTTTGTTGCATATCAAAATCAAGTATCCCTGGTTCTGTCACCGAAGCTCGGGCGGTTCGGGAAGGATGTGATGTGATGAGCCGGTGAAACGGATCCGTTTTGCGCATATAATGGATGATTTCCGTCCATTCATTTTTCTGGCGCTCTTTATCTTCGTCTTTAGTTGTAGAGAGATAAAAAGGCATTGTCGTCTCGCCAGCGGCAACCCATACTACAGGTAATGCGCCCCAACGAGCTATAATATAACGCCAATGATTTTTCATTTTTTCCACACCCAGCCAAGGAATGTGATACCCCCAGGCTCCTACCACGCAAGGTACCAGCCCCTGCTCTACAAGAAACATGATTCGTTTGTCGGCAGCATCAAAATATTCAGGTCTGATTCGTGCATATTCAAATTCCCAAGGAAATCCCGCCTCATTCTCACCCCGTTCATCAAAGGCAGGCATGTCAGGATATAACCCTGCCACTATCTGAATGACATTGAATCCTTTCTTGATCCGATCAGCAGTAAGCTCTTTGAAATCGTTGGGCCATCCCAATCGTTTGGTGAGCCCCATCCACCATGTATCACCCAACCAGAAAAAAGGAGTATCATCAGCATAGGCAAAATGGCGTTTATCATCTGCTACCTTTATTGGACCTTTTTTTAAAAGTAAATTTTTCCCTTCATATGCTTGAATTACCACTTCTCCGCTAATTCCATTTAGACCTTTATCGTCCGTTTCGGAACATTCACTACGAAAACGATGTGTCCCTAATTCTGAGGATGAATATCGGACCTTCCACTTGTTGTTTCCATCCCAAAATCCAGGTATGCGTAGTTCATGACCATTTGGATCAGTAAATATTGCGTCAAGGATCACTTGGTTGAATGGATCCGAATAACTTTGTGCAGCAGTAAATGTTAGCTCCACCAGCATATTTGCTTGAGTTTTTGCCACAGTATCCATACTCCTTCCCGACGCGTGAATAGGTAACTGAAAGGAAAGTAATAATAGCAATATGGTTGCATTTACCATAACAGCACAAAATGCTTTACTCAGGAACTTTTGCCTCATCAGTTTCATTACATTGGATTGGTTTAATTGATCCATAGTTTAAATTTTAAGTATAAATTAACCACTAATTCCCTTTGGTATATTGTATAAAACCAAAATCATTTGGATTTTTCCCATCAAGGTAATACACAGTGTAAAAGAAAAATAGAAAAAAAGATTACTTTTTGTATTTTTGATTTTTCATACGTTTAATATACAAAACTGTATCTTATAAACAAGTTTATTCCGCAAATATTCTAAAACCAAAAAGGATTGCTATAGTGGTAAATTCCCCATTTCCAATTTCTCTTCCGAGTTCATTCAGCAATTAAAGTATGAAATTAATACCAGCCAGCTTAAAAATTTATTTTGATATTTTGATTGATATTAATATATTTATCATCCACCCCCGGATATCAAAACAATGCTAACTTCAAAAATTCGACAATTTTGTTTTCTCATTTTTCTTTCTCTTATAAAATTACCTGAATTATTGCATGCGAACATTTGTGAATAATTGTCATAAATATTTTCATATAGGTCCAGTGGAAGAGAAATGGGGCTTTTATGTAAATACGGCTGGTTACACAAAAATAAATCCAAATTCACATTATCCACTCAATAAAGAACACCCACAAAACCACTCATTCAATTGGGACAAAGGGCGTATCTTAAGCAGTTATTATTTGGTTTTTATCTGCAAAGGACAAGGGGTATTTGAATCGGCCTATACAGACCTAACCCAAATAAATGAAGGCACTTGCTTTTTTCTTTATCCAGGGGTATGGCACAGGTATAAACCAAACTCAGGCACTGGGTGGGAAGAATACTGGATAGGCTTTAATGGGGCTTATCCTAATGATCTGATGCATAAAGGATTCTTTACTGCAGATGATCCTTGTATATATGTGGGGTTAAATAGTGATTTATTGAACCTTTTCCAAAAATTAATTGAAACTATACGCTTTTCTTCTTCTGGTTATAATCAGATTATAGCCGGGATTGCTTTACAAATTTTGGGAGTAGTTAACTCTATCTCCATACATAAAGGCCAAGAAAATGATCCTATTGGGATATTAATTTCTAAGGCTAAATTCCTTTTACAGGAATCGCTTGATAAATCGGTTGATATGGAAATATTGGCAAAAAACCTACCGATGGGGTACTCTGCTTTTAGAAAAGCTTTTAAAGAAAAAGTAGGGGTTTCACCAAATCAATACCACTTGAATTTGCGGTTAAACAGGGCAAAAAACCTGCTTTCCACTACTACCTTAAGAATTAGTGAAGTAGCATATCTTTCCGGCTTTGATTCGTTATTTTATTTTTCCAAGTTATTTAAAAATAAAAATGGCCAATCCCCAAAATCCTACCGAAAAAGAAATATTTTATGTATTGCAGTATTGCTGACCTTTTTTATCACCACTTTCTATTTTCTTTTTCATCAATCCTTCCATATTTCCATTGAAGATAATATTCATTATGCCATTCGAATCGGGCCCAACAATCCCATTGGATGAATGGATTGGTAACTTGTCCAATTCTGGGCTATTCCATTATCCTCTAATGATTTCATATGGTTACCCAATGTGGTGATCAACTTTATACGTATGGTGTTGCTACCCTTATTTACCCACTTAGAAATTTCGTGTACAGGACTGCCATACCATTGAACACCTATTTTTTGATCATTAATCTCTATTTCTGCCACGCCATGTGTTTCTCCCAGATGTAAATAGTTGATACTGCCTTGATTTGATGCCTCAAATGCATTTTCATAAATAATTGTTCCCCCAAATGTTTTTAGGTCTTCATTTTGGCCAAAATCAATAAGCTTATCTAAGCTCAGGGTAGAAGATTCCCCATTAACAGCATTTAACCAAATTTTCCAGGGGCCCTGGATTATTGTAGAAGAAGCCTTATTGAAATTCTGATCATTGAACGTTTCACCCTTTTCTTCTTTATCGAAAACAATCAATTTTGATTCAGATGGGCCAAGCCGAATCTGGAATTCATTATTTTCATCCTGTAAAGGATAAAGAAAGCGCCGGCCTGTATGAGCATCCCATAGCCATGCCTTTTTATTCTTTACCGCAAACTTGGTTTTAAGCAGATGCTCTTCTTTAGCATTATAATTACTAAAAAAGAAGATATCCAGGTCTTCATACTTATAATATATTTGATTAACAAAGCGATTGGGGTTATTTATTTCAACATATGGCTTAAGGTTAAACTGCTGTTGAATATTATGGTACCAACTGATAAAATCCTCGGTAGGAGGAGGGACGATTCCGGCATTTTCGACATTTGTATCTTTTAGAATGTTAATGGCAGCAAAATTATTTTCCTCGGAAAATTTTTGATTGGTGGGAGACATGCTGGGAGCACTTTCAATACAAATCAATTTACCTCCAGAATCAGTAAATTTTTTAATTGCATTTGCGGTTTCAGGTAATATAGAATCCACTTTAATAAGAATAACGGCTTTATAACTACGTGAGCCATATTTCAAACGTCCATCCTTAACTGAAGCCTGTTGTATTATATTTTCTGTAATATAGTCGCATCCACTACCATTTTGATGAATCGCTTCCCACACCTGATTGACGTATGTGGGATAAGCAAATACAGGAAAAGGATCACGCTGAAAGCCGAATTTCATCGACAGATCTGCAAGAGGAGGTAGAATGGCTATATCAGCCTGCATTTCAGCCTGCTGAAAAATGGCGGAAAGCCTTGTTTTGTAATCTGACCAATTTTTAAAGTATGGCCACCAGGTATTCCTCTCATTAAAAAAAGTGCCATAACGCACCCATCCGGGAAAAGCTGCTTCTGGAGGACTATAATTAAATCCATGTAATACGGAATGAGTAACTCCTGATAGAATACTTTGGTCACCAGCTATCTTAATATCTTCTAAAGAGGCATTAAAAACCATGCCTGTATTTGTCATTTCCTCGCAGCTAATCAATTTCTTGCCTGCCAAATGTGCCCCAGAGGACACGTATTTATTGCTCATGGTATAAGCTCTTCCCCTGCGATAATCCTTATCGCTGAATTCGTAACCCGTACTGGGAGCCATCCAGGTTTCACATTCCGGTATATCAATCAACATGCTTGCCTCAACAGGGTTACAGGGCCGGCCATAGGCCTGCATTCGTGACGCTACCCCATTTTCTTTACACCAGTTTACAAAAGTATCAATGAACCTTTCTTTAAATAGGTCCACCCGAACATCTTCAAAGTCATAACGTACGCGATCAATTTCTTGCTGCAAGGTAGGGCTGAAATTAGCCCCATAATCCTCATTTGCAGCATTACCCATCTCTCCAACCTTAAATAAAATAAATGGAAAATAAGGAGCCAGATCATAATTTTTTCTTTTTTTAAACTGCTCAAACATATCCTCACACCAGTTAGCGCCTTCTAGTTCCAAACTGTCTGTAAAAAAAGCACGAAAAGAATCCCCTAAGGGGCCAATATGAGACGTTAATTTATTTGATATTTTATTTAAATATTTTTCAACTGCCGACTTGCTATAATGATTTAAAACAGGACCACCTCCTCCAGGGGCACCATTTATGACCGCCATATGTCCGGTTAACTTTACAAGATAATACAAAACATACTCTCCAGAGGGAACCGATATTGAAATTTGATCCTGGCTTATCTGATCAGTCAAATCCAAACATTCATTTAAATCCTGTACCGCTTTTGGTACTAGATGAAGCATCACCAACTCCTTGAGTTTATCATCATGTTTTGAATGTAGATCAGGATTGACATCATCCAGAAGCTCCTTCTTATCTATATCAAAGGTTTTGCCTCCAATTAAGTTTTTGGTACCTAAAGCAATCATCTTTATCTGATCCTCCCTATTTAAAAAATCACCGCCAAAAGGCCAGCCCGTACCAACGATCATATCACATACAATACCTCTATCTTTTGCTCCCGTCAAAGCAACCTTTAACATTGCCAACCATTCATCACTTAACCATTCGAGGGGTTTTATACCTAGGGCATCTGTTTTATCGGGAAGCCGAATGGGATTAATTTCCACACCCCCAATCCCCGCATCTTTCATCACATCCAACTCGCGAAGGATTTCCTTTTCTTCCAAAAGATTCCCATTCCACCACCATCTTACATATGGTTTATAAATATTATCAGGATCTTCAAAAAACTGGTATAATTCCTGATTTAAAGGGATTGTGTTTTTTCCGCTGTTACCTTGCATATCCGTTAATCCTTTTAGACTGAGGATAGGTAAACCGGCAGTGGTCAAGGAGCCTAATTGAAGAAAACGCCTTCTATTAATTTTCATAGTCTTAGAAATTAATTAGTTTAATATGAAATTCATATTTTGAGGACGTCATTAGCTCAATAGCCAGGATTCTGAGTTAAATTATTATTTATTTGCATCTCTCTGAAAGGGATCGCATAGATTAGTCTATCCGTAGTTACATTAAATGAACTTGGCAATAACCATCCGTAAAGCTCTTTCATTCGTTCACCCTTTGCTGTCAATACTTCTACTGCATTTCCGTTACGGATAAGATCAGTCCAACGATGATTTTCAAAGGCCAGTTCATGACGCATTTCATTGGCTACATTTCCTTCGGTGGCCTGTGACAGATCTGGAAGTCCCGCTCTATTTCTCACTTGATTTAAATAGGGAAGTGCTTCACCGTTTTTATTTTGTTTGACAAGACATTCGGCTAATAATAACAATGCACCAGAATAGCGATAAACGGGCCAGTTATCATCCGTATTCCACTCTACTTGATAAGGAGGATGCAAATATTTTTTTATAAAATAATAGTATGTTTTGCCGGGTGTAGGTGTATATCCAACAGGACTCTTTACATCAGTAGTAGTAAATTCTTCTCCAACTTGCGTTCCCTCAGCAACAGCAATAGATGCGGGCAGTCTCAGATCTCCATCTTCATAGGAATCAACCATTTCCTGAGTTGGAACATTCCATCCACCACTCGAAAGACCACCTCTTAAATTAGGTCCACGTATTCCTAAAATTGCTTCCGTGTTCGTAGTTTTAGGAATAAATCTCCAAATAAAGCTACTTTGTTGACCGTCATTTCCTTCTTTATATTGAACCTCAAATATGGATTCCTCATTATTCTTATTTGTAGGTTCAAAAACATTCGCATAATTAGGCAGAAGGGAGTAATTCATGTTAGTAATATCAAGTAATTCGGCCTCAGCCTTTTCATACTCCCTATCTGGCTTTGACATATAAGCATAAGCTAATAACATTTTTGCAGCCCCTCTGGTAGCCCTTCCTGATTGAGGGAAAGTTGTAGCTACAGACAGTAAAGGAACAGCATTTGTCAAATCAGAAATTATCTGATTATAAACCTCCTCTACTGAATTCCTTGGCAGGAAAGCCTCACTTTCCGAAGTTACTTCCTCCAGGTGCAAGGGGACTCCCCCATAATGTTGTACTAAATCGTAATAATAAAAAGCTCTAAGGAATAAAGATTCTCCTAAAATAGCGTTTCTGGATTCCTCCGGCATATCAACATTATCGATTCGGGATAGGATAGTATTTACCTTGGCAATTCCTGAATAACTATTCCCATACCTGTTGCCCGGATTGTTGGGTTCTTGGCTCGAAATCTCATCATCGGTAAATACAGCCATTGCTTCAGCACTTCTGGCAGTACCCCTATCTGCTTGGTAAATGGTAAAGAAAGTATTATCGGAACGCATCTCATCCATATAAATACCCATAAAAGCTATACCTCTTAAATTTTCATAGGCTGAAACCAGCGCTTGATTGAAATGAGTTTCATTTTTATAGAAGGAAGCGGAACTCAGAGAGGTTTCCGGAACCAAATCTAAATAATCTTGATTACAGGAGCTTAATCCCATTATCACTACTATTATATATAACAGTTTATTTTTCATGTCTTTAACTTTTAATTATACAAATTTTGTAATTAATTTCTAAAAACTGACATTTATCCCAAAAGCCAAAGTAAATGGAATGGGATAGGAAGTAAAATCACGACCCTGAGATAAACCGTTTAATCCATTCATACTTACTTCTGGATTCATTCCAGGGTAATTAGTTAGAATAAAAGCATTCTGGGCGGTAACATATGCTCTCGCATTTTTTATAAATGGATTTTGTGTTAAGGGTATATTATACCCTAACACTATATTTTTTACTGCAAGATATGATCCGTCAAAGACTTGCCTGCTTGTAAAATTACGGAAGTCTTCAGTTGTACCGCTTCTGGTTCTTGGAATATCTCCTTTCCCTGGATTTTCTAATGACCGCCATCTTTCCGCTACTACTTTTCTCACGTTGAACACACCATCAAGATTTTCTGTGGACTGATAAGAATCATCTGCAATGTCATTTCCAACTGATCCTGCCAAAACAATACTAAAATCAAAGTTTTTATAATTAAAACTATTAGTCATACCGTAATAAAAGTCAGGGTTGGGATTCCCTATGAACGTTCTATCATTTACATCAATAATTCCATCCGGTACTCCATCTGGGCCGCTAATATCTTTAAATCTTGCTGTCCCAACCATAGAAGCGGAACCATGAGGCTGTGTAGCAAACTCTTCTTCAGTCATATAGACCCCATCATTTATATATCCATAAAATTGACCTATTGGATGACCTACGGCGGTTCTGTTGTCGTCCCAATACAGGCCATATCCACCTATTGGTGTGTTATTTGTTCCGAGCTTTTTAACAAGACTGCGAGCGAATGACATATTAAAGTTAGTATTCCACTTCAACTCCCCAGATAAGTTTTCGGAATCTATGGAAAATTCGTGTCCCCAAAAATCAAATCGACCAATATTTGAAGTAATACTGCTAAATCCTGATTGAACAGGTACATCAATACCATATAATAATCCGTCAGTTATTTTGTAATAATAATCATAAGTAAAAAAGAGTTTGCCATTAAATAGTCTCAGGTCTAAACCAACATCATAACCAGTGGTGGTTTCCCATGTTAAGTCCGCATTCCCAATTCCATTTAGTGATTTACCTGCAGTTACTTGATTGTCAAACACATAGTTATTGGTGTTAACAGCAGCTAAATAGGTGTAATTTCCTATATTATTATTCCCAACCTTTCCATAACTCGCTCTTAATTTTAGAAAATTGACCTTACCCATATTTTTCATGAAGTTTTCATCAGAAACAACCCATCCTATTGAAACAGCGGGGAAATTCCCCCATTTAGTATTGGTTCCAAATTTTGACGATCCATCTCTCCTAAAAGCCATAGAAATTAGATACTTACTTTCGAAGTTATAATTTAGCCGCCCGATATAAGATAATAGTGACCATTCGCTGGCTCCTACATTTCCAATTCTTGTTGTTGCGGCATTTATCCACTCAATTTCATCATCGGGAAATTCGGTTCCGTTTATATTACTGTTTTCAGTAGAAAACTTTTGAGCAGTGTATCCTACAAAAGCCTCAAAATCATGCTTTTCATTGATCATCTTTTGATAGGTCAATGTATTTTCTGCCAACCATGATAGATATTGGCTTGTTCCGTAGCTACCGGTTGCTGGCTGTGGTGGGGCTCCACCAAGACCTCCCTGTGCTGTTGAAGGAACAAATGATCGATTAATGGTATTATCGGTATTAACATTCATGCTGATCTTATATTGCAGGCCCTCAATAATTTCATAGTCAGCAAAAGCATTGGCTAATAGTGTCGTACTTTTTGATGGACTCTTTCTTTGTGTTGCTACCAGGTAATAATTAGGGTTTGGAAACATTCCTGGCTGTGAGAAAGAAATAGGATAGGTACCATCAGGATTTTTGTAATTAAGTGTGGGATCCATTAAATATGCATTCTGGATGATGTTTCGGCCATTATCTAAACCAGGGATAATCTGGCTACTTCTATAAGTAGCAGCCAGATTTAACCCAATAGTTAATTTATCGGATACAGTGTAAATATTATTGGTTCTTCCTGTAAATCTTTTGGCGAATGAATTTAATATGACACCATCCTGACTATTGTAGTTAAGATTTACCACAGATTTTAAATCGTTTACTCCGGAAGAAAGCGATAAATTGTAATCCTGAGTAACTGCATCTCTTAATAAAATATCAAACCAATTTGTACCATCATTTGGAGCATATTGTTCTGGATTTTGGTATACTTCAGGAACTCCGCCGGTATAACCTTCATACCTGGCTTGATCTTCATAATACTCCTTTTTATATTGAGCAAATTCAGGGGCATTCATTAAATCGGGTTTCCCTCTATCCGGGACAGACTGAAATCCAACGAAAGAGCTGAATTCAATATTCTTTTGTCCAGCTTTAGCTTGTTTGGTTGTAACCAGTATAACACCGTTTGCGGCACGGGATCCATATAGAGAGGAAGCGGACGCATCTTTTAAAACTGTGATGGATTCTATTTCATTGGGGCTTATTGTTTGAAGTCCACTTTCAGTTGGGAATCCATCAATAACTATTAAAGGATTATTCCCTGCATTTATTGATGCGGCCCCGCGAATTCGAAAAGACATATCAGATCCAGGTCGGCCGGTATTTTGGTTTATCTGAACACCTGCAAGCTTTCCTTGCATCTTTTGACCAATGTTGCTAACCGGCATATCCTTAACATCATCTGCATTGAGTTGCTGGATTGAGCCAGTGATTTCCCGTTCCCTTTGAGTCCCATAACTAACCACTACCGCTTCCTCCAGTGACCGCATGTCGGTAACTAGTTGAATATCGATTACTGACCTGCCATTTACATTAACTTCCTGCGTGGAAGTGCCGACAAAAGAGAATACCAAAATACTATTTTCATTAGGGACAGCAATTGAGTAATTACCCTCCAGGTCAGTTACTGTACCAGTGGAAGTGCCTTTTAACAATATGCTTACCCCTGGTAATACTTCGTTTGTTTCCCCGGAGGTAACTGTACCTGTTATCGTTGATTGTGCAAAGGCATTGATTTGGGTTATAAAAAGAAACGCCAATAACAGCCCTTTGTGCTTAATATATAAATTTTTCATAAATGGAAGGTTTGATTTTCTAATTAGCGACTATGCTTTTTAATATTATTTTTTTTAGTTTCATTTTCCACTGACATTATTATTTACTTTGTTGAAGGATTTCCAGCAGATGTAAAGGGATTTTTCCAATATTAAATAAAGAATTCTTGAACGCAAATAAATAGCCCTGTTTAAATAGGTAATTATCATTCAAACTAATACAGTATGAAGTTAATATTTTTCTGAAATATATAATGGCTATTTAAAAAATATAATTATTCTAAATCTATTTAAATGACACAATTTAAAAAATAGACAAAATAAATTTTTTTTGTACTTATTGACATTTCCGGCTCTGTCTCTAATTAAGGAAAGCTTGTTAATTTGATTTAAATGCTTTGAAATAAGAAAAAATGGTTTTCACAGCTCAATGCAGAGCTTTTGCTATCGGAATCATTGGGCCAGGATCCTTTCAAATTTTGTGGTCTAGTTGTTTTCCACATCATTTTTGCCAAAAGGAAGTGCCTATGTGTAAATGCATTAGAATCCTGCCGAAGAAGATAATTATACCAGAAGCATGGGTAGCAAGAGGTTTATTGGATTATTATCTTTTATCAGGACAGTATATCATGTACCACTTTGCCATGGACATCGGTGAGCCGGAAATCCCTGCCC
>JBBDSC010000166.1:0-26271 GCA_040905145.1 Anditalea sp.
GTTACTTTTTCATCTTTTTTCCCCAGAACGTTCATTGTCCGGGGATGAAGGTTGAGGAGAACGTTCCAGTGAAGAAGGTAGTGATAAAGGTGAAGAATTAATGTGTTTCTCTTTTTTATTTCAGCACCAACCGTTGGGTCCAGATTAATAAGCCATATTTCACCTTGCTTCATAAAAATTTTCGAAATCGAGGCTTGTAAATGCTGTCAGTTCATTATCATTTGAATAGTCAGTATATAGAGCCCCAACTGCTTTTTCAAGTTGATTTTTACTTTCTGCTTCCCGAATGGATTTTAGTGTTTGTTCTACTATTCTTAATCTTTTATCCACCGGAAGCCTTTTTATTTCTTTTATTATCTCTGTCGTTCCCATATATCAAATATACAAATTAAATCAATTATAATAATCTGTAAGAATCAACTTCAAAACAAACAAAATATATTGTTGGAAAACATGGCCTTTCAGGCTGCTTGAAACTTAACCTCGGCACTTGCGGGAATTTTCAGTAGGATCCACAACTCCAAAAATTCTTTTAATTGACATTTGAAGAGATTGACTCGACATCAAAACCTCCGGTGGTCCCAAGATCCGCCAATGAGGAACAGGCACCTTTGTTTTGCAGCAGGGATTCAGCATAAATCCGGTATAAACGGAGCCCGACATAAAAGAACCCGCAGCAATTCAGTTTGATGGAAATGGCAGAATGTATGTATTGGAGCGCGGAGTTATATGCAGGATATTGATAACCGGTGAGTTGTTGCCGGTCAGTCGGATATCCCGATGGGAGGAATATAGATAACAATGGGGTTTATGTCAAAGGAATAGTTTTATTCAATCCACAGATCCGCTTTTCAGGCCTACGGATATAGCCATTGCCCCCGATGGGACCATATATCGTAGATACGTACCGTGGAATAATCCAGGAAGGTAACTGGACCCAGGATGGCAGTTATTTGAGGACAAGATCCTGCAGTATCAAATGGATGATATTATTGAAAATGGTCAACAATTTAATTAAAATGGTGAGTGCTTCAAAAATGATCGCGGGTCGTTTCCATACCGGGCGAATCCGCCAGCTTCTGCATGGTACGCCCCAGCTTATCCAAGAATTTATCTGCCTGCCCAATGCCGCCCTCCTTGGTTATATAATGCCAGATGCCTTTTAAATCTTTCTCGGCCTTTTCGCTTCGGAGAAAGGACATCAGTTGTCATTTGATTGTTCCCATAGCAGATGTACTTTCCCTGACCTGGTCCTGAACTACAAAATTGCGACCTGAGTTTTACAGCAGGTCAGGAGTTCTGAAACTTGAAAAACATCAGAATTTAAAAAAGAATTTTTAATTTGTCATTTGCTGATTTATTCTTTAATATTAACATTCTTTTACAACAACCCCAACGTCCGGAACATCCTATCCGGTAAACGAAGCCAGGACTGAATCTACCTGGGAAAACATTGAGAAGAGGGTACAAAAGATGGAAAGGGGCAGGCGCCTCCAGGTGTAAAATCGAATCTGACCCTACAGGATGGGTCCAGGATAATCCTCAACTTGGAAAGTTCATTGTGTTACATTAATTAAGAATTTCGAGGTGGATCAAAGGGAAGTGGAATTGATAGAGAAGCTTATTTTGAGGACCAGATAGCCTTAACATCTAAATGAAATCATTGCCTATGCGTATAAAAAAGCCATAAATGCACCGACACCATTACGGCCGATATTTAACAAACCGGAACTGAGAAGCCCTTTCTGTTACGGCCACAGTTTATTTAAACAATTCTCATTTGCCTAAATAACCAACGTAAAGATATGAAAAAACCATTACTAAGGCATGTTATATACATGACCAGATTATTTACCATTGCTTTTATCATCCAATGTCTGACCATGGGTTTTATCTTGGCCCGGAACGGGAATGACCAAGTTAAAAGCATAGAAGAAGGCACGGTTTACCTTTCCTTGAATGATGTAAAGGTAGAAAAAGTATTTAAGGAATTGGAAACTCACAGCACACAGGCCAGCCTCAGTTTCAATCAGCTGTATTTGAATATTCACGCAAAGAAATCCGATAAAGATCAAATGGTGTCGGATGTGGATGTTACAGTTACTGGAACGGTAACTGACACCAATGGGGAGCCGATACCCGGAGTGACGGTTTCTGTCCCGGGAACCACCATTGGAACGGCTACCGATCTGGATGGTAAATATGTTTTATCCGTACCGGAGGGGACTACTTTGGCATTTTCCTTTATAGGTTTTGAAACCCGAAGCATTGCCGTTGGGGACCGAAGTGTGATAGATGTGATCTTAAATGAAGACATGGCTTCTTTGGATGAGGTAGTGGTGGTAGGATATGGAACACAGAAAAAAGAGACTCTTACCGGTTCTATAGTGTCTGTAGATGGGGATGCGTTACAGAGATCTCCTTCACCTAATATCTCAAATTCATTGGCTGGACGGTTACCTGGTTTGGTAGTGGTTACCCGAACAGGGGAACCCGGAAATGATGCATCCTTGCTAAGAATCAGGGGGGTCAATACGCTGGGCGACAATTCCCCGCTTATTGTTGTTGATGGAATTCCAAACAGAAGTTTTGATCGTCTGGATCCGGCAACTATTGAATCTGTTACCGTACTAAAAGATGCATCTGCCGCTATTTACGGAGCCCAGGCCGCCAATGGAGTTATTCTGGTTACTACTAAGCGCGGAGAAATAGGTGAGCCTACCATTCAGCTTAATTTAAGCCAGGGGTGGAATTCTCCAACTGTCCTTCCAGAAATGGCTGATGCAGCGACTTATACCCAATTGGTCAATGAAATTTTTGATTATGCAGGTCGCCCACCAAGGTATACCGCAGAAGAGATTCAAAAATATAGAGATGGTTCCGACCCATGGGGTTATCCAAACACCGATTGGTTTAAAGAAACAATTGAGCCCTGGACACCACAACGCTATGGAAATTTATCGTTAAGCGGAGGAGTGGAAAAAATAAAATATTTTGTTTCCGTTGGATCCAATTTCCAGGATGGGATGTACCGGAATGGTGCAACGAATTATTCCCAGGTGGATTTTCGAAGCAATTTGGATGCGAAAATTTCAGATCATATCCGATTAAGTTTTGATTTAGCGGGTCGCCAGGAAAACAGAAACTATTCAGGAGTTGGTACAGGCGGAGGTGCAGGAGCCCTCAACGTCTTTTGGGCAATGAACAGGACTTATCCTTATTATCCTGCAAGATGGCCTAACGGATTACCCGGTCCTGACGTGGAATATGGCGCTAATCCAACCGTTTTAGTTACTGATGCCACCGGCTATGACAGGGAAAAGAGATATGTTATGCAAAGTAATACCAGGCTGGTAATTGACATACC
Organism: Anditalea sp.; assembly: GCA_040905145.1. Lineage (GTDB taxonomy): Bacteria > Bacteroidota > Bacteroidia > Cytophagales > Cyclobacteriaceae > DATGMS01. Next base: position 3,368 of record JBBDSC010000166.1, read on the forward strand.
CTGGGTAACGGGTTTATCAATAACCGGGAATGCTGCTATCGATAAGACATTTTCAAATCGTAAAATTTTTCAAAAGCCCTGGTATCTTTATAATTGGGATGGAGCAACCTATGACGAAAACAATGAACCGGTCCTCATAGCATCAAAAAAAGGGTTTTCAGATCCAAGGCTGACCCAGTCGATGGTTGATGCCGGCATAACAACCTTTAATGCCCTGATCAATTACGAACGAACCTTTGCAGAAAAACATGATGTTAAAGTCCTCTTCGGTACGGAGCGTATTTCAGGAGATTCAATGAATTTCAACGCTTTCAGAAGGCACTTTACTTCTGAAGCTCTTGACCAGATGAATGCAGGTGGTGATTTACTAAAAAATAATGGAGGATCGGCCAGTGAGGAGGCCCGGTTGAACTATTTTGGCAGGGTAAACTATTCATTAAGCTCGAAGTATTTGGCAGAATTCGTCTGGAGATATGATGGGTCTTATATATTTCCGGAAGAATCAAGATTTGGATTTTTTCCGGGTGTTTCTTTAGGATGGAGAGTTTCTGAGGAGGACTTCTGGAAAAACAGCGTCCCCTTTGTTGATGACCTGAAAATCCGCGGCTCGTGGGGAAGAACCGGTAATGACCGCATAGTTCCCTATCAATTCATGACAACCTACGGTTACAATAGTACTTATCTTTTTAATGAGAATGTTGAACAAAAGACTTTGCGGGCATTGCGTATTCCCAATCCTAATGTTACTTGGGAAGTGGCCAATCAAACTAATATTGGATTTGATGCTCAAATGCTTAATGGCAAGATTATGGTGACTGCAGATTATTTTTATAACCTGCGTACAGATATTTTATGGTTTAGGAATGCTTCAGTGCCTACTTCCACAGGGCTTAGCCTGCCACGCGAAAATATCGGTGAAGTTATTAACCAGGGCTTTGAAATGCAGTTGGGATATACCAATGAAGTGGGAGATTTTTATTACCAGGTATCTGCTAATGGTTCCTATGCCAAGAACAAGATCAAATTTTGGGACGAAACACCTGGTGTACCTGAATATCAACAATCTACAGGCCAACCCATGAATGCAAGATTATATTATCAAGCTATCGGAGTATTTGTAGATGAGGCAGCAGTGGAGGCTTACCCTCATTGGTCTGGAGCACGTCCGGGGGATATCATATTTGAAGATGTAAATGAAGATGGTGTAATTGACGGATTGGATAGAGTCAGGAGCGATAAAACCAGCATACCGATATTTACCGGAGGCTTTAATCTTGATTTGGGTTATAAGAATTTTTATGCGTCTGTTTTGTTTCAGGGAGCAGCTGGAGCTGAAAGGGCTTACAGAACTTTCTCGGGTGGTCCAGGGAATGGGAACTTCCTGTGGAATGATATCAAAGATCGCTGGACAGAAGAGAACCCCAGCTCAACACATCCAAGAGCCTGGGATCGTGCCAAAGAATACTGGATGACTGATGGAGAACCGAACAACACGTACTGGGTAAGAAGCAGTGATTATTTAAGGCTTAAAAATGTGGAAATAGGCTATAACATACCTTCTAATATCATTGAAAGGGTAGGTGTAGAGAACCTTAGAATTTATGCCAGCGGCCAAAACCTTTTCACTATGACGGGCATGACGGATTTTGATCCGGAATCACCCGACGAAGCTCTCGGTTCCATATGGGTAAACAGCCAGGTTTATCCTTTAAATAAAACAATAAACCTCGGTTTATCACTAACCTTTTAATTTTAAAGTATATGAAAAATAAATCAGTTTTATATATGGTATCAGTATTAGCTTTTATTGTGGTCTCATCATGCAATGAAAGTTTTCTCGATACAAAACCATTAACAGAATTTCCTGAAGAAGACGTTTGGACAGATCCTGCGTTATCAGAGGCATATATTAATGATCTTTACAACCGGCTTCCCTGGAGTTGGACCAATACTACAAATATGGTGGATGAAGGGCGTTCTTTTAATGTTGGTGCTGAGCACGGTGTCAATAATATGCTGATAACACCTGATAACGCCAGCTGGGATGACTGGGGTGGAAGGTATGCCAGCATCAGGGCCTGCAATATATTTTTGGAAAATATAGATAAGCTTCCAGCCACGGAATTAAAAGACAGAATGGTGGGTGAAGTCACTTTTTTAAGAGCCTGGTATTACCACATGCTGGTCAGTTATTTCGGTGGCGTACCTTTGATTACCAATGCCTATTCATTAAATGATGATTTCACCTTGGCTCGTAGTAGTTATGCAGACTGTATAAAATTTATTGCTGATGAATGCGATAAAGCAGCAGATTTATTGCCCCTTGTGAATACAGGGAATGCCAGTGGCCGGGCAACCAAAGGAGCAGCTTTAGCACTTAAATCAAGGACGCTGCTTTACGCAGCCAGTGACCTGCACAATAATGCAACGGAGTATTCAGGCTTCTCTAACCCCGAGTTGCTCGGTTATACCGATGACAATAGAGCAGATCGCTGGAAAGCTGCACAAGATGCGGCAAAGGCAGTAATAGATTTAGGGATTTACAGTTTGTATAGACCTGATCCTGCATCAGGTGAGGAAGCTTCACAAAATTATGAGGATTTTTTTACTTCAAGACAAAGTGAGGAGGATATTTTCGTACGTTTTTATACCTCATCCATTAATAGAGGGGTTAGTGCTTGGTCCGTGAACCCGGTTGGATACTATGGTATTGAAACTGTTGGTGCTATTACTGAGCTGGTAGATGATTATGAAATGGCTGATGGAACACGTTTTTCCAGAAGTAATCCGGAACAAGCATTAGAACCTTATAAAAATCGGGATCCACGTCTTTATGCTACTCTTTTATATGAAGGCGCAAAATGGAGACCACGTTCTCCTGATTTAGTGGGATTTGATCCGGTGGGTGTTTTGCAGGTTGGAACTTGGGAAAAATGGGACAATGAAACCAATTCAATAGTAAATATTTATGGGTTAGATGGCCGGAATAGTATGGTCTATCCAGGGGGTTATAATAATACCGGTACAGTAATGATAAAATTTGTCGACCGGTCAGTCGTTGTAACGGATAATACAACTCAGCAGGATTTAACCTGGCGTTACTTCCGGTATGGAGAGATACTGCTAAATTATGCAGAGGCATCTATTGAACTGGGTGAAGATGAAGAGGCCCGCACCTACCTGAACATGATCAGGAAAAGAGCGGGAATGCCTGAAATTACCGAATCCGGTGATGCATTAAAAGAACGTTATCGCAATGAAAGACGTATTGAAATGGTGTTTGAGGATCAGCGCTTTTTCGATGTTCGCCGGTGGTTGATAGGACAAGAAGCCTATCAAGCTGTGCATGGAGTTGAAGTTGTTTATGAACTTAACCCTGATAAAACAACTGCTACTGTTCCAACCATTACTCCCGTACAAATTATGACAGGAAGCTGGGAGGATAAGGCGTATTTTTTCCCGATCAGTAGGGAGGAGATAAATAAGAATGATCTGCTTATACAAAATCCAGGGTATAATTAAAGTATAATGATTCTCCGCAGGTTAAAGGCCTTTATAGGCTAAAAGGATCAAGATTATGACAATCTGCTTGTATCAATGTGTCCAAACTTAATAAAGAATGGGCACATTGATATTTACTGGCTTTTCTGCAGAATTTGAGGTAGTTGAAAAAAACATATTAGGTTAATGTTATTTTAGATTTTTTGGCCGAAATAAAATATTAATCTGGATTTTTTAGTTTTTTTATTTAAATTAGTAAGCATTATACCTGCACAACTCAAATGTCTAGCCAAGACCCATTAATAGTGGAAAAGCTTTTTGCTGATTTGAAGCAATCCAAGGCTAATGTGCCGTTGGAAGATGTTCAGGTTTGGAATGCTTTTAGAGAGGGAAATGAAACGGCTTTTGTTTTTATTTACGAAACCAATTTTGAAAGGCTTTATGCTTACGGTTTGAGGATAGCTGCCGAGGAGTATTTGGTGGAAGATGCCATTCAGGAATTGTTTATATACTTGAAAAACAACAGAAACCGCTTAAGCGAAACAGATTCCATTAAATTTTATCTTTTTAAATGTCTTAAAAGAAAGCTGCACAGGGAAGCATCCAAATGGCTGTATAAAAGGCAGGATTTTACTACCCGCCATAATTTTGATTTTACTGTTTCCCATGAACAGCATCTTATTGACAAACAAATAGACGAAGATAAGCTAGACCGTCTTAATAGGGCCATTCAACTATTAAGTCCAAGGAAAAAAGAAGTGATTTATTATTTTTTCTATGAGGAACTCGATTATCCGCAAATACAGGAAATCATGGGGCTTGAAAGCCTGAAAACCACACGAAACCTGCTGTACAAAGCATTGAACTTTTTGAGGGAAACATTGGGTTAGGGTAATTAAGCGAAAGAAAAATGTCAGATGCCTGCCTATCGGCGAGGCAGGTCGGATGACCGATGAACAGCTGGACCGAAGGCGGATAACTCAATAACCAATAACTCAATAATTTCTTCAATGACCAATAACATTTTTAACATCCTCCGAACATTGATCATGGTCAAAAAACCATCTCATTACCAGGCTTATACCCACAAATTATACCTTTTGATAAAATAATTAAAAAAAATCCGGTTTAGATAGGTGTCATTTCACCGGGTCCTTGTATTTGTATGTAAAAGCAAATTACCTGCATGAAGACAAAAGAGGATTTTTTGACCAACCCTAGGTTTGTACGATGGGTGAATAATCCTAACAAGGAATTGGATGCCTATTGGAAAAATTGGATGGACGCCAACCCCGAACACCTGCCTCATCTGAAATGGGCCCGGGAACTGCTTTTAAGGATCCACTACGAAGAGTTGGAACCCAGAGCAGGTGCTAAACAAAGAATTCTGGATAACATTCTGGGCAGTCAGCAAGCAGCACCAGCGAATCTCTCGGTGCAGAAAGAAAAAACCCCGGAACCCAAAGAGAATATTTGGGATAAAGTAAACCAGTTACAAAGAATTGCGGCCATTCTTCTGGTCAGTTTTTCTTTGGTGTGGTTGACTTTTCCCGATAAAGTAGAAACACCTTTGGAATCGGTCGCAGAGGAAATTCCCAAGCTCCAAAAAACCACCGCACCCGGCGAGAAACTTCAGGTTACCCTGCCTGACGGTAGCAGGATATGGCTCAATTCGGTCAGTAAATTGGAATTTCCTGAGCGATTTGATTCATCGGAAAGGCGTGTTACCCTTATCGGCGAAGGATTTTTTGAAGTGGAGAAAGATGCCAACCGACCCTTTAGGGTAGAGACAAACGGCATGGTAACGACAGCTTTGGGTACCTCATTCAATATCAACAACAAATCAGGGAATAAGGTAATGGTTTCTTTGTTGACGGGCAAGGTCAAGGTGAAGGCAACGCCCGGCTCCGAAGATGTCTTTTTGAATCCAGGGCAGGAGCTGAGATTTAGTTCGGAGGAGGAGAAATATCAAATTAGCCGGTTTAATCCGGAAGAGGTAATCGCCTGGAGGGATGGGCAGATTGTTTTCAAAGATGCTTCCCTGACGGAGGTAGTGAAGATACTGGAGGACTGGTATGGGGTAGCCATTCACTTGGAAAACCCCAGGGGGGTTGATTGGAAATATTCCGGCGAGTACAGGCACCAGACCCTTGCCAATGTCCTGAATAGCATGTCTTATATACAAAAGTTCAATTATACCATCAACGGAAAAAACGTGGAATTTAAATTCTAACTCTATGGAAAAAACCGACAGCTCGTAAAAAGAGCCGACTGGTAAAACTACCAACCGGCCCGGGACTGGCCAGATGATGGGGAACATTGGGGAATGGACACATCAAAAGGCCAGGCATATTGAATGTAATATCCAATAAACCTTGTAAAACTATGAAAAATTTATTACTAAAGACAATTTATATGTTGTCCAGATACTTTCTTTATGGGTTTGTGATACAATTACTGTTTCTCAACTTCGGCCTTGCCATAAATGCGAAAGGCCAGTACAAAAGTATAGAGGAAGTAACCGTTAGCATTTCCAATGAGCAACTGACCATCGGTCGGTTTTTTAAGGAGGTTCAAAGGCAGACCCCCTTCAAGTTTTCCTATGACAGCAAAAAAGTGGACCGCTTTACCCTGCTGTCATTTGAAAATACAAAAGGCACAGTTGAGGAATTTTTAATAGAGGCTTCCAAACAAAGCATACTGTCCTTTCGGCAATTCAATCACAGTATTGATGTAAAAAGGGACGAACAAAGGGTAGTTGCCGTCATCTTGGCTGAGGATCCCGTGGATGTTTCAGGAACCGTTAGAGATGAAAACGGAGAGCCAATACCAGGGGTGACGGTATCTGTGCCGGGAACTACCATTGGAACGGCCACTGACATGGACGGTAACTACTCATTGACCGTTCCTGAAGGATCAACCTTGGCGTTTTCCTTTATCGGTTATGAGACGCAAAACATTGCTGTGGGAGATAGGAGTGTGATAGATGTGGTTTTGAGTGAGGATATTTCTTCTTTGGATGAGGTGGTTGTTGTGGGGTATGGTACCCAACGGAAGTCTGACCTTACAGGTGCGGTTGGATCTGTAAGTTCAGAATCTCTACAACAACGGCCGACAGCGAATATAGAACAGGCCTTATCAGGCAGAATAGCAGGAGTGGATGTTTCAATTAATTCCGGAAAGCCTGGAGGTTCTCCGCAGATGAGGATTCGAGGTAGTACTTCCGTAAGTAACACTAATGATCCTCTTTATGTAGTAGATGGGGTGATGTTAAATGTTGAACGTTTACAGAGGGGGATCCATGCCATAAATTCTATAGATCCTAATAGCATTGAGTCAATTGAAGTTCTAAAAGATGCATCTGCAACAGCTATTTATGGAGCAAGGGGAGCAAATGGAGTTGTCTTAATAACAACAAAAAAGGGCAATATCAAAGGAGGAAGAGTTTCATTTGATAGTTATGTAAGTGTAGGTACAGTTGCTAGGAGAATGGATTTAATGAATTCAGAAGAGTTTTTAATGATCGAGGAAATTGCCTACCAAAATGCGCTTAAATTTGATCCTGAAGGTTTTGCCAGAGGTAATTATATCAATCCAGTAGATAAAAGACAAGATTTTATAATAGGCAATAACCAAGGTAATCCTGAGCTTTTTGATGAAAACTTAAATCCAATATATGATACAGATTGGCAGGATGAAGCATTTCAGGATGCAATAACACATAATCATAGCTTGTCTTTTGCCGGCGGTAATGAACAGACAAATTTTGGTTTGTATTTAAATTATAGAGATGAAGATGGGGTTATGAAAGATTCTTGGCTAAATCGTTATTCCGGACGTTTTGTGATTAATTCCGAAATAAATAATTGGCTATCTGTAGGTGGCAATATCAGTTATAATGTGCAATCGGAAAGAGATCTTTCACATTGGGCTTATAGGGCAGTGTATCAGAATATTCCTATCATACCTGTAAAGTTTCCAGATGGAACATGGGCTAGAGGTGAAACTTACCCAGGTGTGGAAGGCCCAAATCAAAGGCAGGTGGCCGTAGGTGATAGTCATATCATCGATACTAAAAACACACTTGCTAACATGTTTACCAACATTGAATTTAGGGAAGGTTTGGAATTAAGGACAATGGTTGCAACGAATATTGTTAATCAGGCAATCAATCGATACTCTGGCCGTAATGTGGATTGGGTATCGCAGAATCAAGGAGGTATAGCTAGCCTTTCATCCACCCAACGTGAGAGCTGGCAATTTGAGAATATTCTTACTTATTTGGCTGAAATAGAAGATACTCACACTATTAATGCTCTATTGGGGCAATCGCTGCAGACATCAGGTAGTTTTTCTTCGAGTGCCGTAACATGGGGGTTTTTAGATGACTATTTTCAGTACAATAATTTGGGTATTGGAAGTAATCCACGACCTTCGACTTCGTCAGCCGATAAGTATAGTATGATTTCTTTTTTTGGGAGAGTAAACTACACCTATAATAATAAATATCTTTCCACAGTGACAGGTCGTGTAGACGGCTCTTCAAAATTTGGAGCAAATAATAAATATGCTTTTTTCCCCTCTTTGGCAATTGGCTGGTTGTTAACTGAAGAAAAATTCCTGCAAAATAGCCGATTTATTTCCAACCTTAAAATACGCTCCAGCTATGGGTTAACTGGTAATTCAGAGATCTCAAATTATCAATATGAAGCTGGTTTAGGCACATATACGGCAATATTTGACGGGAGCAGAAACATGGGGATTGGTGTTGAAAGGCTGGCCAATCCTGAATTAAAATGGGAAACCAATGCCCAGTTTGATATTGGATTGGAATTGGGATTATTCGATAACAGAATTTCGCTGGAAGCGGATGTTTACCACAGGGTTTCAAGGGATATGTTATTAGCCCGTCCGGTTCCTAGGACAAGTGGTTATGCAACGGTTATGGAAAATATAGGAAATATGGAAAATCGTGGATTAGAGTTAGCTGTAACTACATTTAATATTAATGCTTCTGATTTCTCTTGGAGTACTATCTTTAATTGGACAATGAATCGGAACAAGGTTCTAAAGTTACATGGTGGATCTGATATTTTGATGGGTTCTGTTCCCGGTGGTACCCCTGGAAGCATTATCAGTGAAGGGATGCCTGTTAATACTTTTGTAGGCTATAATCGTTTGGGCACCTGGGGTACAGATGAAGAAGACGAAGCTGCAATTTATAACCGACGTCCGGGGGACATTAAATATGAAGATGTTAATAATGATGGGGTTATTACTTCAGAAGACTGGTTACCTATTGGTAATGGTTTGCCTGATGGATATGGCACATTGATTAATACATTCGCTTATAAAAGCTTCGAAATGTCCATAGATCTTCAATTCATGTATGGAAATGATGTGATGTGGGAAATTACTCAAGTGATAGAAGACCGTACAGGCGCATATAATAATATGGCAAGAACCGTCTTGAATGCCTGGACACCTGAAAATCAAAATACTCCGATTGCGCAAAATAAGCCTCTGCAGGTTGGTTATGACACGAACAATGATACGCACAGATTAAAAGATGGGTCTTTTATCAGGGGAAGGAATCTAGCACTTTCTTATACTTTCCCGCAAGAATGGTTAAATTCTATAAGCCTAAGGAATTTAAGAATTTATACAAGTGCTCAGAACTTCTTTCTAATTTCAAAATTCCCGGGTTATGACCCTGAACTTTCGACTACAACTGCAAGCTTTTCGAGAGGGCGGGGTTCGTTTGATGATTATCCAAAAGCTAGAGTATTTATGGTGGGAGTGAACTTAGAATTTTGAAACATTTCACATTTAAAATAATATACATGAAACTTAAAAATAAATTAACCTGCGAATTTTTGGTGTGTGGATTGACTGTGTTTCTGTTGGGATGTGAAAATTTAATAACAGAAACCAGCCCATCCAATATTACCATGGAAAACTATTATACACAACCAGAACATGCTTCAAGTGCGGTGAATGCTATTTATGAAGACCTTCGAACAGTTCATAATGGAGGTGGGTTTGGTGGAGCTGCCTGGTTGATGTTAGAGTTTCCAACTGGACTTACCAATACTATTGCATTAGGATCGTCAGGTCCGATCAATTCCAGTATAAGAAATCTCGATATCAACTCAGATAACCCATACCTCGGAACATATTGGAACAGTCACTATCGTGGCATTGCAAATGCTAACGTAGCGATAGAAAAAATTCCCGAAATACAAATGAATACTGACTCCCAAAACAAGCTTCTGGGCGAGGCTAGGTTTTTGCGCGCATATTATTATTACAACTTAGTCAGAATTTTTGGTGATGTTCCATTAATTCTTGAGCCTTTGGATATTACATCGGAACAGTTAGCTCCTGAAAGAGCGACTATTGCAGATGTATATAATGTAATAATCGAAGATTTGCAATGGGCTGAAAATTCGGGATTGCCCTTTACTGATCAAAGCGGAAGAGTCTCTTTAGGAGCAACAAAAACATTAATGGCGAGCGTATATCTATCCATGGCCGGGTATCCTTTACAGGCAGGTTCTGAATATTTTAACCTTGCTAAAGACAAAGCTTTAGAGGTTATCGAATCTGGTGAGTTTTATCTATTTGATTCTTATGCTGATTTTCGCAATGAGGAAACAGAAAATATGGGAGAACATATTTTAATGGTGCAATACGACAAAGACATTATAGATCGTAATGGTTTTCAGCAATTATTTACTCCGAATAATATGGGAATATCTTTATATGCTAGTGAGACAGGCATGATCTTTCCTATAGAAGAATTTATTGAATCTTATGAATCAGAAGATAAACGGACGGAAGAAAAACAATTCTATTACCGTGAATTTACTCTGGAAACCAATCGCAATACGGTCATTGATTTGGGCGGTTGGCATATTTATAAATGGTTTGATCCGATAGCACATACAGAAACAGCATTTTCCGGACTGAATTGGCCATTATTCCGCTATGCAGAGTTATTACTTATTTATGCAGAGGCCGAAAATGAAATATCCGGGCCAACACAGACAGCTTATGAAGCCGTGAATCAGATACGAAGAAGAGCAGAACTTCCAGAACTATCCGGCCTCACGCAAGAAGAATTTAGAGATGCAACTTGGGAAGAGAAATGGCATGAGCTTAGCTACGAAAATAAAACTTGGTTTGATATGGTTCGCCTACTAAAAGCATACAACCTTACAACAGGCGAATTTGAAGATTTTGTAGGCCATACTTTTGTATATGGACCTAATTTGACCCAAAGAGAATTGCTTTTTCCGATTCCAACTGCAGAAATCGGAAATAATGAAAACCTTGTTCAAAACCCGGGCTACTGAGTGTCACGAACAACGCAAGTTGATGCTGTGCAAATGATGGGGGCAGGCCCCTCAGACTCGGGGTACAGGCCCCGGCTCCAAACCGCCTCTAAGCTGCTGCGGTTAAAGGCTGTGGTAGTGAGCGTTAGAGGAAAAGGCCGCAGTGCGTTAAATGCGCACGCTGCGTTTGACGTGGCGGGGACTGGAAACATAACTTCGGATTTGTTAGCAAAAGAACAAATGTAAAGCGGTGCGCCTGTCCTCGACCCTACCTGTGAGAATCTCGGGCTGGAATGCCCGGGTTTACTCGACGATATAAAAATCACGCTTGAGGAATCAATATTGGAAGAATCTTTATCGCAAGCCTGTTCTTAACTATTGGGTAAGCATCTCGCGATTTTAACCAAACACATAATTCTATCCGATCAACTTGTTATTTAAATAAATTTAAAAACTATGAAACGTCGTTCGTTTATACAAAAAGCATCGTCGGGACTACTTGGATTGGGAGCAGCTTCCCAAGTCTCTGCAAATGGCCATCCTCCCGATAAGGAGAAGATGTCTTTACAAGGTTATATTACTTTAGATGAAAACGGGGTCAAATATTTTTCAAAAGTGGTAACGCAACCTGTTAGGGTGTTCCTTGCGGCTGATACTCATCTTTGGATGAATGATGAGCGCGGTGAACCTTATCGAAAGTATAGCGACCGTATGGCTAAAGCATATAATCAGACATCTCACTTTCAAACGAGTGAGCCAACAAATCCTGAAGAGTCTTTTGAGCAGACGCTGCAGCGCGCGAAAGAGTCTGGAGCAGACTTATTGGCCCTTCCTGGCGATATTTTTAGTTGGCCATCAGAAGCTGCCATCGAATGGGCCATTGCCAGGCTTGAAGAAGCAGGGATTCCTTATATCTACGTTGCCGGTAATCACGACTGGCATTATGAGGGGATGGAAGGTTCTTTGGAAGACTTGCGTTCGACATGGATTGAAAAGCGCCTTCTGCCACTCTATCAGGGTAAAGACCCTATGATTGCGTCCTATGATATCAAAGGGATACGTTTTTTGGCTATTGATAACTCCACGTATCAGATTTCCGAGAAGCAACTGAGGGTTTTCAAAGATCATGTAAAGAGCGGTGTCCCATTAATTTTATTGGTACATATTCCCATGTATTCACCCGGACGGCCTGTAAGCTATGGATGCGGGCATCCCGATTGGGGAGCAGCTACTGATCGTATTTATAAAATAGAACGTCGTCCGCAATGGCCTGAATCAGGACATACAGACACAACAATGAGCTTTTATAAGGAAGTGTTTTCCGCCCCAAACCTGTTAGGGATTTTTTCCGGTCACATTCATCGTTCATCGTTTGAACAGGTAAATGGTACGCCTCAGTTTGTTGCCGATGATAATGCCAGTGGTGCATTTTTGGATATTACTATATCCCCCCTTTCCAGTCGTGACGAGAAATTGATAGCTGGTTGATTTAACTCATTCGACCCCTGTTGGTTTCACAATCGTTATCTTTTTTTAAAATTATCCCGCTCTTGTGCTGTCGGGTAATGGGATCCGGAAAGGCCACCGAATCGGATTGGTACGTAACCCTAAATGTTGCTCCTACGATTGCCCATATGCTTGGATTGTCGATGCAGGATGTGGAAGGGCGGGTGCTGATGGAAGTGCTGGAAAAATGAAGGTTAAGGCTTTTATCATATCCTTCCCTGAAGACAATAGAGAGTTATTTATAGTGTCTTCATTTCCATCATGGGAAAACAAGACTTTATGTACCTAAAGATAGAAGTGAATTTTTCGATTTTTTTATTTGCCCTATTGCAATTTATTGTCTATTATTAGCTATTCCTTTCAGTTAAGTCAGAAAATCCATTGGGAAAAGCCTTTAACCGCAAAATATATTTGCATTTTTATGGCCTTTCCGGTCACAGTTAATTGAGCAAACAGCAATAGCCTTAAACAAACCATGTAATCTTATGAAAAAAGAAGTACTAAAGCATGTCATCTACATGACCAAATTATTCACCATTGCTTGTGGTATGCAATGCCTGACCATGGGCCTGCTCCTGGCCTGGAATGGTAATGCCCAGGTGAAAAACGAGGAAGAAGTCAAAGTTTACCTTTCCCTAAATGAGGTAAAGAAAGGAAAGACATTTGGGGAATTTGAAAGAAGGACCAATTCCAATTTTTCTTTAGATAACAGGGAGTTTGTGGATGTTACGGTTACCGGCACCGTTACGGATGCCAATGGAAAACCCATACCAGGGGTTACGGTTTCTGTTACGGGAACTGCCATTGGCACAGCTACCGATCTTGATGGGAAATATACCTTGTCCGTCCCGGAAGAATCTACCTTGGTATTTTCCTTTATTGGTTTTGAGACCCAAAGAATTTCCGTTGGGGACCAAAGTGTGATTGATGTGACCTTGGCGGAAGATATGGCTTCTTTGGAAGAAGTGGTTGTGATTGGTTATGGAACGGTGAAAAAGAGTGATGTCACGGGATCTGTAGGGTCCGTTTCTTCAGAAGAGTTAACTGCTTATCCTGTTCCAGATGTATTGATGGGACTTCAGGGAAAGACAACTGGTGTGCATGTTCTGCAAAATTCAGGAGCACCGGGGGCAAATATAAGTGTTCGTATCCGCGGGGGGAATTCATTGCAAGGGAATAATGAGCCGCTTTATGTCGTAGACGGTTTTGCCCTTTCGGGTAATCCAAATGGGATAAATCCAAATGATATAGAATCCATAGAAGTTCTAAAGGATGCTTCTGCTACAGCTATTTATGGCTCGCGCGGTGCCAATGGAGTGGTATTGATTACCACTAAAAGTGGAAAACCAGGCAGGTCCCAGGTGACTTTTGATAGTTATTACGCTATACAGCAGGTAACCAAAACAATAGACATGATGAACGCATCAGAATTTGCTCAAATAGCGAATGAACGTGCGGCTAATGACGGCTTCCCCCCATATTTTACGCAGGAGGAAGTAAATTCTTTCGGTGTTGGGACAAATTGGCAGGATTTATTGTTCCGGTCAGCGCCCATGCAGAATCATTCCATCAATGCCACAGGAGGGAATGAGAACACGCAATATTCGATATCAGGAAGTTATCTGGGGCAGCAGGGAATCATCGAAGGTTCAAATCTTAAGCGGATCTCCCTCAGAGCGAATATATCTCAGAAGATTAGTGACAAAATTCAATTGTCCTATAATTCTACTCTATCTAATGCAGATATGGCACAAATAGACATCAATGGCCAAAAAGGCGGCACTGTTTTATCGGCAGTGTTAGTCGCTCCTCCAACAGTTGACCCCTATGATGAAAATGGGGATTTCAGTAATGTAAGACGCTATATCTTTAGCCCAAATGAATTGAAGAATCCCTTGGCAATGGCTTTGGAACGAAAGCAACAATTAAACACAAAGTATATATTGGCCGGAACCGCACTTGCCTATGAACCGATTGAAAGCTTGATTTTCAAAACATCCATAGGCGTAGAAGCTTCTTTTAACAGGGAAGATAATTATTCGTCTCGTGTGCTTGACAATACCCCAACAGGCCGGGCAAGTATTTCTTCTGCTGAATGGGTAAATCTCCTGAATGAAAACACATTAACGTATACTAAGCAATTTAATCAGGAACATGATATTAGTCTATTAGGAGGGGTTACGTATCAGCAAAACTCCTTCAGAAGTTTTAATTCAGGTACTGTAACTGGTTTTCTGACAGATCAGTTGGAAACGAACAATTTACAATCAGGCAGTGTCCCTGGAAATCCTGAAAGTGGTTCATCAAAATGGGCTTTATTTTCTTATCTGGGCAGAGCAAATTATTCCTATAGAGGCACTTACCTGCTTACTGCAAGTATCAGGAGCGATGGGTCTTCCCGTTTTGGTGAAGGGCATAAGTGGGGTTATTTTCCTTCTGCTGCATTTGCCTGGAGAGCTATTAATGAAAATTTTGGTAAAAATCTGCAAGTACTCTCTGATTTAAAATTCCGCCTTTCCTGGGGGATAACCGGAAGCACAGCTGTTGATCCTTATCAAACGCTTAATACGTTAAGCTCTTATCGGACTGTTTTTAATGATGAACGGTACATTGGGTATGCGCCCAGTCTGACAAATCTTGCCAATCCTAACTTAAAGTGGGAGACCACCGCACAATCTAACATAGGAATGGATATAGGGCTTCTTCAAGACCGCTTGTACCTTACAGTTGATTATTACAGAAAAGATACCAAAGACTTGCTTTCATATGTTCAGCTTCCCACATCAACCGGGTACTCAAGCACGATCAGCAACATAGGCAGAATACGGAATTCAGGCATAGAACTCGGTTTAAACGCAACTCTTATTGATAAGGCATTTAAATGGGATATGAATGTAAACTTTTCGAATAATAAAAGCGAGGTTATACAGTTGGCAGGTGGAAGTGACGTTTTTGGCGTAAATATTCCGCAACCATTGGCAGTGCCCGTAAACCTGGTACGGGTCGGCCAGCCTGTTGGCGTCTTTTACGGTTTTCTGGAGGATGGTTTAGATGAAAATGGAGAAATAAAATACAAGGATTTAGATGGGGTTGCTGGTATCACCAGTGCTGATCGGACAATAATTGGAGACCCAAACCCTGATTTTATCTATAGTCTGTCTTCAGGGATGTCCTTTAAAAATTTTGAATTGAATTATTCTTTTCAAGGCATGCAGGGAGGTGATATCTTTAATGTGAATTTATCCGCAGTGGGGAATAGTTTTTATTGGGGGGAGAACCAGCTTAAAGAATTTTACGACAATCACTGGTCTCCTTCCAATCCCGACCCAAATGCAAAATATCCTAAAGTTAGCGCTAAAACGATCTACTCAGCATCAGACCGCTATGTAGAAGATGGGTCTTTTTTAAGATTAAAGAATATCCAATTAGCTTACAGCCTTCCTGTTTCCAATATAGGGGTAACGTGGGTTAAAAACCTGCAGGTATATGTCAGTGGACAGAACCTGTTGACATTTACAAAATACTCCTGGTACGATCCTGAGGTTAACACCCGGGGGGGTAGTAATTCCATTTCGCTGGGCATTGACAATGCAGGTTATCCAAATACCAAAATGTACACATTCGGAGTACGTTTTGTTCTTTAACTTATAGGCTCTTTTTAAAAGGATTTAGATATGAAAAAAACATTATTCGGAGTTTTCAGCCTGTTAGACAGGGGGAAAATAATACTTGCAATTTTAGTTTGTTCCTTAAGTACATCCTGTATGGATGACATACTCATTGAAAAACCTGATGATAGATTATCTTCTGCCAACTTTTATAAGACGAAGGCAGATGCACTAGCCGCTATTGATGCTATTTATACACCTATTCGGGGAACTTATGGAGGAACTGATTGGGGAGGGCAATTTACAGGAGCAGAGGATTATGCGCTAGGAACGGGGATTTATTTACCTCTTTCCCAATACGTAATGAATAGCTCTTCGATAGCAAGAACAGATGCTGCCTGGCGCTCTTTTTACCAGACCATCCGAAACGCCAATATAGCCTTGAAATATGTTCCCGCCATTGTCATGGATGAGGCGGAAAAGAATGCCTTGCTGGGTGAAGCGCGTTTTTTACGGGCCTTGGCTTACCGTGATCTGGTAAGAAGCTGGGGAGGCGTGCCTTTACGGTCTGAGCCAACGGAAAGCCTGGATACAGAGGCAGTTTCTGCAAAAAGGGCTTCTGTAGCGGAGGTATATGATTTCATCATTGAAGATTTAATATTTGCTGAAACCAATCTTCCTCCCACGCAGGCTTTAGCTGGGAAACCAACGATATGGGCTGCAAAAACCATGTTAGCGGACATATATCTCATAAATGAAAATTGGGCTGAGGCGCGTGATAAGGCGGATGAAGTGATAAACTCAGGAGCTTATTCGCTTGTACCTGTTTCAGAAGCATCGGATTTTGAGCTTATTTTCGGCCCAACGGCCATTACCTCTACTGAGGATGTTTTTTCCTTTAAGTATTCAAGATCCTTAGGAGGATCACAGATTGCGCAACAATATGCTATGTCCAACAGTGCCTACTCCTCTGGCGGGTACGGCTCTTTTTACGGCTTGCCTACTTTTCCCCTTTTAAGAGATTGGGATAGAGAAGATTTAAGATATCAGTTTAATGTATATACATCCTATCCGACTAAGTCTGGAGTAATTGTTCAAAATGGTCCGGATCAACCTATTATGTTTGGAAAGTTTAAAGATGCTGGCTTCGCCCCTAGCCATGGCAATGATTTTCCAATTTACAGATATCCGGATGCATTACTTATTTATGCTGAAGCCGCAAGCCAAGCGAATGGCGCACCAACAAGTCTTGCGCTAGAACGGCTGAACATGGTTCACCGGCGGGCATATGGGCATCAACCAACTGCTCCTTCACCCGTTGATTTCACTTTAGAAACAGCACCCACAGCGCAATCATTTCGGGAGCTAGTCTTAGAAGAACGCGCCTATGAATTCTTATGTGAGCATAAGCGATGGTTTGATCTGGTTCGTTCCAACACGGTTAAAGAGGTAATCAATGCTGCAAAGGGTGTTGATGTACCTGATTCTTTTCTTCTTTTCCCTATTCCCAAAGTTGAAATTGATAATAATCCTGAAATTAATTCCGAAGATCAGAATCCAGGGTATTGAGTGTTGCGAACAACATAAGTTGATGCTGTGTGAGTGATGAGTTTAAGATCATCAATGCATGATCAGAATGGAATACAACAGATACGAAAAAATGAAAATATTGAAGCGTAAAGAAAACAGTAACCAAAAAGTTAAGTTTTTCTGTAACCAGATATTCCTGTTTTTAAAGAAGACCGGTCCCGTAGTACTCCTCCTGCTTTTGATGGCTGAAGAGAGTCTCGCTCAAAAGCAAAAAAACGGCCATTTAAACATCACCGTCATCGACAGCGCTACCCGCCAAAAGACTCCCGTCCGCGTAAGGCTGACACAGGATGATAAACCGGTCAAAATGCTTCCTGAAGCTGCCATTGGAGTGATGTATGGGCATTGGGACCATGCAGACGGATATGCCTACCAACCCGATAGCTCTTTTTATATCAATGGAAGCTTTGAAATGGACCTGCCACCTGGAAACTATCATTTATCTATTTCTAAAGGCAATGAATATTTGGATCAGCATCATAAGCTGGAGGTTCAATCTGGAAAGGGGATTCAAAAAACATATGAAATGGCCCGATGGATAAACATGGCTGAACGGGGTTGGTATTCCGGAGACAATCATATTCATGTCAGGCGCTCACCTAGGGAAGATCCATTGCTGATGAGCTGGATCCAGGCAGAGGATATACATGCCGGTGTTATGTTACAGATGGGAGATTTTTGGCAAACTTATTATGCCCAATATGACTGGGGGGAAAAGGGTGTTTACCAGGAAAAGGATTATATCCTTACTACGGGGCAGGAGGATCCCAGAACTCCTGAACTTGGGCATGCATTGGGCATGGGCGCCACGGAAGGGGTGAGATTCAAGAAGGATTATTATTTGTATGATAAAGTATTTGACCGGCTGCATGAATTAGGGGGCATTACGGGATATGCCCACCAGGCAGCCTCTTTTCATGGCTATAGGGGGCTGATCCTGGATGGACTAAGGAACAAGGTGGATGTTCTGGAACTTCTTCAGTTTTGTGTGTCTGATCAACCACTAATAACTGACAATTATTACCACCTGCTGGATCTGGGGATACCTTTGACAGCAGTAGCGGGGTCTGACTTTCCCTGGTGTGGCACTGATCATGATTCCGGGCCCGCTTCACGTCTGGCCCAAATCGGGAATGTCCGCTTCTACACCTATACTGGTCAACCCTTTAGCTACAGAACCTGGAAAGAAGGCCTGGCCGCCGGCCATACTTTTGTGTCCTCCGGGCCAATCGTGGAATTATCAATCAATGATTCTTTGCCGGGAGATCATTTAAATGTGTCCAAAGGAGCCACTCTGACTATTAGTGCCAAGGCTTTTGGGCATCCTTCCCAGGTGCCACTCAGCAGATTGGAAATTGTAGGACATGGTGAAATACTGGCACAGGTTTCGGTAGATGATCCCGACCAATCTTCCAGCCAGCTTTCTATAGTGCTTGAACTTCCCGCAGATCAAGGAATATGGATTGCGGCACGGACCTTTGGTAAAACAAAACAGGTCGCCCATACCACCCCTATTTATATAACGGTAGAAAACGGGAGTTTTCATAATCCCCTTACTGCTCCAAAATACCTGGCATTAAGTGAACAATATTTAAATGAACTCGAGCATCAACTGGAAGAACACAGTACGGATCCGGAGTATCAGGCCTGGCACTATAAGGCGCCATTAAAGAAACGGATAAATGAAACTCGGGAAATTATAGAGATGCTAAAGGCAAAGTTTAAGTAAAAACTGTCATTTAAACATTTCTCATTAGCTTAAAATAACCCATGTAAAGATATGAAAAGAACCATACTAAAGCATGGTATATACATGACCAGATTATTTACCATTGCTTTTATCATCCAATGCCTGACCATGAGTTTTCTCTTGGCCCGGAATGGATATGCGCAGGTTAAAAGCATAGAGGAAGTCACCGTTTACCTTTCACTGAATGAGGTAAAGGTGGAAAAAGCCTTTAAGGAGTTGGAAAAGCTAATGCCTAAATTGAAAGTGGTAAACAATTACTAGAAGATATTATGATAAACATCAAAAAAATAATAGAAAATACACTTCCATCAATCGTCCTAATGTGCTTTCTTATGGCAGGATCAATGGCCTATGGACAGGCAACAAAACCCAACATCATCTATATCATTTCCGATGATCAGGCCTGGAGCGACTACGGATTTATGGGTCATCCCTACATTGAGACTCCGAATATTGATAGGTTGGCTCATGAAGGATTGACATTTACCCGGGGATATGTGACTGCGCCATTGTGCAGTCCCTCCCTGGCTTCTATTATTACCGGATTATACCCACATCAGCATGGGATCACAGGGAATGATCCTACTTTTGCTTTTGAAGGTAAGTCATATAGCCAGGATTGGCAGTTGGAGAGGTCAAAGCTTTATAGGGAATATCTGGATGAATTTCAAAAACACCCAACAGTTCCAGAATTATTACAAGAACAAGGATATTTATCTTTTCAGTCGGGGAAATGGTGGGGAGGAAATTGGAAAGAAGGCGGCTTTACCTATGGCATGACCCATGGCGATCCTGAAAAAGGAGGACGACATGGTGATGAAGGTTTGAAAATCGGGCGGGAAGGGATGCAGCCGATTTTCGATTTTATGGATACCGCAATAAGTCAGGATAAACCGTTTTTTGTCTGGTATGCTCCTTTTTTGCCCCATTCGCCCCACACGCCACCCGATTCATTATTACAAAAGTATTTACCAAATGCCCCTACCAAGCCAATTGCCCAATATTGGGCGATGTGTGAGTGGTTGGACATTACAGTCGGACAGCTATTGGATCGAATAGAAGAAAAAGGGTTGACCGAAAATACTATGGTAGTATTTGTAACGGATAACGGATGGATACAGGATCCTGTCGTTTCCAATAAATATGCACCGGGATCCAAGCAGGATCCCCGGGAAATGGGGATCCGGACCCCTATCATATACAAATGGCCGGGTAAAATATCCCCTAAAATGGATACCACGACCTTGGCGAGTAGTCTTGATATAGCAGTGACCAGTCTTGAAGCAGCCGGATTGGATCCGTTGCCGGAGATGGAAGGCATCAATGTAAGGGATACAAAAGCATTGGAGGCTAGGGATGCAGTATTCAGCTTGGATTTTTCACATGACATGGTACGGGTGGATCAGCCGGAGAAAAGTCTGGAAAACCGGATGATTATTACCAATCCTTGGAAATTGATCGTTCCGGAGGCTGACAATATGCAGGATAAAGAAGTGCAGTTATATAATGTCTATAAAGATCCCTTTGAGAAGGAAAATTTAGCTGCAAGTAAACCGGACCTTGTCAAGGAATTACAGAAAGAACTGGATAAATGGTGGGACCCCGGGTTGTAGCCAGAATTGGATTGGATGACTGCCATAGGTAAAAGCAATAAAATGGTATCTAAGGGAGAAATTTCCCATAGGAATCTGAAGCATTTGTATCGTTAGGCATGGAGCCAGTTCTTATGTCCCTGGAACAAGTAAAGAGATTTAAAGTTTTACCACAACCGGAAATATTATTGCTATGAAAATTTATTTCTTTTTGGGCGTTTTATTGGCCATTGGATTAGTGATGGGAGGTTTTAAAAATCGCCAGAAGCCCGATGGTTCCCAGCAGCCTAATATTATCATCCTTTTTACAGATGATATGGGCTATGGGGATTTGGGCTGTTATGGAAATCCCATTATCAGAACCCCGAATATTGATGCCCTGGCGGAACAGGGCATGCGTTTTACATCCTTTGTTACCGGATCATGGTGTGTTCCTTCCAGAACACAATTGATGACAGGGAGGTATATGCCAAGGGTCAAATTTGGAGGAGGTACCGGTGCGGACGGAGAAGGGGGATTGCCTGAAAGTGAACTTACACTGGCAGAGGGGCTGAAAGAGGCCGGTTACATTACAGGGATGGCAGGTAAATGGCATCTGGGTTACAAACAGAAAAAATTTCTGCCCCCAAATCAGGGATTTGATTCCTGGTTTGGCCTGCCCTATTCCAATGATTATATAAAGCCTTGGGTGAAAACTGATGAACCATTGGGATATTACCGTGGAACTGAAATGCTGGAACATCCCATAAATCAGGACTCATTGACCGTCCGTTATACGGAGGAAGCGGTTTCTTTCATAAAATCCAATGCGGGAAAAAGCCAGCCTTTTTTCTTTTATCTGGCCTACAACATGCCTCATTTGCCGATACGTACTACTCAGCATTTCCGGGGCAAGTCGGGAGCTGGATTATATGGCGATGTCATTCAAACGATCGACTGGAGTGTAGAGCAGGTGTTGGCAGCCCTTGACGAACATGGAATAAGTGATGAAACCATTGTATTTTTCGCCTCGGATAATGGGCCTTGGATGAATATGCCGGAAAGGATGCAACAGGCTGGAAACAAACCCTGGCATGCAGGCTCACCAGGGCCGTTGCGAGGTTCAAAAGCTACTACTTACGAAGGAGGCACGCGTGTTCCTGCGATGATCCGGTGGCCGGGAAAGATTCTTTCGAAGCAGGTTTCGGATGAAATGGTGGCCAGTCCGGATATTTACCGTACATTTTTATCGCTTGCCGGGGCAGAAATGCCAAATCATCCTATAGACGGGTATGATATCATGCCATTTCTTCAAGGTCAGGCAGAGGCATCTCCCCGTAAAGAATATGCCTATTTTCTGCGGGATGAATTGCAGGCGATGCGCATCGGCGATTGGAAATTGCGGCTCGCCAATGGAGACCCTGAACTATTCAATTTGCAGACCGACCCAGCCGAACGATATAACCGGGCAGCGGAAAATCCTGAGATCGTGAAGCGAATAAGGAAGGGGATGACACAGTTTGCTGGTGAAGTTGGTGTGAAGGTATCAGAGACAAAATAAAGGATTGCTTAAGTTTTATTGTGCCTTCCCCCCAACCTTCCCACCCCCTTACCCTATACCAAAATAATTTTCTATCCCGAAAGGGGTGAAAATCAACCATAAAATAAGTGCTGATTAGAGAACAAACATTAGGGACAAATTGAATTTCATATAAGTAATAGGTTGGCAAAATGTTTCATCATGTTAAATTAATAGGATAGCTGACGCAAAAAGTAATCTTTATTTGTCATTTTCTGATTTTTTTTCTATCATTAACTATTCTTTTTCAATAAACCAAAATAACCTTTGTGAAAAGCCAAGCTTCCCAAATTGAATTGGAGGATGTCAATAGCCTGTGGCAAGGACTGAGAGATGGCGACAGGAATGGACTGGAAGGAATATACAGACATTTTGCCACAGGGCTTTTTCAGTATGGCTTATCCATAGTGGCAGACCAGGATTTTGTTCAGGATTGCATACAGGAAGTCTTTATCGATATTT
>JBBDSC010000167.1:0-26216 GCA_040905145.1 Anditalea sp.
AGACCGTTAACAGCCCTTGCAGCAATTTATTGACTGTTATCCCAGAGGCTACGGCTCAATATCCCTATAAATTGAAAATGTCATTGCAGCTCTGCGAGTCTGTTAATAGAAGGTTGTTTTACGGAGAAAAGTAAAAGTCTTTGAAAAAAAATGAGTTTATAAAGCCATCAAAGACAAAGAATATTCATAATAAAAAAGCCTCTAATTAAAGAGGCGTGGGATTATATTCTCCGTCATAAACCTATTGCTGATGGGTTGCTCTCCAGCAGAGCCCATTTCCTCTTCGGATTTATGATATAAATATAAAAATTCTATCCATTAATAAAAAAAAACATCCTGAAGTTTGGATTGCAACATAGAAGGGCTGAATTGATTATAGAAAAAACCGCATCATCCGTCGATTTCCCTCCGGGATTTATGCCCGGTTGATTAACCTGCTTTTCTATCATCGTGCCATCCCTCCGGGATTTTTATAATATCAACATCGCATCTCCATAGGAGAAGAATTTGTATTTTTCTTTTATGGCCTCCTGATAAGCCTTCATAATCAGGTCGTAACCTCCAAAAGCGGAAGTCGTCATTAGAAGGGTTGATTCTGGCAAGTGAAAATTAGTGATCAATGCATTGGCAATTTTAAACTCATACGGTGGAATGATAAACCTATCCGTCCATCCACTGGAGGCTTTTAGCCTGCCGTTTGCTGTTACCGAGGATTCAATCGTTTTAAGTGCCGTAGTACCTACAGAGACAACGGTCTTTTTCCTGTCCAGCGCTTTATTTACCAAATCAACTGTTCCTTGGGGAATATCATAATTTTCCGAGTCCATCTTGTGCTTGGTAAGGTCTTCCACGTCTACCTGTCTGAATGTCCCTAAACCGATATGAAGAGTAATAGGGCTAACCGCTACTCCTTTAATTTCAAGCCTTTTTAACAGATGCTTGGTGAAATGTAACCCTGCTGTTGGAGCTGCTACAGCTCCCACATGTTCTGCATAGATGGTTTGATACCTCTCCCTGTCCGAAGTCTCTACCTCCCTTTCGATAAATTCTTTCAAAATAGGCGTCTCCCCCAATGTATCGACGGTTTTATAAAACTCCTCGTCTGTACCATCAAACAAAAACCTAATGGTACGGCCCCTGGAAGTAGTATTGTCGATCACTTCAGCCACTAAATCACTGTCCCCAAAATAAAGCTTGTTTCCTACCCTTATTTTCCTGGCGGGATCCACCAATACGTCCCAAAGTCTCAGATCCTGATTCAATTCCCTCAATAGAAACACTTCTATTTTAGCCCCTGTCTTTTCTTTATTTCCATACAGTCTTGCTGGAAAAACTTTGGTGTTATTGGTGACGAAGACATCACCCTCATCAAAATACTCAATGACATCTTTAAATACCTTATGCTCGATTTTTCCTGTTGCTCTATGAACCACCATTAATCGCGACTCATCCCTGTTTTCTGACGGATATAAAGAGATAAGCTTTCTTGGAACCTCGAATTTGAAATCAGATAATTTCATAGATAGTTTGGAATAATTTCTTAATAAATATTGATTACGAAACAGTCGTAAAAACCGCAAATATAATAAAAATCATGCCCAAATCTACCTATATTGTCAAATAGTTTAAAACTAAATCCACACTGCGTGATTATCATCAAACTAATATGGGAGAGTTTCCGGTTTGCCCTTCAAGCTCTCCAGGCTAATCTGACAAGAACGGTTCTTTCTCTACTAGGGGTGACGATTGGTATATTTGCCATAATTGCCGTTTTTACCTTGGTGGATTCTTTAGAGAACAACATTAAATCCAGTTTTTCCTTCCTGGGAACCAACGTGGTACGGGTAGATCGGTTCCCCTTCTCCTCCGGACCCCAAGAATACCCTTGGTGGAAGTATTTCAGGAGGCCCCCGGGCACCCAAGCCGAATATGATTTCCTGAAAGAACGGCTAAAAAACATGGAAGCTATCACGATTTCGGCTTCTGCCAACACCATCCTTAAGTATCAAAGCAATTCTTACCAGGGAGCTAATGTGGAAGGAGTGGTTTTCGACCATAAGGAGGTTTATGAAATCCCCATAGACCAAGGTCGTTTTTTTACCGAACTAGAAATAAAAGCGGCAAGAAACGTAGGCCTGATCGGAGTTAAAATCGCACGGGCCTTGTTCCCCAATTCTACCCCATTGGGAAAGGAAGTGAAAATCAAAGGAAACAAGTTTATAATAATAGGTGTCTTTGAAGAAGAAGGCGAAGGATTATTTGATATGCCCTCTAAAGATGACGTTTGCCTGATCCCTTATGGTGCTTTTGGTAAAATGTATTATTTGGGCCGCTGGGGCATAGAACCTATCATAGCTGCAAAAGGACGGGACAATGATACAGGTCTAATAGCCCTGGAAAATGAAATGGCAGGTTTATTAAGGGCAAAAAGAGGGCTTAAGCCCACAGAAGAAGATAATTTTTCTTTAAACAAATCAGAATTTATCCAAAATGCCATTGGATCCATCTTTGATGTGATCAGTATAGCAGGTTGGGTAATAGGGGGTTTTTCTATTCTGGTGGGTGGATTTGGGATTGCCAACATCATGTTTGTATCGGTAAAGGAAAGGACCAATATCATTGGCATTCAAAAATCACTTGGCGCAAAAAATTACTTCATATTAATGCAGTTTTTATTTGAAGCCGTTTTTCTCAGCTTGATAGGCGGCTTGGCCGGAATAGGACTCGTATTCCTTATTACTTTTATCCCCTTAGGTAGCTTGGAAGTTAGCATGTCCCTCAATAACATCCTGTTGGGGGTTGGATTGTCTTCTGTTATAGGGATTATTTCAGGGATTGTGCCTGCAACATTGGCCGCTAGGATGGATCCTGTGGAAGCCATCAGGACCGCTTAGTGGTATGTAGTATATGGTATTTGGAACTACCATATTACATACCATATACTACATTACCCTATACTATAAATACCCCTGCCAAACTGTTACTTCCCTTTTCCTTTTTCCAGTTTATTGAGGCCTGCCCTTTCCTTTATTTTCACTTCCAGTTCCTCCATTAATTCAGGATTGTCCAACAATATGGTTTTAACGGCATCACGGCCCTGACCCAATTTATTCCCTCCATAGGAAAACCAGGAACCCGCTTTTTTAATAATATCAAATTCCACACCGATGTCTATTATCTCACCGACTTTGGAGATGCCCTCACCATACATGATGTCAAATTCCACTACTTTAAATGGAGGTGCCACTTTATTTTTAACTACTTTCACCTTAGTCCGGTTTCCCAGGATATTGTCCGCACTTTCCTTAATCTGGCCAATCCTCCTGATATCCAATCTGACAGAAGCGTAAAACTTCAAGGCATTACCCCCAGTCGTAGTTTCAGGATTGCCAAACATTACACCTATCTTATCCCTCAATTGATTAATAAAGACGCAGGAACAACCTGTTTTATTGATGGCTCCTGTAAGTTTTCTTAATGCTTGGGACATTAACCTTGCCTGAAGGCCCATTTTACTGTCTCCCATTTCTCCTTCCAGCTCGCCCTTGGGCACCAGGGCTGCCACTGAATCAATTACAATAATATCGATGGCCCCTGATCGGATCAAATGCTCGGCAATTTCCAGGGCCTGCTCCCCGTTATCCGGCTGAGAGATCAAAAGGTTCTCAATATCAATTCCAAGTTTTTCTGCATAGCTTTTGTCAAAAGCATGTTCAGCATCTATAAACGCGGCCAAGCCACCTGCTTTCTGTGCTTCCGCTATACAATGCATGGAAAGAGTGGTCTTACCGGAAGATTCTGGCCCATAGATCTCTATGACCCTGCCCCTTGGAATACCCCCTACTCCCAAAGCCATATCCAAGCCCAAAGAACCGGTAGAAATGGCCGGAATATCCTGAACGGTATTGTCACTCAATTTCATTACCGTGCCTTTCCCATAGGTTTTTTCCAGTTTATCCAGGGTTAGCTGGAGGGCTTTAAGTTTTTCTGTATCTATGCTCATATGTGTGATCAAAAAGAATCTGTATTGAAATATAAATGTGAAAGTAAACATTCGCCCGTGGATTACCAACAGCGGAATAACCATTGTTTTACAATTTCGTATCACTAAATTTAAACATTTACCGTTTACAATTGACAATCATATTGGTATAGGTTTTGAGATGGTAGATTTAAGACAACTTAACTATGTATTTTATCCCCAAAATCCTTTTATTTTTTTTTATAATGAGCTTTACTTTTTCAGATATGCAAAAAGTGGAACAGAATGAACAATTCTCGGGTGGGGAAGAGTTGACCTTTAAAGTAAAATACCTGTTCTTTAATGCAGCAGAGGCCAAAATGACAATCAGTAAAAATATTTATCAGATCAAAGGCAGGTCCACTTATAAAATTGATGTGTACGGCAGAACCTTGAATATTTTTAAAATTTTCTATGTCAAAGACAATTGGGGGACTTATATGGACACGGCCAGGCTGATCCCATATATTTCTTATCGCCACATAGAAGAAGGCAATTATAGAAAGCATGAACAGATCGATTTTGACCACGAAAAGGAAACTGCCACGGTCAACATTTTTGACAGGGATAACAAAAGGATCAACGAAACCACCTCCCATGACATTCCCGCAAACGTTCAGGGTATAGTCAGTGGCTTTTATCTTTTGAGGACCATGGATCTTTCCAGCCTTACAAAAGGAGAAGAAATTAGCATCCGTGGATTTTTTGACAAAAAATTATATAACATAAACTTAACATTTGAAGGGAAAGAAAGAATTTCAACAAAAGTTGGGGAGTTCGACACTTTCGTCTTTTCTCCCACAATGCCGGGCAATAAACTATTTAGCGGAGAAAGGCCGGTAAAAGTGTGGATTACGGATGATAAAAACAGGATTCCGGTGAAAATTACAGCCAATCTGGTAGTGGGGTCCCTGGACATGGATATAACTAAAGCCACAGGCCTTCGTCATCCTTAATTCACCTTTTCTTAACCCAAATTTAATATCCTTTCTTTTTTCAGCTAATTAAGCCGCTTTGTTCAATGATTTTCATTGAGCAAGATCATTAATCTTTATTGTTTTTATAAATTAGCAGCAATTTAGAGTGGTATAACCTCCAAGCTTCCAATGAGTGACAAACAAAAAATCAAGGTACTGGTCGTGGATGACGAACCGGATATTGTGGAAATATTGACCTATAATCTGGAAAAGGAAGGATATCTTGTCTCCTCTGCCAATGATGGTTTCAAGGCGGTAAAAACCGCTGTCAAATTCAAGCCAGAGGTTATTCTTTTGGACATCATGATGCCCAATCAGGACGGTGTTGAGACGTGTAGACAAATCCGGGAGATTGCAGAACTCAAAAATACTTTTATCCTTTTCTTAACAGCGAGATCAGAGGAGTATTCTGAAGTAGCTGCTTTTGAAGTGGGGGCTGATGATTATATCAACAAACCCATAAAACCAAGGGCGCTTATCAGCCGCATATCTGCTTTATTTAGGAGGGAATCCCAAAAAGACAGGGACCTCTCCCAAATCAGGATCAAAGATCTGGTTATTGACCGAACAAGTTATACGGTCGATAAAAACGGCAAAACCATTATCCTTCCGAAAAAAGAATTTGAACTTTTGTATTTCTTGGCCAAAAACCCTAACATGGTTTTAAGTAGAGATGAACTATTGCAGAATATTTGGGGGGCAGATGTGTATGTCCTTGCACGGACGGTAGATGTGCACATCAGAAAAGTAAGGGAAAAAATAGGGGAAAACTACATCACTACCGTTAAAGGTGTAGGTTATAAATTTGAGATCATTTAACATATGCTTACTACATCCAGGGGTATTGCTTTACTATTGGCATTTGCCATTTCAGGCCTTACGGTGTTATCTTTGTCCCTCCTGAATGAGATTTCCCCTACACTGCTTATGGTAGTGGGAGGGCTGACTTTTTCTTTCTCTATACTATTATTGTCTGTCGCATTGGAGTTTCTTATTTTTAAGGAAATAGAAACCTTACAAAAAAACAACACCTTCAGAAGGGAATTTATAGCGGATATTTCCCATGAACTGAAGACGCCCATTTTTGCGGCGCAGGGTTATGTGCATACTTTACTGGATGGGGCCATAGAAGACAAGAACGTCCGTTATAAGTTTCTTAAAAGGGCTGCTAAAAGCCTGAAAACCTTGGATAAATTAGTGCAGGATCTACTGACCCTGAACCAAATGGAAAGCGGGGTGGTGAAATTCCATTTTGAGGATTTCGATTTGAAAGATGTTATCCTGGAGCTAATAGATCAATTAGAACATAAGGCTGACAAGCGGAAGGTGATCATCAGGTTTTATTTTGACAAAGGCAAAACTTACAGGACTTCCGCAGATAAGGATAAAATATCACAGGCCATACAAAATCTAATAGCCAATGCCATCAAATACAATCACCATGGCGGAGAGGTGGTTATCAACTTGAAAGCAAGAAAAAAAACCTTGGCGGTTGAAATAAAAGATAATGGGAAAGGCATACCACAAGAAGATCTGAACCGGATTTTTGAAAGGTTCTACCGTGTAGAGAAAAGCCGGTCCAGGGAAAAAGGTGGCACCGGACTTGGACTGGCCATTGTCAAACATATTCTTGAGGGGCATAAAAGTAAAATATCGGTTACTTCCGCGCTTGGAAAAGGCTCCATCTTCAGCTTCACCTTACCTTTGATAAAGCCCTCTAAAAGCGGAAAAGGGAATTGGGCAACGGCACAATAATATTTGGATTAAATAGGATAGCCTCCATTATTTTTATTAATTTCGCAGCTTAGTTTTGGAAGGCGCAGGCTGTATGGTATGAAGAAAACGGATTTCGAAAATCTTATTCTATTTGAGAACGGGGATTACATTGTAATCAATAAGCCTCCCTATTTATCCACTCTGGAGGATAGGCATGAATCCCAGAATATCCTTCATCTGGCAAAAATGTACCTCCCAGATGCGCAGGTAAGCCATCGGCTGGATAAGGAAACTTCCGGATGCCTGATCATCGCCAAGCATCCAGAAGCTTACCGGAACACGGCCATCCAATTTGAAGACAGGAAAATAGACAAAACCTATCATGCGGTAGTGGATGGCATTCATGAATATAACCATACGCTGGTAGATCGCGGTATTGTCGCCACTAATAAGGGCATTGCCAGGATAAATAAGGCAGGAAAACAAGCGATTACCTATTTCACCACCTTAAAGACCTATTTTGCACATTCATTAATAGAATGCAAACCAGTGACAGGGAGGCTACATCAGATCCGGGTACATTTGGCCTATCTGAAGTCCCCCATTTGTGGCGATGAGCTATATGGTGGAAAGCCATTGTACCTTTCCAGTCTAAAAAGACGGTTTAATCTCAAAAAAGGCACAGAAGAATCCCCCATTATGCAAAGGGTATCGCTCCATGCTTACTCCATTGGTTTTGAAGGCCTTGACGGCAAGCCAATTGTGGTGATGGCTCCTTATCCGAAAGATTTTGCCGTATTGATAAAGCAGTTGGAAAAAAACAACTGATCAGAAAAGGTGAAAATATAGTAATCCGAACAAACGGAGGGATAACTATAAGGAACAGCTTTACCCACGAAGATTTGATTGGACAATAAAAAAGGTGAGTTTTGCATAAAATCAGGCACTAAACCTTGGAATGTTTTGCATATAAATAGAATTACCTCTATCTTTGTGTCCCTTTTTGAGGGTGAAATGTATTTAACAAGCTAATAATTAAACGTTTACACAGTGGATACTTTAAGCTATAAAACCGTATCAGCAAATGATGCTACTGTACAGAAGGATTGGATCGTAGTGGATGCCCAATCAGCTATACTTGGTAGATTTGCAAGTGAGGTGGCAAAAATTTTAAGGGGAAAGACCAAACCTGGTTTTACACCTCATGTAGACTGCGGGGACAATGTAATTGTCATCAATGCAGAAAAAATCAGGCTTACGGGCAAAAAGTGGAACGACAAAGTATATGTTCGTCACACTGGCTTCCCCGGGGGGCAACGAATTTCTACACCGAAAATGCTGATGGAAAAGTCCCCTATTACCTTGGTACAGAAGGCAGTAAAAGGGATGTTGCCCAAGACAAAACTGGGCAGTAAGTTGTTCAAAAATTTACATGTGTATGCAGGACCTGAACATCCCCATACAGCACAACAACCAAAAGAAGTTAAATTTTAATTCTAGCAATCAATGGAAGTTATCAATAAAATCGGTAGAAGGAAAACATCTGTAGCAAGAATTTATATGCAACCTGGAAAAGGTGAGATCACTGTGAACAACAGAAGCCTTGAAGTTTATTTTCCTTTCGATTTGCATCAGATTGTTGTGAAGCAGCCCCTGAGCCTTATCAATGAAAACGATGTTTATGACATCAAAATCAATGTTGATGGTGGTGGAATCAAGGGACAGGCAGAAGCCATCCGGATGGCCATTTCACGGGCACTTTGTGAATTCAATGAAGATCACAGGCCCGCATTGAAAAAAGAAGGTTTTCTTACCCGTGATCCGCGAATGGTGGAACGTAAGAAGCCAGGACGTAAAAAAGCAAGAAGAAAATTCCAGTTCTCAAAACGATAAGTTGGGATTCAATTCCTTTTTATATTATAAATCAATATATATTTATTAATGGCCAACATAGAATATAAAGACTTACTGGATGCTGGTGTTCACTTTGGACACTTAACAAGAAAGTGGGATCCGAGAATGGCGCCATACATCTTCATGGAGAAGAATGGTATCCATATTATCGACCTAAACAAAACGCTCGTTTGCCTTGAAGAAGCATCCAACGCAATCAAGCAGGTAGTACGATCAGGCAAAAAAATAATGTTCGTCGCCACTAAGAAACAGGCGAAAGATTTGGTAGCCGATGAAGCCAAAAGGCTTAATATGCCATTCATAACCGAGAGATGGTTGGGAGGTTTATTGACCAATTTTGCCACGATTCGCAAATCACTGAAAAAAATGTCTTCCATCGATAAATTGATGAAAGATGATTCCTATACCAACCTGGCGAAAAAAGAACGTTTGATGATCACCAGACAAAGGGAGAAATTGGAAAGTGTACTCGGCGGTATTGCTGACCTTACACGTCTTCCAGCAGCCCTTTTTGTGGTAGACATCAAAAGAGAACATATTGCTATTGCCGAAGCGAAAAAGCTTGGTATCCCTGTTTTTGCGCTGGTAGATACGAATTCCAACCCCAATGAGGTGGATTTCCCTATCCCAGCAAATGACGACGCATTTAAATCCATTTCTCTATTGGTAAAGGCGTTTGGCGCGGCCGTCGAAGAAGGTCTTTCGGAAAGAAAGAAAGACAAAGACGAAGCCCGTCTTTCTGAAGAAGAAGAAGCCAAAAAAGCTGCTGACGCTGAAACAAAAGAGTAATCCACTATGATGATTTAGTATCAAAATTGAACATGCGGTTTTACCTGTGTTCAATTTTTTTGTTCATACACTTTTCATCATCAAAACCCGCGGGATTTTTAACCCGGCGGTCTGACAAATTTTAATCGTAACATCAAAAATATATCAAAATGGCTATTACTGCACAAGAGGTAAACAAACTAAGACAAATGACCGGAGCGGGTATGATGGACTGTAAAAAGGCCCTGACAGAAGCAGAAGGCGACTTTGAAAAAGCTGTTGATCTTCTTAGAAAAAAAGGTCAAAAAGTATCTGCTTCCAGAGCGGATCGTGAAACTAAAGAGGGTGCAGTGGTCACTGAGGTCAATTCCGACCATACTGAAGGAGTGATCCTTTCCCTTACCTGTGAGACCGACTTCGTTGCTAAAAATGAGGAATTTGGTACTTTTGCCAATACCATTTTAAATCTGGCAGTGAAGCACAACTCCCAAAGTATTGAAGAAATCCACGCCATCCCTTATGACAATGTCACTGTAGGTGAAAAAATAATTGAAATGACCGGCAAAATCGGTGAAAAAATTGAAATCAGCCATTTTGAACGGGTTAAAGGTGAAAGCGTAGTAAATTATATCCACTCTAACGGCAAATTAGGAGTTCTGCTAGCCTTGAAAAATGGAGAAGGAATCGAAGTGGAAGAAGCCGGTAAAGATGTGGCCATGCAAATTGCTGCCATGAACCCGGTAGCTGTTGACAAAGATGGTGTCGATTCTTCTGTGGTGGAACGTGAAATCGAAGTAGGAAAAGAGCAGGCAAGAGCCGAAGGAAAACCCGAGGAGATGCTTGAGAAAATAGCCCTGGGCAAATTAAACAAGTTCTACAAAGAAAATACTTTGTTAAGCCAAATCTTTGTAAAAGACAATTCCAAGACCATTGCCCAATATTTGGAAAGTGCTTCGAAAGGATTAACGGTAGCTGAATTCAAGCGAATATCCATTGGATAAATTCTTGAACAACATCAATAATAGAACCGGCGGTTGCCGGTTTTTTTATTTCCAGTAATCTGAAAAAGTGATCACCGCTAGCTTAAAGGGGGATAAATATCCAAAGCGGTAAAAAATAACAGGTACAGAATAATCAAATCAAAATCTATAATTATCCAAAAACAACTATATTGCAGCAAAAACAGACAATTCAAAAAAGAGAAAATAATGAAAACCAAGTTCAGTTTAATTTCTCCTTTTATGTTGTCGCTTACTCAAATTTTCTACTTAAGGGGTAGCGGTAATACCGGTAAATCGAACACATGAATATATGATACTACTCAGCGAATTGAATTTTTCATTGCCTTTGGACAATCCTGTCCTTATTTTTTCCATTATCCTCTTTATCATTCTTTTTGCCCCATTATTTCTAAACAAATTCAAGATCCCTCAACTAATTGGTTTGATTATAGCCGGAGCCGTAATAGGCCCTCATGGTTTCAATATTTTGGAAAGGGATAGTAGTGTGGTCCTTTTTGGTACTGTGGGTCTTTTATATATCATGTTCCTTGCGGGTCTGGAAATTGATCTGGGGGATTTCAAGAAAAACAAAAATAAAAGTATAATTTTCGGATTGTTTACTTTTCTAATTCCGATGACGCTTGGGACATTGGCAGGATTATATTTATTGGGGTTCAACCTGCTCACTTCCATCTTGCTGGCTAGTATGTTTGCCTCCCATACCCTTATTGCCTATCCGATCATCAGTAAATTGGGAATTGCTAAAAACCGGGCCGTAAACATTACTGTGGGGGGGACCATGATTACTGACACCTTGGCCCTTTTGGTTCTGGCAGTCATTGCGGGTATGGCTACAGGGGAAATCAATAATGAATTCTGGATAAGGCTCATTGTTTCTGTCATTATATTCGCCTTGATCATCACCTTACTGTTCCCCTTGCTGGCCCGCTGGTTTTTTAAAAGAAACGAGGATAATATTTCGCAGTATATCTTCGTATTGGGATTGGTGTTCTTGGGTGCCTTTTTAGCGGAAGCGGCTGGAATTGAAGCAATTATTGGTGCTTTTCTGGCCGGGCTCTCTTTAAATCGGCTTATCCCCCATACCTCACCCTTAATGAATCGGATTGAATTTGTCGGAAATGCCCTTTTTATACCTTTTTTTCTTATTGGAGTGGGCATGTTAATAGATGTGCGGGTATTTTTTCTGGATTTCAATACCTTATATGTGGCTTTGGTCATGACTATAGTAGCCACGACAGCTAAATTCCTTGCATCGTTATTGACACAAAAAGCCTTCAAGTTTTCCAACGCACAACGGGATGTCATTTTCGGCTTGAGTAATGCCCAAGCGGCTGCTACTTTGGCAGCAGTATTGGTCGGCTATAATATCATTCTTGGGGAAGGTGCTGGGGGGGAGCCCATCAGGTTGCTAAATGAAAGTGTTTTGAACGGGACGATCTTGATGATCTTGATCACCTGCACCTTTGCCTCATTTATCGCCCAACGGGGTGGGACCAAAATAGCCCTTGAAGAAATGGACGACAAAGGTGAAAAAGGCACTAAGGGTGAAAATGGGGAGAAAATCCTTATCCCCATCAACTACTATGGGAATGTGGAAGAACTGATTAATTTGGGAGTCACTGTGAAAACCCAAAGCACTAATAATTCACTTGTTGCTCTCAATATTGTCCCTGCTGACACGAGTGATGGCCGCAGGGAAAAAGAAGCCAAAAAGCTATTGGAGAAGGCCAGTGTATTTGCAGCGGGCACTGATAATATACTGACTGAGCTGATCCGTTATGATTCGGATATTACCAATGGGATAACGAATGTGGTAAAGGAGAACAAAATTTCGGATATCATACTGGGGCTGCACAAGCAAAAAGGAATTACAGGCTCCTTTTTGGGAAAATTGACCGAAGGGATACTCTCCAGGTGTAATGTAACCACCATGATCTACCGGAATATACAGCCCCTCAATACCGTTCAAAGATATTTGATCATCATACCGGAAAACGCCGAACAGGAAATAGGTTTCCCCTTCTGGTTGCTAAGAATTTGGAATATAGGAAGAAATACGGGGGCAAAATTGATGTTTTATGGCTCATCAAAAAGCCTTGCCTACATAGATGAGATAAATAAAGATCATACCATTGAAGTAGAATTAGTGGAATTTGGCGAGTGGGATGATTTTCTAATTATTTCCCGTGACTTAAAAGCCAACGATGCTTTGATCATTATCATGAGCAGGAAAAATGAACTTTCATATAATCGTGTCATGAAAAAAATACCCCATTACCTGAATAAATATTTCCGTTCAACCAACTATATTTTGATTTTCCCTATGCAAAAGGGATCTGATCATGCCCCTTTGTCGAACTTTCAGGGAGCCAGTATTTTTAACCCCCTATTGAATAATATCGAAAAGTTCGATGATGTGGGCAAAGCTCTTGCCGAACTGTTTAAAAAGAAATGATTGAAATTGAAGCTCGAAGTTGAAGCACGAATGATTGAGAGAGTGAAATGTGGCTAAAGCCACAAGGATTACTTGTCCATTTTCCCGTTGGCTAAAGCCAACGGCAATTGAATAAATTGCCAAAAGCAATCATTATAATGTTTCCCCAGCTTGCAGTATTATGGCTTGAACGGAAAAAATATTAAGGAAAAAGTGTCAACTAAATTCAGGACAATTGAGAGATACAATGTACCAAGTACAAGGTACAAAGAGATATTCTGGTTGCTTAGGGTTCTATTGCCCCGTCCTTTAGGGCGGGGAATGGAATAGGGGGAAAAATCCGGGCTTTAGCCCCATTAATTGGGAAATGGGGCTAAAGCCAACGGTAATTGAAATTGAATGTTGAACATTGTGTGATACTTGACCCTAGCTACTGATCACTTATTCATCAAATCCTCTATCTCCCCGGCTTCAATGGGAATGTTCCTCATCAGGTCAAAATAACCATTTTCCTTAATCACAATATTGTTTTCCAATCGAATGCCAATCACTTCCTCCTGAATATATATCCCAGGTTCAACGGTAAAGACCATTCCAGAGGAAATAGGTTCATACATGGTCCCTACATCATGCACATCCAAACCTAAATGGTGGGATGTCCCATGCATAAAGTATTTCTTGTACAGTGGATTGTTGGCATCTTGATTCCTGACATCTGTCCGGTCCAAAAGATTTAATGACATCAATTCCCCTTCCATTATTTTCCCCACTTCCTTATGGTAATCCTGTATATTCACCCCCGGGCGGAGCATATCCATTGCGGAACGTTGTACCCGTAAGACGGCATTATACACATCCCTCTGACGTTTGGTAAATCGCCCATTGACAGGAATGGTCCGGCTCATATCCGCATTATAGTTTCCATATTCCGCCCCTACGTCAAAAAGCAACAAATCCCCATCCCTGCATTCTTTATTGTTCTCCACATAATGAAGCACACAGGCACTTGGACCAGAGGCTATGATCGGCTCATAAGCAAATCCCCTACTTTTATTCATCAAAAATTCGTGGGTATATTCTGCCTCTATTTCATATTCCATCACTCCTGGCTTCACAAAGTCCAGGATCCTTCTGAAACCTTTTTCTGTAATATCACAGGCAATCTGCATTTGATCGATTTCGTGATATTCCTTTACAGCCCGCAATTGATGCATCAAAGGAGCTGCCCTGTGATATTGATGAAGCGGAAATTTTTCCTGACAGAATTTTATAAACCGGCTATCCCGGGTTTCTATCCTCACTTCTGCCCTAAGATGCTCATTGGTGTTCAAAAAGACATGTTCACTTAAAGCCATCAGGGAATTGAACACACTTTCGAAGTTGTCCACCCATTGGATGTTTTTAATCCCTGAAGCTGCAAATGCTTCCTCTTTGGTATACTTGTGTCCTTCCCAAACCGCAATATGCTCATTGGTTTTGCGGATAAACAATATTTCATGCATCTGCTCATTTGGAAAATCAGGGCAAAGGATTAAGATAGTTTCTTCCTGGTCAATCCCTGAGAGATAGAAAAGATCATTGTTTTGCCTGAATTTCATTGTTCCGTCGGCATTGGTCGGCATAATGTCATTGGAATGAAAAACAGCAATCGAATCGGGCGGCAAAAGTCTGGTCAGCTTTTCTCTGTTCTTTATATAAAGTGAATGATCTAATGGGCTATATCTCATCATCTCGACGACTTTTTGAATTTAAACATCATGGAAAGCTTAGAATGCTTCTCCCAAAGATCCAAATGTTTTTTGACATTAAAAACCTGATCAACAGGTCTTCCTTTTGACCCTATCCAAAGTCCCCCATGGGAAGACCTATGGTCGGTAATAAATTGCCCATATTCAAACAGTTCCTGGTACTGGTGATAATGGGTCCGATTGCAATCATGGAATATCACCACCCCTTCCTGGGCTATGAGCTCCGATGCTTTTTTCAGACATTCTACCCTGGCCCTTCCATCGATCATAATGAAATCAAAGGGAGCGTATTTTTCGGGGTAATTAATATAGGATTCAAAATCTCTATAAGAACCATCCTTTCTCCAATCCCCCCTATTGTTCCATCCTACAACTTCGGAAAGAACATGTACTATTTTCACCTTGGCATTATTGTTTTTACCGCTGATTTCCTTTGCCCAATCCTGATCATGTTCTATCGCCAGCCACAACTCAGGATCAACTAATTCAGGAAACACCAAAGAACTATAGCCACTCCCCCATTCAAGGCATTTCTTTGGTTTTATAGCCAATAAAATCTCTTCGATAATATCCAGCTCTTTATTTTTCATAAAGGGCTTTTCAAGCTTATTTATTTTTAGTAAAATCTTGTCCCGGTAGTCTCTTGTTAACTGATCAATCAGTGTAATCCACATACATGTTTTTATAAATATTTATCCAATCCCTTTTCTATCTTGGTTATCCTTTCCCTGATCACCTTTTTTCTGCGCGCTAAATTATACAAAATTGCCTCTTCCGTCTTATAACTTCGCTCATGGTCCAGATGGAGGCAAATGGCACTAAACCTTAGTTGCTTTGACTTTACCCCCAAATTATTCATGCGCAATCCAAATTCCCTGTCTTGCCCGCCATATTTCAACTCTTCGTT
Source organism: Anditalea sp. (assembly GCA_040905145.1). Classification (GTDB taxonomy): domain Bacteria; phylum Bacteroidota; class Bacteroidia; order Cytophagales; family Cyclobacteriaceae; genus DATGMS01. The sequence goes on from JBBDSC010000167.1 coordinate 15,508, forward strand.
AAATCCGTTTGCCTGGATTATATCATTTCTCCAGCCACTGGCATTCCCTCCATTCCATGTTTTCCTTGCTGTTGTCAACAGATTCAAGGTATTGGCCAAATCCGTGGAATTGGTAAGTTTCAGGTTTTTTAAAAAATTATAGTCCAGACCGTTTTCCAAAAGCCATTCCTTTTTAAAACACCGCTGTGAGATAATGTGATCTTTGGTGATAAAGTGACTCAATCCGATCGGAAGCCTTATGGTCCCCCCCGAGAGGAAATACCCTTTCTCCGCATTCTTTAAATGCATCGCTATAAAATCCTTTCTTGGTATACAATCACCATCCGTAAAAATAAGATATTCTGACTCCAGACTGGCTATGGCTTTATTCAGAATCACACATTTTTGATAGCCTTTATCTTCATGCCAAACATGATGCATCTTCAAACCGGTCTGGCATTCTAGCTTCTTTATTAAATCCTTTGTTTCCTGCCTTGATCCATCATCAGCTATTACCACTTCAAAGTCTGGCATTGTTTGGACACTATATCCCCAAATCACTTTTTCCAGCCACTGAGGCTCGTTATAGGTACTGATGACGAGAGAAACACTTGAAGGGTTTGACATCTATTACTAATTATCTCTTATAATTTAACTCCTTAAATTTAACATATTTATTATCCTGACAAAAATATCCCGAAAAAGTCTATTATTTTTGTAATTTCAATGTTGGAAGAGGAAGTAAATGTTATATAACGTAAAGGAATTAGCTAACGGCATCAGGATAGTTCATCAGGAAATTACCCATACCAGATTAGTCCACTGTGGTTTTGTACTGGACATTGGAAGCAGGGACGAGTCCAAGGAACAAGAGGGATTGGCCCATTTTTGGGAACATATGGCTTTTAAGGGGACTAAAAAACGAAAAGCTTTCCATATTCTGAACCGCCTGGATTCCGTAGGGGGGGAACTCAACGCCTATACCACCAAAGAGAAAATCTGTTTTTATTCCAGTGTACTAAAAACACATTTCAATAAATCCGCAGAACTTCTTTGTGACATCACCTTTAACAGCATTTTCCCCCCCAAACAAATAGAAAGAGAGAGACAGGTCATTTTAGAGGAAATGGCCATGTACCGTGATTCCCCTGACGACTCTCTTCAAGATGAATTTGATGAAACCATTTTTCAAAATCATGCTTTGGGAAGAAACATCTTGGGTACGGAAGAAACTGTTTCCCAATTTACCCAGCAGGATTTCTTTAACTTTATCTCCAGCAGGTTGGACACTTCGCGGATTGTATTTTCAGTAGTGGGCAATATCAGCTTTTCAAAGGTACTGAAGCAGGTTGAGGCTTTTCTGCTGAATATCCCTCCAAAAAAAAACCTGTTTGCAAGGAGCAGATTCCATAGCTATTCCCCTACATCCCGCGTGGTGTACAAGGAAATTTCTCAGGCACACTGCGCCATTGGAAAACCGGCATTGTCCCTTTATGATCCGAACAAGTTCAAATTATTCCTCCTTAATAATATTTTGGGCGGTCCCAGCATGAATTCCAGATTAAACCTGGCCCTGAGGGAAAAATATGGCTATGTCTATAATATAGAATCCGTTTATCAGGCTTTTACCGATACAGGTTTTGTTGGCATTTTCTACGGAACGGAAGAAGGCACTTTCAATAAAGCCCGAAAAATAGCCCTGAAAGAAGTGAAAAGAATAAGGGAAAAAAAGTTGGGGAGCATGCAGCTTCATATGGCCAAGGAACAGGCTATTGGCCAAATGGCTATGGCGGAAGAAAACTACGTTTCCCTGATGCTGGTTTATGGCAAAAGCTTATTGGATAAAGATAAGATTGACCCATTAGACACCATCTTCAGCATCATACGTAATACCACGGCAGAAGATCTACAGGATATTGCCAATCAGGTTTTCGATGAGGACCAATTTAGTTTTCTCACCTATTTACCTAAATAAAAATGGAACTATTCAGCCCAGAACTTCTCGCCTACTGTCAGGACCACACTTCACCGGAAGATGATATCTTAAAGCAAATCTCAAGGGAAACGCACGCAAAAGTCTTGATGCCCCGTATGCTTTCCGGGCACTTGCAGGGGAAGATCTTGGAGTTCATCGCAAAGATGTTATGTCCCAAGGTCATCCTGGAGATAGGGACTTTCACAGGATATTCTGCCATTTGTATGGCCAAAGGGCTAGCTCCCGGGGGTAATCTTATCACTTTGGACATCAATGAGGAATTGGAAGCTATGGTCAGGGGATTCTTTGGAAAACCAGGTTTATCCCCCAATATTGACTACAGGATAGGTAATGCTTTGGATATCATCCCGGAATTGGAAGGCAATTTTGACCTGGTATTCATTGATGCAGATAAAATCAATTATGCCAACTATTATCATTTGATCATTGACAGGGTTAACCAAGGGGGCATCATTTTGGCGGACAACGCTCTATGGTCAGGAAAGGTGTTGGTGCAAGAGGGAGAAAAAGTCCAAAAGGATACGCAGGCCATAATGGATTTTAACAGGTTAATCCAAGAGGATCCGCGAGTAGAAAATATTTTATTTCCGATCAGGGACGGTATCATGATGGCCAGAAAACTATAACTACTACCAACAATGAAATTTAAAATTAGCCTTTTTCTATTTATTTTTTATTTTTTTCATTATCCCCTGATGGCCCAATCCCCTCAGGTACCTAAAGTAATTCAATTTGCGGATATGAACCTCCGCCTGAATGAACAAGCAAGACGGGAAATCCAATTGGATGTGGATGCACTCTATAGAAGTCCAACTTACTTCCAGATCAAATTGGACCGGGTAAATTTATACATGCCCACCATCGAAAGGGTGCTTAAAGAACAAGGAGTTCCTGAAGATCTTAAATATCTGGTTATTCAGGAAAGCAGTTTGATCGCCGACGCAGTTTCTACTTCCAATGCTGTAGGGTTCTGGCAATTTAAAAAAGGAACCGCAGAAGAAGTGTTTTTAAGGGTTGACAATCAAATCGATGAAAGAAAAAACATCGTTTCATCCACTAAAGGGGCCGCACTTTATCTGAAAAAGCATCAAAATCACCTTGACAATTGGGCTTGTGCATTGGTATCTTACCAGATGGGCCTAGGGGGCGCAAGAAGATATTTTGGGGACAAATATAAGGGAAAGCGGACGATGAATATTGACAGGAATTCCCACTGGTATCTGAAAAAGTTTTTGGCCCATAAAATTGCTTTCGAAGGCCAGTTGGGAAAACTGGTGAGTCATGGAGGTTTTCTTCAGGAATATAGGGTAACCGGCCCCACCAACCTTGCCGAACTATCCAAAAACCTGGGTGTATCGGAAAGCCATCTCAAGGAGCAAAATAAGTGGACTTCCAATGGTAAAATACCTGCAGACCGTCCATATACTGTTACTTATGTCCAAAAAGGTCTAGCCACTAACAGGCCCGTATTTGCTTCCAATGAGCAGAAAGTGAACTACACCCTCCCGGCAAAGCTAAATGCCCAGGAATATCCGAAGATCACGGGAAACAGAAGGCTTGAAGATAAACCCGATCAGATAAAAGTAAATGGTATTAAGGGCATACTGGCCAAAAGGACCGCTTCCCAAGAGGAATTTTCAGCTCAAACAGAGGTCCGTAAAAGAAAGATCAGAAGAGTGAATGACCTCAAAAAATCAGATAAAATTATAGCGGGGAATTATTATTACACCAAAAGAAAAAAAGGGAAAGCCAAAGTAGAAGAACACATTGTCCAGCCAGACGAAACGCTGTGGGAAATTTCCCAAATCTACGGGATAAGATTACATTCCTTAAAAGCTAAAAACAGGATTTATAAAGATACGGATCTAAAGCCCGGTATGGTGTTAAAACTCCAGGAATACCGCAAAAGAAATGAGGAGATTGCGTATGTAAAAACAGCCCCTCTAAGTACTGACAACACCTCCAAACCCGGTAAGGCAGAGGAAAAAGTGCAGTCCCTCTCTTCTACTTACCGTCCAGCCTCAAATGACAACTCCTCAACAAAAGCGAAAGATGGGAACATTAATCATTTGGTAAAGGCCGGTGATACGCTATATGCCATTTCCCGTAAATATAAAACAACTATAGATGAACTCAGGAATTGGAACAACCTCACTAATGAAAGCATTCTTAGGATAGGTCAGGTTATAATCATTAAAAAGTAGCAAAGTTCATTCGGTCAGAAGTGTATCTTTGCACAAAATTAATTTAATTGTGGAATGTTGAAGTATCTTTTTGGTTTTGTATTCTTGCTTACTTTTAACCCTGTGGATTTAATTGCCCAGGACAAGAGTAAAGTTACGATGGCAGATACTGTGATCATTGGTAGTGATACTTTAATTATGCTGGGGGATTCCCTTATTTTCACCCCTGAGGTGAAGGAAATCTATTGGAAGAGGGGCGGGAATTATAACTTAAGTATACAGCAGGTCAGTCTATCCAATTGGGCTGGGGGTGGAGCAAGTTCATTCGCCCTGAATACCGGCATCAATCTATTTGCCAACTATAATAGAAACAATAAAATTTGGGATACCCAATTGACTATCAGCCTTGGGGTCAACAGACAAGGTGACCGGTCCTTTCCTACCCGTAAGACCAATGACAACTTTGTCTTCACCAGTAAATATGGCCGGGAGCTTTCTGAAAGTTTGTATCTTTCCACACAAATTGATGCAAGGACACAATTGTTGAAGGGGTTTAAATATTTCAAGCCTTCTGGGGCTGACCTGGAAACCAGAAATGTGATTTCTGATTTGTTGAGCCCGGGATATATCCAATCCTCCACGGGTCTTAACTTTCAAAAGGAATATAAGGGCAATAATAAATTTTCCACCATTGTTTCTCCCTTCACAGGTCGTTTCACCATCGTCTTGCATGATTCACTCAGCAGGGCGGGAGCTTTTGGGGTGATCCCAGGGGAAAACATTCGACCTGAAGCGGGTATATCCCTGAGCACTTCAATAGACACAGACCTCCTGCAGAATATGAGATGGAAGGCCAACCTAAATCTTTTTTCCAGTTACGAAAATCTGGGGAATACTGTCGTCAATTTTAATTCTGTCATCAGTATGAAAGTAAATAAGTATATCACCACGAGAATTGAGACCTTGCTCATTTACGACGAAAATGTTTTTATTGAAATGGATGACGGCACATCCTCCCAGGCCATTCAATTGCAGAACCTCATCAATTTTGGGATCGGTTTAGATTTTTAAAAATTTACTCCTATACAGCTTAGACGGTCTGATGTTATCATAATTCACAAAATGTGATTAATAAAAATCCCAATAAAAGGCTGAAAATTAAGATGGTTTCCTTTTATTGAAAACTCCTCAGATGAGGATTAATTCTTGGGAGGCATTTATCGATCTGACATCATAACCACTTCTGGTATCCTGTTACCCCAGGAGTTTCTTCTTTTAAAAGTCCGTTTTCAGCCCAAAACGCTTCTGTAATTCTTTTAATGCCGGGGACTTTTCCCTCAAATACATTAATTTATCCGTGGAAGTGTAAAGTTTGGCGCTGTTAACGGCTTCTTCTTTGATTTGAAATGAAATTTCTACTTTATGATTTTGGAGGGATTGCCGGAGCAATGCTATTAACTCCGGTTTTAATTTCAAAAAAATATCTTTCTGGATTTCCCCGTTTAAGAAAAAGATTATCTTCTGTTCGCTGATCTCAAAAGGCTGCTTAATCACAGCAGTCTCCATGTTTTTTTTCTTCTCTTTGAATTCATGGATAATCCCATCCAGAACGTCCTGAAGTCGAGCCTGATCAAAAGTCTCCTGCACTTGTGCAATTGGGGCCGCTTCCTCCAATACCGTCTCTTTGGCTATGAATTGGGCTTCATTCTCCTGATTGGGCTTATCCCTGACCATTCTTTTTACTTCCGACAAGCTTGAAGGAATGGAAAGGGTCTTTTGTACGGTGGATTTTTTATTGAAGCTATCTTCCTTTTGGCTGAATTTTTCTGCGATATCCGATGAAGCCTGATCAACTCCTAGTCTTTTTTTTTTGACTCCTCCTGTACCACTGCGGCCAATGAGATCGCCTGGGGCAGTTTCGCCAGCTTTAACAAAGCCAATTCCACATGTAACCTTTGGTTTTTACTGCTTTTATAGTTCAGATCAGCATGGTTGCAAACATTCAATGCAGATAAAAGAAAAGAGATTGGGGTCTTGCCGGATTGGATGATATAGCGCTCTTTCGCACTCTCGGAAACCTGCAACAATTCTACTGTAGCCGTATCTTTACAGACCATCAAATCACGGAAATGTTCACTTAACCCCACTATAAAGTTATGAGCATCAAACCCTTTTTTGAGGATTTCATCAAAGATCAACAAGGTCTGGGAAATGCTCTCCTCCAGCAAAGCATCGGTCAGCTTGAAGTAATAATCATAGTCAAGGATATGAAGATTGTTAATGGTCTCTTCATAGGTCAGCTTCCTTCCAGCAGAATAGGTTACGATCAGGTCAAAAACAGAAAGTGCATCCCTCAATGCTCCATCCGCTTTGGTGGCAATCAACCTCAGTGCCTCTTCTTCATAGCTGATCTTCTCTTCCGAGGCAATATATTTAAGATGTTCGCCAATGTCCTTGATCTGTATTCTGTTAAAATCAAATATCTGACACCTGGAAAGTATGGTAGGAATGATTTTATGTTTTTCCGTAGTAGCCAATATAAAGATGGCATATTTAGGGGGCTCCTCCAAGGTCTTCAGGAAGGCGTTAAAAGCCGATGCGGAGAGCATGTGGACCTCATCAATGATGTAGATTTTATATTTGCCCTTTTGTGGCGCATATCTCACCTGATCTACCAGGTTCCGGATATCATCCACAGAATTGTTGGAAGCCGCATCCAATTCATGCACATTAAAGGAGCTGTTTGAATTAAAGGCTTTGCAGGAATCACAGATGTTGCAGGCTTCAAAATCAGCCGTAAGATTTTCACAGTTGATGGTTTTGGCCAGTATCCTGGCGCAGGTGGTCTTTCCTACCCCACGTGGGCCACAAAATAAAAATGCCTGGGCCAAGTGATTGTTCTTGATTGCATTCTTTAAGGTAGTGGTGATATGCTGTTGCCCTACCACACTTTTAAAATTGGAAGGCCTATATTTTCTGGCTGAAACTACAAAATTTTCCATCGCTGCAAGATATGAAATTATTCTAAATCCATTAGCTCAAGGCGGTATATTCATTACCTGATTTTTGTCTATGCCATTGACCTTCCCGGAATTTTGATTAAAAACAAGCACAACCCAATCATCCCATTTCTTTTTACCTTAAGACCTGTTGTCACATAAGAAGTCAAAGTTAATATAGAGATAAAAATACCTTCCTTGTACCATTACCCAAGGGAATCAGAAATCAAGTGACATGCCTGTTTTTATGGAATATATAAGCTTGGTAATGGGAACAACAGGTTTGTCCTCATAAGCCAGGTCAAAAGAATTGGTCAAAGAAAATCTTTCGGTGAGTTTGGCGTTGATGATGAGGGAACTGCTGATCCTGTTTCTGAATCCTTCTATGGATTTATCATACCCCACCTGATAATAATTGACCAGGTTCAGGTCAATGTATTTATTAATGACGGTCTGAAAAGAGAGGTAATTGGAGCTTTTGAACAAACCCACTTCCAACGATTCCCGGGTATGGGGATATCGCCACTTTTCATATTCATACATCCCTCCAATTCCAATTAAAAAGGTGGTTTTTTCTGATTTGATGATATCATGTCTGATGCCTCCCCCGAAAATCCACCGGGGATCCAGGCCCCGGAAATTGTCAAAAGAATATTGGATAAAGGTTTCATAGTTGATTTTTTGGTCCCGTAAATAATTGGCCCGTCCATGGAAATATCCAAAATTCAGGATACCCACCTCATTGACTTTAAGGTAATCGAATTTTGAAACAAATATATAAGCATGTTCTTGGGGGTAAAACAAGGTATTAATGTCAAAATTAAAGCCAAAAAGGTGAGCCGGTTCTGTTTCTGCAGCGCTTCTATTGTTGGCGTTAAGGCCCACAGTTGCTTTTACCATAAAATTCTTGGCGGTATCTTTTTCCAGCCTCAACCTTTCGATATTAAGAATCTGGGAGTGGACCAAAAAGGGCGATAAAAAAAACAGAAACAACAACCATGGATTTTTTAGCATAACTGATTTTAAATTTTAAGGCATAATAGAAACCGCATTAACCAGAATAGACTTTCCACATGCAAAAATAGGGCAAGCCTTTCGGTAAAATTATTCCACGAAAAAAAAGTTCTTACCATGGGAACGAATTTAAAGGAAAGAATGTATTCAATACTGTATTATGGGGCTGACCGGTATTGACAGTAGGAGTGAAGACTGGGCTCGCATGTCGGGTGGTGTATGTACATCCGTGAATAATTCATACAAACTATAATTGGCGAATCTAATTACGCCATGGCTGCCTAATCTAACCGATACGTCGGATTTAGATCAAGCTTAAAGGGTTGAGTTACGATAGTGATTCCCCGGCCACATCCCGCAACCCTCCGTCTTGTCGGGGTTGATCCTGGGGTGTCGATAAGACAGGACTAGTGCCTATGATGCTATTAAGTAGGTGCGAAATTCAATAGCTAAGTGTCAGGACAGGTGTGTTGCCCAGCAGTCCGGCATCGAAAACCCAACAGGCAACTAAACATGTAGACGGTACGGTGTTTCCCTATCTGGACGCGAGTTCGAATCTCGCCAGCTCCACTAAGAGCGTAGTTGAATGTTAAAAATTATCTGCAGAACCTACCACGTTAACGCAGTTGTTCAACCAAGCAGGAAGAATAAAAACATTGATTTTGAGCAAATTAAGCTGATTTTAAATAAAAACCCTTCCTTTTTATCATCATCGAAAAGCCTGTGAAGATCTTCTTTACAGGCTTTTTCTTTTTGGTCTAAACTACCAAAATTTACATAAATGCCCGTAATTCCAGTGCGTCTTTTAGTGCGTCTTTGTGAAATGGAAAAGACGCCACGAATGACGCATGGAAACCTCCAAAGAACTGTCCACCAAAAGACAATGGGATGCCAAACGGTGGCATGTTGCCTCTGGACGTGCTTCCGGAAATAAAGAGGATGCTAGGAATTTAAATGCTTATCTGGACTCCTTGTACAGCAAAGTGCTGCAGGCGAAGAAAAAGCTGATGGACTCCGATAAGGAGATCAATGCTGAAAGACTGAAAAATGTACTTCTCGGGAAGGATGAAGACACGCGGATGATCCTTAAAATTTTTGAAGAGCACAACAAACAGGTAGAGGCGCTTGTCGGCAGGGATTTCGCCGCCGGAACTTCACAACGCTACAAAACTTCCCTGGACCATACCCGGTCCTTTATCCAGTGGAAATACGGGGTGGATGATCTGGATATACAGTCATTGGACTATGAATTTATTTCCAACTATGCCTTCTGGTTGAAAAGTATCCGGAACTGCGGACAAAACTCCACGGCAAAATACCTGGCCAATTTCAAAAAAATTGTCTTGATCTGTATCAAAAACGGCTGGTTAAGGCGGGATCCCTTTATTGGGTTCAAGTTGGTCAAAAAGGAAGTTAACAGGGTGGTCCTGTCAAATGAAGAACTCAAACGGATTGCAGAAAGACAATTTGGCATAGAGCGACTGGAGCAGGTTAGGGATATATTCCTGTTCAGTTGTTATACCGGACTCGCCTATATTGATGTCAAGGAACTGAAGCGTTCACAGGTTATCACCGGCATAGATGGGGAACAATGGATCATCACCAGCAGGAAAAATGCTGGGACATAAATCCCTGAAGCAGACGCAGCATTACGCCAAGATACTGGATATCAAAATCAGCCATGACATGCAGTTGCTGAAGGAAAAGTTAAAGATGTAAAGACGGTCTCCGGAAATCGCCGGGGACCGCATAGCGGCATTTCTTTGCACTGACAGAAGTGGAAGGTAAAAATCATTTTTTTCTACCGACGGAAATCTTTGGGAATTCCGATGGTGGAATAATAATAAGCTATAAAAAGCTTGGAAGAATCAGATAAACATGATATTTTTAATTGACCAGAGAAATTTAATTGTTGAAAGATCGGAGTGAAAGTCATTGGCCTGGTTTTTCCAACACAGCAACCCCAAAAGAAATTTATTTCCAAGTATGAAGTGAAGGCATGTAGAAATATTTTTTTTCTTGAAAACCATTGTTTTAAATAATGACACCTTGGATAAAAGCCCGATTATCAGGCTTACCTTTCCTTATGATTTTGTGTTAAAGGAGCTTGTGAAAACCTTTCCGGACTACAGGTGGAACAAAAGGTACAGCGAAAATACCATTAAAACCTATACAGGGGGATTACATATATTTTTTAGGTTTATGGAGAACAAAGATCCCGCATCTATTTCCAATGAGGATCTGGAAAAGTTCCACAGGGACTATATCATTGCCCATCACTATTCAGTGTCCTTTCAAAGCCAGGTGATCAATGCTGTGAAGCTATTTTTTCATAACCGGCAAAACAGGAAACTAAACCCTGAATTGGTGTACCGGCCGAAGAAACCAAGGCTGTTACCTAATGTACTTGGTAAGGAAGAGGTTAAACAGATATTAGAAGCCCATAAAAATATCAAGCACAGGGCAATGCTATCGCTGATATATGCCTGTATTCTAAGGTAAATGCAAGGGAAATAGTACAATTTTTTGATTTATGCG
>JBBDSC010000168.1:0-9183 GCA_040905145.1 Anditalea sp.
GTTGACCTTTAAACAAATTAGGATTCTTGCTACCTAGATGGGTAACCCTATCATTAGTTAAGAAGAATTCAAGGAACAGAAGCAAATCTTAATAGGGTCTACAATATGTGACCAAAAAGTAACAGGTGAACTTCAAAATGAGCTATTGAAACACGAAAGATACAAATGAACGCTGAATGCCCCCTTTTATTTAATAGGAATAGTATTTGAATGATCAATGAAAAAAAAGATGGCGGCAGCTGCTTGGTGTGAGGTTGTCTTTTTAAAAACCGGATGCAAAGACCTGTTATTTTATACAGTCCTTTCAAACAAATGAGACGTATTTAATTATATATTTTAACCAACTAAAGCTTATTATTATGGCAACTAAAAGTAAATCCTCAGGGAAAAAACAAGATTCCAAGTTTCATGAATTATTTGTGCACGAATTAAAGGATATCTATTGGGCTGAAACCCATTTAGCAAAAGCCTTGACCAAAATGAGTAAGGCCGCTACTTCTGAAAAATTGACGAAGGCCATTGAAAATCATCAAAAAGAAACAGAAGGCCATGTAGAAAGGCTGAACAATGTTTTTGAAAATTTGGGGATAAAGGCATCAGGCAAAAAGTGTCAGGCCATGGAAGGGCTTTTGGAAGAAGGCGAAGAAATCAAGGGAGAAACTGGTAATGACACCATGGTCAGGGATGCCGGCATTATCATAGCGAGCCAAAAAATAGAGCATTATGAAATTGCCTCCTATGGTTCCCTTGCTGCTTTAGCAAAAAAAATGGGGCAAAATGAAATTGTTAAACTTCTGGAGGAAACGCTTGAAGAAGAAAAGAAAACGGATGCCCTTTTGACTAAATTAGCCGAAGAGGAGGTGAATGAAGAAGCCTCCCAAGAATAAAATGTACATAAAGAGAGGGTTTTTACCCTCTCTTTTCCTTTAGAATGGAAAAACATTTTTATCCCCTCTTTGATAACTGCGATTTTTATTTTTCACAATTAATGTTCCTGGTCAGGGTTTCTTTTTAAACAAGGATAAATGACGTATTACTTTCCTGCTTTCCATGCCTCCTGCCAATGCTCCGGTGGTTACCCCCACGGTACTGATAAAAGCCGCCAGTCGTATTTTGTCTTTCCAGGTAATTACAGGTTGCTCCATCAAAGTAGGCCACGTTTTCATTAATCCTTCAGGAAATATGTAAATCTCAATAAAAAATATAAGGCCTCCCACTAATAAAAACAAGCCGATACAGGCATTTAAAATACTTAAAAAAATGATTGAATTTGCCACCGCCAGATGTTCTGTCAAAACCCTTTTTTCTTTACGGGGCAGAAAGAGTGATTGAACCTTTACCAGATAAAGACTTGCACCCATTATACTTAATAGGGCGTAAGCGATCATCCTTCCAAGGGTCATATTTAATCCCACATCCCAAATTTCTGCCGAAAATATTAAAACAAATGAAGGGGCCACTGCTGCGGTAGCCAGCCCTGGCAGTGAAAGGGAAAGTAGAATAGAAGAATTTCGGAATATGGTGGTGAAAATTTCCCATGGATGTCTCAATGCCATAAGGATGTGAAAAATAAACCCTTCAATGCTATTGCCTCCCCATAATTCCCGTTCCGGAAAGCGGCTCGATCTTTTATGTAGCTGCTTTCTCTCATTTTCACTAAAGGAAGGAATCCGATCCGCCTTTTCAGAAAAGGCATACGGTACCATAATTTTGCTTTGTGTTGGGTCCGCATGCTTTAAGTCCAGCACATGCCCGATTAAATGGAGGAGAAGATGGGAAGCATTCCACCGTACTGATGGGGAAGTAAGGGATCGTGGAGATTTTTTCTTTGTAATGGCAATGAATTTCTTTGTGGAAAGTACAAGGATCCGAGCGACAACAGAGGCCAAGCCTGCCTCTGTTCTTTTAATGCTGGAGACCAATGGAACATCTGTCACAACCACCATCAGATCAAAGGGACCTTCTGCCATCCGATGACTGGCACTGTCCAAAAATTCCGTCGGGTTATGGGGGCTTTCAGAATTTAATCTTATTGGATCCGTAAAATGGAATAACCATTTCAATCCTGTTGAATTTTCGATTTCTTCCTGAATATCCTGGACCAGTTGACTACTGAATCCTGTAATTTCTTCCTCATCTGCATGAGGGCTTAGTGCCAAAAAGACACCGACGTTCATTTCCGGTGTGGGAACAGCTCCTTGCACTTCCTTGAGATCTACAATAAACCTTTTGGTAGAACTCAGGGCCCTGATGAATTTGGTGGTGGTGACTACCCTGCTGGCCCTGAGGATCCGTAAAGCTCTCAGCAAACGGAAGATCCTGAAAGCAGGTACCACCAAACCAATGACCGTAAGCCAATTGGTTTTAATGTAAAGAAGCTTGTCCTTGGACAAACCTACTTTTAATAGGAATTCTATAATGAAAAGTATCCAGATCAGTCCTACTATTCTTTCCTCAGCTGGGGAAATGCCGGAGATCAACTCCTTGATTAAATAGTACAGCCATAAAATAGCCAAAAGAAACATCGGAGTTTCCACATTGCTTTCCAATTTATAGAGTAGTCTATAGCGGCTTCGTGCTTTTTTGGCTTCCTCTTGCGTTGAATTCACCCTGGCTTCAGTAAGTTTATTTTTATCCAAATTCATTTCTTTTCTAAAAAATCGGTTCAGGCTCCTTTTTAAGAAAAATAAAGGCACAGTTTATGCCAATAATCTAAAAAAGGCTTTATTTCTCCAGATGGTGTACCTTTTTATGCTTACAAATTATTATTAGAAAATGAGCAAAGACAATCAAATACCAAAAGATAAAGCCGCTTCCTTTTATAAGACAGTCATAGAATTGCTTCTTAAAAATAACTTTTCCTTTCTGATTGGAGGTGCGTTTGCTTTACGTCATTATACGGATATCTACAGGGATACCAAGGATCTGGATATTTTTTGCAAACCTGAAGATTATCCTGGTATGCTTCAATTGTTTGTTAAAAGAGGGTATAATATAGAAATAACCGATCCCCGCTGGCTCGCAAAGGTTTTCAAAGGACCCCATTTTGTGGATTTTATTTTTAATACAACCAATAACATTTGTCCTGTGGATGATAGCTGGTTTAAAAATAGCATCTCAGTGAAATTATTTGGCCATCAATTACAACTGATGGGAGCGGAGGAAATTATTTGGACCAAATTATATGTACATAACCGGGAACGTTACGATGCCACGGACATCAATCATCTTATTCTCCGGTATGGGGAAAAAATAAAATGGGAAAGATTGTTGCATTTGATTGGAATACATTGGCATCTTTTGCTTGCTCAAATATTAAACTTCCAATTTGTCTATCCTTCTGATAAAGGAATAGTCCCTTCCTGGCTGTTCAAAGAACTTCTGCAGCTGGCGGAAAAACAATTTGATCTTCCTTCACCTGTTACCAAGGTTTGTTTAGGTCCATTGATAGACCATACCAATTACGAAGTAGACATCAAAGAGTGGAATTATAAAAGCCTTACCACTAAAACAGTGTAATCATGAGCCATGAAAACATAAAAAAAATTTCACGCATTGCTGCAGTTGCGGATTTGCATATCAGGGAAACTGATCAGGGAAAATGGACCGAGTGTTTCCAGGCGGTTTCAGAAAAAGCAGACGTTTTATTGCTGTGTGGCGATTTAACAGACACAGGTAAAAAGAAGGAAGCCAAGGTCTTGGCGGGAGAGCTGACAGCATGTACGATTCCTGTAGTGGCGGTATTGGGAAACCATGATTTTGAAAATGATCAACAGGAGGCCATTCGGGAGGTGCTCCACTCCAGCAATTTCCATCTTTTGGATGGGGAATCCATTTTGATCGGGAATGTGGGATTTGCGGGGGTGAAGGGCTTTGGGGGTGGGTTTGATCGGTTCATGATGCCCATGTTTGGGGAAAAAATGAACAAGGAATATGTCAGAGCCGCTACAGAAGAATCCCTCCGGCTGGATCAGGCTCTGGTACGGTTGGATAAAGAGGGAAATTCGGCAGGAGACATAAAAAAGATAGCCCTGCTCCATTATTCCCCGATCAAAGCCACGGTAAAGGGAGAGCCGGAGGAATTGTTTCCTTTTTTGGGATCTTCCCATTTGTTGGAGCCCCTGGAAAGGAGACAAGTGCTTGCCGCATTCCATGGTCACGCCCACAGTGGCTCATTTATGGGCGAAACTACTTCGGGAATAAAAGTCTTTAATGTGGCCAAACAGATCCTTATAAAGGAAGGGCATAGGCTTCCATTTTATATTTATGAGCTGTGAAATGGTGACGATACTTGTTTTTTTCTGAGAGGATTTTATTTTTTAACTTCAAGTAAAAATTCTACCACAGATTACCCAGATTATTTAATATTATCCTATTAAATGCTCCAGAGTCCATTCAAATTTATTTTCCAGTTGAATGCTTTCCAATTCATAGAATGGAAACGGGATGTATCTGTAATGGTCGTCAATGTACCTTCTTTCTTTGTCCCAATAAGGACCGATAATGTTATGGTAAAAATCATCAATTATAAGGTCTGCTTCCCTGTAAGTCTGCATAAGCCCATAGCCGGTAACAGCAATAATCCCATTATGCTTTATCGTCCTGTTTACTTCCTTATAAAATTCGTTGAAGTCAAACCAATGTATGGCCTGGGCTACTGTGATTAAGTCAAAGGTATTGTCAGGAAAAGAAGTGTTTTCTGCTTTTTGGACTGAATAAACTATTTTACCGTTTGGTGGGGCATTTTTGATTTGTTCTTGGCTAATGTCAGTGGCAAATACCTGATGAAAGAAATTTGCTAACTCCTGGGCTACTTGTCCGTTTCCCGTACCACAGTCCCAGGCTTTTTGGGTGCCGGGAACAAGGGACAATAAAAAGTCGTAAAGCTCCCTTGGGTAAGCCGGTCTAAATTTTGCGTATTTATCCGATTGTGTGGAGAAGTTGTCTTTCATATTTCAGTGAAAGAAGGCGTTCAAATTTTCCTGAACATGATTTTATTATCCTGCTCCCATGCACACAGTACCTTTCCACCGGGTAATACTATAGTTTTTAAAAAGGTACCTTTACCGATGGTGGTTTCTTTTTTATCCTTGATGTCTATGATTTTTACATCATCCCCCTCCTGAAATGCTACTATTATATTTTTACGGGAAGGATTAGCAGCTATGCTACAACTTCTTCCCTTACTAAGCCTTACTTCCTTGTTATTAGGCCTACCGTAGTAAATTACCCCTTCCCTCTGCCAGACAGCATATAAATCGTCGGGCAATGTTGCCGTAATCCCGCCACCATCCATAGGACAGCCCTTCAATTTCCAGCTACCCATGCCTAATTTATCAGCGTTATTAAAAGTTTTACCACCATTTGTGGAGGCTATTAAATAAGGGTCTCTGGAGCCATTGATCCAATTCCTGAACATAATGCTTATTTTCAGTCCAGAGACATGAATACTCGGTTGGCAACATTCACAAACATTTCCTTCTGGCGAGATATAAATTAATTGGCTTTTTGCCCACTTATTCTCTTTAATGTTTAATGAGGAGAAACCAATGTTGTTCTCCTTTCCTTGGCGTACATCAAGCCATACGGCGTAAAAGTTATCCATTCTGTCGGCGGCAATATCCATCAGTCCTTCTGGAGCTGAAAACTTAATATCGTTGATAAAGCCCTTATACTGCCACATGCCGCTGGTATGGTTTAAATGAAAGGAATGAATATTCCCTGATTTGTCCATTGCTGTAATAAGAGAAAAGTTGACTGAACTTGCTAATTGTGGCCCTCTGGTCATGCCTAAGTGCATACCGGGGATATGCCCAACAAAGGCAGGCTTGGAGAAGCTGTCCCCTCCATTCTTTGAAGTGGAGCAAAATATACTGTCATTTCTGCCGAAAGCAAGCCTGATAGCTCCCTTTGTATCTAAACTAAGTTGTGGCTGCATACCTGCGGCGATGATAGGGTCAGAAGGGGCTGACCAAGCTATGGTTAAAGCTACAATAGCAAGAAATAAAGTCGGTAGAATAGTGTTTTTCATAGTGATTTTTGCCATAGGTTTATTTTTTGGATTGCTAATTTATGAAAAAGAAGACGTTTGAGAACATTTGTACTATATTTTCAGATAATTAAATTGGTGTGTTTTCAGCAGTGCTTCTTCAATATCATTAATGAGTGAGTTGACTTGCTGCCTGTCCAAAGAATTCTGTATAAAACTCTCTGCTGTTTGCACACAACTTCTGACAGTTTCTACCAATGTCCCTGTAAATTCCTTTTTTTCGCGGTCAGCATAGATCATGTTTTTTAATACTTCAAGAAGCTTTAACAATACTAATACATCAGCCTTACCGTATTCTCGAATGGGTACAAGGTTATGAAATATCAATTCTTCAAGAGAAACGGGAGAATAGATGATCCTGATTTTCTCGGATAGATCTACCTTATAATAGGGTACATTGATTGTCATTCGTTTTATGAAAAGAACTGAAAGAAGGTCCAGTGCTTTGATAGCTGTTCCCGGATCATTAATTCCCGGACTCAAAGCCTTTGTAGCGATTTCGGAAATTTGTTTAAACCCAAAAATAAAATGATCTTTCACCTGATCCTCAGTGTAGAAAGTAAAGCAAGCCCTGATGTCTTCAATTGTTTTACGGGATATTTCTTCTGAACAATTAATTTTTAAAAATGGATATCCCTGTACTAAGAATAAACCTATAGGTTTCTGGATCGCTAGTTGAAAATCATATTTTACAGATAGCTTTAGCAAATGTCCTGTATTCATTTTTTTCAGATAACCTGCCTCCTCCGTACATATTTCCCGCCAGCCGTGAATAGGAGGTATTAGGCTTTCTACCTGCTTTTCATTGAGGTGGCAAATTTCCATTTGCTTAATCGTACTTTTAAAAATGTTATAAATGATACTTTCCACCTGGATTGATTTTGAAATTGAATGGATAAAATATACAAATAGTGATAAACAGGTAATTCCAAAAGCCATCGCTAATAATATCCCAAATGAAGGAATTGTATATTCAGTATTCTTTTGAAAGTTGACAATCATGATAAGGCTATAAAGGATCGTGCCCAAGTAAAACCCTAAAACAAATTGATGGGGCTTATTGCTGATTAGGCCCGGTAAAACTCTCGGGGAAAGGTTTGAAGAGGCCCGGCCTAAAACGATCATCACCATAGAAAAGCTGAATACCATCATTGAAATAATGCTTCCTACCAAAGTACCCAGTATTAATCGCCCCTCTTCCTGGCTGGTTACTAGCAAAAAGGTAATCCGCTTTTTTAATTCTATGATTATTGGCTCATATTCTATGGCCACAATTAAAAAAGATAACAGTAAACCTGAAATGGCAAGGAGTGCAGGAATAAAGGCAATACTTGAAGTGGTCCTGTCAAGTGATTTTTCCAGTATGGTCCATATTTTTCTCATTGGGTATGAAGATAAGTAATAAATTAGTCCGATCTTAAGGATGTCAATAATATCCGATCAAAAGAATATCGCTTAATTTGTCTAAGGCAACTCTTCCAAGTCGAGCTGATCGATATAGGCGTCAAAAGTAAGACTCCCATAGTTTGGTGCTACCATATCACGGGTCCCGGATCGGACCAGCACCTCAGGAAGGTGAACGATCCTTGCTTGGGTCTTTTTCTGGATGACCAATGCAATATCCTTCCGGGAAAGGGTTTCAGGTCCTCCTATCTCTATTGTATCCGGACCATCCCAAAGCAGTTCAAGTACCTTTTCCGCCAAATCTGTGGGATGGATAGGATTAGTGAGAAATTTTCCGGAGCCAATAACCGGTATAAAGCCCTTTTTGCCCATGATTACCAAGTCGTTCAGCCCCGAAAAGAAACCAGTAGGCTTGATAATGGTATGCTGGAGAGGCGACTTTTTCAAAAGTTCCTGGACTTTGAAATGCACTTTGGCCAAATGGAGTTTATTATATTTATGGTGACGGCAAATACAATCCCAGTGACAGACCACCGGGAGAAACAACCTATCAGGAATATCTGGCCATGACCACCCTTCCTACCCTTTTATATACCGCACATGCATCCCCATTGGAAATGTTGTTTTACAATGGAACCCAGTTTCCGGATGAATACCACTGGGATGCCTTTATTGCCTTTAGGGGCTCCTGGAACAGAAGTTCGGCCGTAGGCTATAAAGTGGTCCGGCTGAATTTTGAAAATGGGGAACCAACTGGTTTTGATGATTTCCTGACAGGTTTTCTAGTGGACAATAATCAGGCGCATTTTGCACGTTTAGTGGGCTTAGCGGTACTACCGGATGGCTCCTTGCTTGTCTCTGATGATACGAATGGCGTCATTTACCGCATATCTTATTAAAATAAGACGGAATGTCAATTTTAAAATCAAGGTCCTAAGCCGATTCATTCAGTCTAGTCCTTTGGCTTTGTCTAGTGGACGGAAGATATGAGACCGAAGAAGAGAGAGGGAGGCGATAGGACAAAGAGGCCTCCACGGCCTTCCATGGTCCGGACCATCAGCTATGGACAACGGATTTTTTTCTGTTTTACAATCTATGGTGGCTTGATAGGACTCTGTTAATCTGATACCCCTCAACAACAATAAATTCCCTTACTTCCGAACACAGGGAGACCAATGCCTGCTGCTACACATTAATTACGGGGTCCAAAATTCATCACACCAGTTTAGGAGATTGGAGATTTCTTAAAGATTGCAATGTTTTTTTAAAAAATATGGATATATTGATACAAATAGCAATTAGGGACAAAATCCATCGGCCGATTAAAATTTTTAAATTTCGGTTTTTATTAAAAAGTTTCAATAGATAAAGGAATTAATGGCAGAAACCAGAAGACATTCGGTGTTGATTATAGATGATGATGAGGATTACCTGGAAATTCTCAAGCGTGGTTTGAGCAATGAATTTGCCATTATCACCATTGCGGGCTTCCGAAACCTAAAAGAAGAAATTAATGGGTTGCAGCCTTCCATCATTCTACTTGATCATCACCTGGGGGAAACCAAACCGGAAGATGTTCTGGATTTTATCCAAAGTCTTGATTTTTTAAAGGGAATTCCGATTTTCTTGATTTCAGGTAATGATTCCGGTAGAAAGATGGCTGAGGGTTATAATTTGAGTGGTTTTATGGTAAAACCGACGTCTCTTCAGGGGATTCGTGAGATGTTGCA
>JBBDSC010000168.1:9283-25689 GCA_040905145.1 Anditalea sp.
CGTGAGATGTTGCATCTGGCCGTAAGCCGTGCATCATATCAGCCAGGGGAATGATTTTTTTGAGTGGACTGAAGAATATCTGCTCAGAAAGTGGAAGTCCTTGCTTTTACATATGAATTTCTTTTATTTGGGGCAATAACTTCCAGCCAAATATTTAATTTTATTTTAATAAGTAGCATTTGTCATCAATAAAGGTCTTGAACCACATTTTCAAGAGAGTAAGCTTGGTAATCAATGGCGAAAGATTCATTTTTGTTATCCGCATATAGGGGAACTGAAACACCATGAACAATAATCATAAAAATTTATTGGACAATATCCTTTTATCTCTAAAAGATGATGAAAGAGAGGATATGAAGGCTTTTCATTCCTTTTTCCAGTCGGTTGAAGAGGAATTCAACGAGCGGCTGGAAAAAAAGCTTCATGACCATCCTGCTTTCCACAGATCTTTCAAGGAAATTTCCCAAACGTTCCAGAAGGAACAACGAAGAATTGCCTTGGAAATTCAGTATGAGGCTGTTTTCAATAATAATTGGGAACCCTATATTGAGGACCAGACCAATCAAGGAATAAGGTTTGCCAAAATGGGTATGGATTTCTTTATATGGTATGATATGATTGCTATGATCAGGAATATTTTGCGGCCTTTGTTGTTTGAAGAAAGCAACAAAGAGATGAATGAGATTTTTACCATTATGAAGGGCAAGAACCGGTTTTTTGATATTCGCATGTGTATCATTGCAGAAGCTTATCTGAACGAGAAAAAACGGATCATAGAGGAGCAGAAGCGAAAGCTGGCCAAAAGCGAAGAGGGGCAAAAGCAGGCCCAGGCAATTGCGCATATAGGGAATTGGGAAAAAAGCTTTATCAGTAAAAGGGTAGATTGGTCGGATGAAACATTTAAGATTTTGGGATTAAGGCCCGGAGAGGTGTCCCCATCAGAGGAAGTTTACCTATCCCTCATTCCTCCTGAAGACATTGAAAATGTCAAAGAAATGTTTAAAGCGGCTGAAAAGGGTAAGCCTTATTCATTGGTGCATAGCATCGTAAGAAAAAACGGGGAAGTGAGAATTGTGAGGACCGAGAGTCAACCCTTGGTTAATGAAAAGGGAAGCTGTGTGGGCATGTATGGCATTATTGAGGATATTACGGAAAAGAAAATAGCAGCAACAGAAAATGAACGTCTGTCCAATGTCATACAAAGGAGCCTGAACGAGATTTATATGTTCAACAGTGACACCCTTAAGTTTGAATATATAAATGATGGGGCACTCCGGAATCTCGGCTATACCATGGAAGAAATGTTGAACATGACGCCCCAGGACATTATCCCTAAATACACCCCTTCAAAATTCAAAAAATTGGTGGAACTTCTGGTGGATAGGATGGAGGAGAAGGTCGTGTTCGAAACGGACAACAAAAGAAAGGATAGGAGCCTATACCCTGTGGAAGTGCACCTTCAATTGATTAAAGAAGATTACAAAAGGATTTTTGTAGCCATCATCATAGACATTACCGAACGTAAAAAGGCAGAACAAATCATTAAAAGAAACGCAAACCTTTTGGCATTTCAAAACTCCCAATTAGGGGATTTTTGTAACATTGTTTCCCATAATCTGAGATCACCCCTGGTGAATATGAATTTGTTGGTGGATCTGATCGAAGAAAGTGAAGATATAAATGAAAAGCAAAAGCTGATTAAAAAATTCAAACCGATCATCAATAATGTCAATGAAACTTTTAACGAACTGCTGGAATCCCTCCAAATACAACAAAACCTTGAAATAAAGTCGGAAAAGGTGGTGGTCAAGAATTACTTTAAAAAAATTGTGGAAGGATTTGAAGGACAAATAGCCCAATCCAACGGGATTATTGAAGCAGATTTTGATGAAGCCCCGGTCATTTATTTTCCGCCAAAATACTTATCCAGCATGCTCCACAACCTTATCAGCAATGCCTTAAAGTATAAATCTCCCCAAAGGACACCCATCATTACACTTAAAACCATAATGGAAAATGGGAACATTGTCCTTTCAGTAAAAGATAATGGCCTTGGCATTGATTTAAATCAACATGGAGAAGATTTGTTCAAGATCAGCAAAGTCTTCCATAACCATCCCGATGCAAAAGGATTTGGTTTATATATTACAAAAACCCAGGTGGAAACCATGGGTGGCAGGATATGGGTGGAAAGTAAACCAAAGACAGGTAGCACATTTTTTGTTGAATTCAAAAATCCGGATATTAACCCACGATAACTCTAATTCGTGAACGAAAAAAAGATTCCTTTGAAAAAAATAGCTGTACTTGCTTCCGGGAACGGAAGCAATGCCGAAAAAATCATTGCGCACTTCAAAAATTCAGAAAAAGCTCAAATTTCCCTTATTGGCAGCAATAGAAAGTGTGCTTATGTACTTGATAGGGCAAAAAATCATGCCATTCCTTTCCTGTGGTTCAGTAAAGCAGATTTGGAAGAAGGAAGGTTAAATGAAAGATTGATTCAAATGGATATCGACCTGATCGTTTTGGCTGGTTTTCTCCTGAAGATTCCCGATCACCTGATCGATTCCTTTCCAGATCGGATTATAAACATCCATCCGGCACTTTTACCAAAATACGGGGGCAAAGGAATGTATGGCATCTATGTGCATCAGGCGGTAAAAGCAAAAGGGGAAAAGAGGACCGGTATAACGATCCACTATGTCAACAACAATTATGACGAGGGAAAGGTTATTTTTCAGAAAAGCATCGAAATTTTACCGGAAGATTCCCCGGAAGATATCGCTGATAAAGTCCATGCCCTTGAGCATAAATATTTCCCAAAAGTAATAGAAAGCCTGCTTTAATCGGCTGGTTTCCCTAACTTTGCGACTTAATTATGCAAAATCAAGAACTGTATACAATCAATCCACTTAGAAATGGCTGTTAAGAAAATCAAATCTGCTTTAATTTCAGTTTTTTATAAAAACAATCTTGAATCTATCATTGCTTTGCTTAAAGCACAGGGTGTAAAGATCTATTCAACCGGTGGTACACAAAAGTTTATCGAAGAGCAAGGTGCTGAAGTCACTGCCGTGGAAGATTTGACGGGCTATCCATCTATTTTTGGTGGAAGGGTAAAGACCCTTCATCCCAAGGTATTTGGAGGCATTCTCTATAGAAGGAATATGGATAGTGATGTGGACCAATCCGCTGAGTTTGACATTCCGGCCATTGACCTTGTAATTGTTGATTTATATCCATTCGAAGAAACAGTAGCATCCGGCGCTTCCGAAGCCGATATTATAGAAAAAATAGACATTGGGGGCATTTCACTGATCCGGGCAGCCGCCAAGAATTTTAAGGATGTCACTATCATCGCTTCACGCGATCAATATGCGGAGCTGGAGGAGCGATTGGTCCAAAACAATGGCGGTACCTCATTGGAAGACAGGAGGTATTTTGCCGCTCAGGCTTTCCAGGTTTCTTCCCATTACGACACCCAGATCTTTAATTATTTCAATCAAATGGAAGCTATTCCAGCACTAAAGGTCAGTGAGACTTCTGCCAAAGCATTGCGTTACGGTGAAAATCCGCATCAAAATGCCCATTTTTATGGAAAACTGGAAGATCTTTTTGATCAACTGAATGGGAAAGAACTTTCCTATAATAACCTGGTGGACGTGGATGCCGCAGTTTCATTGATTGCTGAATTTGAAGGGGACACGGCTTTTGCTATTTTGAAGCACACCAATGCCTGCGGTGTTGCTACCGGTTCTTCTGTAAAAGAAGCTTATCAAAAATCATTTGCAGCCGATACACTTTCTGCATTTGGTGGGATTTTGATTACCAATCAAACCGTGGACCTGGCTGCAGCTGAAGAAATGAAGGGCCTTTTTTTCGAAGTATTAATTGCCCCTGATTTTGACGAAGATGCCTTGGAATTGTTGAAGAGCAAGAAAAACAGGATTCTTTTGAGACAAAAAAACAAAGTTGAGGGAACCCGGCAGATCAAAACATTGCTGAACGGGGTCATTGAGCAGGATAAAGACCTACAAACAGAAGGTATAGAAGATTTTAAAGTAGTCACAAAAGTAGCCCCCAATGAGGAGGAAATAGAAGCCTTGGCCTTTGCCGGGAAGATATGTAAACATACCAAATCGAACACCATAGTTTTAAGCAATAAAGATCAATTGTTCGCCAGTGGGGTAGGTCAGACTTCCAGGGTGGATGCTTTAAAACAAGCCATAGAAAAAGCGAAGTCCTTTGGCTTCGATCTGAAAGGGGCCGTGATGGCTTCAGATGCTTTCTTCCCCTTCCCCGATTGCGTGGAGATCGCCAGTCATGAAGGCATCTCGGCAGTGGTGCAGCCAGGAGGATCCATCAAAGATCAACAGAGCATTGATTGCTGTGATGCACATGGGATGAGCATGGTACTTACAGGCGTGAGGCATTTTAAGCATTAGCACAGAACATCAGGGGAATCAATAAAATAAATGTTGGACATTGGTTATAACTTCTCTTTGAAGACTTGCCTTTTAATCATGAGAATTCCCACTTTGTGGGGTTAATAATATTCTAAAAGTAGTCCCTTCATCAACTACACTTTCTGCAGATATGGTTCCACCCAGTGATTCTATCTGGGTTTTAGTAATATAGAGGCCAACACCCTTTGCTTCATTGTGACGATGAAATGTTTTATTTAACCCAAAAAGTTTGTTCCCATGTTTCTTTAAATCTATGCCGAGGCCATTATCACGTACTGTCAATAGTACTTGATTTTTAATATGTTCTGTCTGAAGATGAATAACCGGTGTACGGTTTGGAGATCTATACTTGATGGCATTTGTGAGGAGATTGAGCATAATGCTTTCAATATAAGATTTACGATACTCAATCTTTTCGGCTTTTGAAAAATCTCTGGTAATGATAGCAGAGGTTTCCCTGATATGACCGGATAAAGTTTCAACTGTTTTTATAAAAATATCTTCAAATTTTATTGGTTCAAATATCTTGCTTGTGTCTTCCTGTATTTTAAGCGTCTCTACCAGGTGGTTTAATGTTGAGGTAAGATGATGAATAACGGTTTCAAAACTATCAAAAAGCATTTCTTTATCTTCTTTGCCCGTACTTTCTTTATATAACTGCAGCAAAGAATTAAGGTTGCTAACTGGCGATCTTAAATCATGAGAAGTAATGTGGGAAAAGTTCAACAATTTTGCATTATATTTCTGTAATTGATTGGTAAGAATCTCCAATTCAGATTTTGCCTTTTCAATTTCTTTCACATGGAGTTTAATTTGCTTTCTATCCTTTCTGATAATATAAAGCGCTATCAATACAAGAAATATGGATATAATGATTCCTGATATTACCATAGCAATGGTTCTCTCTGCGTTTTGATCTGAAAGGCTTATCCTCTTCATGAGCAGGTGTTCCATTCTGCTTTTGATTTTATGAATCAACTGAGGAATATGTTCTGTAATAATAGCTTCATCGCTGTTTTTCAAAAAAAACTGTTGTGCCGTATTAAATCCATTATTCTTTCTCAGTTTTATTACTACTTCTCCAAAGGATTCCGTTCGATTTATCAAAGAGAGGGACAATTCATTTAGATCGGCAAGCGCTGTACTGTCTTTCATCGTGGCTTGGAGAAACCTTATGTTTTTCCTGATTTGTGCTTTAATATTTTCACGGTGAGCTAAATCGCTGGTGTCGCCTGTGATGAGGAAGGTCCTAACGGAGTTGGATAAATCTTTATAGTTTGAATTAAACTGCTCCAATTCATAAAATATCCTATTTGTGTCACTAATTTTCCTTTGGGTTTCAGTCATATTATGCACGTTCCACACGGATAGAATTCCAATCGTAATAATCACGATAAAAACTGAACCGAAGAAGAGAAGTGATGAGCGTAACATTGTGGTAATATATTCATTTTAATAACAAAGTGGAAATAGTTGTTGATATGAAGGAAAAATGGATTTATACTCCTGGCAAGGCAATTCCTTTCACCCTTCTATATAAAGAAAGGGCATATTTGTCCGTCATGCCTGAAACAAAGTCGATCAGGGCCCTTAATAAAGGATAGGGATTCATTCCATCTCCCCAGCCTTCCAAAGGAAAATGCTCCGGCAATAGGCGAAGGATACTTTTGTCCTGACCGGAAAATTTTTCCTTATCATAAAATTGATGGTAAAGTGCCTTTGAAAAAACATCCAACAACCCTTCCAACACCTGGAAGCCTGCTGCTTCTTTTTCCAAAACCGGTTTGGACCGATAGATTTTCTTTACAGAAAGCATGGTGATCTTGGATAAGGCGGAAGCAGAAGGTATAATTTCTGTCAAAGCCCGGTCAAATTCCCCCGAAAGCATTTCCTCTTCATTTCTGTTAAAAGCAACAACAGTTTCCTTAATCAGTTGATTGATGGCCAATGCTCTTAAAATAGCCAGTTTTTGGGCAGGGGTTGTTAAGGAATTGACTTTCGAGGCAGAAAATCTTTCGCCAATGATTTCAGCAAATAGTTCTATGCTTTCATCCAGTGACACCAGTCCCAACGTGCAGCCATCTTCCAGATCAATAATGCTGTAACAAATATCATCTGCGGCTTCGACCAGAAAAGCAAGCGGATGCCGTAGCCAGGCCCCTTCCCCTGCTTTTTTTATGCCTAATTTTTTAGCTAATTCGCTATAATTGGCACTTTGATCAGAAAAAAACCCAAATTTCTTTTGACTTCTTCTGGATAGATCCCGGTTGGGAACGGCCGAAGGTCTGGGATATTTGGTGAATGCAGCTAATGTGGCATAAGAGATTTTCAGTCCATTGTCTTTTTCTACCAGCATTCTAAATCCTTGGGCATTGCCTTCAAAGTTGACCATGTCCATCCATTGCTCATGGCTCAGGTGATTTTCCCAAACCTTTCCAAACTGGTGAAACTTGAAAAAGTCGGAAATCGCATCTTCCCCGGCATGGCCAAAGGGTGGATTTCCAATATCGTGGGTCAACGCTGCTGCGGCTACTATGGCACCGATATCTGCGGAAGTAAGGTTTCCATTTGCCAGGTCGGTGTATTTGGCGAGAAGGAATTCTCCCACACTTTTTCCCAAGGATCGGCCCACACTGGATACCTCCAAACTGTGGGTCAAGCGGGTATGGACAAAATCGTTTTCCGGAAGGGGGAACACCTGTGTTTTGTCCTGCAGGTTTCTAAAAGGGGAGGAAAACACAATACGGTCAAAATCCCGTTCAAATTCACTTCTATATCGGTCAGGGGTATCCTTTCCTTTTTGATCCATTTCCAGGGGACGCAATAATTTTTCCCAATTCATCATATGGGGCAAAATTAATAGGGAAAAGGAAAAAAAAGACTATATCTTTCATAAAATCCTAGGGAACTCATTTTTATAAGCCTTCCTCCAGGGGAATATAAGGAGGATTTAGGAGTTGATTTTTCATAAATGATGAAGTTTGGTTTTCTTTCAATACGTAAAAATCAACCTACCTCCCTACAACTTTTTTTGAATAAATCACCTCACCGGAGGGATTAAAGTTTACGGGAATAAAAGCAGGGAGGGAAATCGCTCTCTTTTTGCTTATGGCGATCTGTAAAAGTTGCCTTTTAGATACTTTGTGATTTACATCCATTATATTTTAAGGAATATCAAGCTTATGCATTAACTTTGGAGAACTACCGACCAAGGAAGTTACTTTAGGAGGTGGAGCACCGGAGATGGGATGGCGGAAGACTGTGTTTTGTAATCAGTGACAGAATACTGATCACCGACCACCGATAACCATTTTGGAAGTAAGTGCCGCTTGTTTCAAATGTCGTCCATGACTGGAATGTAAGTTGGTAAATAAATGAATAATAAATTGATAAAACTGAAATTAAGTTTATTGCTACTTGGAGGATTCTTGAGTTTTTGTTCTTGTACTGAGGGAGTAGAAGGAAGTGGGAAAGCCCTGGTCAATATCCGGCTGATAGATGCACCGGGGGACTTCGACGAAGCTTGGATAGAAATCATCGGGGTGGAAATTCTCCAAAGCCGGAACAGAGGGGGTAATGATACTCACTCGGTTTTTGTAGAATACCAACGATCCAATCAACCAGTTGACATCAGTAAACTGGTAGGTGAGGGGGTTTTATTGATTGGGAGAACAGAAATCCCTGTAGGCAATATTTCCCAAATGAGATTGATACTTGGTGAAGATCATTTTTTAATGAAGGATGGGGAGAGGATGATGCTGAATCTGAAAAGCCCAGGGGAGGCAGATATCGAAATAAATGTAGATTATACAGTGGAGGAATCCCTTTCATATGATATATACCTGGATTTTGAATTGGAGAAATCAATAATAAGCACCTCAGACACCACCCAGTTTCTCTTATCGCCGGTGGTCCGCTCTTTTGTGAGATCCGAAACCTCCGAAATGGGCGGTAGCATCAGGCCTGTTGAAGCCCGCCCGGTGTTGTTTGCCGTCCAAGGTACGGACACTGTCACGACATTGACCGATCCCAGGGGCGCCTATTTATTTAGGGGGCTAAGTGAAGGAAAATTCACTTTGTTCATCAATCCAAGGAAACCGTACCTGGACACGATGTTTACCGTGCAGACAGAAATAGGAAAACATACCATGATAGAGGATATTGTTTTAAGGCCATCCGGAGAAAATTAAATATTAATATTGAATTTTTGGCAAAAGATGGAAGGGTGGAGTAATGGAACGAAAGAGAAAACTTAATACATGAACAAAGATGAGCGATATATGCTCCGGGCCCTGGAACTGGCAACACTGGGAAGAGGCCATGTAAGCCCCAATCCCATGGTGGGGTGTGTAATCGTATATGAGGACAAAATCATAGGCGAAGGATATCATCAAAAGTATGGGGCTGCCCATGCCGAGCCGAATGCCGTTCAAAGTGTAAGTCATCAGGATTTGTTGAAAAAGGCAACGCTATATGTTACCTTGGAGCCATGTGCCCATTTTGGGAAAACGGCTCCTTGTGCCCAATTGATAGTCGACAGACAAATAAGAAAGGTAGTGATCGCGGTACAGGATCCCAATCCATTAGTGGGGGGCAAAGGGATAAAGATCCTTCAGGAGGCAGGTATTGAAGTGGTTGCAGGGGTGCTGGAAAAAGAGGCTGGCATAATAAATAAACGGTTTTTTACCCAGATCAAAAAAAAGCGTCCTTATGTGATCCTAAAATGGGCCCAGACCCAAGATGGATTCGTGGCCCGGACCGATTACAATAGTAAATGGATCAGTAATCCCCATAGCCGCCAAATCGTCCATCGCTGGAGAGCTGAAGAAGATGCCATAATGGTAGGCACCAAAACTGCTTATTATGATGACCCAAGATTAAATGTCAGGTATTGGGAAGGAAGAAGCCCTGTTAGGATAGTAATAGATAAGCAATTGACACTGGATGAAAATCTAGCACTTTATGATCATAGTCAGCCTACCATTTGTTATAATTGCGTCAAGGAGGAAGAAACAGATAATCTTACCTGGGTCAGGTTGAGCAGGGAGTTCAGCATTCAGGATATATTGGAAGATCTCCATCGCAGAAGAATTCAAAGTCTAATTGTAGAAGGTGGCAGCTTTTTGCTTCAAAAATTTATCAGTGCAGAACTTTGGGACGAGGCCAGGGTGTTTATTGGGCATGTAAATTTTGGAAGCGGCATACCAGCACCCATTTTAAAACAACAACCGAGTGAAATATTGGATATTATGGGGGACAGGCTTTCCGTTTATTATTCTGTTGAATAAATGCAGTTTTTTTATGAATGACCATTTATGTGGCTAAAGCCAAATACGGCCGGGGTCTTACTATTCCGTCCGCTGAAGCAGACGGCAATGATTGCTTAATTAAGCCAACGCTTAAGTTTAGCCACATGCTTGTTCACTTCAAAATAATCCTTACAATTTTGTTCAGTTGAATTACAGTAACATATATTTGTAGGACACCAAATTTGAAATTATATCCCATACCACATGATTTATGTCAGAATCGTTATATATTCCCACAGGCGCTTCCAAAAAGGAAAAATATAAAGCCCTTTTGCCACAAATTAAAGCCTTGGTCAGTGGAGAAGAGGATTTAACTGCCAATCTGGCAAATATCAGTGCGGTATTGAAAGAAGCTTTTGATTTCTTTTGGGTAGGGTTTTATTTAGTAAAAGGAAAGGATATGGTACTGGGGCCCTTTCAAGGGCCGATCGCCTGCACAAGGATTGGATTTGGAAAAGGAGTTTGTGGAAACGCTTGGAAAGAGGGCAAAGCTTTACTTGTGCCCGATGTGGAGGCTTTTCCGGGACATCTTGCCTGCAATTCCGCTTCAAGATCCGAGATAGTACTTCCCGCCTTTAAAGAGGATAAAGTGGTCATGGTAATGGATATAGATAGCGACCAGCTGAATGCCTTTGATGAATTGGACGAGCTATATTTGGGGAAGTTAATGAAAATAATAGAAAATATGCTTTAATAGCCTGCCTCCCCGTCCTTGTCTAGTATCAAGTAATAATCTCACATCTCACTACTAATCACTACTAATCAATTATGAAAATCTGTTTTGCCACTAATAATAGAAAGAAGCTGGATGAAGTGAAAGCAGCTTTAGGGGATAAGGGCGTTCTTATTCAATCACTGGAAGAAATTGGCTGTAGGGAAGAACTTCCTGAGACTGGGGATACCTTGGACGAAAATGCCTTCCAAAAAGCCCGTTACTTATTTGAAAACTATAGGATAAACTGCTTTGCGGATGATACAGGTTTGGAAGTAGAGGTCTTGGGAGGTGCGCCTGGAGTGTATTCCGGAAGGTTCGCTGGCGAGCCGAGGAGCGATGAACGGAATGTAGATTTATTATTGGAAAAGCTCTCTAGGGAGAAAAACAGAAATGCAAGATTCCGTACGGTAATCGCGCTCCTGTTAAATGACAAGGAACATAGGTTTGAAGGTATCGCTGAAGGCACCATTTCAGAAGAAAGATCAGGTGAAGGTGGATTTGGTTATGATCCGGTATTTCTTCCCAAAGGTTACCAAAGAACATTTGCTGAGTTGACTATGGAAGAAAAAAATGCCATCAGTCACAGGGGCAAGGCTGTCCGGAAGTTGATCGACTTTTTGAATTCAGATCAGGTTTGATAATGGCCTGGGAGATTTTTATGAATACCCCATAAAAAAAACATTCGATTTTTATTGATTTATAAGAATTAAGTAATAACTTGGTAATTACATTTAATACAAGAGCTATGGAAATTTCAATCATACAAATCGGCAATTCAAAAGGGCTCCGATTAAATAAATCCATTCTGGACAGATATAATATTAAAGATAAGGTTGAACTTATTTTAGAAGAAGGACAGATAATACTTAAACCCATAGAGTCCCCAAGAAAAGGTTGGGACGAGGCGTTTAAAAAGATGCACGAAAAAGGGGACGATCAATTATTTATAAATGATGTATTTAAGGATGAAAATTTTGAAGAATGGAAATAAACCAATATGAGGTTCTATTGGTTTATTTAGACCCTACCATAGGCAGTGAGATAAAAAAAACCAGGCCCTGTTTAATCATATCACCTGATGAAATCAATCATAACCTGCAAACTGTTATAGTTGCCCCGATGGCAACAAAAAGTCATAAATACCCGACCCGTGTAAAAGTGAAATTTAGTAACCAGACAGGTTGGGTAATTTTGGATCAGGTTAGGACCATTGATAAACAACGGGTAATTAAGAAATTAGGGCAATTGGGTCCTTCGGAGATCAATGAATGTAAAAAGATCCTTAAAGAAACATTTGTTGATTAGGAAGGGTAAAGCATTTAAATTACTACCTGGCTTTAGCTTTAGCAAATAGCATTCCAGTTCCCTGTACTGAATAACTCGGATTTTTCCCTAATTTTGCTTCTATGGATAAGCCGTATATCGTGGGTATTACTGGCGGGAGTGCGTCAGGCAAAACGCTCTTCCTGGACAAGCTTTTGGATTTCTTTGAGCCTAATCAGATTTGCCTGATATCACAGGACAATTATTACAGGCCACTGCATCTTCAACCCAAAGATGATTTGGGAATTCATAATTTTGACACTCCTGATTCAATAGATTTTCAACAATATGCGGACGATATTCGAAAAATTGAAAGTGGTGAGACAATATCCCGTCAGGAATATACATTCAACAATACCAATAAAGCTCCAAGGATTTTGACATTTGTTCCGGCCCCGGTAGTATTGGTAGAGGGCATTTTTGTGCTTTATTATCCCGAATTGGCAGACCTATTGGATTTAAAGATCTTTATTGATGCCAAGGATCATATCAAAATCAAGAGAAGGATCCTGAGAGACAAGGTGGAAAGGGGATATGATCTGGATGATGTGTTATATCGATACGAAAAACATGTCATGCCCACTTATGAAAAATATATTGAACCCTTTAAGCATGATGCTGATTTAATTGTCCCCAATAATAAGGGCTTTGACAAGGCATTGGATATTATTAAATCCTATTTGATGAAAAAGATCGCTATCCATTCGCAAATAAAATAAAATCAGTTGTTTTTTGTCAATTGTATCAATTCAGGTAGTTTAAAATTCTTCAGTTAAAAAGATAAAGAAGTTTTAATTTATTCTTATATTTGCAACGCATGAACAAAAGCCAAAGAAATAGGGATATTATAAAGGAGAGATTGACCATCTTACTGGTTTTTTTCTTTTGCTTTCTTATTTCCAGTTCAGAATATATCATTGAGGATTCCCAAGTAGAGGTAAACCACGAACAAGGTACTCAGGATGATGATTCAGATGAAAATGAGACTTTCTATAATGCTGCAGTTGATGCAGTAGTTCCTTTCGCTTTTGCCACAGTTGATCATGCGTTTCATTTGATTTATGAAATCGTAGGGTTTGAAACGGTAATTTTCACCGCTGGTTCTATTGTTTCCAAATACCCAAGCCATTTTTCCGAAATCCTATTGGAAAGGATAATTTCGATCAACGCACCTTAAGTTTTTTTGTTGCCAAGCGTTTAGGCCTGCCTATTATTTTAGCGGTAGGCTTACTTATCACTATATAAAAAATCAATTACTTCATATTTAATTATTCCCATGCAAAACAATGGTATCATAGTGTTTTTGGCAGTGGTGGTTTCAGCATTATGTCTGTATTACCTGTCTTTCACATTAGTTTCAAATAATGTCCAGAATAAAGCAGAAGCTTATGCGACTGATGAATCTGGCAATGTAGATTATGATAAACAACAAACTTATCTGGATTCAGTCTGGAGACAACCTGTCTACAATTTCTTGGGCGCTTCCTTTACTTATCAAGAGGTAAAAGAAACGGAGCTTGGCCAAGGCCTTGATATACAAGGAGGAATGCAGGTTACTTTGGCCGTATCTCCTGTGGAAATCGTGAAAGGGTTATCCGGAAACAGCAAAAATGAAACATTTAATGCTGTATTGGACGAATCTCAAGATAGGGCTAAAACCGACAATGAAAAGTTTGTTGATATATTCTATGACGTATGGCAAGAAAATACCAACGACCGGAATTTGAACAGCATTTTTGCCACAGCTGCCAACAGGGGCAGAATTTCACTGGAATCTTCTGATAGTGAAATATTGAATATCATAGATGAAGAAATAGAAGATGCCATCGAACGTTCTTTCAATATTTTGAGGACCCGTATCGACCGGTTTGGTACTTCCCAGCCCAATATTCAGAGAATTCAAAACACCGGTAGGATTCAAATTGAACTTCCTGGGGTAGATAACCCAGAGAGGGTTAGAAACCTGGTACAAGGGGTGGCAAAACTACAGTTTTGGGTTGTGGCCGAGATTGATGAGATTTCGGGAGCCATTCAGGCAGCTGATGCTGTTTTGGTTGCAGATGCAAAGGCAAATAAACCAGTGGCAGACACCACTGCGAATGATCAGGCATCCGAAACTGAGGCTGAAAGTGACTTGGCCAAACAACTTGCAGAAGATGAGGGTGGAGAGGATTCGCTTTCTTCTGAAGTATCCCCACTCCTTTCTTTGTTGAAGGCCAATTATGGATTGGTGTACGAACTAAAAGACACCATGACGATAAACAGGATCTTGGCCCGTGAGGATGTTCAGAGCGTATTGCCAAGGGATGTGAGATTTTTATGGGGGGTAAAACCGCAAGAAGCAGATGGTCTTGAGCTATTGGAATTATATGGGATTAAGACGCCCAGAGGAACAGAAATAGCTCCCTTGGAAGGGGACGTGATCACCGATGCCAGACAGGCGCTGGATCAGTCTTCCCAACCTGCTGTTAGCATGCAGATGAATCCCGATGGGGCGAGAAAGTGGCGGAAATTAACCTCCGAAAGTATTGGTAAAAGAATTGCAGTAGTTTTGGATGACTACGTTTATACTGCCCCGACTGTTCAGGGGGAGATCCCTTCCGGGCAGTCTGAAATCACGGGAAACTTTACCATGGAAGAAGCCAAGGATTTGGCCAATATCCTTAAATCAGGGGCACTTCCTGCACCTACTGAAATCGTTGAGGAAGCTTTCGTTGGCCCAACATTGGGTAAGGAAGCCTTCAATCAAGGGATCAATTCCATGTTAGCAGGTTTGGGAGTAGTCGTTTTGTTTATGATAGCCTATTATGCCAGAGGCGGAGCGATTGCCCTTGCTGCTTTGTTGTTCAACATACTGTTTATATTGGGCATCCTGGCACAGTTGGGGGCAGCTTTGACCTTACCGGGTATTGCGGGTATAGTACTAACGATGGGGATGTCAATAGATGCCAACGTGCTGATTTTTGAGCGGATCAAGGAAGAATTAAGAAATGGTGCAGGTTTGCTTCAGGCCATTAATAGCGGTTACAATAAAGCTTTCAGTTCTATCCTAGACTCCAACGTGACCACCTTTCTTGTAGGTGCCATCCTGTTTGCTTTGGGACAGGGCCCTGTAAAAGGATTTGCCGTTGTGTTGATGATAGGTATTGCTTCTTCCTTCTTTACGTCGGTGTTTATTTCCAGGGTAATTGTCCATTGGTTAAGTAAAAAAGGAGACAAGAGCAAATTATCTTTTTCCACACCCTTCTCCAATAACCTCTTCAGCGACCTGAAGATTGATTTTATGGGTAAGCGAAAATTTGCTTATCTTATTTCTTCAGCAATCATTGTAATTGGTTTAGTTATTGCGCTTATCAGTGGCTTGAAATTCGGTGTGGACTTTACAGGAGGACGCTCTTATATTGTAGAATTCAACGAAGCCATACCGGCATCAGAAATCAAGACAGGACTTGATGCTGAATTTGAAGGATCCGTAGAGGCCAAAACTTATGGGTCGAACAATGTATTGAAAATAACCACCTCATACCTCATCAATGAAGATTCTGATGAGGCCAATAGGGAAGTTAGACAAAAGGTGCAAGAAGGAATTGCCTCCATCACTGGATTGACTTTTATGGAAGATGTTACACAGCTGGATGATTCTTCATTTGCCATTACCGGATCTTCTAAAGTAGGTGCCACAGTGGCCGATGACATAAAAAATTCATCCGTGGAAGCCATGTTTTTTGCGTTGATTTCAATTTTCCTTTATATTTTATTAAGGTTCCGGAAGTGGCAATTTTCTCTGGCCTCAATTATCGCGGTGGTGCACGATACCTTGTTTGTGTTAGCAGCATTTGCCATAGCCAATTCCTTGGGAGCTACTTTTGAAATCGACCAGGTTTTTATTGCGGCCATATTAACGGTAATAGGTTACTCCATCAATGATACGGTGGTGGTTTTCGATCGTATAAGAGAGAATATCTCCACCAGGGGAACTGGCTCAATAGTCAAAGTTTTCAATAGTGCCATCAATCAAACCCTGGCCCGTACCTTGGTCACTTCAGGCACCACTCTTATTGTGGTAATGGTGTTGTTTATATTTGGCGGTGAAGTTTTGAGAGGCTTCTCCTATGCTTTAATCATAGGGGTTATAGTAGGTACTTATTCTTCTGTCTATATCGCCACTCCTATTGTAGTAGATTTGATGAAAAAGGAGATCGCTAAGGAAAACGAAGCTGAGCAAGCAAAGAAAATTGCCTAAAAAAAATGTTTTAAATTAGATTAAAAGCATCACCTCTTAAGGTGGTGCTTTTTTTTGGCGCTACAGTGCGTGTATCCCATCTATTTGAAGCCATTTAATCTCTAAATACCCGAATTCGGGTATTGAATGTGAAAGAGTACTTCGCTATATTGTTTTATTGACCTTAAAAAAGATGACATGGATTTAGAAAAATTCGGATTATATAATTGTGGCCTATAAATGAACATTACGTACTATATTTTTTTATTTTCCTGGCGCTGATTTTTAATTTCCGAACTCCTGACCTACCGTAAAAGTCAGGTCGCAATTTTGTAATTCAGGACCAGGTCATTTCCGGGAAAACACATCTG
>JBBDSC010000169.1:0-24528 GCA_040905145.1 Anditalea sp.
TTTACGGCCTTACCTTCTTATTTTGAATTTTTTTAGGCCAAGTCAGGAGTTCTGAAATTCTTGTTCTAGTGGCAAGAAAGCGGATAAATACAAAGAAATTCCATTATTCCATCACATAGCACGCTATCGTGCCATCCCATTTATGAATTATTCATTTTCAAATTGAAAATTCAGGTAGGCATTTTTTAACTCCTTAAGCGCATGTTGATTTTGGCCTTTGATGGCCAATGCAATCCCGGTTTCATAGACTTCCTTTGCTTTCTCGATTTCCCCCATATCGGCAAAAAATGCAGCCGCATGATAGTAAGTGGGCAGATAGTCTTTATACGAAGAAAGGAGCCGATCAAAATAGTAAGCAGCCTTCCCCTGATCATCCTTTTGGTACTCTAAGGCTAAGGCATAGAGGTTAAAAGGATTATCTGGTTCTTTTTTCAAAAACTCCAATAGTTGTTGAATGCGGTGCAAATTGCTCATGGATCTGTTTTTTAATTAAAATGGTATTCACTAAATTCACGAAATTTAAAGAAAATAAACCTATCCCAATAATATATGAAAATTCTTGTTTGTATCACTCATGTTCCGGATACTACCTCCAAAATCCGCTTCACGGACAATAACACCAAATTGGACAAAGCAGGTGTCCAATTTATAATTGGTCCTTATGATGATTATGCACTCGCAAGGGCAGTGGAGATAAAGGAGCAAACAGGAGGGAGCTTAACAGTACTAAATGTGGGTGAGGCAGAGACAGATCCCACCTTAAGAAAAGCATTGGCCATTGGTGCAGATGAAGCCATTCGCATTAATTCTTTTCCTAAAGATTCTTTATTTGTGGCCAAGCAGATCGCGCATTACGCAAAGGAAGGAGGTTATGATTTGATTTTGATGGGAAGGGAATCCATTGATTTTAATGGTGGCATGGTCCATGGCATGGTGGGGGAACTGCTGGGAATCCCTTCCATATCTCCTGTGATGAAGTTGGAGATTGATGACAATATAGGAAAATTAGCAAGGGAACTAGAAGGGGGAAAAGAATTCCTGGAAGTGAAGTTACCTTTTATTGCAGGTTGCCAGGAACCCATCGCTGAATGGAAAATACCCAATATGAGAGGCATTATGTCTGCCAGGACCAAATCGTTACAGGTAGTGGAGCCTGTTGTTGATGAAGTTTTTTCTGAAGTGGTTGAATACCAACTTCCACCTGCCAAAGGTGCGGTAAAACTCATCGACAAAGACAATGTGGAAGAATTGGTAAGGCTCCTGAAAGGTGAAGCCAAAGTGCTTTAATCAAATTTTATTTTTAAAAATGATAAGTATGTCTATATTAGTATATATTGAGCAGGCGGAAGGCGACATTAAAAAGTCTTCCCTGGAGGCAATTTCTTATGCCAAGGCACTTTCAGAGAAAGAAGGTGGAAAGGTAACGGCAGTAGCTTTAGGCACCATCAGCAGTAATGCATTGGCTAAGGCTGGTTCCGCTGGCGCTGAAAAAGTACTGCATGTAGCAGATGAAAGGTTATCGGCAGGCATTATCCAGGCCCATGCCCATGTGGTTGCTTCAGCTTTCGAACAAGAAGGGGCAAACACCTTGATTCTGGCGAAGTCCTCTTTGGGGGATGCAATAGCAGCCAGGTTGGCCATTAAATTAAATGCGGGATTGGTATCCAATGTAGTTGAGCTACCGGATCTGACTTCGGGTTATAAGGTGAAAAGGAGCATTTATACAGGCAAGGCCTTTGCTGAGACCAATATCCTTACCGAGAATAAAATCCTAGCAGTTAAAAAAAATGCAGTTGACCTTAAAACCGATGGTGAGGAAGCCAGTGTGGAGCCTTTTGAAGTAAATCTTCCAGAGTCAGATTTTGCCGCAAAAATTACTTCTACCGATAAAGCAGCGGGAGATATATTATTGCCGGAGGCTGATATTGTAGTTTCCGGGGGCAGGGGACTGAAAGGTCCGGAAAATTGGCCCATCCTTGAAGATCTGGCCAAAGCATTGGGGGCAGCCATAGGTTGTTCCAAGCCTGTATCAGACCTTGGATGGAGGCCTCACCATGAACATGTAGGGCAGACGGGGATAAAAGTATCCCCTTCTTTGTACATTGCTGTTGGAATTTCAGGAGCTATTCAACATCTTGCAGGTGTAAATGCATCCAAAGTCATTGTAGTGATCAACAAGGATCCTGAGGCTCCTTTTTTTAAAGCCGCTGATTATGGAATTGTGGGTGATGCATTTGAAATTTTACCTAAATTGACTGAAGCTATAAAAGTTATAAAGGAATAATTTGTGGAGAACTCTATTGAACTAGAAATATTAGGATTATCATCAAACCATTCTCAATCCGGGTCATTTACCCTGATTTTAGGCGAAGTGGAGGGGAGAAGGAGACTTCCAATAGTAATAGGTATGTTCGAAGCTCAGGCAATTGCCATAGAAATCGAGAAAATTATCCCAAACAGGCCCATGACGCATGACTTGTTTAAGTCCTTTTCCTCGAATTTCGGGTTTGCTATCGAGCATATATTGATCTCCGATATGAGGGAAGGAGTATTTTATGCTAAAATTGTTTGTCATAGTGCTGCAAAGACTGTAGAAATAGATGCAAGGCCTTCTGATGCGATTGCCATTGCTGTTAGATT
Organism: Anditalea sp.; assembly: GCA_040905145.1. Classification (GTDB taxonomy): domain Bacteria; phylum Bacteroidota; class Bacteroidia; order Cytophagales; family Cyclobacteriaceae; genus DATGMS01. The sequence continues at coordinate 2,641 of JBBDSC010000169.1, forward strand.
TGATGCGCCCATTTATTGTTCCCTGCCTGTCATGTCTGAAGCTGCCATCGAGTTCAGTGAAGAAGATGAAAAAAAAGAGCAGGAATCGGCCTCTAAAAGTACGCCTTCCTCAGGCACAAAGAAAAAATCCGATACCTCACTCAAAGATTATAGTCTGGACAAGCTGAACCAAATGCTGGACAAAGCAATCACAAGTGAGGATTATGAAAAAGCGGCCAGATTAAGGGATGAAATTAACCGCAGGAATTAGAGAAATACGGAGAATATCACTCCGGCTTTTTCTAATTTTGTTTCACATTAAAACCCCGCTACTTGCCGCCTTGTTGAAAACTAGTCATTAAGGCTGAAAGGCAGCACATCAAATGAATGAATGGATTACTTCAGGGGTTTATTAGGGATTTTTGCGCTTCTAGGAGTAGCTTTTATTTTCTCTTCCAATAAAAAATCAATAGATTGGCGCCTGGTGGGTGTTGGGGTATTCCTTCAAATTCTATTTGGCTTTCTAATCACCAAAATAGATTTTGTCGCCCATCTTTTTTTGAACGTGAGCCGTGGCTTCGTGAAGTTTCTTAGCTTTTCCCAAGATGGTGCGATTTTTCTTTTTGGGGACCTGGCCAGGGATTCATTTGGGTTTATTTTTGCCTTTCAGGTTTTACCTACTATTATTTTCTTTTCCACTGTTTCTGCGGCCTTATATTACATGGGAATCTTGCAGAAAATAGTATTTGGGATTGCATGGTTGATGTCAAAGTCGATGCGGTTGTCTGGTGCTGAGAGTTTGTCGGCTGCAGGCAATATATTTCTGGGGCAAACCGAAGCTCCTTTACTGGTAAAGCCATTTATACCTACCATGAGCCGTTCGGAATTAATGTGTCTGATGACCGGGGGCATGGCCACAATTGCAGGGGGGGTATTGGCCGGTTATGTCGCATTCTTGGGAGGGGAAAGCGTAGAAGAACAGAGCAAATTTGCCGCTTATCTTCTGGGGGCCAGTATCATGAATGCCCCTGCCGCCATTGTTATGTCCAAGATCATTATTCCTCAGACCGATCCTGAAAAACTTGATGACAGGTTGGAAGTTAGTGGGGAAAGCATGGGAGTGAATCTTATTGACGCCATGTCCAGGGGAGCTTCGGATGGTCTTAAATTGGCATTGAACGTGGGAGGGATGCTTCTCGCTTTTATTGCGGTTATTGCTGCTATAAATTACATTTTATCAGGTTTGATAGGGGAATATACCGGCTTAAATGCTTTGGTGGCAAGTTCTACGGGGGGGCAGTTTCAAGGTTTTTCACTGGAATATATATTAGGACAGGTATTTAGGGTATTTGCTTGGCTTATAGGGGTTGAATGGCAAGATACGCTTCAAGTGGGGTCTTTATTGGGGCAAAAAACAGTCATCAATGAGTTCGTAGCTTATTTGGGATTGGCCGAGTTAAAGGAGGCCGGTTCCTTATCACCGAAGTCAGTGGTAATCGCCACGTATGCTTTGTGCGGATTTTCTAATTTCAGCTCAATAGCCATTCAGGTAGGTGGGATTGGAAGCATAGCACCAAACAAACAAGGGGAATTATCAAAATTGGGTATGAGTGCTTTGCTGGCCGCCTCATTGGCCTGTATGATGACAGCAGCGATAGCGGGGGCTTTGTTCGGATAAGGATTCCAAAAAAATTGTTAACCGAAAAGCCATCCGCGGAGGCGGATGGCTTTTCGGTTTTATTCGTTGACGATGACTTTTTTTATCTTATCGCCTTGTTGGATCTGATCCACGAGATCTATTCCCTCCACTACTTTTCCAAAGCAAGTGTGGTTTCTATCCAGGTGCTTGGTGTTTTCCCTGCTGTGGCAGATGAAAAACTGAGAACCTCCGGTGTTTTTACCAGCATGGGCCATGGACAAAACGCCTTTATCATGATATTGATTTTCCCCAGTAAGTTCGCAATCAATTTGATAACCGGGACCACCTGTACCATCCCCTTTTGGACAACCCCCCTGGATCACAAAATTGGGAATCACCCGATGAAAATTAAGCCCTTCATAAAATCCTTCTTTGGATAGCTTTATAAAATTGTTAACAGTGTTGGGGGCATCTTTTTCATAAAATTCCACTTTCATTACCCCTTTTTCGGTATGTATTTCTGCTGTTTTCATATTTGTTTTTTTCAAAAATAAGAATTATCAAAAGCTAAAGAAATTTTTTATTAGAAATTATGCCATTTGAAAATGGCCAAATGTATTTGAAGATGGACCTGTATGTAGAATTAAACAACATAACCAGCCGAACTTTCCTTACTTGGATTGATTTTTGAGATCAGGTTTCTAAAAAAATGATTTGTTATGGATAATAGGGAAAAATTGGAAAAAATGGATCGGGCTATAAGATTAATGGAAGATCTGAGACACAGCCAGGAAGCACTAGTTGAAAAGGCCGCCCAGTTACAGATGGATGCCATGTCTTTTAATTTTCAGCAAATGGAAAAGAATATGGGGGACTTGTATTCCCGCTATGGGGAATCTTTGGATATGTTAATTGAAGAGTTGGAGCGATTTGAGGCAAAGAGAAATAAATTTGAAAAAGATAATAAGTTGGATCAGCCTGAATTATAACCAGGCTGCAACCACTTTTTCTTTTTGCCTTATTTTAATAATTACACTTTTGGTGCACCCGAAGAAATAGCTTCTGTGGCAAAATCCGGCATATTTCTCAAAATTCTTCACAAATTGTTGCGCTACTTTTTTTGCGGTTTTATCATAATCTGATTTATTTCCCAGGTATCCTTGGGGTTTAATAACTCATCAGGCACCTCAGGGCAGGATTGAGGTATTTCAACCCCGAATATTTCATGGGTACTGTAGGCATCCCTTGCATACACCTTTTTATCTTCCAGATAACTTATCATCTTTTCCAGCAGTGCATCAAACTTTTCAGGACTAAATGGAATATTTATCTCCCCCCACCAAATGCTGTTTTCATTATTGGTGTCTTTAACAATAAGTGTTTATTTTTTGATTCAATAATATTCAGTAAAAGGGATACATTAAAAAAAATGCATTATCATTGTGAATTCTACTTCAGTGTCGTTTATGTCAAAACTCCAATTGTGAAGTCAGGTAATCCCTTAATTTTAGACTGCCTCTTTAGCCCTGCAAAGTGGGTTATTGCTTAGGTTTTAACTCTATAACTCTATTACCTTGAATCCAAATTTTAAAATCCTTAAACTATTTATGTGATCGAATGTCGGAAAGCAATGAGAAATTTATAGGAAAGCACCATGCTCCGGAGGATCTATTTGAAGGGCCTCAGATCTTCGGCCACCCAAAGGGCCTGATGACCTTGTTTTTTACGGAAATGTGGGAAAGATTCAGTTATTATGGCATGCGTGCCTTATTGATTCTCTTTATGACTACAGCCGTGGCAGAAGGTGGTTTGGGTTTTGATGATCAGACGTCCGGTGCAATATATGGGTTATATTCCATGGGGGTGTATCTATTGGCCCTGCCGGGAGGATGGTTTGCCGACCGGATTTTTGGGCTTAAAAAATCTGTTTGGTACGGAGGTATTATTATTACTTTGGGCCATTTTACCATGGCTTTTCCGGGGGTAGTTTCCTTGTTTGATACCGAGGTTGTTGAGAAAACAGTTTTAAATCCCCTAGATACCACTTCCTTTTATTTGGGATTGATCCTGATCGTTTTTGGTACGGGCTTATTAAAGCCAAATATCAGTTCTATCGTCGGCAAACTCTATCCTGAAGGGAGCAGCAAAAGGGATGCTGGGTTTTCGATATTTTATATGGGAATAAATCTGGGAGCACTTATTGCGCCCATTGCATGCAGTACCCTGGCTATCTATGATTGGCATTTGGGTTTTGGATTAGCTGGGTTCGGGATGTTTCTGGGGCTGATACAATTTAAGCTCACCAACAGGCATCTTGAAGGTGTGGGGGAGGAAGTACAAGCGGTAACACCGGAGGAAAAACAGGAGCGCCGTAAAATGATCCGGATATCAGGTGCCGCCATAAGCTTGGTTGTCTTATTAATTATACTGGTATTTCAGGGCATCATACCCATAGATGCCAGTGCATTGGCAGCCGCATCCAATAATATTATCGCAATAGTGGCCTTACTTTATTTTAGTTATCTGATCTTTTTTGGGGGCTTGAACATAGATGAAAAGAAAAAAGTAGGGGTAATAGCCATCCTTTTCTTGTTTTCTGCGATTTTTTGGTCTGGGTTTGAACAGGCAGGATCATCATTGAATTTATTTGCCGAGCGGTTTACGGATAGGACAGTTTTGGGTTGGGAGATTCCAACCGGATATTTCCAATCCATCAATTCGATGTTTATCATTATTTTTGCGCCCATTTTTGGGGCGATGTGGGTATGGTTGGGTAGGAGAAACTTGGAACCCAGTTCACCGCTGAAGTTTGCCTTTGGTCTGATTCTCCTAGGGGTTGGGTTCTTTGTGATGTATTTTGCCGCCAAAATTGCTGCTTCGGGAAATCTTGCCGCACCTACCTGGTTAATTTTAACTTATCTGTTCCATACTTTTGGGGAATTGAGCTTGAGCCCCGTCGGTTTAAGTTTGACCACCAAATTGGCCCCGGAAAAATATAGCGGACAGATGATGGGGATGTGGTTTTTATCTATTGCTTTGGGCAATTTAATTGCAGGAAGAATAGCAGGGGAAGCCAGTGGCGGGACGGAAGAAGCTCTTCAGCAAATGCCGAGTCAATATTTATTGATTGTAGCAACAGTGGTAGGAGCTGGTGTTCTTCTATTGATACTGAGCAGGCCCATCCGGAAGTTAATGGGAAATGTGCATTAAATAATGGCATATCTCAGGTACCATAAAAAAGGCGGGCTAGGAAGCCTGCCTTTTTTATGATTACTTCTTCGGTTCCTTATTTTTAAATAAGGTTTTTCTAATATCAAGAGTTGATACTGCCGCTGCCAAACCAATTAAAATACAAACGATCAATAAAAACACCTGCGCACCAGATGCAAGCGGAGAACTGAATATTTCTAGTAACATATTTGAACGATTAGTTGATTTACATTTTTCGCAAGTTAATACTGTGGATATTGAGTACAAAGCTAAGTTTGAAATAAATCATGATTGCCTGTGAAAAAGGGTAATCATCTATTTGTCCATGTACAAAGAAGTTTGTCTCCCTTAAAAAGAATAATAGTTCATGAACAGAATTTAGGTGAAAATGTTTTTAATGGATTGTTTGATTAAGGGTTTGGAAAGGTATTTTTTTACCTGACTATATCGGCTGGCTTTTTTAATATCCCTTTCATCCACAGAACTGCTTAAAATGTAAATTTCAGGATTGTTTTTTTTATAATTGAATTTTTCTAAAAAATCCCATCCTGTCATTTCCGGCATATTCAGATCCAAAAACAAATAATTAGGTTTAATATTATAGATTTCTTTCAGCGCATCTATCGCGCTCTCAAACTTGAATATTGTATAGGGGACCCTAATATTCTTAAAAATAAGCTTTTCTGTTATGAAAGTGCTTATAGGGTCATCATCAATCAAAACTATGTTTATCATTGAAGTACAAAAATGTGGTTTTAAAAAGCATAAACATTAATACAAAAGTATGGCTAGAACTTTTAAATAGCAATGATTTCCAAAAGAATTTTAAAATAAAGTAATAAAAAGAGCAGGATGGCCATCAGAGACCTATTTAATGCGAATAAATGCTTTGCCTATCCTCTCTTGAACTTTTCTCCTGAAGCTTCAATAGCTTAAAAAAAACTTTTTTTCGTCTATGATTTCTTGCTTACTTTTAGCCCCTATTAAATAAACAAAGAAATGTCCCGACCTGAATTTGATGATATTTTTATGGAGTTGGCCGTAAATCTGGCCAAGAGATCCCATTGTATAAAAAAACATGTAGGAGCGGTTCTTACCAAGGATACAAGGATTATCTCCATCGGCTATAATGGACCTCCGGCGGGCACCCATAATTGTGACGAGGAATTTCCTGAAATCGGATGTAACAGGGACAGTAAGGGCAGCTGCTCATTGGCGCTCCATGCGGAACAAAACGCCATATTGTACGCCGTAAAAAACAAGGCTTCGGTAGAAGGTACCACCCTTTACGTGACATTGGCCCCCTGCCTGGCCTGTGCGAGGATTATTTATTCCATGGGTATTTCCAAAGTCATTTATCTGTATTCCTACGCGCTGTACAAAGGATTATCCATAGATGAAGGAATATCCTTCCTTACTAAATTTGGGGTGAAGGTTGAGCAATATGAAAATGAAATCATTTTTGAAGATCCGCTGATCTAAATTAAGTTAACTTCGGGTTGAAGAAAGATCCCGAATTTTTCCTCAATATCCTTTTGGATCTGAATGCTGAGTTCCTTAATTGCTGAACCCTCCCCATTTCCATAGTTTACCAAGACCAAAGGGTGATTTTTGTGTACACCAACTTTCCCAAAAGTTTTCCCTTTCCAGCCGGCTTGCTCCAGAAACCAGGCTGCGGGCACCTTTATGCCATTTTCGTTTACATAACCCGGTATATCTGGATAAACCTTTTGCAGCTCTTGGTACCCAGTTTTAGGAAGCGTTGGATTTTTAAAAAAACTTCCGGCATTTCCCACTACTTTAGGATTGGGCAGTTTACTTTGTCGGATATGTATGATTGCTTTACTAATGGCTTCCAGACTCAATGTGGTAATACCCATTTCCCTGAGTGTATCTTTAATGGCGCCATAACCAATGTTAAAGGAAGGCTTTTTGTTAAGTCTAAAAACGACCTGTGTGATGATGTATTGGCCTTTTGCTTTATGTTTGAAAACACTTTCCCTATACCCGAACTCACATTGGGAATAGTCAAAAATCTCTTTTTCCAAAGTTTGTATGTTAATGGCTTCCAAGCTATCAAACACTTCTTTTATTTCCACACCATAAGCACCAATATTTTGCATAGGGGAGGCTCCAACAGTTCCTGGAATTAAGGATAAATTTTCCACTCCGGCCCAGTTGGAAGCAATGGCTTTTAGGACAAAATCGTGCCAAACCTCTCCGGCACCAACCTGCACCCACACATGATTTTGGTCCTCTTTAAGGAGCTTATAACCTTTGATATTGATTTGGATTACAAGTGCCTCAATATTTTGTGTTAAAAGGATATTGCTGCCTCCTCCGAGTACAAAAACAGGAAGATCAAGATTTCTTGCTTCGTTTAACGCATGGACAACTTCTTGGGCGGAAGAGACTTGTATAAAAAGCTCAGCTTTTTTATCTATACCAAAAGTGTTATATTCCTTTAAAGAGATGTTTTTTTGTATATTCATATCCTATAAATTATAATGCGAATAAAGTAAGATTTATATTAAGCTGATCATTTTGGTTAAAGAAAGTTATCGATCATATATGAGGGAAATGGTCATCAATGGGATCCGGATCCGGCCGGGTCAATACATCAATATTGAGATCGCAATCGCCCGCTTGCCCTCCCATACTTTGATCCATTTGCCGGTTTTTATTAGAAGTTCAAAGGAAGATGGTCCTGTTGTGCTGATCAGTGGTGGCGTTCATGGAGATGAAATCAATGGAGTGGTGGCGGTAAAAAAAATGTTGGAGGAAAACATGTTTGCTCCCCAGAAGGGTACTTTAATTTTTATACCCTTAGTAAATGTTTATGGCTTTTTAAGCAATTCCAGAACATTTCCTGATGGAAGGGACCTTAACCGAAGTTTCCCTGGCAGCAATAAAGGTTCATTGGCCTCTCAGATCGCCCATATCCTTACCACCCAGATTATCCCAAATATAGACTATGGGATAGATATCCATACAGGGGGGAGGATGATTTCCAATTACCCGCAGATCAGGGTCGACTTTAAGGATAAAAAAGGTTTGGAGTTGGCAAAAGCCTTTGGGTCCCATTTTATTGTTAATTCATCCTATATCGATAAATCATTTCGAAAAGAAGCTTATAAAGATAAAAAGTCCATTTTGGTGTTTGAAGGAGGGGAATCCATGCGGCTAGATGATTTTGTTGTGGATGAGGCCATTGCCGGGACTACCAGGCTTTTGCAATACCTTGGTATGATTGATGAGGTAGTCTCAAGGAAGGAATCATTGATTGTTAAAGAAAGCTCCTGGTTAAGGGCCAAAATTTCCGGCATATTTATTCCTACCATCAAATTGGGTGATCCGGTAAAAAAAGGTCAGGTTATTGCCAAAATTTCAGATCCTTACGGGCAGGTAAAGGTACCTGTTAAAAGTACTTCAAAAGGATTTGTTATCGGGTTGAATAATCTTCCCGTAATCAATGCAGGAGATGCTTTGGTTCACGTAGGCAAGATATAATTCCCATTTAATTTAAATAGAAAAAGCATGACTTTTGAAAAATTCATTAGAGTGAGAAGGCACACCGAGTTTTTGTGCTGTAACTTAGAAATTGAGGATTATGTGATACAAGCTGTGGAAGAAGTCAGTCCTGTGAAATGGCATTTGGCCCATACCACCTGGTTTTTTGAAACCTTTTTATTAAAAGCTCATCTCAATACCTATAAGGACTTTCATCCAAAATTTAGTTATCTTTTTAACAGCTATTACAATAAGGTAGGGGATAGGACCCACAGACTTGAACGCGGCTTGATGACCAGACCTACCGTTACGGAGATTATGGCCTACCGTCAATACGTCAACCAGGAAATAGAGATTCTCCTATCCAAAAGGATAAATAATGAAATAGCCAAAATATTGGAATTGGGCCTCAATCATGAACAACAGCATCAGGAGTTATTGATCACTGATTTAAAATACAATTTATCTTTAAATCCTCTTTGTCCAGCCGTATTGGATATCAAAGAGTACTTCCAAGGGGAGGAGGCAGGATGGGTAAGCATTGAAGAGGATCTATATGAAATTGGACATTATGGATCAGGCTTTTCCTTTGATAATGAGCATGCCCAGCACAAAGTGTTTTTAGAACCATTTAACATTTCCAAATCTTTGATTACCAATGGGGAATTTTTGGACTTTATACGTTCGGGGGGGTATGAAACACCCGACTTCTGGTATTCAGATGGTTGGGAGTGGGTTCAGAAGAAAGGTAAAAAACATCCCTTGTATTGGCACCCATTGGAGGATGGCTATAATTATTATACTTTGGATGGTATAAAACCTTTGGATCCGAATGCACCGGTTGCTCATGTATCTTTTTATGAAGCAGCGGCTTATGCCGAATGGGCCGGATGCAGGCTTCCGACCGAATTTGAATGGGAGGTAGCATCTAGAAAGATGAAATGGGGTCAAAGATGGGAGTGGACCAATTCCGCCTATTTACCTTATCCGAGGTTCCAAAAAGCTCCAGGGGCAATAGGTGAGTACAATGGGAAATTCATGATCAATCAGATGGTGTTGCGGGGCAGCTCGGTAGCAACCCCGGAAGGACATTCTAGACATACCTACAGGAATTTTTTCCAGCCCCAGTTATGTTGGCAGTTTTCAGGAATAAGACTCATAAAATAGTATGGACACCATCACTTTTAAAAAAGGTTTTGCCGCGGATGTCAAAAAGGGATTATGTGCGGAAAATAAATTTTTATCCTCTAGGTATTTCTATGATGCTACAGGGGATAAACTCTTCCAAAAGATCATGCAATTGCCTGAGTATTATCTTACACGTGCGGAATTTGCTATTCTGGATCAATACAAGGCAGCAATCTTACAGCCAGTTATGGAAAGAAAAGAAAGGTTCAATCTGGTCGAACTCGGAGCGGGGGATGGGCTGAAAACAAAAATCCTTATCCAGTATCTTTATGAACACAAATTACCTTTTGATTATTTCCCAATAGATATCTCTGGAAATGTTCTTAAAGAACTGAAAATTTCACTTGGCAAGGAGTTCCCTCAATTACCTGTGCATACCATTGAAAATACTTATACACGGGCATTGGAGGAGAAAAAATGGAATCCGGATTCCCCCACATTAATGGTTTTTTTGGGGTCCAACATGGGGAATTTTTTAGAGGAAGATGCTTTGGACTTATTGACTGCATTTGCCGATGCCCTGGATAAAAATGAAATGCTTTTGGCAGGATTTGATTTAAAAAAGGACCCTGAGCTGATTTTAAAGGCCTACAATGACAGTGAAGGTGTCACTAGGGATTTTAATTTGAATATTCTTTCCAGGATAAACCGGGAGCTTGGGGGCAATTTTGACACCAAAAGATTCAAACATTGGCCGGTTTATAATCCAGCCAGTGGAGAGTGTAAAAGTTATTTAGTAAGTGAAGAAAAACAGACGGTATATATAGAGGCATTAAGTCAGGTTTTCACTTTCGAAAAAGCCGAAGCCATCTATACGGAAGTATCCAAAAAATACAGCTTAAGGGAATTGGGGAAATATGCCAAGACCAAAGGATTTGAAGTAATGGACAATTTCCTGGATGAGAGGGGATATTTTACGGATAGTTTATGGAGAAAAGCTTAATGGATTTCCCTGTTGACCTCTACTATGCAGATTTTTCACCCTTTACGTGGGAGAGAAATTTTGATAAAAGAAAAGCATTAAATTGGTTTGAACTTTGCTATCTTATAGGAATTATAGGTTGTCTGTTGAGAAAAGTCTCTAAACTATATCTTAAACCATAAATGATAGCATCATGAAAGATTTCATTTCAAAAGCATTTTATATGGGATTGGGGGCCGCATCCCTTACAAAATCAAAAATTGAAGAGTTGGCCAAAGAATATGCAGATAAGTTTAATAAAAGTGAAACAGAAGGAAAGGCACTTTTTGAAAAATTGAACGAAGAAGCAAAAAGAACCAGGGAAGATATGGAAAAATCCTGGAAGGAGAATTCCGATAAAATGTACGACAAGTTAAATCTTTCCACTAGAAAAAAAATGGATATGCTTGAGGCCAGGGTGAGGATTTTGGAGCAAAAGATAGAGCAAAAAATTGATCAAAAGTAGTATGCCGGTAAAGAAGGTTTCTTCAAAGAGTAAAATACACCTTGCCCGATATGCTGAGATTATCAAGGTACTGATCAAATATGGCTTTGATGATATTGCTTCCTCCCTTAGGAAAAAAGAAAATTCAACTATTTCCAAAATGTTGCTTTCCAAAGATAAGGAAGGGACCATTAAAGAAATTTCCCGGTGGCGCCGTATCCGGATGATGTTGGAAGAGTTGGGGACCACTTTTATAAAATTGGGCCAAATGCTCAGTGGAAGACCTGATCTGGTGCCAGAGGAGCTCATTGAAGAACTTGAACGCCTACAGGATTTGACCCCTACTTTTGAAGGTTCTCTGGCAGTCCAGATTATAGAAGAAAACCTAGGGAGACCTTTGGGCGAAATGTTTAAAAGTTTCGATAGCACTCCTTTAGCTTCGGCTTCCATAGGACAAGTTCACCGTGCTGCCTTACAGGATGGAACAGAAGTGATCATAAAGGTCCAAAGGCCAGATATCCACAATCAAATTGAGGTGGATATGGATATTCTGCGTGCTTTGGCAAAATATGCAGAAAAATACAAGGAGGAATTTAAATATTATAATCCCACAGCCATTGTAGAGGCCTTGGAACGAACACTTGAACTTGAACTGGACTATCAGCATGAAACCAGTAACATTCTCCGCTTCCGCCAAAACAGGGATAATGGGCAAACTGACATCATTGTCCCTGAGGTTTACGCTGAATACTCATCCAACAGGGTTTTGACCATGGGATTTATTGAAGGTTTTAAGATTAATAATCTGAAAGCTTATGTCCTCAATGATATTTCCCCAAAAGATGTGGCCAAAAAGGTCATGAACAGTTTTTTCCAACAGGTGTTCGTGGATGGCTTTTTTCATGCCGACCCCCATCCTGGGAATGTTTTTGTGAACAAGGAAGGAGGGTTATGCTTTCTTGATTATGGGATGATGGGCCAGGTGCCCGAGAGGGACAAAGAACTCCTGGGGGATTTATTTATTGCCATAGAGATCCGGGATTCTGATAGGATACTTGAGTCCTTGAAAGCCTTGTCCAGAATAGATTTTGTGGAGGATGAGATAGGTTTGCAAGGCGAAATTGAAACGCTGCTCAATAATTACTATTCTGCAGACCTGAAGGATATTCATCTTACGGAACTCTTGGAGAAATTCAGGGGCATTATCCTGAAATATAGATTGCAAATTCCTGCGGATTTTTTCCTCCTCTTCAAAGCTTTGTCCTCAATGGAGAATAATGTTCGGGTTCTGTATCCTGATGTGCCGTTATTGGATTATTTGAGACCCTATGCAAGAAAGCTGATCATGAAAAAGCTGAACCCTTACCGGAGGCTGAAGGCATTATACCTCACTTTATATGATTTTGCGGAACTGCTACAGAATTTCCCAGGGGATGTCCGGAAAATAATGGGTAAATTAAAACATGGCTCTCTAAAAGTTGAAATAGAACATATAGGATTGAGTGAATTGCGGGTATCATTGGAAGAAATCAGTAACCGGATATCATTGTCCATACTGATAGCCGCAATGATCATTGGATCCTCTTTAATTGTTAACGCGAAAATCCCGCCATTTATCAATGGAATCCCTATTTTAGGATTGATAGGTTTTATTGTGGCCGTTATTCTGGCGGGATGGCTGATTATTTCCATTCTGAGAAGCGGAAAACAGTAAATGAAGTCAAGTATTAAGAATCAAGAGTCAATTTCTCCAATCTCACATCTCCTTATTCAAAGAATCTTTTTAATTCAGCTATCTTTTGATCCAAAGATGCTTCCACTGTCCTGTAGGCTTCCCCGTTAGGTAGGCTTTCATTGACGGAAATATAATATTTGATCTTTGGTTCTGTTCCAGATGGACGCGCTGAGATTTTACTGCCGTCTTCCAAATAGAATTGGATTACATTCGACTTATCCAAATCAAGGACTTCTTCCTTTCCATTTTCAATATCGTATATTCTACTTTCTTTTACATCAATTATTTTGGTCACCTTAATGCCATTGATCATTTCCGGTCGATTGATCCTAAACCCGTGCATCAGCTGTTGGATTTGTTCAGCACCATCTTTGCCTTTTTTTGTAATGGAGATCAATGATTCTTTATAGAAGCCATATTGTTCATAGATCTCGGCCAACACATCTAATAGATTTTTGCCTTTGGTCTTATAGTAGGCTACTATTTCAGCCAGGAATGCACAGGCAGAAATGCCATCCTTATCCCTGACAAAATCCCCTATGAGGAAACCATAGCTTTCTTCTCCTCCGGCGAGGAACTGCATTTTTCCTTCCTGCTGTAGGATCAGTGATGCAATGTTCTTAAATCCGGTCAAAGTGGAGAAGTATTTGGTGTTGAACCCTTTGGTGATTTCTCCGATCAGGTCAGTGGTCACTATGGTACTTACGATGAATTCTTTTCCCGTTAGCCTGCCTTGTTCCTGGCACTTGCTGAGCAGGTAATAAGTAATGATAGCCCCTGTTTGGTTGCCGTTCAATAGTTCATATTCACCCAATTCGTTGGGGATTGCGGAAGCATAGCGGTCGCCATCGGGATCACAGGCCAAAACCAAGTCGGCATTGACTGTTCTTGCCAGTTGTAAAGAAAGCTCCAAGGCTTCAGGTTCCTCCGGGTTGGGATATATTACCGTCGGAAAATTCCCATCTGGTTCAGCTTGTTCTTTTACAATGTGTATGTTTTCAAAACCAAAAAGTTTCAAAGCAGCAGGGACCATTTTTCCCGAGGCCCCATGGATAGGGGAGAAGACTATGGCAATCTCTTTTCCTTTAAGGATGGCCTCCGGTGACATGCTTAATTTTTTCACCTCATCTAAATAAGTGAAATCAAAATTTTCCTCAATATATTCAATTAGTGACTCGTTTTTGCCCCATTTAACCTTCTCTACCGTAGTTATCTTTTGAACTTCTGTAATGATATTAAAGTCATGTGGAGCCACTATCTGTCCTCCATCTTCCCAGTACACTTTATAACCATTATATTCTTTGGGATTATGGGAAGCAGTCACCATAATACCACTTTGGCAGCCAAAATGACGGATGGCAAAAGACAGCATGGGAATTGGCCTCATTTCTCTAAAATATTTTACTTTAATGCCGTTTGCCGAAAGCACATTGGCTGTCGTATCGGCAAAAAGAGTATTGTTGATCCTACTGTCATGCGTGATGGCGACATTGATTTCCTGATTGGGGAAGCTCTCCAGCAGGTAGTTGGCCAAGCCTTGGGTGGCCATCCCGATGGTATATATATTTATGCGGTTGGTGCCGACGCCCATAATGCCCCTTAACCCACCGGTGCCAAATTCAAGGTCCCGGTAAAAAGCATCTACTAATTCTGTTTGGTCCTCAGCTGTTAAAAGTGTTCTGACTTCATGTTTGCTTTGTTCATCAATATTACTGTTTAGCCAGGTCTCTGCTTTTGCTGTAATGTTTTTATCTGTCATGTTAATAAAAGGTTTTGTAAGCCGAATTTAAGGATTAACGAAAGAAAGCTAAATATCATGATTAAATCAAGAAGTAGGTAGCAAATACTGGGCCTTCAGTCATCAAAATCTGTTCAATAAAAGTACCCATCAAGAAATATTTATATCGGCCTTCCTTTTTCTTCCTTCATTTTGGAAACAAATATCTTATTATTTACCTTCATGCCGTAAAATATTTTAAGTTGAATATTATGGATTGGAATAAGTTAGACCAAGACTTAACCGTAATTGTAGAAAAGAGGATAGCCCTGAGTAAAATTACTTATGCTGATCCTGAATATGATGATATAGAAGAAGAACTTCATGACCTTGAGGATGATTTGAATGAGGAATTTGGGGAAAGACTTGAGACTGAACTGGAAAAAATCTATGAAAAGCTTTCCTCAGATAATGAGGTGTTGCTTCCTTCGGCCTATCTGGCCAATAATTATCATCCGTTGCTGCCTGATGCCAATGATATTGTTTCCTATGAAGTAAAAGGTCTTGAAGGCGTTCCGATCGAATCCGAGCAATTTGATGGACAGGATGTTAGAATAGTCTTAATACCCAATCCAGCAAGATTTGTAATGATTATCAATGGGATACCCTTGAAGGATCTTTGGAGATCCAGATAAGAAAAGATAAGCACAGAGAAAATGATAAAATCTGTGAGAATTCTAAACATCTTTGCTGTAGTACAGGTTAATTAAACCCAAGCTTTTCCCTGATTTTATCCAGTACTTCCGTGGCTACAATTTTCGCTTTGGCCTCACCTTCCGAAAGTTTGGCTTCCAATTCTTCTGGGTGGCTCATGAAATGGTCAAAAGTCTTCCGTTCTTCTTTATATTTTTCCAGGATCAATTGCAACAGTTCAGTTTTTGCATGACCATAACCAAAATTCCCGGCTAGATATTTTTTCCTTAAGGAGGCTGTTTGCACTTCCGTTGCCACTAAGCTGTACAATTTGAAAACATTACAGGAATCCGGATCTTTTGGGTCCTCAAGTGGTGTGCTGTCCGTAACAATGGTGTTTATATTTTTCTTCAACTGCTTTTCCGGTAAGAAAATATCGATGTAGTTATTGTAGGATTTGCTCATCTTCTGACCATCTGTACCGGGAACAATTTTCATGCTTTCACTGATCCTGGGTTCCGGTAAAGTAAAGATATCCTCCCCCAATTTATGGTTAAAGGAGCTGGCTATATCCCTGGCCATCTCCAGGTGCTGAAGTTGGTCCTTTCCAACAGGCACGATGTCTGCCTTATAAAGTAAAATGTCAGCTGCCATTAACACGGGATAGCTAAACAGTCCTGCATTTATATCAGCCAATCGGTCCGATTTATCTTTAAAACTATGGGCATTGGCCAACATTGGAAAAGGCGTATAGCAACTCAAATACCAGGTCAATTCAGTAACTTCCGGGGTCCTGGACTGCCGGTAAAAAACGGTTTTGGAAATATCCAGGCCAAAAGCAAGCCAGGCAGCAGCTACAGCCATGACATTCCCTCTCCTGGTTTCCCCATCCTTAATGGTCGTTAAGGAGTGAAAGTCAGCTATAAAAAAGAAGGATTCATTGCTTCCTTCTTTAGTCAGTTGAATAGCAGGGATTATGGCCCCCAAAATATTACCTAAATGAGGTCTTCCTGAACTTTGTATTCCTGTGAGTACTCTGGCCATTAATCAAATTTTAGCGCAAATTAAATAAATTAAGGCATAATACATGTGAATTTTGACGTTATTTGCTGGTATGAAGAAGAGTTTTGTTCCCCTGTTTTTGTTTATCCCGGCACTGTTCTGTTCCACTTTCGCTAAGGCTCAATATTTTGAGGAAAGGACATTGATATGGGAAAAAGATTTAATTGATATTGGATCAGTCATGGAAGAAAACGGGGAGGTAATTTCCGAATTTTTCTTCGTCAACAAGGCGGATTTCCCCATCTTTATTGAGGAGGTAATAACAGATTGTGGTTGTACTACCGCTTCATACACCACAGATACTTTGTCACAGGATAAAATAGGTTCTGTAAAAATCAGCTATGATCCCAGTGGAAGGGGAGGGACATTTTCGAAAATGATTATTGTTAAAACCAATATTGATTCCGATGGGGATTCTTTGTTTTTGGAAGGTAACAGTATTCCTTACCGAGAGAATATAGAAGATCATTACTCAAGAAGGATCGGAAATTTGGGTTTTAATACTACACCTATCAATATGGGAAATGTTTTCACCAATGAACCAGAAATAAAGCAGGTCGCTTTTTATAATTATAATACTTATCCCATCATCATGAATGAAGTGAGAACCCTGGCGCCTGATTATGTTCAACTTAAATTCGTTCCTACCGTCGTACCTGCTAAATCCAGGGGAGTATTGGAATTGAGCTATGATGGTGCCGAAAAAAACGATTTGGGTTTTTTTGAAGAAGATATTGAAATCACCTTAATAGGCAATGGGGAACCTGTAATCCCCTTAAAACTGATGGTGACAGTTCATGAATACTTTGCCCCTGTGAGGAAAAGCGAAGTAGATAATATTCCTAAACTTGCCTTGTCAGAAATGGAAGTAGATTTAAATAGAATAGATGAAGACACCCCCATTTCCAAAATTATTACCCTGACTAATATAGGAGGGGAGCCCCTTAATATTAGGAAGATTGTTACAAACTGTGATTGTTTGGCCTTTTTCTTGGAAAAAGAAGATTTGGCGGTGGATGAGGAGGCTGATTTGATTTTTACTTTCGACCCCAAGGGAAGAAGGGGGATAGATCATAAGACACTTACCATTTTCAGTAATGATCCCTTGAATCCAACCAGGACGGTGATAATAAAAAGCAGTGTGCGGTAAATTTGTGCTTGAGCTTTCAAAAAAACAATATCAACAAAAACAAAACGGCCAGTAAAATGGCCACCCATTGATAAAGAGGGTTTTTCTGTGGGAATTCATAGGTGCAAATCGGGCAAACTTTACTTTCTTCATTTATTTCCATCGCACAGGATGGGCATTCTTTCTTTTTCATAATTCTTTGCTTGTCTCGACGTCAAAGGTATTGAATTTATTTAATTTGACTTTTTGTTATCTTCCTCTTAATTTAGAAGATGATAATTTTAGTTTTTGGCGTAACAGGTTGTGGAAAATCCACAGTTGGTGAATTACTTGCCAGGAAATTAAAACTTCCTTTTCATGATGGTGATCAGTTTCATCCTGATGCCAATGTTCAAAAAATGGCTTTGGGAATACCGCTAACGGATGAAGATCGAATGCCCTGGCTGAAAAATTTGGCTGGACATATCCAGGAATGGGATCAAAATAAAGGTGCCGTCCTGGCTTGTTCCGCATTGAACGAAAAATACCGAAATATTTTACAAGCAGTTCCCAGTATACATTGGGTATTGTTAGAGGGATCTAAGGACCTTATCCGGGAAAGGTTGGAACTTCGGGTCGGCCATTTTATGAATCCCGATTTATTGGATTCTCAATTTGATACCTTGGAAAAACCCTCCTATGGCCTGGCGATTTCCATTCACCAGACCCCTGAATCCATAATAAATGAAATTTTATCAAACCTTATGCCAGTGGAAAATCAATCTGAATTTGGAATAATCGGAATGGGCGTGATGGGAAAGAGTTTGGCCCTCAACCTAGCTGACAAAGGAATCCCCCTATCCATCTACAATCGGCATGTAGCTGGATTAGAAGAAAGGGTTGCCAAATTGATCGTAGAAGAAAGTAGCCATTTGACCAATATTCAGGGTTTTGATTACCTGGTGGATTTTGTTGACTCCTTATCTCTTCCACGTAAAATTTTATTGATGATTCCTGCAGGGGAAGCCGTAGATCTGCAAATCCAGGAACTGATGCCCCTGCTTCAAAAGGGCGATGTTTTGATTGATGGGGGAAATTCCTTTTTTAAGGACACTTCACGAAGGGCATTGGCCTTGGAAGAAAAAGGAGTCCATTTTGTAGGTGCCGGGGTATCCGGAGGAGAAGAAGGGGCTCTCAAAGGACCTTCCATTATGCCGGGAGGGTCCGAAGAAGGGTTCAGGAAAGTTACTGCTTATTTTGAAATGATAGCGGCAAAAGACAAATCAGGTGTTCCTTGTACGGCATATATCGGCCCTGGAGGAGCCGGACATTTTATAAAAATGGTGCACAACAGTATAGAATATGCAGAAATGCAGGTATTGGCAGAGGTTTATTATCTTTTACGGGAATATATGCAATGCGGCCCTACGGAAATCAGCGATATTTTCACCAAATGGCAAAGGGAAGGACTGGACAGTTACCTTTTGACCATTACGATTGATATACTACAGACCGTTGAGGGAAATGGTCTTTTGTTGGATAAAATTTTAGATCAGGCGGCACAAAAAGGTACGGGTGGTTGGTCTGTAAATACCGCTTTGGCTTATGGAGTCCCTTATGGCGTCCTGACAGAAGCAGTGATGGCAAGGTTACTGTCTGCTCATAAGGAGGAAAGGGTAGAGGCTTCCAAAGCTTATGGCCGCCAGGTTTTTACGGGTATTGAGGATAAGAAAAGATTGGTAGGAAAATTGAAAAATGCCTATGAAGCCAGTAGGATCATTAACCATGATGTGGGCTTTAATTTAATGCGGGAAGTTTCACAAAGGCATGGTTGGAACCTTGATTTTTCTGAAATCGCCCGTATTTGGACCAATGGGTGCATCATCCGTTCCCAGCTCATGGAAAACCTGGTTACCTCATTTAAATCGAACAATAGGATATTGATCGATCCATTGATGTTGGAAAAGCTTAAAAAGCATCAGGATGATCTTTCCTATATAGTGGGTCAGGGACTCCAAAATGGCTTTGCCCTTCCTGTTTTCTCTGCGGCGATCAACTATTTTTTGGGCTCGGTTACCGCCAATTCCCCTGCTAATATGATTCAGGCCCAACGGGATTATTTTGGTGCACATACCTATCAGCGGATAGATAAACCAAAGGATCAATATTTTCATACCGATTGGAAGGAGGCTATAAAACTAATTTAAACACATAGGTTTTGAGTGGTCCGATCACAGCCTATGCTCCAGGTGGATGGAATCTTACTATTGCATTAGGATATCATAAATGGCTGGGGGGTGAAGCATAGGATGAAAATAAGGATTGCTATCCAGCCCAGGATTTTTTTGTTGGAACTGAGAGGCCTTCCATCCATTACATCGGGATGTTGGATACCCAATACCCTTCCTACCAGAAAGGCGAAGAACAACCAACCACTGTATCCCTCTAAAGATGGAAACAAACCCACTACGGCATACTGTAAAGCTACCATGATCAGGGCGATCATCCATTTCGTCTGTGTGGGTAAATTGGCTTTCCTGAAGCAGATGTAAATAAACCCAATGTAAAAGGGGATAGCAAAGAGTAAATAATTCAACTCTTCGAACGGAGTGACCACCCCCAATCCTGCATAAAACAAAAAGGCGGAATAGGCCAAAAGGGAAATGGTCTTATGATGTTTGGGAAACAACCCAAAGATGACATGTCCCCCATCCAGTTGACCTATGGGCAGAAGATTTAAAGCGGTAAAGAACAAAGCCAAATAACCGGCAAATAAATAGGGGTAATGGATGACCTCTGACATATTGGGCATTCTGGATTCATCGGCAAGAATCTTCTCCATCAACCAAAACAACAGATTATAGCCCAGGTGGAGGTCCATTGCTTCCCCATTCTCCGGGGCCTGATAATTTGGATCTGCATATTCGGGGTGGATTTCATAAATAAACCCAGCTTCGGGAAGGGTGGTAAATCCATACCACAAAACTATGAAAGCCAGAACAAAGCCAACCAAAGGTCCTGCCACACCAATATCAAAGAACTTTTTTCTGCTGCCAATAAGCCCTTTCATGTGAATCACTGCACCAAAAGTACCGATAGAAGGTGCCAGGGATCCAAACCAAGCCGGGATAAAGAAAGGCAAAGAAACTTTCACTTTATGATGAATTGCCGTAAATAAATGCCCCAGTTCATGGACCAGTAAAATGCCGACAAAAGGGATGGAATACTGCATGGACAAAAAGAAGTACTCCCAGGTAAGGGGCTTTTCTGTGGACAGAACAGACCGTCCGTAAAGCCATTCCCCGCCGGCAAGTGTCGTGGCAATAAAGGTGATAATAAAGAAAATACTGTGCTTAAAATACTCCTTTTTACTGTACATGCGAAAAATAGTCCACTAACGCTTTTGGATGAGTGATATGATGTGTTTCAAGGCCAACCTCTTTTGCTGACTTTAGGTTCTCTTCCAGGTCATCGAAAAACAGGCATTGTTCAGGTTTAGCGCCGATTTCGGCCACTACTTTTTCATAGATCCTTTTATCCGGCTTTTTTAAGCCCATTTCATAACTCAGAAAGATCCGGTCAAAAAGTGATATAAAAGACTCATCTCCATGGTCCCTTTTAAGGATCTCCTCTACCACCTTAAAGTGGATAGAATTGGTATTGCTGAGCAGATATAATTTGTGTTTTTTTCTTAAAGCTTTTAAAAGGGCTATCCGCTCTTTTGGAATCGTCAGCAACAGCGTATTCCAGGCTTTGTCGATCCAGACATCTTCCCATTCCTTTTTGAAAGCCGTTCTGATGCCATTTCGAAATTCCATTTCGTCAATAGCCCCTGTTTCAAAATCCGCATGAAGGGCGGATTCCAAAAAATCATCTGCGAGTAAAAATTCATTTTCGGCCAGTTCGGTTTTTAATTCTTTGATGGTTAGGGAAATATCAATATCTATGATTACATTCCCCATATCAAAGATCAGAAATTCAATGTTGTTGTTCGATTTCATCATAAATAATCTTGTGAATTTGAAACCAAATATGTAACATTGCAATCCCAAAAGCAAGGAAAACAAAAATTCCAAGCTACCGGGCCTATAGCTCAGTTGGTTAGAGCACTTGACTCATAATCAAGTGGTCCCTGGTTCGAGCCCAGGTGGGCCCACCCTGAGAACCAGCCACTTACGGAGAATTTCTGTATGTGGCTTTTTTTATTTGCATACGATTTGCATACAAATGGCTCAAAAAGTTACTCTGGCTCAATTCCTTCAATGAAAATCTCGATAGGAAAATAGCCAGTAAATTTGAAGTACATAAATTTGAAGTACATTTTAAAATATGTTTTCCTTAATCTTGTTTTCCCAACTTAACTAAATTCTTCTAAAGAGGCCTAAGTATGTAGATTTGTTGCATTTGCATAAAAAGAATTAATACTCACTAAATTAATTAATAATAAATAGGCAACAAACCAGTCAACATTCTTCAGAATGGGTTAGATAATGGCGATCTATGAATAGCAGCAAAAAGAAAAAAGGAAGGCGGTAATTTTATTGACTTTAAAATTTTTCACCTCAGTGCTTCATTTTATTTGGAAAGTCTGGTAAAATGCTTAGAATTAATCCGAATTAGCCAATATCTCCTCATGTGGAA
>JBBDSC010000170.1:0-4049 GCA_040905145.1 Anditalea sp.
TTAAAATCCATGTTGATTAAAATATACTTTAAGACTATATTTGTGATATATCAATATTTTGGACTTATGCCACCTTTAGATTTACAGGTAGGGTTAAACATCAAGGATGCCCGGATCAAAAAAGGCCTCTTGTAAAAGGAAGTGGCCGCAGCTGCCGATCTGCATCCGGCCAACTACAACAAGATGGAAAAAGGCGAACGTGAACCTTCTGTAGACGCATTGGGAAAAATCAGCAAACTGTTTGATATGACCGTTGACCAGATCATCTACTATGAAGGGGACATCCCCCGGGACGTAACCATCGAGGATAAATCCGTGTTGGAAAAAATGAAGCTGATCGAGCAACTCGAAGAAGAAGACCGGCAGGCTATTTTCCGCATCATTGACAGTATGCTGACCAAATACAAGTTCAAAGATTTCTTTAATAAAAACGTACCTGCCTTATGAGAGTAACATTAGACATCAATGACAGCAAAGCCGCTGCTTTTCTTAACTTTGTGAAAAGCCTGGACTTTATCCGCATTCATAGCAAGGAAGATTACGAAGAGCCTACCAAGCAGGAGATCCTGGACAGTATCAGGCAGGGAATGAAAGAAGTGCAACTCCATAAGGAAGGCAAAATAGAACTTCAATCTGCAAGGGATTTCCTCAATGAGCTTTGAGGTTCTCACCACTTCTGGCTTCAAAAGGGATTCCAAAAGCCTGCTCAAAAAATACAAGTCGCTCAAAAGTGAACTGCTCGAACTGATCGCTTCCCTGAAAGAAGACCCCACGCAGGGCACACCGCTGGGCAATGACTGCTACAAAATAAGGCTGGCCATTGCTTCCAAGGGAAAAGGCAAATCCGGTGGGGCAAGGGTCATCACCTGTGTCAAAGTAGTGGACGGTCTCGTCTATCTGCTTACCATCTACAGTAAGTCCGATAAAGAAAATATCTCCGATAAGGAACTGCAAAATCTACTGGAAGGATTGGAGTGAAAAAGCCCCGCTATTGCGAGGCTTTAAGTTCTAATATCTTTTTAAGGTCTTTGTATTTATCCCATTTGCCGGATTTATCAAGAATAAATAGCTCCCGACCATTTGTGATTATGTAGCAATATTCAGGTGCATTACTAAACCCTTGAGGTTCCAACTTTTCTGCTTCTTTCAAAAACTTATCCAAGCAATTGATCTGATCATCGTTTAAAACCCATTCTTTTTTCAAAATGGTAAAATCATTTCGAAAATTGCTGTAAAATGCTTTTACACTATCCTCATTCATAGGAATAAAGGATTCACCGGAAACTTCATCTTTCCTGTTGTACTTTTATTATTGAAGTTTGCTGATGCTGGGTTTCCTGTTGCCGGACCATATGTAAGGTCATCTCCTCCACCTTCTCCAACAGCTTCTGGTTCAGTTCAAGCATGTTAACGCCGTCCTCCCCGTATTCACGGGCAGACTTTAACCCGGGCAAATGGCCTTTTTGGTCTATGTAAGCCTTCACCTCTTCCAGGGGCATCAGTTCATAACCTTTTCCGAACACATAATCCGGCCAGTTGGCAATATAAATTTTCAGAATATTGGGAAATGATAATCCCAATTCATAAACCACACGAGGAGATTGGTTTTAAATTTTCGGAAAAGTCTGTTCAAACACGAAAATTCACTTATTTTTATATTACTATTTAAAATATGTCTGGACAGCTATGGTTATTGTTCCAAAGAATAATGTGAGTTCAAATCGGGGGAAACAACAACCGTTTCAGGGTTTTAAATTCACCTCGCCTCTCCTGGTTATTATTCTACTCTTGATGTGGGGACCGGCTCTGGCTCAAGTATCCAATGATGTCCTGTTGGCACAGGACTTAAAAAAAATGAGCATAGAAGAATTGATGAATCTTGAAGTCATTTCAGTTTCCAAGAGACCCGAAAAATTGACAGAAGTGGCATCGGCCATTCAGGTGATCACACAGGACGATATCCGGCGTTCTGCAGCCACCAGCCTTCCTGAAGTCTTGCGTCTTGCCACGAATCTGCAAGCCCACATCATCAGCGCACGTGGCTTTAATGCTTTATTTTCGAATAAACTCCTCGTCATGATAGACGGACGGTATACTCACCTCTTTTTGCCGGGGTTTTCTGGGATGCACAACAGGTGGTGCTGGAGGACATCGAACGAATTGAAATCGTGAGCGGGCCGGGTGGGACGCTTTGGGGAGCAAATGCGGTGAACGGAGTAATCAATATCATTACCAAAAGTTCGCAAGAGACCCAGGGATTGTATGCTTCCGGAGCTGTGGGTACTTATTTAAGAAAAAAGGGGACTTTGCGTTATGGCGGTAAAATTGGTTCTGATATTTCTTATCGTATCTATGCCCAGCACAGTGGGCGCAATCATACTTTTCTTCCGGATGGAACAGAGAGCGATGATAAATGGAAGATGACACAAAGTGGTTTCCGTATGGATTGGAATCCTTCAGAAGCGAATAGCCTAATGTTCCAGGGTAATTTTTATGGCGGCAGGGAGCAAACAGAACCAAAAGTCACCACCTTAGACGGACAAAATGTGCTGGGAAGATGGACAAGTAATTTTTCAAAATCACAATTAGTGGTACAGGCCTATTTTGATCGCACCTGGCGGCGCATGCCCACCATTGGTTTCGAACTTAAAACTTATGATTTTGAAATTCACCATCGGTTTCCTTTAGGAAAACGCCATTCAATTATCATGGGTATCGGTTATCGGCTTATGCAGGACGAAACGCACAATTATACCACCTTTGGCGGTATTCTTCCTAATTTCAGGCGTATGGATCTCTTTAATGCCTTTCTACAGGATGAAATAATAGTAGTCCCTGATTTGCTCAAGTTTACTATTGGAACAAAACTATTGCACAATGTTTTTACAAAATTTGAGCTTCAGCCAAGTGTGCGGCTGGCATTGACCCCTAATGAACAACATACGCTTTGGAGTGCCATTTCACGATCGGTTCGGATGCCCAGCAGAATTGATGTGGATTATTTCATCCCCACCACCCCTCTTCCTCCTGATCAACCTCAAGTGGCAGGTGGCCCAAATTTTATATCAGAAAAAGTCATTGCTTATGAACTAGGGTACCGTGTTCAGCCAAGTTCCAGGCTAACTGTGTCTCTTGCTACATTTTATAATCAATACGATGACCTTTATAGTGTAGAGGCACTTCCTGGCACCCAGATCTATCAAATCCAAAATGGAACGGAAGGGATATCATGGGGAGCAGAACTATCTGGCACCTATCAGGTACTGAAGCAGTGGCGGTTACGTGGTGGTTACACTTACTTTGATAAAGACCTTCAGAACAAGCCCGGCCGCACTTTTGATTATTCAGTTTTAGGATATGATGCCCAAAGTCAAGTTTTAGTACAATCCATGGTCGATTTACCGGGAAATATCCAATTCGATGTTACATCCCGCCACCTTGGAGAACTTTCAAACCAAGTTCCTGACTATTTTACTTTTGATGTGCGGGTAGCCTGGTTATTTAAGCAATGGGAGTTTTCTGTCAACGGCCAAAATCTGTGGGAAGACAGGCATAAAGAGTGGGGAGCAGAAATACCACGGAACATTTACGGGAAGGTAACATGTCGGTTTTAAAAGCAATAGTAACCCCTTTTTTAATAATTTTACTGCTGATATGCAGTCTGGTTCCTTTGTCCGCACAAATAAATCCTCCCAGACATTACCAGGTTAAAGCTGCATTTTTATATAATTTCACGCAATTTGTGGAGTGGCCTGCCAGTGCATTTCCGGATGATGGTGCCCCCGTAAGCATTGGCATTGTAGGAGAAGACCCTTTTGGGCCTTACCTTGATGAAGTTGTTGCTGGAGAAAACATGAATGGACATCCATTGATCGTCCAACGTTTTAATCCGGATGATGAGATCAGGGATTGTCATATCCTATTTATTAATTTACCTAACAAAGATAAAACAGCGGAAATTATAGAAAGTATAAATGGAAAGAACATATTAACTGTAAGTGACATGCCTGATTTTTTACAAAATGGCGGTATGGTCAGGTTTATTACTG
>JBBDSC010000171.1:0-20831 GCA_040905145.1 Anditalea sp.
TGGCTTTTTTTATTTCATTGAGTGTCTTTCATATATCATCTGTTTGGGTGAAATTTATAACTACTTGTTTATTTTTTATTTGATAATCAAATCCATAGGCATACCCTAAGCTTTCAAATACATCGCTGAGATAAAAGTCTTTAAATTGCCCGGATATTTTTTTCTCTTGAGAGGGCCTGTTTTTAACTTCAATTTCAACCGCATACCACCGTTCCAAAGTAAGCACTGCCTCAGAAAACGGCACCTGCTCAAATGATAAAATTCCTTCCTTCCAAAGAAAGGCCTTGTTGAGGTCAAATTTCCTTTTGCTCATTCCACTGCCCGCACCCAATCGCACTTCCTCCCCGGGTGCAAGAAAGTAAGGCTGATCTTCTTCCTTATCATGGAATACCTTCACCTTTCCAGTGGCCAATTGTACCTGGACCTCCCCTTTTTCATAAGAATTGATATTAAAAGAAGTGCCCAGGGCAATGGTCACCAATTCCCCACTAAAAACCCTAAAGGGCAACAGGCTATCAGGGGCTACTTCAAAAAATGATTCGCCTTTTAAATATATATTTCTTTGATCTTTACCGAAATTACTATTAAAACGTATTTCACTTTCAGAATTCAAAACCAAGGTACTTCCATCCGGGAGTTGAATGGTTGATTTTTGTCCTCGAGGATTGGATTTTGTGATCCATACTTCCTTCTTTTCCTCAAGCTCAGCCTTTTGTTGGCTTTGCCCTGAAAAATCCACCTTTAAAAGTGCTGCAAAAGAAACCAACAATATAAAGGTGGCAATAGCTGCCCTGGTCCACTTTTCGGTTTTTGAACGATAAGAAGTATAAATAGGAACGGCATGCATTTTATCCCTGGAATTGATCCGCTCCCTGATCTTCGAAAACAAGCGCGCTTGCCTTTGCTCCTCCCAGTCCCTCCCTGCGGAATCCAATTCAAGCAGGATCGTTCTCGCCTGCTTTAGCATCTCCACTTTACCGGGATTTCCAGCTTGCCACTTTTCCCAGTAGATTTGTTGAAGGGAATCACCCTTCAATACCCAATCCTTAAAGGATTTGTCGCTTAAAAGATCTTCTATATGGTGATAGGATTTCATTTATTTTGGGATGTATACCATAAAGAGAAGAACAGGTGGTAAATCTCATCACCTAAATTTAAAAATATTTGTTTTTTATTTAAAAGTAATGGATTTTTTGGTCCTTGTAGAACAACTCAACGATTGTCTTACACTAATAGATGCCAGTCTCCTAACAACTCAGCCGGCTTACTATTTTCAGAAAATAAGCATAAAAAATACAGCAATGGCTTTGGCCGTGAATTTGGAAGAAGAAAGGAATTCCTTCATAGTTTTAATCCCTTTAAAAATTAAATTGTATAAAGAAGGCACTTGAATTTCCATAAGGGCGGAAATTTCTTCATAAGAAAGATCCTGGATGTACCGAAGGAATATGGCCTCTTTTTGTCTTGCTGAGAGGTTTTCCAGGGCTTGTGTGACTTTTTTACTGGATTCGAGGGTGATTTGATTTTCCAACAAAATCTCTTGAAAGGAGGCCTGCCAAGAAATATTCGAGTGGTAATCTTCCAGGGTTTCACTCTCATAGGAAGCATTGATCCTTTTGATCAACTCTCGCCGGAAGGAGGAAAACAAATAAAATTTGATGGATTTCTTGACGGTAAGGCTATTTCTCAATTCCCAAATATGAACATAAACATCCTGAATGACGTCTTCTATTAACTCCGTTTCCTGGGTAAATTTATGCCCATATTTATACATATCCTTGGAATAAGTGGTATATATATAAGCAAAAGCATTCTGATTTCCCTTAGCTATCAAATGCCAAAGTTCCGTTTCCTCAAGAGTATTATACTTCATTTATTTGTCAGGTTATGATGGGTTCTTCATCAGGTAAAATGAAAATGTTTCTACCTATCTTCTACCGATATTAAATAATATTTATTGCATCTCAAAGAAATTGTTCAATAAGCTCTTTAATCATATTCCAAAATAAAATCCATTTTATCAAAAAATGAAGTAAAATCATTCTGCAAGAAAACCTTTCTTCCCAATAAGCTAAGATCAATTATCTTCATAAATCCATCTCGGGAAAAGGATAGTATGGCATAGGATTTGTCAATTTTATAAATGAAATTATTTGTTAAATTTTAAATTTAACCCCTAATATCATGAAAAAGTTAATGTTAGTATTGGCAATGGGCACCTTCGGATTTGCAAGTGTGCAAGCAACTTCAAGCCCACTATCATTTGGCGTGGAACAGCCTTATCAGGATGACAAGGTAGAAATAGAGAAAGAAGATCTTCCTCAGGCTGTGCAAGATGCTATCCAAAATGATAACGAGGTAAGTGACTTGGAAATCAGCAAGGCATACCAAGTAACAAAGGACAATCAACTGTTCTATAAAATCAAGTTTGAGGAAGGTCCCTCAGGTGAGGAAATCACCAGAAAGTATGATGCCACTGGTCAAAAAGTGGAAAAAGACGATGAAAAACATCATGATGAACTTGAGAGAGAACCAGTAAGGCTTTAAGGAAAGAATAATATTCATTTTATCCTACAATGAAAAAGTGCGGACCGCTAAAGTCCTTACTTTTTTTGTCTTTTGCTGAATTAATGTGGACTTACACAACAACTTGTGTGAAATCTTGCACAGTTTTAAAAATCACAGAATCCATTAAAGTAAAGATATCTAATGCCCTTGAGGCATTGCCAAAAATAACAATACAGGATAGGTTTTGTCATATTTAATGATTACTATACTTTAATTTTAAATCTAAACTCTAATTTCATGAAAAAATTAATGCTAATGTTGGCGATGGGTACCTTCTGTTCTGCAAATGTGCAAGCCACTTCAAGCCCTTTATTAATTCATATGGTGGAGCAGGCTTATCAGAACGACAAAGTAGAAATAGATGAAGCAGATCTCCCTCAGGCAGTGCAAGATGCTATCCAAAATGATAGGGAGGTAAAAGACTTGGAAATCGATCAAGTATACCAAATAACAAAGGGCAACCAACTGTTCTACGAGATCACGTTCGAGGAAGGTTCCTTTGATGAGAAGTTAACCAGAAAGTATGATGCCGCTGGCCAAGAAATGGGAAAAGGAGTAATTGACAGTGAAGATTTCCACAAAGAGACCTGATGATCATTTTAAAGCCAAAGACTATCATACAACAAGAATTGCAAATCATTGATAATGAGCCATTTGGTAATTTGTTATATAATCGGATATGGTGCGCCAAGCAGCACCAGAGAAACTCAGTCTAAGAATAGCAAAACTTCAACTTATCAGGGTAGAAACCAAAGCCGCTTTCTTCTTCCCGTTTATGGCCCTATCTCAGGTCCATCTTTAAAAGAAAATTATCGGCTGTGATAAAAAGGGCTGTTTCCTGATGGGCAAGGGCACAATTTGAGGTTAATTGGTTTATTTTAATCCTGCCCAAGACTTCACCCCCTCTACTGAAAATCCAAATACCTCCAGGGCCCGTGGCAAAGACATTTCCTTGGGAATCCACCTTTAAGCCATCCGGCATTCCTTTGTCTATTTTAGAGGCAGCCGTCGCATCATAAAAAACACGCCCATTGACCAACTCTCCCTTTCCGTCGAGGTCATAGGCATACCAAAAGGGTTTATCGGGGTCTGAATTGGCAATGATCAAAGTCTCCTCACCTGGAAGAAAAGCAATGCCATTCGGCCGTGTCAGGGAATCAAGGAGCAAAGTTACCTGACCATCGGCAGACACCTTATACACCCCTTGATAAGGGATTTCTTTCAAGGGATCTTTTACATTCTCTTCCAACCCATAAGGAGGATCGGTAAAATATAAGTCCCCATTTTCTTTATATACGGCATCATTGGGGCTGTTCAACTTTTTCCCCTGATAATCTTCAACAATGGTGATATAATCTGGCTTAGGCTGACCCAAAGAAGCTTGCATTCTTGCTATCCTTCTATCCCCATGCTGACACAAAACCAATTGACCATTGGAATCAAGCAGTAGGCCATTGGATCCCACTTCTCCACCTCTTGATGGTTCTTGGGTATAACCCGAAGGCTCTAAATACAATTCCACTCCTTTTCCCTCCGTCCATTTGTATATACTGTTAGGAGGGATATCAGAAAACAGTAGCATTTGATGCCCTTCTATCCACAATGGACCTTCCGTCCAATCAAATCCTTCTGCCAGTACCTCAACCTGAGCATCTTTGGAGATAATCCCGTCTAAACGAGGATCATTCCGCTCTATTTCGGCTGTTACTGATTCTTTTTCCACTTGATCACCACATCCCAAAAGGATTGATAAAGAAAACAAAGCAACCAACAGGCCCGGCCTGAAAAAAAAATTATTTAATCTTTTGGATCCAATTTCCATATTGCGTGATTTTAAGTGTTGTTCCCAGTCAGGAATGGGGAAGTTTTTATATTTTTTATGGCATGATACGTTAGTCACTGTTGCTATAATAATCCAACCTATATAAATACTGATCGGCCACCAAACAAATACTATAATCCTTTTTGGAGCATCCCAAATTTCCAACTTTAACCTGATCACCAGCTGAATTAAGGAAAAAAGCAATAAAAAAATAATCAAAACAGAAAAGCCCAACCATCCATTGATCCAGACCACAATCCATAATCCGTTGAATATATTCGCCAATGAAAACCAGATTCCTGCTTTTTCCAAGGATTCATGGGTGTTCCTTTTCATAAATTTCACCCATTGGAAACCCAAAAAACCAATCAACAAAAGGTAAATCAACCCCCAAATAGAAAAGGCATAATCTGCCGGGGTAATTAAGGTAGGATATTTATCGCTGACCTCCCCCACTGTTTCCTGACCTCCTGCTCCGGAGGCAAAGAAATAATTTACATAAAGCATCCCTAAAAAAGTAAGGGAATTGAACAGTAAAAGGAAGAGCAGTTTCATAACCCAAAGCATAAAGAGTGAAAATTAACTCCGATTCATTCTTGCCCGTTTAAACTCCGGGTCTTTTTGGTGGGAATAGCGTCGAATGTTTTTTGCAACTTGTTCTATAGACAGGTAAACCTTTCGGGTCAATCCTGTCAGAAATGTTTTATTGGCCAGAAGCCGCTGAACCTCCTAGGTGTGTGATTACTTTTTATTATCCCCGATTTTATTTTTCATGTTTTAAAATCAATAGATCAAGTCGGCGACTTGATCTACTATTCTTCTACAGAAAATTTATAAGTACAGGTTTGGGCATATTTTTCCCCCGGGTTTAACACGACAGATGGAAAATCTGATTGATTGGGAGAATCAGGGAAATGCTGTGTTTCCAGGCACAAGGCACCCCTTTTGACGTAGGTTTGGCCATCTTTTCCCTCGACATTATCCAGAAAATTGCCCCCGTAAAACTGGATTCCTGGTTCGGTGGTATAAACCTCCATTTTCCTGCCATTTTCCGGTACCCAAACTGCAGCAGCCAACTCGGCACCTAACTCCCCCTCTTCTTTGTTCAACACCCAATTGTGGTCATATCCTCCGGCAAATTCCAGTTGCTCAAAGTCATCATCCACCCTTTCCCCTATGATATGAGGAGTAGTAAAATCCATGGGTGTTCCTTCCACCGGTGCAATTTCCCCTGTAGGAATAAGCACGCTGTCTACAGGGGTATAATAATCAGCATCAATAAATATTTTATGATTTAAAACATCCCCCTTACCGGCGCCATTGAGATTAAAGAAAGAATGATGGGTCAAATTCACAATAGTGGATTGGTCAGTTTCCGCTTCATAGTCAATTTTAAACTCGTTGTTATCGGTTAAGGCATAGGTCATTTTTACGGTTAGGGTGCCGGGAAAGCCTCCATGACCGTCTTCGGAAACATAAGAAAAAACCAGCTTTTGATCATCGGCTTCTTCTACGTTCCAAACAACATTGTGGTATCCCCCAGGCCAACCATGCAGGTTATTGGGGCCATTATTTGCTTCCAATTGATAGGTTTCGCCGTTCAGGGTGAATTGGGCATTGGCAATCCTGTTCCCATATCTCCCAATAGGCGCTCCAAAGTAACTGGTTGGGTGGTTGATATACTCGTCCACGGTGTCGTATCCCAAAACGACATCTTCAAAATTACCTTCCCTGTCGGGAACAAAAAGGGAAACCACCCGGGCACCAAAATTGGTCACTTCCATTTCCAATCCATTTTTGTTTTTTAAACGGTAAAGTTTAACCTCTCCTTCCGGTAAGGTCTTGTTGAAATCTGAGTCCTCCATGGTTAAATGTTTAAAATTATCTTCGGTTTCCGTGTTATTATCGCCCTCACTGCTTTCATTTTTACTATTGCAGGCAGAAAAAAATAAAACAGCTAAAATAAGAATTAAGTAATTTTTCATTTTAAGCGAATTTGTGTGGTATAAGGTTTTCCGTTCAGGTCCGAATATAAATAAACTTCCCAATATTATCCCAATTCATCTTACAACTTCCTCTTTCGGTTCGTTTTTAAGCAGAAAAGCGTAAAAATTAAAGGGCTAATTTTCATCATGGCGGAAGTTAAGGTTATTCCGGATTTTTTACAAGACCCTTCGACATTGGGCGGTGGGATGTAGGAATCTTTCTGAAAACATCATTAAAAATTTATTTTGCGATTAGTTTAAGTTTTGGAACCCAAAATACGGGTGTGGGGACTCTTTTGAAGCTTTTCCATTTCTAGGATAGAATTTTCTAGGTCTCAAAATCCATTTTTTCAGCATTTATGCTTTTTGGGACAAAATTGACTTCTTGGCAATCAAAATAGACATATTTCCTACTCCTATTTGCCCCACTCGACTGTTTTTTGGCTATTTTTTTCATTGCCGTTTGGCTTTAGCCAACGGGAAAATGGACAGGTATTCCTTGTGGCTTTAGCCACCTTGTCCCTGGTGAGCCTTTTAATGTGGCTAAAGCCCCTGTTGTTTAAGTGTTTGCTTGCCGTCAGCTGAAGCAGACGGTAATGTGGATGTAATTCTTTATGAGCAATGGCGCCCTTTCAGGGCTACGATGGGTTTTTAGCTTTTCAATCCACAGGGCTACACCCTGTGTTAAAATATGACCGCCCCTTTAGGGCTTTGCCCGCTGCACCCAGTCTAGGGAGTCACCCTACATCTTGCTATCTCTCGCCCACCGATCCCTGACTTTGTCACTTCCTGAATTTAGTTGACAATTTTCTCATATATTACCATTACTTGAATAGTCCAAATCTTAGAGAAGCGGAAACTTGTATACAAAAAAACCAGTGTAGTTATCAGACAATTCCGTCTCCCCATCCCCATGTCCCAAAGTCTCCCCTTCCCTCTATCCATAACTCTAGTCGATACCCGATACTCCCAAAGTAAATTCCACCCCTTCTCACTCAATCACCCCGAAATCCCTCAGCTCTTCATCAATACGTTTGTTCCATTTTTCCTGGACGGCCTTATTAATGCCGTGACTGGTTTCCTTGTCATATTCATCCTGTAAGTGGTTCATTTCACGGAAGCTTTCCAAATATTGATAGCCTATAATTCCTTCATAGTCATCCGGGGAGAGCTCCATGGTTAAAATTTTCTTTTTAAAACGCTCCACCACTAACTTTACGATATCAAAATGCCGTTGTTCATGGTTCAGACCATAGGCATTCCTTGCCCCATGCCTTACCCAGGAAGAACTTTTCAGCATATAGACTTTCGTTTGCAAATGAAGGTGTATATATCCATCAACTACCTCACTCCCTCCTTCCCATGCAAAACTTGGAAAAACAGAAGCTACATAATTGCCCGGCTGCGGTTTGGCCTTGAAATCTTCCCATCTCAAAGGGCGCTCAGGAGTATAAAAAACCGTATCACCATCTGCATCCTGGACATAATCCGAAAGGATCACCTTTACTCCTCTTGTCAGTTTCACATTGGTGAGGGCCTCACGCTCCATCCAGTCGTGCAGGTATTCCAGCGCATTGCCTAAAGAGCGCCTGAGTGATGGTTCCACCACCCCATACTGGTTAGCTGATCGCAAATACCGTAGCCCCCCTTGATAATCCATCAAGTGAACAGGGCCACTTTCTCTCTGCAAATCAAAACTCATATGCAGGGCTAACTCTCCTTCCACCACCCCTTTTTGGCCTGTTTTCTCTTTAATATGGAATTCCTGTAACCGTATGATCACCGGGAATAGTTTTTTATTGCGGGGCAGACTTTGCAGTACAAAGGTCTCAATGGCCGTTTTGCCCCCGCCCTGCAAGTCAACGGCCACGGGCTTAGCACTTCCTGTTCGTGATGGAATCAGCCAGGCAACTGCTGAGGGATCTTTCCGCTCATCTACCAAACCGGAAATATAAAATTCAGTAGGGGTAAATGGCAGCGGCTCTATTTGAAGTACAATCGGGTCCTGAACTTCATCTGAAATAGCCATTGCCCGAGAGAACATCAGTAACCAAAATGGTAAAAATGAATAGATCCCTTTATGGAAAAAAATGGAAGGAAGGTTTTTAGGAGAAAATAAGGAATGAATAGATCTGGTCAAGTTCTTTTGTTTTGCACGGGATCCTCAGCTCCCTTTGGTCAGTAAATAAAGTCCAAAGACTATTTTCACTGGTTATCAACGGATTTCCGATTATTTAGGTTCACCACAGATTACTTGGATTCTCACAGATTGTTTTAATTATTTATTTGTGTGAATCTGCGACTATCTGTGGTAAAATGGGTTTCATCCATCACCCTCCCTACCATATACTTAACCCACATCAGGAACCACTCCATTGGGAAGCATGGGGAGGTTGTTTAATTTTACCCCTGTGGCATCAAAAATTGCATTACGAATGGCAGGCGCAACTCCTACAATAGGCGCTTCCCCTGCCCCCGCAGAAGGAAGGTCCTTCCTATCCACCAAAACAATTTCCAGTTCGGGAGTATCCTGAAAACGTGGCACCTGATAGCTTAACAACGAGGGGTTCAAAATTTCCCCTTCTTTAAAATCTACGGCCTCAAACATCGCACCTCCCAAGCCTTGCAGGATACATCCCACCACCTGGCTTTTCAAATGTGCGGGGTTGATAATGGCACCGCATTCAAATGCCGCCGCTAACCGTAGGATTTTTACCTCACGGGAAGATGGATGGACCTGAACCTCAGCACAGGTGGCCACATACCCACCCTTTACCGCACCACAGGCTATCCCGAATCCATGTCCTGTCGGCTTTGACTGATTCCAACCAAATGCTTGGGCAGTCGCTTCCAAAACAGCTATCAGCCGGTCATCCTTTAGATTTTGAAGCCGGAATTTCAGA
Organism: Anditalea sp.; assembly: GCA_040905145.1. GTDB lineage: Bacteria > Bacteroidota > Bacteroidia > Cytophagales > Cyclobacteriaceae > DATGMS01. The sequence continues at coordinate 9,279 of JBBDSC010000171.1, forward strand.
GGGTCCGTTTGGTTCATTACAGCCATATCGTTCATTTGGCATTCGTGGGCAAAAATATTTGCCGTAGAAGCCAACGCACGATAGGACCCCTGCCGAAGGGGTGAGCGGGAACTATGAAAATGGGTGTTCCTGACACCGGCCTCATAGGGAGCTTCAATACCCGCTGAGCCGGAATTGTAATTATGGAATTCCCAGGAAGCTAAATCGCCATCACTTCCAAGGGCGCTTTTTACTTCGATGACTCCTGCAGGCCTAAAATAGGCCCATTTGAATTCCTCCTCCCGGCTCCAAAGCACTTTTACAGGTTTACCGACTTCTTTGGCCAACCGTGCAGCTTCTATCCCCGCTTCGCCGGTGTGTTTTCCCCCATATCCCGATCCGGTATCGGGCATAATGACCCGGATATTTTCTTTGGGAATCCCAAAAACCTCCTCCAATTCCTCCTGAACCCCAAATGGACGTTGGGTCCCTGTCCAAACCGTCAGCTGATCACCTTCCCATTGGGCGAGGCCAGCCCGGGGTTCCAAAGGCGCATGGGCAATATAATCTATATGAAAAGTCTGTTCAAGTTGAAGGTTCGAACCCTGAAAAGCTTCTTCCACCTCTGCTTTTTGCTCCTTTTGTTCTCCCTGGTCTTTTAAGTATTGAAACAGTTCTTTCCTGGATGGCTGGGGGCTTTTTCCCCACTCCGCCTCAATCATCGCAAGTGCTACGGCAGCGGATTGGCTATCTGGGGCAGTTACCCCTATAAAATCACCGTCCTGAATAACAGTTACCCCTGGAAGTTGTTTCGCTTTTTCCGTATCCACTCTCTCTAAACTGGCTCCATTGGCAGGAGCCCGGAGGATCTTTCCGTAAAGCATGTCTGGCAGTTTCATGTCTGAAACATACTTGTGCCTGCCAGTGATAAAATCCCTTCCATTGACCTTGGAAACTGAAGTTCCTGCTATTTTCCATTGTTCAGGTGAGATAACGGCAACTTCTTCATTCACCTTTTGAAGGAGTTTTTTACCTTTGACCAAATCACCATAACTTAATTTGTCGCCATTGCCTGGGTGATGTATAAAGCCTTTTTCCATTTGTAGGGATCCATTCTCCACTTTCCATTCCTGGGAGGCCATTTCTGTAAGCAGTTCCCTGACAGAGGCAGCTGCTTTCCTTAATTTTGGACCCATTTGTGGAGTGGTAAGGCTTCCGTAGGTACCCCGATCGTAGGGAGTCAACCGGGTATCTCCCATCACCATTTCAATTGCCGCAACAGGCACAAAAAGTTCCTCCGCCACAATTTGGGCAAGGGAAGTCCGGATATTCTGTCCTACTTCCACTTTACCGGTAAATACGGTGATTTTCCCCTCTTCATTGATATGTATCCATGCAGCAATGGTATCCTCGGCAAGGGATTTTTCTTTGGTATCCAGGTTGCCCAATACCTCAGAGGCCAAGACATCGGTGAAAACCAAAAAAGCGGCTATCCCGCCTCCCATTTGTTTAAAAAAGCTACGCCTGCTTAAAGGGCTTTTAAAAGCAGGGGTTTCATAAAGCTCGTATTGTTCCGGGTAATGGGCCGTATCTTCTACTTCTGGCTTTTTCATAATACATCTGCTTAAATTTTACCTGCCTTACTGATCGCATGGATAATTTGGGGATAGGTACAACACCTGCAAATATTGCCTTGCATGGATTCCATTATTTCCTGTTTGGAAGGGTTGGGATTCTTCTCCACAAGAGCCACCGCGGACATGATCATCCCCGGGGCACAATACCCACACTGAAAGACATCCTCCTCCAAAAAAACCTGTTGTACGGCATGCAATCGTCCGTTTTTTTCCAACCCCTCTACAGTGGTCACTTTTTTGTCCTGTACACTTGCCACAGGGGTAATGCAGGAAATAGCAGGCGTACCATTGATGAGCACTTTGCAGGCCCCACAGGCCCCCTCTCCGCACCCATATTTTGTTCCGGTAAGATCCATCTGCTCCCTAAGCACCTCCAAGAGGCTGGGGTTCCCAGTGGCTTTTACAGTATAATCCTTGTCATTTACGTTGATCTTCATAGGTCTTTCAGATAAAAATAAATGTAATAAAAATAATATAGACAACAAAATAACCTGAAATCTTCTCCCTTATCTGTGTTAATCCGTGCCTATCTGTGGTTGGTCTTTCTGTACCACAGATTACCCAATTAATAGTAAGATATCAGCATTTGATCTTCACCTTGTGAGGTCGTAGATATCTTTAATATCTTTTAAAATGCCTTCGAAATTAATATTAAGGTCAATAATCCTTCCGGTGCTTATATCAAACACCCATCCGTGCACTTCGGGGTATCCATGCTCCAGGTTTTGTAATTGTACAGCAGCCGTTTTAATCACATTGACACATTGCTCTTCTACGTTGAGTTCAACCAACCTATCATACCTCTTTTTTTCATCGGTTATGGCGTTAAGTTCCGCTTTATGAAGCCGATAAACATCCCTAATATTCCGCAACCATGGATTAAGTATTCCCAGATCCTGCGGTTTCATGGCAGCCTTCACCCCTCCACAGTTATAATGTCCGCACACAATGATGTGCTTTATTTTCAGGTGCTTAATGGAATAATTGATAACAGACATGACGTTGAGATCGGTATTATTGATCAGGTTGCCAATATTTCGATGAACAAATACCTCCCCTGGTCCTAAGCCCATTAATTCTTCTGCCGTTACCCTGCTGTCGCTACAGCCAATGTACAAATATTCCGGGTTTTGATCCTTGGCCAATTGCTCAAAAAAATCCGCATTGCTCCCGATCTTTTCCTCAATCCATTTGCGGTTGTTTTCAAATAATTCATGGTAAGAGGTCATCGTATCTTTGATTATTCTATTTTATTTGTTCAAAAAACTGCTCCAAATACAACTTCTTTATTTTGTCAGAAAACATTCACTATGATTTTTCCTCTTGTTTTGCCCGTCTCTATTTGCTGATGAGCTTCAGCGAACTGTTCAAATGAAAACTGGTGGGAAATATGGGTTTTAACAATACCATCCATTAATAAAGCTGCAATTTGTGCCATATCTGCACCGCTCGAATGCACCAGGTAATTTTTTGCCAGCGCTTTTTTTTCTTCAATAATTGCATGATGGTCATCTTTCACACCCCCTACAATGGATATCAAAATGCCTCCCGGTTTTAAAACTTCCAATGATTTTTTCGTGGTTTCCCCACTAATAGGATCGAAAACCACCTCAATATCCTGCACTTCTTCCTCAAAATCTTGTTGTGTATAATCAATATGATCGTTGACACCTAACTCCTTTAAGAACGATGCGTTGGAGGCAGAGGCTGTTCCTGTTATCCTGGCTCCTAAATGCCGTGCAATCTGCACCGCATAATGACCTACCCCACCTGCCGCTGCATGCATAAGGAGATGTTGCCCCGGCTGTATATTGATTTCTTGAACCAGCACCTGCCAGGCTGTAAGCGCAGCCAAAGAAGCTGCAGCCGCCTCTCCATGTGAAATAGTCCCCGGTTTCATCGCCAGGTGATCTTCCGGTGCAGCTACATATTCCGCATAGGCTTTTCCGTGACCGGGGAAATTGACCATACCAAATACCGCATCCCCTGCTTTAAATCCTTTTACCTCATTTCCAACTGATTGGACTATACCTGAAATATCCCAGCCCAAAATAATGGGCTTCTGCTCTTTAAGTGAGTTATAAAGAGCCCCGCCTTTCCGGGTTTTGACATCAACCGGATTGATGCCAATGGCATGGACCTGTACCAGCACCTCCTTGGATTTGGGGCGGGGAACAGGTATTTCCCTCAAGGAAAAAATTTCTGTTCCACCCGAATCGTTAAGAATAACCGCTTTCATTTGTATATTTTTTGATTTCTAAAGGATACGATTCGCATGCATTTACTATACCTTTATAGTTTCTATATTTTTTAACCACTAAGCGCACAATGGGTTGCACAAAGTAACACGAAGAAGGCTTTGTGGAACTTGGTGCAAATCTTTGTGATCCTTGTGGTTAACTTTTTGGCCCCGATTCTTTATCGGGGGAATCTCGCTGAAATATTCATCCCCGGTGTGTATGATACTATTTTATGGCCATTTTATATAATTCTATAGTTAAAACAAATATATTAAATATTTTTTTAGATCACTGAATATAGCAACTTCTTCCCCAACTACTGAATAAAGATTAGAGATAAAGGAACCTTTTAATTTAAGCTAATAAAGTTCAATGGTTTTCATTCAAGTTCCTAAAAGGATGCATAATCCTCAATATGTTGCTCACCATAAACACTTGGTATACCTAACAATAAATAAATAACCCAGATAGCATAAAAAGGAAATATTCAATTTCAGCATATTTCTTGTGGCCGAATTACCTGTCTGCTAATCTTAGGCCAGTACCAAAGAGAATATAACGAGTAAAACCACAGGACTATGCCTTACGATAAAATTTCAGAATTACCGGACCAGGTAAAAAATGTACTGCCTCATCATGGACAGGAAATATACCAGGAAGCTTATAATAATGCATGGGATGAATATAAAAAACCTTCAGACAGAAAAGGGGATAGCACTAGGGAAGAGACGGCCCATAAAGTAGCCTGGAGTGCTGTTAAAAAAAAATACAAAAAGAACAAAGCGGGGGATTGGGTAGAGAAAAAATGACAGCGCCTTCTGATAATGGAAGCATAAAATTAAAGGGGGAATTTTTGTTTAATCAAAAAGCAGTAAAATTATGGACAACAGTAAACTTAATTTCGAGAAATATGTGCAGGAAGCCAATGAATATGTAAAACAATTAGCGGAAGACCTGGGACATCCTGAAGAAAAGGCACGGGTATTTATTGTGTGAAGCGCAGTGATGCATGCCATAAGGGAACGGATCCACATTGCGGAATCTTTTGATTTGATGTCCCAACTTCCTATACTGCTCAAAGGCATGTATGCCCACAATTGGAAGTTCCATGAAAGGCCACAATTGGACTATGATGATATTGAGGGCATGAAAATCCAGGTGAAAAAATTCCAGGACCAATATGGAGAGCAAAAATTTGATTGGAGCAAATCCACCGAGGAAATAATATCCATCACCCTTCTTTCCCTTAGCAAATATCTCTCTGAAGGACAATTTGAACATATTAAAGGACAAATGCCCCCAGGGGTAAAACCTTTGTTTCCCTAGGATTGTAAAGAGTTAAAACAGGTGGATAGAGCCTGTTTTAGCTTCTCTGCCAAAATCCAGCCGTTAATGCCGCAGATCCGGTATATAATCTGCCATATATGGCACAGTGCTCTGGATCCTCATCATAACACCAGCTATCATCTGTGGCGTAATTCAGGTTCTCCGCCATCCAGGTCTGGTCACCTATTTTGACTGTTTTGTAAGTCTGCCCGTCACGGGATCGGTAAATATTCCGGTATCTGCCTGTCCATCTATTTCTATCCCTTCCTCAATCAGTTCAAATGCCCCCGGGGCCAGTTCAATGAAATTGGCACTGCCATTTACCGGGGCAAGTCTGAGAAAGAAATGGTAATGGTTGTATGCCTGTACGTATACCTGTCTGGTGATCAGCTTGTTTTCGAAGATTTCAGTATTTAATCAGGTTTAATAATGAATTCGAATCTTCTTTTATGGGGCTGTTGGCAAAACAGGTTGAAAACATAAAGAAGCCATCAACCATGATTTCTAATCCTTAATGCAACGACAAGAACTTAACTCAAACTGTTCCCAAAAGTGCCAAGATAACTGCTCGTTATTATCCTCTAAATCAGTGAAAAAATAAAGCCAGCCCCACTCATCATCCCACAGCCTATCTGACCCCCACCACTGACCGGTACTTTCACGTTCATGGTAAAAATTACCAGGGAAACCTCTTTCACCATAGCCACCTGGAAGAGCTGAAAATCCACTTTCGTTGGTAGCTCCGGTATTGGGGGGGTTCCACTCTGTAGTGGCCTTCATCTTGCCCCCGGCAATCTCCCAACCTCCCAAATGATTGGCCAGTACCCCCCATTCCGCCCTACTGGGCAAATGCCAGCCATCCGGACAAACGGTCAAAGCGACATCCCATCCATATAACCTGCCATATTTATCACAGTTGGCAGGATCCTCCTCATAACAAAAGCTGTCTTCTGTTTCGTAATTCAGATTCTCCGCCATCCAGGTGTGAATTCCAATTTGTACTGTTTTGTAAACCTGCCCGTCACGGGGGTCAGTGAAGGTCCCTGTTTCAGCTTCCCCTAAGGTTATCCCCACTGAAAAATACTCAAATCCCCCCAAGGCCAATTCAATAAAGTTGGCGTTGCCGTCAACCGGGGCGAGTTGGAGAAAAAAGCTGTAATGGTTATAGGCCTGTGCGTCAATTTCCCTGGTGATCAGCTGGTTCTGAAAGATATCCTTGATCTCCAAGGTCGGATTCAGCCCGTTTCTGACATAGACGAAATAGTGGCTGCCATCTTCCAACAGCCCCATTCCATAGGGATCAGCTCCGTGCCTGATTTCTAGGGAGCTGAGGTATTCGTTCCTGACCGTGATCAGCCCATAGTCGGTGGTGGCGTTCAGGGTAATGTCCAGGCTTTCCTCATTCAGGATGAATTCCCCTTCGATCAGGAACGGAAGGTATCTTCTGAATTTCCCGCCTTCCACTTCCGAGGAATAACTATAGGAACCATAGGGAAGGGAAAGGGTAAAGCCCTCCCCGAATTCATTGGGATTGAAGTCCATAGAATAGATCTGCCCGGTATTTTTGTCCGTGACTTCCAGCCTTGCCTGGTCCTTAAATATATGCTCCCAGGCAGAGGCCGCTTCCGTCCTGCCATGGGGCATATTCCCTGTAAAGGAATCTAGTGAAACTGCTTTGAATCTTACTTCTCCGGACGGGGACAGGATTTCCTGATCCATCTGGGAACATCCTAAAAGAAGAAAAGAAAGCATTAAACATAAGGTTGAATTTTTCATGGCGGGCATATTTTTAATAGGAAAAAAGATATAATTTGAACCGGTACATTTTTTTAAGGCTGGGGCTAAAAATGTCCCTTAGACAAGTTTTCTATCCTTTGATGCAACGACAAGAATACGCTGCACCCCCTGCTGTACCGAAATTTAAATACTTTGACCGTTCATAAAGAGATCTCCCAGAATACCAGTCATCAGAACCCCACCAATATCCCTCCATTCCACGGAAAAGAAAAGATTTATTGTATGGGTCGTAAAGCCCCCCTGGAAGAGCTGAAAAACCACTCTGGTTGGTTGCTCCTGTATTGGGAGGATCCCATCCTGTAGTTGATTTCATCCTGCCCCCAGCTACTTCCCATCCCAGAAATTCATCTAATATTTCCCATTCCTCCTCACTTGGTAAATGCCAGCCTTCTGGACAGGCCGTTGATGCCGAATTCCAGATATATAATCTGCCATATTTATCACAGTTTTCAGGATCGTTATCATAACACCAGCTGCCCGCTGTTTCGTAGTTCAGGTTCTCCGCCATCCAGGTCTGTTCCCCTATCCGCACGGTTTGGTAGGTCTGCCCGTCACGCGTGTCAACAAAGCTTCCTTTTTCCACTTCTCCTATTTCAATCCCCTCTTCAACAGCTTCAAATTCCCCAAGTGCCAGTTCGATAAAATTGGCGCTGCCGTTGGCCGGGGCGAGCCGGAGGAAAAAGTGGTAGTGGTTATAGGCCTGTACACCCACCTTTCTGGTAATCTGCCCGTCATCGAAGATTTCATTGATCTCCAGTACGGGGTCCAGACCGTTTCTGACATAAATAAAATAGTGGCTGTCGTCTTCCAACAGGCCCATTCCATAGGAATCCGATCCGTGGCTGATTTCCACGGAGCTGATGTATTCGTTCTTGACGGTGATCAGCCCATAATCCGTGGTGGCGTTCAGGGTAAGGTCCAAGCTTTCCGCATTCAGGATGAATTCCCCCTCGATCAGGAAGGGAAGATATCTCCTGAACTTCCCGCCCTCCACTTCTGAGGTATAGGTATAGGAACCGTAGGGAAGGGAAAGGGTAAACCCATCCCCGAACTCGTTGGGATTGTAATCCACCTCATAAGTCTGTCCTGTATTTTTGTCCGTGACTTCCAGCCTGGCCTGGTCCTTAAAAATATGCTTCCAGTCAGAATCGGCTTCTGCTCTGCCATTGGGCATATTTCCCGAGAAGGAGCTGAGGGTGACTGCCTTGAACCTTACCTCGCCGGATTGGGACAGGAATTCCGGCTCCATTTGGGTACAGCCTAAAAAAAGAAGAAAGGAAAGTAGTAAACAGGAGTTTAAATTTTTCATGGTTACAATATTTTAACAGGAAGAAATGGTAATCAGATGAATAAGACTCTGCTTCTACAGCAAAATTCAACTAAACCGCATTTAGGTTCCAGTAGCCAGTATTATGGGAAATCAGCAATTGAGGAACCAAAAAAACATTCAAAACAATCACTTAAATAAAAGTACAGATTTATTTCTATAAAAAAAATTTTTCATTTAACAAATTACAGCTTTTATAAATAAACCACACATTTCTTTTGGCAACCTTTATTTTTCCTATATCACTACAGATTAAAACCCACAAAACAATCCACGGAGACTCTCTAATCCTTTAGTCCAGGTTCTCCGCCATCCAGATCTGTTCACCTATTTGGACGGTTTTGTAAACCTGTCCGTCACGGGATCTGTGAAGGTTCCGGTTTCTGCCTGTCCATCTATTTCTATCCCTTGACCTCTACCCTATTTTAACAGGAAGAAAAATGATCATGGGATTAAATGGTTTACCTGTTCCTTCAACTGTCGTATCTAATTCAACAGAACTTTTTTCACTGGCATAAAAGACCGGTGATCCACAATATAGCTACAACTGTCTAATCCTTGACGCACCGACAAGAATAGGTGACAGAGTGGAAACTTTCATCAGGACTCCCATCCTTCAAAAAGCTAAGACGTGAACGAGCTGAAGCGTTTCCTAAGGAGAATATATATATATAATTATCCCCATCAAGCCTCAACTCAGTCGAACTCCACCAAAAACCTTCCCCGCGACGTGCAAAATATTCTCTATCAACATTATCCACAAAAGAAAAACCTCCAGGAAGACCGGTAAATCCGCTTTCGTTGGTAGCACCTGTATTGGGTTCAAACCAATCTCCGGTAGTTGATTTCATCTTGCCCCCAGCTACATCAACTCCTCCTAAATATGTCACCAACAACCTCCATTCTTCCTCGGTGGGTAAATGCCAACCGTCAGGACAGGCTGTTAATGCTGGCAACCGTTCATATAATCTGCCATACCTGGCACAGTTGACAGGATCATTATCATAACACCAGCTGTCCTCAGTGGCGTAGTTCAGATTCTCCGTCATCCAGATTTGTTCATTTATTCTGACTGTTTTATAAGTCTGTCCGTCACGGGGGTCGGTGAACGTTCCTTTTGCTGCTTGTTCACCTATTCCTATCCCTTCTTCAATCAATTCAAATTCCCCCAAGGCCAGATCGATGAAATTGACGTCTCCACTGGATTGGGCAAATTTGAGAAAAAAATGATAGTGGCTGTAAGCCTGCACAGCTACCTGTCCTTCAATAAGCTTTTTTTCAAATATTTCTTCAATCTCCAGCTTGGGAGTCAATCCTTTTTTGGCATAGATGAAATAATGGCTGTCATCTTCCGAAAGAGCCAAATTCAGGAGTGTAGATTCATGACGGATTCCCAAGGACCTGACAAATTCATTTTTGACTGTTATCAGCCCATAATCAGTGGTTGCCATTAAGGTAATGTCCATGGTTTCCGAATTGAGATTGAATTCTCCTTCAATCAAGAAAGGAAGATGTTCTTCATAATCCCCGCCTTCCACTTCAGCGAAATAAGTATAGGAACCAATAGGTAGAGTAAGCTTAAACCCATCCCCAAAATCATTCGGGTTTAAGTCAACATAATGGGCCTGCCCCGTATTTTTGTTGATGACTTTCATCCTAACTTCTCTCTTGAAGATATGCTTCCATGCCGAAGCTGCTTCTATTCTGCCATGGGGCATACTTCCAGTGAACGGTTTGACTGAGACTGCTTTGAATCTTACCTCTCCGGATTTGGACGGGTTAGAATCTAATTGGCTACAACTCCAAATGAGAAAAGAGAATATTAAACTTGCAGTTAAATTTTTCATGGCTACGATATTTTAACAGAAAGAAAATGGTAGTGAGATAAAAGATTACCTGTTCCCTCAACTATGGCATTTTATTCAGAGACTTTTTTACAGATATAAAAAAGCCAAGAATTCACAAATAAGTACAACTGGCTAATCCCTGACGCAACGACAAGCAGCATCTGATGCCGGTGGACTAAGGCGTAATTCGGCTCTACTACTTGTGCGGCGAAGCAAGAAATAATAGACAGATATATTATTCTCCTCATCTCTATCAAAGGTAGAAGACCACCATAAACCTACTCTTCCTCCCCATCCTGTATTGGATTTAAAATGGTGCCCAGCTATTCCCCAACCTCCCAAATTATTTACCAATTCACTCCATTCTTCATTGCTGGGCAAATGCCAGCCTTTAGGACAGGCTATAAGTGCCGCACTCCTGTTATATAGCCTGCCATATAAAGCGCAGTTGGCAGGATCGTAATCAAAACAATAGTTACCACCTTTTGTTGTGAAATTCAGGTTTTCCGCCAGCCAAATCTTTTCTCCTATCAAAACTGTTTTGTAAATCTGCCCGTCACGGGGGTCAGCAAAAGAACCAAATGGATTTCCATCTATTTCTAACCCTTTTTCAGTCAATTCAAATTCCCCCAGGGCCAGTTCGATGAAATTGGCGTCTCCGGTGGTCTGGGTAATTTGGAGAAAAAAATGATAGTGGCTGTACGGTTGTACAGCTACCTGCCTTTCAATCAGTTTGTTTTCAACGGTTTCTACAATTTCAAGATTGGCTGTCAACCCGTTTCTGACATAGATGAAATAATGGCTGACGTCTTCCAAAAGCCCCATACTATAAGAATCATTTCCATGACTGATGACCAGGGAGCTGATGTACTCGTTCTTGACGGTGATCAGCCCATAGTCAGTGGTAGCGTTCAGGGTAAGGTCCAGGCTTTCAGCATTCAGGATGAATTCCCCCTCGATCCGGAACGGAAGATATCTTCTGAATTTCCCGCCTTCCACTTCCGAGAAATAGGTATAGGACCCATAGGGAAGGGAAAGGGCAATCCCCTCTCCGAACTCGTTGGGGTTGTAGTCCAACACATAGGTCTGTCCGGTATTTTTGTTGGTGACTTCCAGCTTTGCTTTGTCCTTGAAGATGTGCTTCCAGGAAGAGGCAGCATCTGTTCTGCCATGGGGCATGTTTCCCGAGAAGGAACTGAGTGAAACTGCCTTGAACCTTACCTCTCCGGACCGGGACAGGTCTTCCTGCTCCATTTGGGAACACCCCAAAAGGAAAAAGGAAAGGATTAAACAGGAGGTTAAACTTTTCATGGCTACAATTAAAAGAGGAAGAAAATTGAAATCAGACGAATAATGAACCTGCTTCTTCAGCAAGATCCAACCAGATCACATGCAGGCTC
>JBBDSC010000171.1:20931-23975 GCA_040905145.1 Anditalea sp.
GGAAGCAACGGCAACTGTTTTTACATAGGCAATGAAAAAGAGGCGGTGCTGGTGGATGCAGGAATTAGCTGCCGGGAAACGGAACGTCGGTTGGAACGCCTGGGTCTTTCCATGAAAAAAGTCAAAGCCCTGTTTATTTCCCACGAACATAGTGACCATATCCGGGGTGTCCGTGTGTTGGCTAAAAAACATCAACTGCCGGTTTACAGTACCCCCGGAACATTAAAGGAGGGGCATTTGCCTCCTGACCATCCCTTCAATTTCCAGCTCACCCCCTATCTGTCGGTAACCATAGGAAATATGACGGTGACGGCTTTTCCAAAAAACCATGACGCCAATGATGCCCAAAGCTTTATCATCCGCTATAACGGTATATGTGTAGGGGTATTTACGGACATTGGAGAACCTTGTGAACAGGTGATCACGCACTTTAAATGCTGTCATGCTATTTTTCTGGAGGCCAATTATGACAAGGAAATGCTGTTCACCGGCCGCTATCCCTATCATTTAAAACGTCGAATTGCCAGCCACTTGGGACATTTATCCAACCAGCAGGCCCTGGAGTTGTTCTGTAAACATAAACCTATATTTATGTCCCATCTTTTCCTTTCCCACCTTTCCAAAGAAAACAATGATCCGGCCTTGGTCCATGACTTGTTCCAATCCCATGCAGATGGGGTAGAAATAGTTCTTACCTCCCGAACAAACGAAATACCGGTGTATCATATCAACCCGCATCAGGTCAATACTGTCCCTGTACAACCTGTGCAGCTTTCTTTATTTACTCCAAATCCCTTGCCTGGCTCTGATGTACGGGAAACAAACTTGCGTGAAAAGTGTCATCCGGGAATTTACGGAGAGCCGCGGAGTTAACCAATAGCCAGTCATGCCAATAATGCTGGCAGGTAAAAAATATCCTTGTAGTGTGGCGCGGAAATGCTGAGCAGACCGGCGGCGCATAGCTCCATAAATGACAAGAGGAGGGCCAGTCAGTCCATATGCTCCTCCGAGAATTCCAGCACAAAATCCGCATCCGAGAAGCCAGGCCCATCGGTCCGCTTTTAGCTCAATAGGCTTTCGGACCATTAGTGAATAAAGAGAGAATGCAAAGTAAAACTAAGGAAACTTTTGTAGTTCAAGGTAATTGTCAATTGTCCATTCTCAATCATAAGAACTTTGCCATAAAATTGACCGTTAATGATTTTAAAACATCATGCCCGAAGGTCCGTCTATTGTGATATTAAAAGAAGCTGTGGAACCATTTAAGGGAAAAACAGTGATCGGGGTTTCTGGAAACAGAAAGATAGACCTGCAAAGGATTTCGGGCAAGAAGGTTTTGGACTTTTTGTCTTTTGGTAAACAATTCTTGATCCGCTTTGATGGTTTTGCTATCCGAATTCACCTTCTTTTGTTCGGCACTTATCTGATCAACGAACAGAAAGAAACAGCACCGCGTTTGAGCCTGGTTTTTAAGAATGGGGAGTTGAACTTTTACGGCTGCTCCGTTCTATTTGTTGAGGAAGAGCTGGATGCGGTATATGATTGGTCAGCGGATATAATGTCTGATGCATGGGATCCTAAAGCGGCAAAAATGAAATTAAAGAACCGCCCATCTATGATGGTCTGCGACGCTTTGCTCAGCCAGGACATTTTTGCGGGTGTTGGCAACATTATAAAAAATGAAGTTTTATACAGAGTCAAGGTCCATCCAGAAACGGTAGTGGGAAATCTACCCGAAGGGAAGCTGGACGATATGGTGAGGGAAGCCCGTATTTACAGCTTTGAGTTTTTGGAATGGAAAAAGCGTTATGAATTGAAAAAGCACTGGCTTGCCCACACAAAAAAAACATGTATAAGATGTGATCTTCCTTTAACAAAAATGTACCTCGGCAAAACCAATAGACGGTCTTTTTTCTGCAATAACTGTCAGATCAACTATTCAGGATTTCAGGAGGACTGAAAGGAAAGTCAGTAATTTATTCACTTTAATTCTGCCAATAAATCCGCAAGGGAAAGGGGTCTGGTATATATATTTAAAGAACCATCTTCATTCTGAGGCCATAATTTCCTAGGTCTGTCCCAATACAGTTCAACACCGTTATCATCCGGATCATTGAGGTACAAGGCTTCCGAAACACAATGATCGCTGGCCCCCGTCAATGGGTAATTGTTTTCCCTTAACCTGCTCAATATAATACTTCAGGCTGTTGCGGGTCTGGTGGATGATACACAGCTGGATATCTGTTTTCGGATAGACGGACCTTATCGCCTCGCTGAACCCGGTCAGGTGGTCGGTACAGGCGATCAATATATCCCTGAGACCCCTGTTCTGCAGATGGGTAAGTACCTGCAGCCAGTAATTGGCGCCCTCACTCTCAGAGATATACATTCCCAGCACTTCCTTTTTCCCCTCTCTGTTCAGCCCCAGGATATTGTACAGCGCCTTATGTTTCACTTTGCCGTCCCCCTTACCTTGAAGTGCATGGCATCCAGCCATACAATGCAATAGACCGGTTCCAGGGGGCGTTCCTGCCATTCCTTTATCCTGGGGATGACACGGTCCGTGATATCGCTCAGCACCTGTGGGGAGATATCAGTGTCATGCATCTCCCTGATATGGGCGGAGATGTCACGCAGGCTGTTGCCCATGCCGTACATGGCTATGATCTGCTTTTCCAGATTATCGGCAAGGATACGCTGCCGCTTCTCCACTATACGGGGCTCAAAGCTGCTCTGGCGGTCCTGAGGGGTTTCAATGGGCTGGTCTTTAGGGTCTTTTCGCCCCTGCCGTTACGCTTGTTGCCAACGGAACGGCCCTTTTCCACGTCACCAAGATGGCCTTCCATCTCCCCCTGAAGGGCTCCTTCCAGAAACTCCTTCAGCATCGGGGAAAAGGCACCGCCTTTGCCGAACAAAGGCTCTCCTGACATAAACTGCTTCAATACTTTTTCCTTAAACTCTTTTTCTTTTTGCTGCTCCATAACTCAAGTCTATTAACTTTGATTAAAATTCCAAGTTTTAGACAGAGTTTAAATTACACTCTC
>JBBDSC010000172.1:0-23820 GCA_040905145.1 Anditalea sp.
TTTGAAAATCGAAGTAATCCAACTAAACTTTCCCCTTAAAAAACCTAAGAAGCTTTTTAAGTTGATCCTCTTCATAGGGTACATACCAGGAGTTGAGTTTTTTGCTCCATCTACAGCCCGGAAAAGTTTTCACCAACTCCTTTAGCTCAAAGTCAGGGAAACACCAACCTGATGACCGGATCTTTTCCAAAAATATCATTTAAAACAATGGTCTTCATTTATTAAAAACATGTCGGCAATGTTCTTCCTATTCTTTTAAAACAATCAGTAGAATGGATCCATATTTTATGCTCCGGCAGATAATAAGCTTAAAATGTTTTCGGTCTCATCTATTTTTACGAACAATGCACTGTCAGCCTGGTTGCGAAAATCGTCCACTCGATCTAAAACTTCTCCCAATTGATTCTTGGGGATCAAACTGTTCCTAGCCAAGGTATCGTACCCGGTAAGAATGGAATATTTGGTAAACAACTGGCCTGCCTGGGGAGCTATTTTATTGAGAATGATCCAATCCTCCTTTGCAGGTCGTAACTGCACCGCATAGGCGATGGCCAACAACATCCCTTCGGAGGAATGTTCCTTTAGGAGCTCTCCCTTGGACAAACGGTTCCTAATGATGATCTCCCCCATTTTCCTGCCCAGTTCGGCTTTCAATTTAAGTCTTTGGACATAATCAGCAACACTTGTCTTTTCAGAATAAGAACCGGCCAAGGCTATTAATAGCTCTTTGGATTGCCCCTTATCCGTTTCAAAAACCGTTACCTCTGTATTTTTGATGTCTACCGCTAATTTGACGTCTTCGATGCGTTCCTTTGTGGAGAGAAGCTCCCGTTGGGTAATTTCTGATTTTTGCTTGCTTTCCAGGGCCGCCTTTTCGGCTCTGTTGGCAGCTTCCAGAATTTTGTCCCCAATGGTTGAAATAAACCGTCTTGAAAAGATGGCTGCCACTAGGCAAAAACCTGCAAAGACCAAATAATCCAGGTTCTCCGAACTGCTGATGATATTGCTTGAAATCATTTTTAAAAACAAGGGGATCAGAAAGGCCGCACCTATTCCCAATAAAATATATTTAAATTTGCCCCTTTTGTTTTTTTGCTCATTGGCCAAAGTGTCAAAATCATTGAGGTAGTTCAGATACCCCCCAAATGCTCCGTTAACCAGCATGATGGTCAGGAGGATTAATAAATGAACATCTAAGTTAAAGCCTTGCATTTTTTTGGAATTAAATGATATAACATGTAATTACCTCAATATATTATTAATAAACAAAGCATATAATTGGTCTCTTCCGCCAATTTTAACCTATTAAACAGTCCATTTGTTAGGGAGAACACCTTATATTTGTTGTGGGGCATAAAGAAATATAGATACCGGTGCTGAAATATCTATAACTATGAACAAACAAATAAAAATAACCGGCAAGGTACAGGGGGTATTTTTTAGAAAAAGAACCCAGGAAAAAGCCCGGGAACTGGATATCAAAGGATGGGTAAGAAATGAACCCGATGGCTCCGTCTTAGCAGAAATAGAAGGAAATCAGCAGGCTTTGACCGTGATGGAAGCTTGGCTAAAAATAGGCCCGGAACGCGCAAAGGTAGAGAATCTAATCATTCAAATGGGGGAAGAAAAAGGATATCGGGATTTTGAAATAAAAAAATAAGAGGGGAGATTGAAGGTGAAAACCGTAAGTGTGAAGATCGAGTTGGTACAAGAGACCGGGGATGGAAGACCGAAGTGGAGAGTTCCTTGAGACGAAGACCGGAAGGGGGTGGGAAGACCTTGTACTTAGACATTATCCCACCGATTACCGATTTACCTGGGGCGTTTAAGAAATGAGCCAAGAATAAACAAAAAAAAACTGTCAACTAATTCCAGGGCGTGACATTTTTGGGCGATATTACCACAGTAAATGCTTTTCATTGTTAGCATAAAGCCTTATTTTGCAGCTATATATTCTGAAAATGCTTCAAAAACTGTTTCCCTTAGATAAAAACTACATTTTCCGACAGGCCCAATCCACTTTGGAAGAAGCCATGTTGGAAGTAATGGTGGAAGAATTGAAAGGGGCCTATACTTTATGGTATAATCCCTTGGAACTGATGGACGATACCTATGCTCAGATCCAGGGCAATAAAGAATTCCCTACTGATAGGATCAAAATCATTTATGCCCAACTGTGTGGAATCTATAGGTACCAATATGCCAGCAACCAGCTGGAATTCTTATTTGATGGACGTAGTCATTTGGAAAAGTACCAGGAAGATTGGTCCAGACTATTTGTACAGTGGCTAAGGGAGCTGGGCAGGCACGAGACGTATGTGAAGACCATGCTCCGCATGACCTTGCTCTATGATACTAAAAGCAGGGCGGAGTTTGCAGAAAACCGCTGTAAAAGCTTTATAAACGAATATTTTGGCATAAGAATCATTAAGAGGAAAGGCCTGTTAAAAATAGCTTAGGGGTAGGATTGGACCTAAGAAGGAAGTTATCTTCATGGCTCAAATCCATGTCTTGATACTTGTCCCTAATCTCAACTTGATACTTCCTACTCAAATTACTTCGCAGAAACTCCACTGATCGTCTGTCCAAAGAAAATCCCATTTATAAAAAGCTTATTGGTACCGAACCAGAATGCACGAAAATTGGGATTATCTACATACCCAATTACCTTCCCTTTTCCTAATTCTGAAACTCGGATGGCCCCGGAATTCTCAATTTGCTGAAGGTTGAATGGATAAATATAACCACTCGCCAAGGGATCTTCGGTATAAAGCATGGGATTGGCATAAGGGTTATCTGATGGCTCCAAAAATTGATTGCCCACCCTAAAGGTAAACAGGTCCGGACTGGAATAACCATAACCAATGGGGTGTGTAATATCCAACTTAACTTTAAATATAGCTCCCCCTGTCACTTTTGATCCTTTTTCCATAGGGAAATTTGCATAACTTTTCTGTACAGTGCTTGTGTCTGGTTCACTCCCGGTTTTGAAGGTAAAGTCCGCTATTTCATTTTGCGCCAGCCAATTCATGGCACCCCCGCGGGCAATCATCGTTCCTCCGGAACGCACCCATGATTTTAACTTTTCAGCCACATTTTCTTCCCATTCGCTGTAACTTCCATTGGGCATGATGATAACATTGTACCTTTCCAGTCCCACATTCTTGAACCGGTCCACTGATAGCAGGGTAATGGGCATTTCATACCGTTGATCCAATAAATGCCAAACCTCACCGGCTTCATTGCTATGCACACTACCTTCTACCAACAATGCGATCGAGGGCTTTTCCAACACCTCCATACTGGGAGAACCCAAGTTTACGCCGCGGGTATATCCTGTGGGCAATGCATGAATGGTAATCCCTGAATTGAGGGCGACTTCCTCTAAGGTCCTATACAATTCCTGATCGGTATCATCGGATTGCCCTTTTACCACTACAATGCTCCCCCTCCTGAATGTGGTGCCGGATTCGGTTTGAAATGGCTCATGGCTTACCCTTACCAGGTATCCTTTATCCATCAGTTTATAGGCCGCTTTTGGAGCATAATATTCATTCCATTCAAAGGCATAACTATAGGATCCTTCAGATCCGATCAGCTCTCCTTTAGGCAATTCCAGGGGTCGCATCACTTCCTCCACTCCAGCAAGATTGAGTATTTTGCTGTTTAGTCCCATGTAATCCATATTAAAAGCCATAGGAAGCGTCCAGGCAGACACATCATAAAAGAGACTGTCCTCAAATTCTACCCTGGCTTCAAACATCCCTTTTATCAAACGGTATTGAGGTTGGTTCAGCGGAACAATGTAGGATTTTTCTGCTTCAAACTCCACCCCATTTAGAGTAACATCTTCCTCCAGGCTGAAAAGTTGGATGTCATGTTTTAAGATAAGGTCGGCCAGGTGGAATACTTTGGCACCATCATCTTTCGCTCCGAAAATAAAAGCACTGTTCGAATCTACGTCGGCTTCTGCCATGGCTTCTTTGTAGAAATCCCGCATATACTGGTTCATTTCTACCCTCATGTCACTGGCAGCTTCAAAAGATGAAAGGGCTGTGGTTAACTGATTCTTAATGGTAAAAGGAAAGGTCAAAATCCCCATAGGAGTTTCCTGAAGATGACCTCTAGAGGATGCCTGTTCAAACAAAATACCTACAGCACCCTGAACATCAGGATAAGTCGACCCTTTTCCATAATAAAAATCATCGTATCTTTCCTTTGTAAAATATAATGAACCAATCCTATCCAAATGCTTGGCATGATAGGTGGCTATCTTTTCGGTGAGCTCAAAATTTTTCTTTGGGGTCAGGGGATGATTTCTACTTGGAATTCCCGGTTGAAAGAAAAAAGTACTATGGGTTTCCATTTCATGGAAATCAAGAACAATATTTGGCTTCCATTCCTGAATTTTGGCTATCCGTCCAATTGATTCAGGATGTTGTACCGATAGCCAATCCCTGTTTAAGTCAAACCAATAGTGGTTGGTCCGTCCGCTGGGCCAAGCTTCGTTCAATTCCCTGTTATTGGGATCACCGTTCATATGATAACTTTTATGGGAATTCACCCAAGAAGCAAACCGATTGATACCATCCGGGTTGATCGCCGGATCAAATAACAAGATCATGTTTTCCAGATCCGCTTCAATTTCATTGGCCGCAGCAAAATGATAAGCAGACAATAGGGAGGAATTTACCCCACTGGCTTCATTGCCATGTACAGAATATCCCATATACATCACTATTGGCATCTCTTCTATTGAAACCGCAGCTTGTGCATCTCTTAAATTGCTTCTTTCCGCTTTTATTTGCTCAATATCAGAGAAATTTCCTGGAGCGGTTATGGTCAATAGTAGTAAAGGACGCTGTTCATAACTCCTACCGTATTCTTCAATTTGGATTCTATCTGAAGCTGCTGCCAAAGCTTTCATGTACATTACCACTTGGTCATGAGTAACATGCCACTCACCCACTTGATAACCTAAAACAGATGCAGGGGTAGGGATAGCCGGATTATAAGTATAACCTTCCGGAAGGTAATAATCAAGATCTACCTGTGCAGTAGCAGTAAAAACTAGCAAGCCTAGTATAACAGTAAACAATCGTTTCATTCTATCCTTTTTGATAATCTTTGCAAATTTGGTGCAAAGCTTGTCAATTATTCCAAATAAATCAATATAATTCGTCTAAACGATATTTAACGTTTCTTATAGATATCCTGTAATGCTTCCTCTACAAAAGGGAACTTAAATTTAAATCCGGATTCCTGGATCTTTGCGGAAGAAACTTTACTCCCTCCGGTGACTATATTGGCCATTTCTCCTAAAACTGTTTTCAAAACAAAGGAAGGAACAGGAATTCCAACAAAAGGCTTTCCTTTTTCCTTCGCAGCTATTTTGGTAAAAGTCTTATTGAGCACCGGATGAGGTGCTACTGCATTATAAATCCCTGATATTCCTTCATGGGTCAATGCATGAATATACATCATTGCCAGATCATTTATATGAATCCAACTCATGTATTGGTTGCCACTACCTAATGGGGCTGCTATGGGAGGCTTCATCATTTTGGCCAATGCCCCCTCCTTCTTGTCAAGAACTGCTCCTGTTCTCAGCACGACCGTTCTGATACCCAAGGTTTGTATTTTAAGCACTTCTTCCTCCCACTTTATTACCGTTTCAGCCAAAAAATCATCCCCCGGAGAACTTTGCTCATCCAAAAGGTTTGACCCTGAATTAAAACCGTAATAATTCACTCCACTGGCAGAAATAAATGTCTGTGGCATTTGTTCACACTTCTGAATATTTTGATATAATAATCGGGCAGAAAGAGTCCTGCTTTCAAGAATTTCTTTTTTTCTCTCGTCTGTCCAGCGTTTATCGGCTATACCGGCACCCGCAAGATGTATAACCGCATCACACCAATTCAGTGCCTTTTGATCTATGGTTTGGTTTTTTATATCCCAGCCAAAGGATTTTTGTTTTTTTTTCTTTGGCTTTCTGCTTAGCCAAGCCACCTTAAAGCCTTTTTTTTCCAAATAAGAAGTCAATTTATTGCCTATCAAACCTGATCCACCTGTTATCAAAATCTTTTTCATGGTTTCTGAGGGTTATATTTATAAGAAAACCAACCATAAGCTTGCCAAAGAGACCATGTGGAAAGATTATATTAAAAATAGTATCAAATATATCAATATCATTTACTTGATCCTCTTTCTGATTTCTCCCTAATCTATATTCTCCTGCTTAGGGTCTGCCTTTTCAATCTTTTCATCCGCCCTCTCTTTCTCTTCCTGATCCGCTTCATCAGGCCCTTCCTGAACTTGCTTTGCCCTAGGCTCCAAATGTAAGACGATATGCATAGGAAAATGGTCGGACCCAATGTTCCTTAGGCGCCTAATGGATTTTACCATAAAGTCCTTGGAGTGAAAAATGTGATCCAATGGCCATCTAAATAAAATGAACCCTGCATGAAAGGTATTGAAAAAGCCTCTACCTATTCTTGGATCCAGCAGCCCACTTAACTCTTGAAATAGTTTAGTAGTCCTGGACCATGCGACATCATTCAAGTCTCCAAAAACCAGAACAGGGCCTTTTTCTGCATCAATGCTTTTTCCTACCACCAGTAATTCTGCGTCCCGGTCCGTGGAGGTATCAGTTTCCGTTGGGCTGGGAGGCATGGGGTGCAGGCAATGGATCTCTACTTTATCCCCAGAATTCAAAATAACATCTCCATGAATAGAAGGAATATCATCCGATATCAAAAACATCACCTCCATATCCTTAAGCTCCAATTTAGAATACAAATGCATCCCGTAAAAATTGTCCAAAGGAACTTTGACGGTATATCTATATTTCTCCTCCAGTACTTCCAGCTCTTTTTCCCATCTGCTGTCAGTCTCCAGTGTCAATAAAATATCAGGATTGTTTTCCTTTACCAACTGAATGACCTTATTGGTCTTCCTGTTAGTGGTCAGAACATTGCTTATCAATAGGGAAAGCGTTTTATCCTCGCTGCCCTTATAATCCAATACTTGTTTCTTGGCCAGGAAAGTGTATGGGAAGATTTTCAAAAGCTGATAACCTAGGCTGATCAAGAGCAAACCCAACAATACCCCCTGCCACAGCACCAAATGGTTGAATTGAACCAATAACATCGCCATAGCGGCCAAGGTTATAAAAGTTATCTGCAACCGGGGAAAATCAAACATCCTTATCCACCAATCATCCCATCTGATCAATGAAGCAATGGTGGCGGTGATAGATACCAAGGCCAATAAACCGCTTATAATATTAAGGCCGCCATCAATCATCTTTGGCGATAATCCACACCGCATGAACGATTCCCGGAATAAAACCCAATAAGGTCAACAAAACATTGATCCAAAAAGACTTTCCGAGCCCCACGGTGAGGAATACCCCAAGCGGAGGTATAATGATAGCGAATATAATCTTTAAAATACTCATGCTTATGGTTTAAAATTTAATTGAGAAATTATCGAGGACCAGGTAGGAGTTTTCCCTTTATATTGAGAAATTCGACCTTAAAATCCTTTTCGGATATAATATAGCAGTTTTGTGTGAAGGTTCAAAAATTCACGGATTTGCCTGCCACCTTTTTAGCTGAGATTACAAGACCTTTACAAAACGCAGTTGGGAAGAAAATTATTGTCGGGAAAAATAAGAACAAATGAAGCTGTTCAAGGTCAAAAATAAATCCCCGCCCAGTTGGGCGGGGATCATGCAAACATTTCCTGCCGAACTTTTAAATCATTTCCACACTTCTTTTTACAAATTCTGTGAGATCTTTCCCTGAAAGCATGCCTTGGGACAACATCGCCAGATCAAAGGCTTGTTTGGCCAACTTGGTTTGTGCCTCTTCATTTTCCGCCTTCAATATTTTACCGATTACTTGATGATTGCCATTGATGGCTACTTTATAGCTGTCCGGAAGAGACCCGTAAAAGCCCATACCTCCACCGCTTTGTGCCATATCTTTCATCCGCCGCATAAACTCCTCCATGGTAATGGTAACCGGAAGTTCATCCTGGCTGAGACCTTCCACTTCCACGTTCATCGAAGGATTATTGATGGCCTTTTCGAAAATTTCTTTGACTTTTTTTGTTTCGTCCTCAGTAAGTACATGCGATAAACTCTCTGCTTTATCGATCAATTTCTCCGCTACAGCGGCATCTACCCGTTTTAGAGAAGTTTTCTCCAGCTTTTGTTCTAGTTGATTGATAAAATGACTGTCAATCGGAGAGTCCATGACGAGCACATCATATTCTTTCTTATTGGCAGACTCAATAAAGGCATCCTGCTTATTGGCATCAGTGGCATAAAGCAGGATTACCTGCTCATCCTTATCTGTTTGATTTGGCTTTATTTTTTCCACATATTCCCCCACAGTAAAGAACTCACCTTTTGTGTTTTTCAAAAGGGCAAAGTCTTTGCCTTTTTCGTAAAATTTATCCTCACTGATCATTCCGTATTTCACAAAAAGGCCGATGTCCCCCCATTTCTCCTGATAAGATTTCCTGTCCTTTTTAAACAATTCCCCCAGCTTGTCAGCAACTTTTTTGGTGATATAGGAATTGATTTTCTTTACATTGCTATCTGCTTGAAGGAAACTCCTGGAGACATTCAATGGAATATCAGGGGAGTCGATGACCCCATGCAATAACATCAAAAACTCGGGCACAATGTCTTTTATCTCATCGGTAATGAAAACCTGACGGGAAAAAAGCTTGATCTTGTTTTTTTGCAGTTCAAGTTCATTTTTTATCTTGGGGAAATACAATATCCCGGTAAGGTTAAAAGGATAGTCCACATTTAAATGGATCCAGAAAAGTGGATCTTCGCTCATTGGATAGAGCTCTTTATAGAATCCCAGATAATCCTCATCGGTGAGGTCATTGGGGGATTTGGTCCAAATAGGAGTGGTCGTATTAATTATATTATCTACCTCTATGGATTTATACTGAGTCTTTCCCTCCTCATCTTTACCATCTTCCACACTTTCCGTCTTGGTCTCGAATTTAATTGGAACAGGAAGGAATTTGCAATATTTATCCAATATTCCCTGAATTTTCCATTTATCCAAAAATTCTTCGGATTCCTCGTTGATATGAAGAATAACCTCCGTGCCTCTTTCTGATTTTTCTCCTGGGGAGATCTCAAATTCCGTACTTCCATCACAGATCCATTTGGCTGGTTCTGCCCCTTCCTGAGAGGATAACGAGTGGATCTCTACCTGATCCGCTACCATAAAAGCAGAGTAGAACCCAAGTCCAAATTTACCAATGATTTCGTTGGCGTCTTTGGCTTCCTTAAATTTCTCCACAAATTCTGTCGCTCCTGAAAAGGCAATTTGGTTAATATACTTCTTTATCTCCTCAGCAGTCATTCCAAGACCTTTGTCAGAAACGGTAATGGTCTTTTTCTCTTTGTCAAAACTGACTTCAATGGTGATATCTCCCAATTCCCCCGTGTATTGGCCCAATGAAGCCAACCGTTTGAGTTTTTGAGTGGCATCTACGGCATTGGAAATAAGTTCCCTCAGGAAAATTTCGTTGTCTGAGTATAAAAATTTCTTAATGATCGGGAAAATATTCTCGGTATGTATCGAGATCGTACCTTTCTCCTGCATAGCTATAAATAAGTTTGTGTGTTACAATAGTTGATGAAAAAGACTAGTACAACTGTTATTCCAAAATTCATTCTATGTCAAAATGACAGGCCAGGATGGATGCTACAGACTTGAGGTAAGACGGGTTGAATGGACCAAGTCGGCGACTTGCTCTACTTGATTACCTTTCATCTTCTCCTAACACCTCTAAAATTGGTTCGCCCGTCGCACCATTGGGTATCCTTGTTTTTAACAACATGGCCAAGGTGGGGGCGATATCGGTGATAGTTACATACTCCGCACTATTTCCGGCTTTGATATTCCAGCCATAAAAGATAATGGGGACATGGGTATCATATTTATACCCCGAACCATGAGTGGTGCCCCTGGTGGAATTTGTCAACCACGCAGGCTCCATAATAACCATGATATCCCCTGAAGCTTTGTGGTTGTATCCCATCTGCAAAAGATTTTTCCTCCCGAAATTGTATTCGAACCGCTTCATGTCGCTAGAGGTATAGGTTTCTTTGATCCCGTCAAACTTTAACAAAAACTGCGCGATTTCCCTTTGGGCTTTTTCAAGATCCAAATCCTTATGGACCATAAGGTCACGGTTTAAGAAAATTTGGTCATTGGAATAATTGAGGATCCAATTACCTTCCCCAAATTGTTGATTGGTGAAACCTTTCAGTTGGGTCAGCACGAATCGGGTATCCAAGCTTCCGGCAGGCACCTTTTCACTTTTCATATAGTTGACCACATCAGCCACTCCATGATCGGCGGTAAGGAAAACCAGGTATTCCCCTTTTCCATATTCCTTATCCAGATGATCAAGAAATTTGGCCAACTCCCTGTCCAATCTTAAATAATTATCTTCTACTTCAATGGAACTTGGCCCGAACCTATGGCCGATATAATCCGGAGAAGAAAAACTTACCGCAAGAAAATCGGTTTCCCCCCTTTTACCCAGCTGTTCTCCTTCCAGTGCCGCATAGGCCATCTCCAAAGTCAAAGAATTTCCGTAAGGCGTGGAGCTGATCAGCCCAAGACCCCCGTTGTTCTCCATTAAAGCAGGAAGGTCATAAGGAAAAGAGGTCGTTTCCCTTCCGATAAATGGGGATTCAAAGTCATTGTTATCAGTAATGCTTTGTTTATAAGTTTCTATGGGCAACAGGGTCTCCCATTTTTCGGAAAGGTATTTTTTGGTCAGGCCTCTTTTATTGAAGCCAACTACCCACTCCGGCAATTGTTGGGTGTAGTAACTGGAGGTCATAAATTCTCCTGTTTCGCTATCAAACCAATAGGCATCTCCCAAATGGCCTGCGGGAAGGGCAGCTCCCCGGTCTTTTATAGCTATTCCAACGGCTTTCGAGCGTTTGTTACTGGCAAACCTAAGCTCATCCGTAATGGTAGTGGTCAATAGGTTGCGCGGTGAAATTTTTCCATTTTTGTCTGTGCCGCCAACAGCGGTTACTGTACTGTCTCCGGCACAATAAATGGTCTTGTTCAACTTCCTCACATACCAATCATTGCCGATTATACCATGAGTAGCCGGGGTGGTTCCTGTGTATACCGACGCATGACCTGATCCGGTATAGGTAGGGATATAATTATAATGCCCATTTTTCATCATAAAACCCTCATGCATCAATCTCTTAAATCCCCCTTCCACGTAACGGTCCTCAAATTTGTACAAGTATTCCTGTCGCATCTGGTCTACTACAATTCCTACCACCAACTTTGGCTTTTTAGCCCCGGGATTTACGGAGCCATTTTGCGCGTGGGCAAAGGCTATGGAAGCTATAAAAACCATAACAAATATCCTCTTCATATTTTTCTTTTTAGTTGGGGCAAATATATAAAAACACTGGCATGTGTTTTAAAGTATGGTAATAGAGTTCTCTATTTATCTGTTATTTTTTTTGAGCGGTATTCCCTATATTTAAATTCAGTTGAAAATCCAGAACATATCTTAACCCAAAAGACCATGAATTATCTTTCCCTGGTTTTGCTATTCCTTTATTCACAATTTTCGGTTTTTGCACAGGACAAAAAACCAGAGCTACTCGAACTCAATGCCCAAGCACCTGATTTTAATTTAATGGGGGTAGATGATAAATATTACTCCTTAGCAAATTTTGAAGACAAAAAGCTCCTAGCAGTGATTTTTACCTGCAACCACTGTCCCACAGCTCAAGCCTATGAGGATAAAATCATAAAACTTGTGGATGATTACCGGGAAAGAGGTGTGGGATTCGTGGCCATATCCCCCAATGACCCTGACGCTATTAGCTTGGCAGAACTCGGTTATACGGATTTAAACGATGATCTGGAAGCGATGAAAATCAGGGCAAAAAACAAAAATTACAACTTCCCTTACCTTTACGATGGGGAAACACAGGAAACCTCTATTGCCTACGGCCCTGTAGCGACCCCCCACGTCTTTATTTTTGACCGCAACAGAAAGTTGAAATACAGCGGAAGAATCGACGATACTGAAAATCCTTATCTCGAACCCAAACAAAAGGACATGGAAAATGCTTTGGAGGCAATGCTTCAAAATATGGAACCTGAAGTTGCTACCACCAAAACCTTTGGCTGTTCCGTGAAATGGTCCTGGCAGGGGGATTACGCTGAGAGACTTAAAAAGCAATGGGCGGAAGAGCCGGTTGTCCTAAATCAAATAGGTTTGGAAGAGATCAACCGATTAATGACAAACGAAGATGGGGAAAAATTAAGGCTGGTCAATATCTGGGCGACCTGGTGCGGCCCCTGTATTATAGAGTTTCCGGATTTCGTGGATATCAACCGAATGTACAGGGACAGGGACTTTGAGTTCATTTCCCTAAGCGCCGACAAAATGGGCAACGAGGAAAACGCCTTGGATTTCCTTAAGAAAAAAGAGGCTTCCAATATGAATTACATTTTTTCAGGAGAGGACATTTATGACCTGATAGAGGTGGTTGATAAAGACTGGCAGGGGTCATTGCCCTATACTGCCCTGGTCGATCCGGAGGGCAAAGTACTTTACAAAGTGGAAGGGACGATTGATCCTGGTGTTTTAAAAACGAAAATTGTTGATTACTTAGGCAGATTTTATGCAGATAATTAATGTATGTCAAACTAAAAATTTAGAAAATTATCCTGCGGATTTTTGCAGACTTTAAAATTATCTGCAGGAGGATCCTCCTAAACTTCCCGTGGTCTGTTGACCACTTTGTCAACCGTCGACAGCCCACTGACCACAGCTGATACTACTAATAATTTATGAGATTGAAATTTTTAACGATTGTTTTCTTACAGATCAATTCCTTGAAGTGTGCGCTCAATTGCCCTTTCCAAACCCTGAAACTTTAACCAATAACCACTTGAGCAGAAATTTTTTCATAAACCCGTGATCTGCCGTGGACCGTGGACTGTGGACATTTTGCACCTAGGGACTTTTTTGAAGGTTTTTCAACATAGAAGGCCGCAAATTGGGATTTCAATACAAAATCCCGGAGGGATGGCAGGATAATGGACACCAAAAGTTTGCTTTAACAAAAAAAGTTCGATATCACCTCTGGGGTTAGATTGTCGGATTAAACTATTTCTATAATCATAAAAGCACTCTGGGCTTAAAACATCAAAGGACTGGTCCACCATTTGAATCTGTCCATTGTCGGGTCCGACATTAGAGTGAATGAATTATTCCCTAAAATGCGGCAAGCACCTGTTGCTCTTTATTTAACCATTAAACATGTTTTCTTATTTGTTCAACCGACACTTCAGTGGTAGGCTTATTCTTACTTCTTTCCCTAAAAGGATGCCACTGCTGCTCCATAAAAGAACGGGGATACTTCTCAACCTCATCAAAACCCAGTTCAATGTCCCGGCCATCCTTTGGCATATAGGCTGTTCCGAAGATATAGTCCCACACGCTCAGACTGATGCCGTAATTCGCTCCGTAGCGGCGTGGCATATGTTTGGCATGATGCCAGATATGCATCTGTGGGTTGTTGAACAGATACCGCAAAGGACCCAGCGGCAGGTGAAAATTAGAATGGTTAAAATGCCCAATAGCCGTGGCAAAAATATGCACCAGAAAGAATTCCTGGATGCCAAATCCGATCATGGCCAAAGGGATGTACTCTAAGGTGCGATAAACAATAGTTTCGCCCCAATGGAAGCGCAAGTGCGCGGCAAAGCCCATTTCCTGAACCGAATGGTGCACCTTATGGAAACTCCACAAAAAATCAGAGCGGTGCAATAGGCGGTGTACGTTCCATTGTATAAAATCGCGCACCACAAACAACGTCAGGAGCTGCGCCCATACCGGCCATGACTGTATCTCAAAAGCAGCCAGGTTCTTAAGGCCGAACAGTACCAGAAAATCATTGAATGCCTCCACGCCAATGTTGGAAATGGCGTTATATCCTATGAGCGAAAACAAAAAGAAATTGAAAAACATGTAAAAGCCATCCAGCCAAAAATCCCGCCTAATCCTGGCCTGATGCTGCCTCCAGGGCATGATAATCTCCAACAGCCAAAAGAAAAGAGAGAGGCCCAGCAGCCAATAAAAATAATTGCCCCAGCTGGGATTCAGTATTTCACGCCACAGGTAGCCCCCATAGTCAGTGAACGAAGAGATGAAGATGTTCCAGTACTTTTCCACTACTAATCTTGTATAGCCTGAATTTGTCAGGTCCTGAATTTACTTGACACTTTTTATTACTATTAAAACCACCTATGTCTCCTGGAGCGACAAGGATGGTTTCACGCAACGATCGCAGAGAAATGCGCAGCGGCCGCCACGAAGAAATTGAAAAAGCAAACCCGCTGGGTTCGCCGCATGACATTTATTTCTGACTTCCTTCCTCCACAGGAATTCCACTCTTTTCCAAAGCCGGGAATCCTTCTGATGCCTCATACACCTGCTTAAAACCGATTTTTTTCATCATCTCTGCCGCTTTACTACTTCTGCCCCCAACGGCACAATAAACTACATAAGCTTTATCAGGATCCAAAGCCTGCAGTTGTTTCGAAAAATCAGGAGCGTAAAAGTCAATATGCTGCGCACCTATCAGATGGCCTGCAATATACTCTTTTGGTGTGCGCACATCCAGTATAATAATATCCCCCTGTTCTTCCAGTAAAGCCTTTGCTTCCAGACTCCCAATGGATCGTACATTTGCAGCTTGCCCAACTTCTGCGCTGGCATCACCGTTGGAAATGTGGATATTGGAAGATGCCGATTCAGAATTACAGGAGGCCAATCCAAAAACCATTGCAAGAAGAAAAGATAGTCTTTTTATCATATCATTATTTTATTTGTGCTTGAAGTATCTCTTATCCTAAATAAATTTTCGCATGAAATGATTCCAGCTCCCCGTTTATATTTCCTTTAAGAATTTCTGCCATGCCCCGCTCTATTGGAGAAAACATGGCTATTTTGACAGGAGTTAGCCATCTGAATAGGACTTTTTCCGCTGTACATGATCTTTATTCCCCCGATAATATTTCTTCCTCAGCCAAAAGGATACCCTTACTAACAGAATTAACGCCGGAACTTCTACCAATGGGCCAACGACTCCCGCAAAGGCCTGTCCTGAATTCAGTCCGAAAACAGCGATCGCCACAGCAATTGCTAATTCAAAGTTATTTCCTGCTGCGGTAAAAGATATGGCAGCGTTTTTATCATAAGAAGTGCCCATCGCCTTACTGACGAAAAAGCCAATCAGGAACATAATCGCGAAATAAATTAACAGTGGAACGGCTATTCTGACCACATCCATTGGAATCTGGACAATCAGTTCCCCTTTGAGGCTGAACATAACCAGGATGGTAAATAATAAGGCCATCAGGGTGATGGGGGAAATAGCAGGGATAAATTTTTCTTTATACCAACTTTCACCATTCCATTTTACCAGAAATGCCCTGCTCAATAAACCTGCAAGAAAAGGAATGCCCAGGTAAATGGCTACACTCTCCGCAATGGTACCAATGGATATGTCAATAATAGCACCTTCAAAACCGAAGTAAGGAGGCAAAACAGTGATAAACAACCAGGCATAAAAGCTATAAGCAAATACCTGAAAAATACTGTTCAAGGCCACCAGTCCGGCACCATATTCACTACTTCCCTCTGCCAAATCATTCCACACCAATACCATTGCTATACAACGGGCCAGGCCAATGAGGATCAAGCCTACCATATATTCCGGGTAATCCTGAAGGAATAACAAAGCCAGTACAAACATCAATAAAGGACCCACCACCCAATTGAGCAGAAGCGAAATAGATAAAATTTTTACATTTCCTAATACTTTGGGTAACAGCCTGTAATTCACTTTTGCCAATGGAGGATACATCATTAAAATCAGTCCGATGGCAATGGGAATATTGGTAGAGCCCCTACTAAAGGAATTGATAAAATTGGAGGTAGAGGGAAATAAGTAACCCATTCCTACTCCAATGCCCATGGCCAGGAAAATCCATAGGGTAAGGTACTGATCTAGAAAATTGAGTCTTTTTCTGCTATTTGTCATTAGAAAGTTTGATCTGGGAAAATAAATAAAACATCTCCGAGGCAATTTGCCTGTTGCGTTCGGCATAAATTTGCTCTTCCTGCGGAGTCCCATCTGCGATTTTTGGATCTTCATAGGTTATTGAAAACCGGGTTTCTGCCTCTGGTATGAAAGGACAATTAATATCAGCCTCCGAACAAGTCATCACCGCGGCAAAAGGTGCCACATTGGCCGGATCATGGTATAATTTTGAAAAGCAGGCCAAAGGATCCGCCTCCACGGAACAGGCTATGGAATAGACGGGGTTCCTTTCCTTCTCATACTTGGAAATGCGGAAACCAGCATTTTTCAATGCCCGAACAGCGTTGGGATGAAAAGCTGTGGCTTCCGTCCCTCCGGAAAAAGCCGTGAACTGATCCAACCCATGATAAAATGCAGCGGTGTATGCCCATACCTGACAAAGCTGGCTGCGCCTCGAGTTGTGGGTACAGATGAAGTTAAGGTGGACCTCTTCCTTCTTTTCCAGCTTATCTTGAATATAGGTACTAAGCTTTTGCAGAATTTCCTGTCGCTCTTTGGGGATTATTGAAAGTTCAAGCCCTTCTACAAAGGCCTGAACTTCCGGTAAAAGTTGGTTTTTCATCATTTTACATCTATTAGCAGCATCCTGAACCTGGAGTGCAGGCATTGTTTGAGACTTCCGACAATTGACGTTTTGGCTTTTCCTGTTTTTGTCCGGGTTTTTTGGCAAAGACGGTAATGCTGAAAATGCCTGTTTCCCCTTGATTATAGGCAGCAATCTCTTCGGCTGTCAAATACTTGCTCAAGATATCATCAGGAAGGGTAATGGCCTTCTCTTTTTGTAGGGCTAGGTTTTCAAAACCTGATTCTTGGATATACCCTAAATATTCCTCTTTTTGAATAGCTCCGGAAACACAGCCTGCATACATTTCCGCATCTTCCTGCAATGCTTGTGGAAGTTTGCCGACCAACACGATATCTGAAATACTGAAATGTCCCCCTGGCTTCAGTACACGGAATATTTCTTGGATAACCTTTTGTTTATCAGGAACCAGGTTCAATACACAGTTGCTTACGATGACATCAGCCACATTATCCGAAACCGGCATCTCTTCAATATCGCCCTGGCGGAATTCCACATTGTTGTACCCCAGCTTCTCGACATTGGCCCGGGCTTTTTTGATCATGGCTTCAGTAAAATCTATGCCGATTACTTTACCCGTTTCGCCCGTTTCGTGGCGGGCCACAAAGCAGTCGTTTCCCGCTCCAGATCCCAGGTCAATAACGGTATCGCCCTTTTGGATCTTCGCAAATTGTGTAGGAAGACCGCAGCCCAAGCCAAGATCTGCCTCCTGCTTGTAGCCTTTTAGCTCCGAATAATCATCTGTCATGATATTATACACTTCGGCGGAAGCCCCACCGGACCCGCAACAAGAAGATTGGTTCAGGGCCTTATCCTGCCCAGCTATCTGGCTGTATTTGTCCCGGACGATTTTTTTGAGTTCTTCTGATCTGTTCATTTTACGTTAGGTTTAAAGTAATTAATTGCTATATTACGATAATTGAATTCAAATTTTTTTATCTTGCTTTTAGCAACACGCTTCCGAAGGATTGGTGTATTGGTCAAAAAGAATCTGGAATAATTCTTTGACCTCAGCCCACTTAACAGGGTTGATACAATAACATACAGAAACACCTTCAATCGTCCCTTGTATGATCCCGATATCTTTGAGCTCCCGAAGATGTTGACTAATCGTGGCCTGGGCAAGTCCCAGCTCCTGCACCAAATCCCCATTGATGCAGGTATTGGCTTTCAGCAAATGTTGAATGATGGCTATCCGGGCAGGATGTGCAAATGCTTTGGCCACTTGGGCCAGTGCATTTTGCTCTGTTGTGAATAAGCTTGTTTTTGTAACTCCCATTACCGATAAATTATGTCATTGCAATATTACGATAAAATAAATGTATAATCAAACAGAAGGAGAAAAAAATGATAAATAAGTTACTTAAGAGGCTTCAGCAAATAACTGGTACTACGTCCCCAGCACTTTCCTTTTCAAGAATTCCCTGTAAAAATGAGCAATCCCGGCTTTTAGTAGGGGATGCGCCTTATCATTTTATTGAACCCATTCAAAAATCGTTTCATTTCCACAGGCAAGCAATACGAAGCAGGTGGATTGCGTCCACCATAACCTCTACAACGCCATCCACAAAGCGGTCAGAAGGATCAAGCCCACTGATTTCCATTCCCAATCGTCTGGCAATGGAAGAGCGGACTTGATCAGGGTCAGCCCGAAGAGTAGAAACACTCAAGGTCAACGAAAAGAAAGCTTGTATCCCTATAATTGATGAATAAAGTTGTTCAACAGGAAAATCATGCGGTTACAAAATACATGAAATAAAGATAAAAAAACCTCCCATTTCTGAGAGGCTCTGTACCAGGAGCGGGACTTGAACCCGCACGGGGTTGCCCCCACAAGATTTTAAGTCTTGTGAATATTGGTTTCATATGATGCAAAATGGCTTTAAATGGCGGTTTAAGGCGGTATTAAAGACCATGTGAGATTGAATAAAATCGTAAAAAAACATTAATTGTTAGACAAATGTTAGACAAAAATTCTGTATCTTTACTGTATGGCAACGGTAAAAATAATCTTACGCAATCTCCCAAACAAGGATGGACTCTATCCCCTCGCCCTAAGAATTATCAAAGATAGAAGACCTTCTATTGTTCATATCGGCCATGCCGTTAAATTTGGGGATTGGGATAATCGCGCTCAAAAAGTAAAAAAAAGCCACCCCAACCATGCGCGGCTTAATAACTTGATCTTGAAAAAACTCTCAGAGGCTAATGATACGTTGATCAACCTTGAGACTAACAAGAAAGATACCACGGCAATATCAATTAAAAACAATATTGTTGCCGATAAGGCCGGAACCTTTACCAAGCAAGCAAAAATTTATCTCGATCAGCTCAAAAAGACAGGAAAATATAATCGTCATAACAACGATAGCCCGAAAGTTAACCGGGTCATTGAATTTTCAGGTGGGGATATTGCCTTTAGCGATATCACTGTTCCCTTCCTAAAAAAATTTCAAGCTTGGCTAAAAGGTACAAGAGATATTACAGACCGGACAATTGCCAATCACCTCGTTATAATTAGATCAATTTATAATCAGGCCATTGATGCGAATATCATTGACAGAAAGCACTACCCATTTGGTAAGGGGAAAATTACTATTAGGTATCCTGACAGTAACAAAATAGGGCTGACTAAAGAAGAAATTACCGCACTAGAGGATTTAGAGCTGGCCAACCCTCACCAGCACCATTCCAGAAATTTATTCCTGATATCCTTTTATTTTGCAGGAATGAGGGCATCGGATGTGCTGAGGTTAAAATGGTCTGATTTTGAGAATGACAGATTGTATTACACTATGGGAAAAAACAATAAGGCAGATAGCTTGAAAGTCCCAAATAAAGCCCTCACTATTCTTGACCAATACAGGCAAGATGAACAAACGCATGGCCTAATTTTCCCCGATCTTAAATCCCTACCCGATATAAAAAATAAATATGATACCCAACGGCGGATTAAAACACGAATTAGGGAAGCAAATGACCAGCTGGGCAAAATAGCAAATGAGCTTAAGATTACTAAAAAGCTGACGATGCATATTGCTCGTCACAGTTTCGCACAAATAGCCTCGGATAAAATTCCTGTTCAAATTCTGCAAAAGCTTTACCGTCATAGCAGCATTACAACCACCATAGGCTATCAATCGAATTTTACGACAAAGCATTCCGATGATGCTTTGGATAACGTGATAAATTTTTAATTTAGCTTTATGGAAGTTATTTGTCTGGAATCCGCTGCCTTTTATGCTCTCATTGATGAAGTTGTTGATCGTATGAAAGAAGCGGATCAGGGTAATAAAATGGATAAATGGATTTCTGAACCGGAAGCAATGCGGCTTTTGCGGGTATCTTCAAAAACCACCATCAGCGATTTGCGCAATAACGGGGAAATTCGATATACGCAGCCCCGAAAAAAAATCATCCTGTATGATAGGGATTCCATCACCGATTATTTAGAAAAACACGCCAGAGAAACATTTTAAAAATGGACGAACAAGAACCATCAGAAGATTATTTGAAAGGGTTTAATCAGGGATATTATATTCAACAGAATAATCCTAAACTCGCCTCCTCCGTTTCCAATGGGATGAATACGCCATCTGAATATTTGGACGGTTTTAATGACGGCGGCAAAGAATATGAAATGGAGCGCATCCAGCGCGAATTTGAAGAAATTGAAAAAAGCCGCTCCCAAGATAGGGACAATGATATGGGAATTGAGCGGTAAGTTTAAAAATACAACGCTACGACCAAGGCAAACATAAGAACGCACAATATGCCTAGGGCGGCCAAAATTTCGCCCCTGATAGCCTTTAGACGGCCCTCCCCTCCTCTGCCCTTCAAAATTATTTCGTTGCCCTCCTCGGGCTTCTCTGGCGAATTATTTTTGCTTTGGTCTTCCAGCAGTCGTAAACTCTGTTTGGCCTGATCCCTCCAATCATCTCTTTCTTTTTCAATACCTTCCAGTCTGTTTTTCAAATCTGAATTCTGCTCCTCTCTCATCTTTAGTTTTTCATCCAAAATATCACGTTCGGCCTGTAACTGTATGTATTCGATAGTGTTTTCATGGGTGTTCGCGATCTTTCGATCTTTCTTTTCGCGAACGGGTTCGCTGTTCGCCTTTGGAAAAACACGAAACAGTTCGGCAGGATCAATTTTATATCCTCCCTCATCTTTTGAAACATAAGAAAGCTTACCGTTCTTAAGGTACTTTGAAATTGTACTGGTACTTTTTCCAGCCTCTTTTGCAGCCTGATTTAATGAAAATAACGTGGTGTTCATGGGGGTGTTCTCCCTATTCTTTCTAGTGTTCGCGATCTTTCGAAGTGGTGTGTGCGAACAGTATACGCGAACGAACACGTATCTATAACCTATTGCTTCACTTCATCCACAGCGAACAATCAGAAACTAATTATGAAGTAAGGGCAAAAGAAAAATCAAATGCCATTCGAATAAAATTCTGGTGTTATACGTATTCAGGCCGTATGATATAGATATGATGAAAAAACTCACCATATCTATATCCGAAGAAGTTTATGAAGGCCTGTATGCCAAAATAGGGGCAGGGCGCATTAGCCGTTTCATCGATAATCTAGCCCGGCCTCATGTTGTCGATTTAGACATAGATGCAGGCTATAAAGCTATGGCGCATGATGAAGAGCGGGAAGAGGGTGCCAATGATTGGGTATCGGGTTTAATCAATGAAGCGTGGTAATATTTGGTGGGTAAATTTTGATCCAGCAATTGGTTCTGAAATCAAGAAAACCCGTCCCGCTGTAATCGTCAGTAATGATGCCTCCAACCATTACAGCAATCGAGTCCAGGTCATACCTGCCACGAGTGCCACAAAGAAGCTTTATCCACCTGAATGCTATATTCAGATAAAGGGTAAATCTTCAAAGGTTATGGCAGACCAGATTATGACTGTTTCCAAAGATAGATTATATGATTTTATAGGCTCGGTTTCGCCAGAAGAAATGGATGAAATCCAACGGATAATTTTAATCCAACTCGGTATCAAGCTCCACTAATAACAATCAATAATGCTGCATATCAGCTAAGACCACTTTTGAAAGCATTTTTTCTTTTAGCAAGCAAAAGCACTTTCGTTATCACGAAACCTTATTTTTACTGCATATGAATGTTGAAATATCAATGAGGAGTAGGGGAAAGACCATTTCTTTTTAGAATGACCTCAATTTGATCGAGATATTTCTTTTCTGTGGCTGTATTTTCTCTTTTATATAGATATTTATCATTAGTGTCTGCCACTTGAGTCACACCCTGATTTGTGCGCTTTTTAGGCAATGCGGGTTTGAGAGCAAAGAAATTCAGGTGGATTTTGATCCCTGTATAATAACCCATTCTATTTTTCGTCCGGCTGTAGAACAAAAAGCCTTCTTCAATAGCATCCTGCAAATATCTGTGAACTTGTCGGACGCTTCGTCCCAACTTTTTGGCAATGATGCCAACAGTGGTTTCAATAGGCTGTTCATTTCCTGCCCATCCTACCAGCATTAATATCATGCACCTTGTCATAGGCATGGTGCGAGGGTTTCTGACAAAGTCCTGCTTCACTGGCCGTACAAACGCATTATTGCTTTGTGCCAGCTCAAGAGTCTTACGCCTTGGGCAGTTCTTTCTATCAAAAGAGTAGGGGGCAATCAGGGGGCTTAATTTGGGGGTTAGGGATATGTGTTGCATTTGGTTTTCCTTTGACCAAAGGAAAGAAAAACCCGTCAATGTGAATAGGCCGAAAAAAACCGTTACAAGAAAGCATTTTTTCCTTGCATCGCTGCTTATATTAGGCGATGCTATGACTGTTGAGATCAGTGCACCGCGCATACAAGCGTATCGCCAAAAAGTTTTTAAAGACCCGCTTCGGCGGGTTTTTTATTTCCTAATGTTTCGTAATGGTTGCTCCATTGGTTAAAATTGAATCACCGTACAGTTTTCCCGTTTTCATCCACCAAAGCAACCACAATGTTTGGGGATAACTTAAATTATAAACAGGCGGCCTTTTGAAAAGGTAAGGGGGCGCTTACTTAAATCGCCCCCTGAAAGGTATTTTTGAAAAGAATTTATAAATCAATCAGGCTGTAAACCATACAAATAATCCACTGCCTTTTGTGCTTGTGATGCGGCTTTAAAGATAAATTGTTTATCGTCCTTCAATGCCTTCAACCAATTTTGGATATAATGGGCATGATCCAGGCGGGGGGCTGGTGAAACATTTAAAGAGCTGCACAGGATTGCTGATCCAAGCTCTGCTACTAATTCTTCAAATGCATACTCTTTATCACCAAATTTTTCACCCTTGGTACGATTTAAGCGGGTAGGCGCACCGCTCCAATGGGTAAGCTCATGGAGTAGGGTAGAATAATAATTCTCGGTTGCTGTGCTGGTTCCGGTATCCTTATAAATATCCAGCTCCGGTACGTTAATAAAATCCTCTTTGCGATTATAGAACGCCCTGCTTTCCCCATGCCTGATATCGGCATTAGTAGCCTTTATAAACTGGTTTGCTGTTTCAATGATCTGGGCTTGTCCTTTTTCATTTGCTGGTAAAAGGTCGTATCCATCCACCTGATCAACATTAAATACCACTGACCAACGAGCAAACATTCTTGTTTCAGCTTCTCCGTGATCCGCTTGGGCTTCAATTTCGTATGACTTCCAAAATACAATTTGTGATCCTTTCTCACCTTTACGCACCTGCGCGCCTAAATCTTTCCATTGTTTATAGGTTGCCCATAGGCCGCTTTTATATCCGTATTTCTGTTGAAATACCCATAGCATAGGGACATTAACACCACGATAGGATTTTCTGCTTTGAACATTCTGGGGCATATCTGAAAATTTGTGCCATGGTAAAGACCATTCACCCTGTAAACCATCTTCCAGTGCCTCTATAATTGAATTGGTAACGCTTTCATAAATATCTGCTTTGTTCATTTTCTAATCTCCTGAACTTACGGGTTGCGAATGCAACCTTGCCCACTGGCGAAGGCGGGGGTGTGCGTAGGACAAG
>JBBDSC010000173.1:0-3994 GCA_040905145.1 Anditalea sp.
GATCGAAGGTATAGGATCCAAAGGGAAACTTAACTTAGGAAAGTAGAATTAGAAAGGTAAGTATAATCATAGCCTAGTTTCTGACTTAAAAAAATGGAGTAGTTCACTCTTGGGATATCTTCCGAATAATGGATTATTTCTATGATGGTATTTTTGATCCTTTCGATAAGAATACTCTTCTTATCCTCCAACAGCTCTAAACCATAAACTTTTAAATTTTCCCTGAGCGTATGTCTTAGTTCAGCCGAAATGGAATTCTTCAAATCTACCATACCCAGTTCCATGGTAATAAATGGGAGTCCCAGCTTACACAGCTCATCCTTAACTACAATCCTACACCGGAGACTTACCATGGATTTAATAAAGATTTTCAATATTGTATGGGCAAAAGGATAGATTAAGTGGGTTCATATTCATCAATTTGATATAAAAATTACTAATTAATAATTAATTTATTCAAATTTAATCAATTTTGCACGATAACAATAAATTTTATCCTTATAAAATTATTAAATTAAACCGGATCTGCTTATAGACCCGGTTATATTTTCAGAAATAAAACAGCCAAGAATGTGTCCCAAGGTGCTATTTTATAAATAATTAGCTTTCTAACAAATGTGGCAATCAAGGTTCTTACCATTCGATAATTCTTTTGCGTACAATTGCATTTCCTCAATTTTTAGAATGAGCGCATCCCAAAATTCATTAATTTCTACTTATGATGGAGGAAGGGTTCTTTTTCTTCCTGAGAACGAAGCTCAAAACCTTCTTTGTTTTGAGGTTCCAGATAAAGTCTTTCATATGTTTATAATTGATTTTTAGCGGCCATATGGAATCTCGCACCTGCCTGCCGGCAGGCAGGTGTTTGATAATCATCCCTCCATTTGACGTTCTCACCATGCCTGTCTGCCTCGGGCAGGCTCGATTTCATATTAGAATGTGCTGAATACTGTATTTTTCATCTTAAAACAATTATTTTTTGAATTTTAAATACTTATATAATTCTCCGGCTCCAAGAATAATAGAAGAAAGAACAATCAGAATAAAAATATCAAGAATGGGCAAGTTTTTAAATCCCAGGAGATCTTTGAAGAAAGGAACCATGATTACAACAATCTGGAGTACTATAGCTACTATAAAAGCCATATTGACCCATCGGTTGCCAAAAACTCCGATTTCAAAGACTGACAATCGTAATGAGTGCATGTTATAGGCGTTAAATAATTGTGTTGAGGAAACAACTATAAAAGCTGCTGTTCTTGCTATTACTTCTCCCTGCGGTAGGTAGTACCAAAAAGTCAACAAAGTAAGAGTAACCATAATAATTGACACTACTGTCAGGTAAGGTGCGATATCCCACTTTAGGATCTTTTCGTTTTTCTTCACAGGAGGCTGATTCATTATATCGCCGTGTCCTGGTTCCGTAGCCAGAGCTATATCCATTATACCATCTGTTACGAGATTTATATAAAGAATTTGTGCAGCAGTGAAAAGCAGGGGCCAACCAATGGACTCACTAAAGATAAATGCCAGTCCAAAGGCAAAATTAGTGGTAAGTAAAAAATAACTGGTGATCTTGACATTGTTAAACACGATCCGTCCTTCTCGAATTGCATTAACAATACTGCTAAAATTATCATCCTGTAGTACGATTTCGGCGGCATCTTTAGCCACATCTGTACCCCGTATCCCCATAGCAATACCCACATCGGCACGCTTTAGCGCAGGGGCATCATTTACCCCATCACCTGTCATTGCTATCAAAGTGTCCCGGGCCTGAAGCCTTTCGGCTATACGTAGTTTCGTATCCGGATTCATTCTGGCGAAAACATTTACATTATCGATGTATTCATCAAATTTTTCATCGCCAACATCCAGTTCTTTTGTGGTTATGGACAAGGGATATTGCTCTCCATCCATTTGTTCTTCTGTCAATATTCCAATATCTCTCGCAATGGCAAATATTTCCAGACCTTCCTCAGTTTCCAGTAAAAAAGCCTTGAATTTTTGTTTCGATTTAAAAGGAATATCATCCAACAGTTTGTAACGATTAAATGGCTCCCTTTTTTGGATCCTAGCTTTTTTACCTACTACCAGCATTGCAGCTTCTGTGGGATCTCCTGTTACTTTCGGCCCCTTATCCTCCTCATTTTCTTCTTCCTCCTCCTCAATATCTTTTTCTTCGTCTTCTTCTCCTCTTTGCTTTTTTTCAACTTTATCCTCCACCTCGTTATTAGCTGAATCATCAGCAGGTTTTTGAACATCTTCTTCATCTTTTATTAGCGCATCATTACAAAAGACTGCAATGGTCAAAAGCTTTTGTTCCACAGGATTTTCTTCTAATTTTAATTCGTCCCCATTTTCTTTGAATTTCCCCTCCAGCTGATATCCGGTTCCTGTAACGGATATTTCTTTCCCGCTACCGGTGAATATCTTTTTGATCACCAGGATACTTTGAGTAAGCGTACCGGTTTTATCGGCGAAAATTACAGAGACAGAACCCATCATTTCTGTAGCGGTGAATTCCCTGATCAAAGCATTTTTTTTTGCCATCCTGTTCGCACCTATAGCCAGTACTATTGAAATAACAGCTGGCAAGCCTTCAGGTATAGTAGATACCAACACGGCAATAGTCACCAAAAGAATTTTCTGAAATTCGTAGTCCCGAACCCAATAGCCAAGAGAAAAAATTATAAAAGCAATAATAACGGCAATAATGGCCATTTGCTTTCCAAGCAGGCCGGTTTTTTTCCTAAAATTGGAATCCTGCATTTCCATTTTTCCCATGGATTTGGCAATTTTTCCTATTTCGGTATTCCCTCCTATCGATGTTACGATGGCCCTGCCTTTTCCGTTGACAACATTGGTACTTTTCCAGGCCATATTCAAGCGATCCCCAATAGGGGCATCCTCCTCTACAGGTTCCGTTTTTTTGTCTATGGGCATGGATTCTCCGGTAAGGGAAGCCTCAGATGTTCTGAGATCTTTCGCTTCAACCAATCTTCCGTCAGCGGGTATGGTTTTACCTTCCTTTAAGATCATCATATCTCCCGGTACTACATTTTCCACCTCGATTTCTTCCT
Organism: Anditalea sp.; assembly: GCA_040905145.1. Taxonomy (GTDB): domain Bacteria; phylum Bacteroidota; class Bacteroidia; order Cytophagales; family Cyclobacteriaceae; genus DATGMS01. The sequence goes on from JBBDSC010000173.1 coordinate 3,084, forward strand.
CCTTTCCGTTGCGCAAAACATAGGCATATCTCTGCTCCATTTCCTTAATGGATTCTATTGCTTTTTCAGCTTTGTATTCCTGGGTAAAACCTATAATAGCATTAAAGAGAATAACGGCAAGAATGATATATACATCGGCCATTTGGTCTGCCCAAAAGGCAATTCCTGCCGCAATAAATAGATAGGTTCGGAAATCCAACAAAGCCCATTTTTTGTCATCATTGCCATAATTATTGGTGGAGCCATATGGGGTTTAGCCGGTCTTATATTATTTGTGCCTCTTTTCGGTATTCTAAAAATTATTTTTGACCATTCACCGGGACTAAAACCTGTTGGTTTTCTTATGGGATATGAAAGACCTGGTTCCGGAGAAGACTTTTTTCAGAAGATCAAGAAAAAATTAAAAAAATAAATCCATTTTCTTTGCGGACCACTCTCCGGATTTTTAAAACAAAAAAGAAAATACTACCCAATTCTGCTATTCCTCCTGATCATTTACAATATTGCCGGAGGATTATTGTCGGATGAAAACCAGCCCTTGTCTGTGGATATGCAATACATCCTTGCCTACGGAGCAGGATTCTGTATGGGGACTTATTTGCAGGTAATCCAGCTTACAGCCGTATTATTCACCAACGGCGGCTTCCTGATCATCACCTTTCTTTTTTTCTGGAACATGATTGAGGAAAGCAAAAAGGACCTGGAAACCTTAAGCATGATGCAGACCAAATATAAGGTGTGGAGGCCCTAGGTGAAATAGATAGGCACAGGTAGGAGCAATGCTGAGTTTACAGATTCCATAAGCCTGGTCATTTTGTTATTTTATTACCAGGCCCTTAAAATAGGAGGAGGTTCCATAATTGGGGAGGAAACCAATAATCCTTAAAAGCGGAAACCAATTAAATTATTCC
>JBBDSC010000174.1:0-23654 GCA_040905145.1 Anditalea sp.
ATTCCTTTTTATTAACTATTATGGCAATAACACCATTTTCCTCCAATACTCCTTTGACAATTTCAGCCCTCACGGAAGAACCCGTCTCAAATACTTTTTGCCATTTCGCCATTGGGACCATTGTTTTCTTTATTGGAAATAAATGCCTTAAAACTTAGGATAAATATACCTAGTCCAAGAAGTACATAATACCATTCCACCTCGCCGCCTCCCTCTATGTCAAATTCCATTATCCCGAGTTTATTCAGATAAACTGCCACAATTGTGAAGGTATTGTTAAGAACATGGGCAATTATGGGATAAACCAAACTTCCCGAATAAAGATAGAGGTATCCGAACAAAGCCCCTAATAGCATCCTGGGCAAAAATCCATAAAACTGAAAATGTATGGCTGAAAAGATGACTGCTGTTATCCAAATTCCTGCGTGTGCATTCAGGGTATACCTATGCAGCTTCGGCTGTAAAACCCCCCTGAATAAATATTCCTCCCCAATACCGGCCAACAAACCAATGACAAGGATCCCCGCTAAAAATTCGCCTCTATTGTTGAAATCCGTTAAATACATGGTTACTCTCATCAATTCTTCTTCTTTCAATATGGCCCAATTCTCAAATTCCCTTAAAAATTCAGGAAATTCCACGTTTATGTTCCAATAGATGAAAAAAGAATTGACCAACATGAAGCCAAAAAGAATAGGGATGATCAAAATCAAGTTTTTGAACTTTACCGATTTAAATTGTTGTTCCCATGCGAAGGAAGCCTTATCTACTAATTTGACAAACAGAAAGCCTCCCAATAGGAACCCCAATCCACCGCCAACGCCCTGAATAAAAAGGAAGGCCAGCCTTGCATTGGGATGATTATGTTCGCCGCTGATCAGGAGAAGGAAATCTTCTGCGGGGATGTCAAATAAAATCGGAACAAGTAGTAAAGCCAATCCTTGGAGCAATATCAATGATCCAAAAACAATCAGAGTAAGTAAAACAAGGGACAGGAGCCAATGATGTCTTGCAGCATTTCCACTTCTGGTTTCGTAAATTTCCATAATTAGGGTAAATTTACATCAAATAGCCATGACCGCAAGTAACCTATCAAAATGAGTGGAAATAAAGCGGGTGATTTAGTGATGGGGGGATATATATTTCGGAGGTTTTTATTGCCCCGTCCTTCAGGGCGGGGATTGGGGTGGGGAAGAAAAATCCTGGCTTTAGCCACATTAAAGGCCCACCCTGGATTATGTGGCTAAAGCCACAGGGCTCCTTGTCTATTTTTCCGGCAATTGAATAAATGGCCAAAGCACTTATTGTAATGTTTCCCCCAGCTGGCCGTATTATGAATTGAACGGAAAAATAAGTGGAAAAAGTGTCAACTAAATTCAGGACATGACAGTGCCTGAACCAGTAAGTGGTAATCAATAGGCGATAATCAATCTGTAATCAGTAATCAGTAATGATAAAAATAGGAAACATAGAATTAGGGGATTTCCCCCTGTTGCTTGCACCGATGGAAGATGTAAGTGATCCTCCATTTAGGGCGGTCTGTAAGGAAAACGGGGCTGACCTTATGTATACAGAGTTCATCAGTTCCGAAGGATTGATCAGGGATGCTGCCAAAAGTATCCAAAAATTGGATGTTTTTGAATACGAGCGCCCTGTTGGCATTCAGATTTTTGGGAATGAAATCGAATCCATGAGAGAGGCAGCGGCTATTGCAGAAGCCGCGGGTCCCGATATACTGGACATTAATTATGGCTGCCCTGTCAATAAAGTAGCCTGCAAAGGTGCGGGAGCAGGAATTCTTTTGGATATTGATAAAATGGTAGCCATGACCGCTGAAATCGTGAATGCGGTAAAAATCCCGGTGACGGTAAAAACACGCCTTGGATGGGATGAACAAACTATCCGTATTGAGGAAGTAGTGGAAAGACTTCAGGATGTGGGCATACAAGCCATCAGTATCCATGCGCGTACCCGGAAGCAGATGTACAAAGGGCAAGCTGACTGGAGCTATTTAGCAAAAATCAAGAACAACCCCAGAGTTCTTATCCCAGTATTTGGCAATGGCGACGTGGATTCACCCGAAAAAGCCCTGGAATACCGCAATAAATATGGTGTAGATGGAATGATGATCGGAAGAGCTTCCATAGGATATCCGTGGATCTTCAATGAAATCAAGCATTTCATGGCTACTGGGAAGAAACTCCCTGCTCCTGATCTATATGAGCGGTTAAGGATGACCAAAAGCCATCTTGACTTTTCAGTAAAATGGAAAGGAGAGAAGTTGGGAATATTGGAAATGAGAAGACATTATACCAACTATTTCCGTGGAATGCCCAACTTTAAGCCATACAGGAGTGAAATGGTGACCGCAGAAAATTATGTGCAGGTTTGTGCTATTTTAGACCAGGTAGCTGAAGTATATTCTGATTATCAGTTCGTGTAAAATATGACCACAGACATTCAAGGAAAAAACACCCTTAAAAGTTGGCTACTTCTTTTTATATTGGCTTTAATCTGGGGAAGTTCCTTTATTTTGATAAAGAAAGGATTATTGGTTTTTTCTCCAGGAGAAGTGGGGGCTTATCGTATTGTCTCTGCTGCCATGGTTTTACTGCCTTTATCCCTTCCCCGCATAAAGCGGCTAACAAAAAGGCAGGTTCAAAACCTTATTGTTGCTGGCTTGGTGGGGAGCTTCATTCCTTCCTTTCTGTTTGCCAAAGCCCAAACGCAATTAAGCAGTTCCCTTACCGGTGTTCTCAATGCCCTCACCCCTTTATTCGTAGTCTTGGTCGGCGCCTTGTTTTTTGGTGCAAGGATCACAAAAAGGAACGGGACGGGTTTATTTATTGCATTTGCAGGTGTATTGGTTTTGATAAGCATGCCGGAAGGGGTAAAGCTGGGGACCTGGGACGATATTAATGGGTATGTCCTGTATGTCTTATTGGCCACACTTTGCTATGGTATAAGCCTGAACATCATTAAATATTGGTTTGTGGAGTTAAATCCCGTGGAAATAACAGCAATTTCTTTACTGATGGTGCTGCCAGTCGCCTTGATCTATCTCTTTGGGGGCACCTCATTTTCTTTTAAGCTGGTATATGAAGAAACGGCATGGATTGCTATGGGCTATCTTACTATTCTAGGGGTGGTGGGCACGGCCGTGGCCTTGATTATCTTTAATGTTTTAGTCAAAGTGGCCACTCCTGTCTTTGCCAGTTCCGTTACTTATTTGATCCCTGTCGTAGCAGTCATTTGGGGGATCATGGATGGGGAAATACTAATGCCTGGTCATTTTCTGGGAATACTAGGGATCATTCTGGGAGTATGGATAGGCAATAGAAAAAACCATTAAAATTCACAAAAGGCTTTTATAAGAGCTTTAACCCCATTAGATTTGATAAGACTACTTTTAACTGTGTATGTTTGAAGATGCTTTTAACCTAGACCATTCAACTAGAAACCAGATCGTCCAGTCTCTACTGATCATTCTTGTTTTATGGATTCTCAACAAGTTGTCGGTAAGGCTCTTCTCTCATGGGTCGGTAGATGAAATCCGAAAACAATATCATTGGAGAAAAACCATTGAATATACTTTGTTTACCATTGGAGCCTTGGTAATAGGAAATCTATGGATAAGCAATTTCGAATCAATAGTCACTTTTTTGGGATTACTTTCCGCAGGGATTGCCATTGCCTTAAAGGACGTGTTTATGAATATAGCAGGATGGGCCTTTATATATATTCGAAAACCATTTGACGTAGGGGATAGGATTCAGATCGGCAAGGTAAAAGGTGATGTGATCGATTTGCGGCTATTTCAGTTCAGTCTTTTGGAAATAGGCAATTGGGTGGATGCAGATCAAAGTACAGGGAGAGTGATCCATGTACCCAATGCGAAAATTTTTCTACAGGCCCAAGCCAATTATTCCCTTGGCTTTAATTATATATGGAACGAACAAAGGATTTACGTAACCCTGGACAGTGATTATAAAAGGGCCAAATCACTTTTGTTGGAAATCCTCGATACACATCTCCTTGATGATATAGAAATGGCCGAGGCTGCTTTTAAAAAGGCGAGGCACCGCCACATGATCATATATAATCAATTCACACCCGGTGTATTTGTTGATATTACGGAAAGAGGCGTGCAAATGTCCCTGAGATATCTCTGCAACCCCCGAAAAAGGAGAATGATCCAACATGCGATAACCGAATCCATTTTGGAAAAATTATCTAAGGAGAAAAGGGTACAATTAGCCTATCCAACTACCACCATAAACTTTGGAAAGGAAATTAATAAGGATAATCTTAAGTTTTAAATGAATTTTGGGCAGTAAGTTTAAAATCAACAGTATTTTTATATATTTTAGCAGGATTAATCCTTTTCTGGTACGACCGCTTATTATTTGTGTAAAAGCGGGTCCTCTGTAGCAAGGTCTGAAAGCTAAGCGCTGCTGAAAAGAAAGCCCTAACCATTACTGTCCCTTAACCAAACCTGGACCAGCCAGAAAAAAACAAATATCAAAAGACAAAAGATAAAAGACAAATAAATTTCAAGTGATAAAAAGTCAAACCTGTCTGCCGACCTTTTGGGAAGAGAAGCTAAGACGGTTTTTTTATTTTGAATTTTAAAGATTGTTTTTATTTGTTTTTTGCGATTTGTTGTTTGAAATTTTGCCAAAAAAAACACGAAAATTAACGGATAAGAGCCTAACGGCTTTAAAGAACAAGAGAGATAAATAAAAAAATAAATGGATGTAACTATAGAGAACATACTTTTAATCGGTTCCACCTTGTTGTTTATAAGTGTGATAGCAGGTAAAACCTCTTATAAATTTGGCGTCCCTACTCTTATTTTGTTCTTGTTAATTGGAATGCTTGCCGGATCCGAAGGTATAGGAAGGATTTATTTCAACGATCCCAAAATTGCACAGTTTATCGGAATTGTATCCTTGAATTTCATTCTGTTTAATGGGGGTCTGGATACACAATGGACGACTATTAAGCCTGTTTTGTGGCAAGGGATCACCCTTTCCACTATAGGGGTTTTGTTAACCGCTGTTTTATTGGGGACTTTTGTCTGGGCCATTACCGACTTCACCATTTATGAGGGGCTGCTATTGGGCTCCATAGTTTCCTCCACTGATGCAGCCGCTGTCTTTTCCATTTTACGTTCTAAGAGCCTGGCATTAAAAAGTAATTTAAGGCCAACCCTTGAGCTGGAAAGTGGGAGTAACGATCCCATGGCCTATGTATTGACCATTGGATTTTTAGGGGTGGTGGTTAATCAGGACCAAGGTGTGGCTACCTTGATCCCTTTGTTCCTTCAGCAAATGATCCTTGGAGCAATTGGAGGTTTTTTGTTTGGCAAAATCAGCAAGTATATCATAAATAAAATACGGCTTGATTTTGAAGGATTATATCCGGTTTTGGTTATCGCCCTGATGTATATTTCCTTTTCAGCCACCGATTTTATCGGTGGCAATGGTTTCCTTGCCGTTTATTTATGTGGCGTCTATCTCGGCAATCAAGAGTTGATCCACAAAAAGACCATATTTAGGATGTTTGATGGTCTGGCATGGCTGATGCAGATTGTATTGTTCCTGACCTTGGGCCTTTTGGTTTATCCCAGCCAGGTCTTGGATATCATGGGAATAGGTCTTCTGATCTCCATATTTTTAATCCTTGTGGCACGTCCCCTTAGTGTTTTTATCAGCTTGATTCCATTCAAAATGAAAGAAAGGAGGAGATGGTACGTTTCTTGGGTGGGGTTACGTGGGGCTGCCCCTATTGTGTTTGCCACTTATCCCCTTTTGGCAGGGATCGAAAAAGCAGAAATGATATTCAATATTGTCTTTTTCATTTCTGTGACGTCTGTTTTGATACAGGGCACAACCCTTGGTGTAGTTGCCAAATGGCTTCATGTTGCCTTGCCGGAAAAAGCCAAACCCAGAAATCCAGTAGACATGCTTTTATCAGAAGGGGCTAAGACTGCCATGAAGGAAATCCGATTACCTACCACAGGTTATCCTGTAGGTAAAAAAATCGTAGAGCTGGAATTTCCAAAAACAGCTATCATCGCCATGATAAAAAGGGATGAACAGTATCTTACCCCCAACGGCTCCACTGTACTTGAAGGAGACGATGTATTGATAGTTCTCTCTGATAAGGAAGAAGGAATACATAAGGTAGAAGCCTGTCTGAATATTGAAAATGCCGACAGCGTCTAAAAATCCTATTATTTGATTCCCAAACAAAATTTAAGCCTACTTTCATCTTCTTCTGAATTCATCATCACCATTAATTTATCTCCGGTTTTAACTTCAGTAAGTCCATTAGGTGTAATAAACCTGTTTTCCCTGTTGATAAGGACGACCAGGCAAGTTTTGGGGAAATCCAATTCCAGGAGTTTCTTACCATCAACAACAGAACCGGGCGGCAATTCTATTTCTACCAAAGCATTTTTGAAGTCTTCCGAAAGCTCCAGATCCAAAAGGGATCTCTTTTTCAGGCCCTCCGGAACGGATAAATGCAGCAATCTTGCCACATAAGGCAGGGTAGTGGCTTGAAGGGCCACCGAACTCAAGACGATAAAGAAAACAACATTGAAAACCAAGCTAGACATCTCGATTCCAGCGATCAATGGAAAGGTGGCAAAGACAATCGGAACAGCACCTCTTAAGCCCACCCAACTGATAAACAGCTTTTCCCTCAACTTGTATTTAAAAAACATCAGAGAAACAAATACGCCGATAGGCCTGGCACAGAAAATCAGGAAAAGTGAAATTAATGTCCCAATACCCACCACGGGTAAAACCTGGTATGGATAGACCAAAAGGCCTAAAGTGATAAACATAATGATCTGCATCAGCCAGGCAATACCATCAAAGAACTTGATCAGGCTTTTTTTGTGGATCATCCTTCCATTTCCTACCGTTAAACCGCCTACATATACCGCCAAAAAACCATTTCCCCCCAAGTGATCTGTAATGACATAGATCATAATCACCAGACCCAGCATCAAAACAGGGTATAACCCTTCATATTCCAGGTCAATTTTGTTCATAAGGAGAACAATCCCCCTACCCAAAAGATAGCCCCCGATTCCCCCAACGGACATTTGAAGAATAAATATGGGAACCAGTTCACCAATGGTAAAGCCTTCAATGGCGATAAGGCTGGTCAAGCTTATGGTAAGAAAAAAAGCCATGGGATCGTTACTGCCCGATTCCAGTTCAAGCAAAGGCCTAAGGCTGCCTTTAAGTCCTATGGCTTTTGATCTTAAAATAGAAAATACAGCCGCCGCATCTGTGGAAGAAACGATAGCTCCCAATAACATCCCTTCCAATAGGCTGAATTCTCCCACAAAATAGGCAAACACCCCCACAGACAGGGCGGTCAACAATACTCCTAAAGTTGAAAGGACTAAACCAGGGGCAAGAACAGGCCTTACACTCCGCCACTTTGTGTCCATACCCCCAGAAAATAGAATATAGATCAAAGCAGTAATGCCCAGGAATTGAGCAATGTTAGGATCATTAAAGGTAATTTTCCCTATTCCGTCAGAACCGGCCAACATCCCTACCGCCAAAAAAAGCAAGAGCACGGGAATCCCTGCTTTTCCCGCCGTTTTACTGGCCAGGATGCTCAAAATCAACAGGAGTGCGCCAGTAAATAATATATTTTCTGCGGATAAAACCATAATCGGACTTTTATTTTAAAATTTGGTAGGGGGATAGGGGGATAATAAATAATCCGAGATTTTTGAAATACAAATTCAGCACCTTAAATCCCCTGCCTTTAGAAGAACAAAATTCAAACCATTTTTAAACGAGGCTAAAATAAAGCTGGAGCCATTCCCTTATCCTCCTGGTTTTCATCTGCATCATTTCCTTCACCGAAAAACATTTTATTCGTCCTTTAACCGATTTCTCCAGGCATAGGCCAACCTAGTTAACTGGGCATAACTTTTAACACCGGCCTCTACTCCTTGGGTTTTAAGAAACAGATCATTGGACATCCGGCTTAACTCTAGAGAAATGGGCTTTATTTCCTGCCTGTTTTTAATGATTGAAGCCATATCATTTTTTATCCCTGTGTCAATAGTAGCCAAAAGATGATGGTAAAATTCCCTGTTAATCCAATAAAGATCATTGAGCTGGTACCTGAACAGCCGCAATTGACCAGAATACTGAAGAAGCACATTTTCACTATTGGCACAGATCACCCAGCCTATAAAGTTCGCTTCCCCTTCATTCGCTATACCATAGCTATGGGCCATTTCATGGGCTATCGTGAATGGTTTTTCAAGGGGATGTAAAGTAGGATCAATATAGCTTTCCCCTGTAAAGGGAAAATAGATTCCCAAAATACCTAGCTTTCTGAGAAAACCTGGCGGATAGAATTCTTTGGTCCTGGGGTGTCCCGTGAAATTCAACCCTAACAGGGATAAATTTGCCTTGATCTCCCCTCTTACCATATCTTCCAGTTCCGGATAGGGGATGACCTCCTCAATAGCTGAGGTGTCTTGGGTAATGGTTAATCTAAGTTGGGATAATATGCTTTTGGTCAGCCAGATTTCCTGAAGGAGTTCTTCCTGGTTTAAATTTCTTGGCTGAAGTGCAAGTTGTTGGGAAATTGGGATTCTCTGATAATTGAAACCCCAAAACACAAGAAAGAAAAAAACAATCATCCCTATAAAGTTGATCAGCGAACGGATCGAATACTGGAATTTCTTTTTCCTGCCAATCCTTTTTCTAAAGCGATAAACGAAAACACCAAGAAATAGAAAAACTGCGGTCAAGAAAAGATAAAATGTTGGAAAGGGAAGCCTGGAAATAGAAATATCAAACAGGTTCCTTATGACCGGGAAAATTGAACGCGAATAGATTATCTCAGTTCTTTCCGGAAATTTGGAAGCAACAATCCTGACAAACAAGGCGATTATGCCTAAAATTGTCCAGGTCCAACTGTTCTTGAACATAAGCAGTATTATAAAAAAGGTAGCGCTGAAAAAAAACTGAATTTAAACCACAGACGCTTCTTTATTAGACACCTTCCGCTTCCACTCCCTTAACTTCAGGAAGCATCCTAGTCAATAAATTCTCAATCCCCTCTTTAAGGGTGACTGTACTGGAAGGGCATCCGGAGCAAGAACCCTGAAGTAAAACCTTTACGATCCCCTCTTGAAAACTGTGGAAAATAATGGCCCCACCATCCTGTTCTACTGCCGGTCTGATATAATCATCCAGGATCCCTTTAATCTTTTTGACAATTTCACTGTCATTTTCATCAAACAAGGGATCTTTTTCAAAAGTAATATTTACCGCACTTTTTCCCATTTCAAAATAGGATTTGATATGGTCCTTGATATGATCGCGGATTTCCAGCCAATCAACCTCATCTTTTTTAGTAACAGTAACAAAGTTTGAAGTAATAAATACCCTGTCTACTGCCGCAAAATTGAACAGTTCTTGTGCAAGGGGTGAATTTTCGGTGCTTTCCGCATCCGGGTAATCAAAACTGACTCCATCATCCGCCAGCATAAAGTTCACGACAAACTTTAGGGAATTTGGATTTGGATTGGCCTCCATATATATATGTACAGGTCTTTTCTGAGCTTGTAGCATGATGATTAGTGTTATTGTGTTCCAAGGTTTCAAACATCAATTTGAATGAATAGTTCCTTTTCTTATAGTTATTTGCACCGCATTCATTCAATGAGTGGCCATACAATCATATATTTAACTTTAGTAATGTAAAAGGAAAATGGAAGTAAGGTGAGTGGCTTCATTCCCTCTTGTTTTTCTTAAAATTATTTAAATTATTAATGACCTATCCATGAAAAACCTAAAAATTAAACAATTTGAAGATAAAGGACTGGCACAGTTCTCTTATGCTGTCTTATCAGGAGGAAAAGTGATATTGGTGGACCCGGAAAGAAACCCACAGCAGTATTATGAATTTGCAGAAGCCAATAAAGCTAAAATCCTAGGGGTAATTGAAACACACCCCCACGCAGATTTTGTGAGTTCACATTATGAAATGCATAAAACTACCGGTGCCACCATTTATGTCAGCAAAATGGTAGCTGCGGATTACCCTCATCAGGCTTTTGATGAAGGCGATGAAATCGATCTAAGCGAATCGGTAAAATTGAGGGCTGTACATACACCAGGCCATTCACCGGACAGTATAAGCATAGTGGTTTCCGAATATGGCAAAGATAAAGCAGTCTTTACTGGAGATACCTTATTTATTGGTGATGTAGGACGTCCTGATTTAAGGGAAAAAGCTGGTGAGATGAAAGCCAAAAGAGAAGCACTGGCTAAAATGATGTACCAAAGTACCAGGGAAAAATTTATGCCTTTGGATGATGATGTGGTGGTTTATCCGGCACATGGGGCCGGTTCCTTATGTGGTAAGGCTCTCAGTGATGCTCAAAGCAGTACTATTGGCGAAGAGAAAAAAAGCAATTATGCCCTACAGGAGATGACCGAGGAGGAATTTGTAAAAATTTTACTGCAAGATCAGCCTTTTATACCTAAGTATTTCCCTTATAATGTGGACCTGAACAAACAAGGGGCGCCGGATTTTAATGGCAGTATAAAAAACGTTATAAAGATGGATAAAAATTTCAAGCCTGAAGAAGGTGCCTTGGTTATTGATGGCCGACCTGCTTCCCTGTATAAGGCTTCACATTTGGCCGGAGCCATTAATATAATGGAAGGTGAAAAGTTTGAGACTTGGCTTGGAAGTATTGTCGCTCCCCATGAAGCGTATTACCTGGTGGCTCAAGATAATGAAACCTTGAATACCTTGATCCAAAAAGCTGCTAAAATCGGTTATGAACTCAATATCAAGGGATGCTTGATCTATGACGCCAATGATGGGGAAGATTTTGATGCCTTTGATAAAGAAAATTTTAAAAAGAATAAAGAGGCATACACCATTGTGGATATCAGAAATAGCAGTGAGATCAAAAATGGACCGATTTTTGAGCCATCATTAAATATTCCCCTGCATGAATTAAGGGAAAGAGCCAAGGAAATCCCTACTGATAAACCCATTGTGGTCCATTGCTCCGGTGGCTATAGATCAGCTACAGGTAGCAGTATCATAAAAAACCAGTTGAAGGACAACAGGGTCCTTGACATGAGTGAGGCAATCAATGACTTCAACGGATAGATATTTGTTTTGTTCTTTCCCATAAAGGAAGCAAAGCCTAAATGCATTTTATTATTTGAAATTTATGTGACAGAAAGTAAAATAAATGGATGAAAAATCATAATAAATTATGGAGATTCTTATGTTCCAAATGTGATTCACTCAGGATGAATAATAAATTTTAAATGGAACAGATTTTCTTGTTTTTAATTAAAAACACATAATAATGTATTTCAAATTATTTAATGTGTTTTTTATTTGATTCCAAAGAAGAATACGTTAAATTTACGCCTGTTATTCAGACAATTGAGAACCTTTTACAAAACAAGTACAGGTCTTTTTCATAGGATATATTTTCAACAAAAATAACATATCATTTTACCAGTTTAAAAACTACTTTTCACTAATTAACCATGAATAATTCAAGTAAGTTAGTAGCGGGTTTTTTTCTTGTTGGGGACACTTTTATATTAAGTATCACTCTCCTAGTCTCCATTTATTTTAACAGGGAAAATAGCTTTCAGCAATTCGATTGGATATTGTTTTTTGGATTGACATTTCTTTGGTTCTTAATCGTTTATTGGAGAAAACTTTACATTTCAAGTTTTTATGAAGATTATGGAATGAGAATATTAAACTTCTTAAAGTCATGTTCTATTCTGATTTTCTTATTTGGGCTCATTTATTTTACTTTTACTTTCCCTCCTATTTTCAGAAAGGTAATCCTCGCATTTTCTGTTGGCTTCCCCATTGCAGGTATTATTACTAATTTTATTATTATAAGTATAATAAATAGGGTAGGCAATAGAGGTAATAATCTAAAGCATGCTTTAGTAGCAGGTGTCGGGGGAATGGCCCATAAAATAAATACCTATTACAGTGAACACCCGAAATTAGGTTATAGGATAAAAGGTTTCGTGGAGTGCAACGAGGAAGAGTGTGAGGTAGAACAGGATAGGGTAATCGGTAATATGGAATACATGAAGGAATACTTAAAAGAGAATCAGGTGGACGAGATTTTCATTGCTCTACCTATTAAGAATTCCAAAAAAATCCAAAACCTCATCGATATAGCTGACTATCATGGCACCAGAGTTAAGTTTGTACCTGATTATCAAAGCGTATTAGGGAATGCCTATAAAAACTCTTACCAGGGCGACATCAATGTCATTAATGTTCGGCAAATGCCATTGGATGACAGAAAATCCTATCTCTTGAAAGAATGCTTTGATTGGTGCTTTTCAGGTTTGATATTAATCCTCTTGTCACCTCTATTTTTGGCCATAATAATACTGATCAAGCTTGAATCCCGGCGACCGATATTCTATTGCCCCGTGAGGATTGGGAAAGCTGGCAGACCATTTAAAGTTTATAAATTCTGCACCATGAATGCCAGTGACTCTGCTATAGAGGGCACGAAATCCACACAACAAAATGATCCAAGAATAACTAAACTTGGAAGAATCCTGAGAAAATACAGTTTGGATGAGTTGCCTCAATTTCTCAATGTATTTTTAGGAGAAATGAGTGTGGTGGGGCCTAGACCGCACAGGAGTCACCTAAATCAACAGTTTCAGAAAAGTGAAGGTAATTACATGATCAGGCATTATTATAAACCTGGTATTACCGGATGGGCCCAAGTAAATGGATGGAGGGGCCCCACAGATACTACTGAACAAAAGCATCAACGCACACTGCACGATTTGTGGTATCTGGAAAATTGGTCGATGAAATTAGATATGAAAATAATTTATATGACTATTTTTGGTAAAAAGACCCATAAGTCTGCCTATTAGCAATGCGAGGAGTTCTGGATGGAAGTAATATTCAATTGAAGATTAGCATTAATTATCCAGAATCTCCTGCAGCTTCCTGCCTAGCTCCTCAACAATAGGATCTTTAAACATAGAATTATGATCCCCTGGAAGTTCAACAATATGAATTTTGTTTACATAAGATTTCCACCCATAATACATCTTATCAGTTACATAAAAATTTTGGATCTGAGCTTTAAAAAGATAAATATCACCATCATATAAGGAAAGTAAATAATTGTCCATTGCGTGGTGATTGATCTTTCTTATCCTTTCTATCGTTTGGAATCTGTCTGTATCTATGCCATCCTTGTTTACTTTAAAAAAATTCTTTAATTTTTTCCTCTTGTTTTCAAAGGAAGATTTTTTTAGTCCTATGAATGTTTCCGGTGCATTGCACAGAAGATTTACTTCTACAATCCTTTTTTTCACTTCTTCACTTATCCTTCTTTGAAACCTCTGCCAAGAATTCAATTTGGTCTCACTTTGATAAGCGGCTATATCAAACAAAAATAATTTTTTAACTTCTCTATTCATTTTTCTGATCTGCTTGGCCATTTCAAAAGCAACATATCCTCCAAAAGAATGTCCGCCGATGTAATACGGGCCATTCGGGTTATGGGCCATTACTTCTGAAAGATAATAGGCAGCAATTTCTTCAATGGTGGTCAAAGGTTGATCAATACCGTTTAAACCTTTAGCCTGGATTCCAAAAACCGGTTGGTCAGGATCCATTTTCTTTGCTAATAAATAATAAGTGGATACATGGCACCCTGCTGCGTGGATCAAGTATATTGGAGGTTTGTTTCCATCAGGTTTTATGGGCACTAAAGAACTCCATTCTTCTCCATTTTCCTTTTGATCATCTTCGATTAATTTAGAAAATTCTTCTAGCGTGGGGTATTTGAAAAGGGAGTCCAAGGGAAGTATCTTACCTGTTTTCTTTTCAATCAGTGTCATTACCTCAACCGCTACCAAGGAATGCCCCCCTAATTCAAAGAAATCATCCCCAAGGCTAATATTTGAAACCTGCAAAGATTTACTCCAGATTTCAGCAACCAGTTTTTGTCTATTGGACTTGGGTAATTGACTTGTGAATTCCTCCCTGTCCATGGAATGTGTGGGCGTGGGTAAGGATTTTCTATCTATCTTATTATTTGAAGTTAATGGAAATTTCTCCAAAATAATCCAATCATTGGGGACCATGTAAATCGGTAAGGACTTTTCGAGTTCATTTTTCCATCGGCTTACTTGATCTTTTGTGGGTTTAATGTCCTGAGCATTTATACGGCTATCCAATATCAGATAAGCTACCAGACGTTTGTTCCAAGATTGATCTTCTTGTGCCATGACAACAGCTTCCTTGACATCACCGAACTCACCAATACTCTTTTCTATTTCCCCAAGCTCAATTCTATGACCTCTGATTTTGACTTGATGATCGATTCTTCCCAAGCAGATAATTTCACCATTCTCAAGAAATTTGCCCAGATCACCTGTGCGGTACATTCTGGCATTCTTCGTTTCAGTAAAGGGATCACTAAAAAACCGCTCTTCAGTCAAATCTTCCCTGTTCAGATACCCTCTTGCCACACCATCGCCACCGATATATATTTCACCTACGCTTCCTTCGGGAACTAAGGTTCTACCCTCATCCAATAGATAGATCTGGGTATTATGGATTGGTCTCCCAATAGAAAGGACTTTATCCTCAGAAGTCAGTTCCTTTAAAGTAGACCAGATTGTGGTTTCAGTAGGGCCATAAACATTCCAGACAGATTTACACTTTGCCAGAAGTTTTTCTGCCAGATCAGGCGTCAAAGCCTCTCCCCCGCTTAAGGCCTTTAAGGGAAAGGGCCTGTCCCAGCCAGCATTCAGGAGCATCCTCCATGTGGCAGGGGTTGCCTGCATGAAACTGACCTTCTTCTCCCCAATCCATCTTAACAACAATCTGCCGTCCCTGGCTGTTTCTGTATCAGCCAGAATCAATGTGGCTCCTGATATCAAGGGAAGGAACAGTTCAAGACCGGCAATGTCAAAGGAGATTGTTGTAATGGCCAGTACCCGATCATCGGAGTGGATTCCAGGAGCAATTTGCATGCTTAACAAAAAATTTACCAGGCTATAATGTTCTATTTGAACGCCTTTTGGGTTCCCTGTAGAACCTGAAGTATAAAGGGTATATGCAAGGGATTTTCCATCCAGCTTCACGTCTGAATACTTTTTAGAAAACCCGCTCAGTTTTTTCCAAATAGCTTCAATAGGATCTTCTTCTGTGGGGGAATCAAAACTGCCTTTTAATCTTTGATTGGTGATGAGTAATTTAGCTTTCGAATCTTTAAGCATGTACTCAATTCTTTCTTTTGGATACTCCGGATCCAAGGGGAGGTATGCTGCCCCTGCTTTTACGATACCCAATAACACAATCACCATTCCAGGGGATCGGTCCAGTGAAACTCCAATCATGTCTCCCAGTTGAATGCCTTTGCCAATAAGGTAAGCAGCCAATTGATTGGATTTTTCTTCTAATTCCTGATAAGTTATTTCTTGATCATAAAATTGAATGGCTGTTTTTTTGGGCTGTTTTTTGGCTACATCATGTATGAATTCCGTAAAAGGGGTGTCCTTGGGGAAATCCTTACCGGTATTGTTCCACTCTGTCAACTTTTCGGGTAAGTTGTGATCAGGTAATAAAACATCCTTTATCTTTATACTTGGATCGAGCACAATTTGATGGAGAAGGCTTATAAAGCCATCCATCATCTGTTGCATGGTTTCCGGCCCAAACAACTGGCTGTTGTAGGTCCATTCCAATACTACTGACTTTCCGAATCCGTTTACATTCAAGAACCACTCAAAATTAAGGTATTCCTTGGTGTTACTGATCATCTCAAGTTCAAGGTTATGGAAATCCACACCCTCGTCCATTCCAATATCCACATTGAAGATCACGGGGACCAGCGGTATCCTGGAAGGGTCCCTTGAGGTCTTAAGGTTTTTCAGTAAGGATCCAAAAGTTAATTGCTGATTTTCATAGGCATCATATATAGCAGGCTTGCGCAGGGACAGATATTCCGAAAAACCCATTTTGCCACTGGGTTGGCTTCTGAGTGGGAGAAGGTTTACACAATGCCCTACCAGATGGTAATGTCCCGTGAACGCTTGTTCAGAGGCCGGCAACCCTATTATTATGTCCTCTTGGCCTGTGATCCGGTATAAAAACACCTCAAAAGCGTTCATCAGGATATTTACAAAAGTACAGCCCGCGTTGACCCCCACCTTTTTAAGAGAGGCTACCAGGGCCCCGTCCAGTTCATGGTCCAAGCGACTGCTCTTATAGGTCCTGGTGAGTGGCCGGGGACGGTCAGTGGGCAGGTCGAGCACGGGCACCTTGTCCTTAAATAAATTCAACCAAAAGTTTTCAACCTCAGTATACTGCTGGCTTTCTAAAAAAAGGTTTTGTTCCCTGGCAAACTCGCTGAAGGCCTTAGGAGAGGGAAGATCAGGGGACATCCCTTGAGCGTATGCGGTATATAGCTTGCCCAGTTCCTCTATGACCACCCCAATGGACCAGCCATCTATTATCAAATGATGGGCCGTAAAGGTAAAATGGTGTTCATTTTCAGCGGTTTTCAGCAAAGTAGCCCTGAACAATGGTCCTTTCACCAGGTCAAACACATGCAGGGCATCGGCCAATAAATGCTTTTGCAGGACCTCTGCTTTCCCCAAGTCTGAAAGCCCAGAGATGTCCCGGTAAGAAAACTGGTTTGGCAGGTTTTGGTAGACCAACATGTTCTTTCCGTCCCCGCTAAAAGAAGATCGCAGTGATTCATGGCGCTCCACCAAAGTCGCCATAGCCCTTTCAAAGGCCTTGACATCCAATGGCCCCTTTAGGCGCAGGGAATTGGATTCGTTGTAGGCACTGTTTGCCTGGTCCCCTCCAAGGACACATGACAGCCATATTTCGATCTGTGATTGCGTTAAAGGGATGGCCCGGTGAATTTCCGGACCGGAAAAGGGGTCAAAATCCGCTGGTTTATATTGGGGCTTAAAAGTACCGTTCATGAAAATAAATTAATCGATGATTTGAAAATAACTGCCTGGCTGGTCCGGATTGGCCATAAACCAAGCCGGGTTTCCGTTTTGATCTTTTCCCAGCCTGGCCCCCGGAACAGGCGGGGCCATGAAATGATTG
The DNA here is from genome assembly GCA_040905145.1 of Anditalea sp. GTDB lineage: Bacteria > Bacteroidota > Bacteroidia > Cytophagales > Cyclobacteriaceae > DATGMS01. The sequence continues at coordinate 17,176 of JBBDSC010000174.1, forward strand.
TCGGATTTTTCACTGAACCCGGAGTTCCGATCCCCGCGCTCTTTCTTTTCATTCATGTCCGCAACCGTTTTTTTTGTTTCTCTTATTGCACCTTGTCGTGCCATGGTTTTTTTGTCCCCATTAGAAATGAAGTCCAATGGAGCAGCTGGCTGCGGGCTTCCGGTAACACCGGTCTGCAATGGGCCCTTAAGCAGCTGGTCCTGGATCAAGGCCATCTGTTTGGAGAGCTGCTGCAACTGCTGGCTCATCAGTCCCATGGCTGCATGAAGGTCGCCCGGATCATCTGGCAAACTGCTCATTGGGGGGCCATCCTGTACCGTCTCTGTTCCCAATGGAACAGCCTGCTCTTGATATGCCCCTTCCGGTAAATTCTGATCAAGGTATTCCACCAAAAGGGCAGGTGTGCTGTACTCTTCGTTCAATTGCCTAAAGGTAATGGGAAGATTGAACTCCTTTTTGAATGTCAGGGCCACCTGGGTCAGCAACAAGGAATCGAGCCCCATTTCAAGAAAGCTCATGGAGGTGCCGTGCATTTCGATCCCGCAAGTCCCCAAAAGTTCCCTGATCCTGTCCACCAGTTTTTCCGCCCTAGAACTTTTTCCCTTTTCTGGGCCTATGGGTGCTGGCCCCCTGCTTTCCGTGGCCACAATATTTGCCTTTTCCGCGGGAATAGCTGTAGGAAGAGAAGGAGGGTCCACCCAACAGCGCCTTTTATTGAAAGCATAATTGGGAAGGTCCAGTTTCCTCCTTTTATGACCGGCATAAAAAGCGGTCCAGTCCGGTTCAATCCCATTCAGCCAAACTTGGCCGAGGGCCTTTAACAGCCCCTTATGTTCAGATTGGTCCCCGACCCGTTCCAGACTGGTTATTATAGGGACATTCCTGCCGGAAATCTGCTGCTTTGCCAGTGTTGAGGTTACGTTCCCCGGGCCTGCTTCAATAAACAGTGGGTTATCCAATGTGGATATGGTGTCCAAAGCAGCGGCAAAGTCAACGGTCTTCCTTATGTGTTCTGCCCAGTACCGGGGATCGGTAGCCTGCCCGTCTTTAAGCCAGGTCCCTGTCACCGTTGAGATGATGGGCTTTTGGGGATTTTTGAGGGCCACGGATGCAACTATTTCTTTAAAATCTTCCACAACGGGATCCATCATGGATGAGTGAAAGGCATGGCTGGTATGCAAAAGACGGTTGGGTATTTCCTTTTTGTCCAGTTCCTGCGCAAAAATGGCAATATCTTCATCTGTCCCCGACAGGACACAGAGGTGGCTGGTGTTAATGGCGGCAACCGACAGTTCCCGGGGCAAAATCTTTTCTACTTCATCCACACCTGCCCTTACGGACAACATGCTGCCCCTGGGTAGATTGCCGATCATCGAGCCCCTTGCAGCAATAAGCTTTAGGGCATCCTCCAGGGAAAAAACACCTGCAAGATGTGCCGCCACAAATTCCCCAATGCTATGTCCACACAGGATGGATGGCCGTACCCCCCAGCTTATCCAAAGCTGGGCAAGGGCATATCCGGTAACGAAAAGGGCAGGCTGAGCATAGCGGGTATCCTTTAATCCGTCTTCTGCCCCTTGGTCCAAGGTGGCCGGAAAAATCACCTTCCGGATATCCATTCCCATATATTCCTTCAATTTTTCCGCACAGGTATCCACTGCGTTTCTATAGGTCTCCTCCCCTTCGTACAGGTCCCTTCCCATGTTCAGGTACTGTGCACCTTGCCCCGGAAAGGAAAACACGGTTTCCCCTGGTCTTTCCCTCAGACTATTGGTCTCATGGATCCGGCTTGGCCCGGCCAGCTGTTGGGAGAGCTCTTCCGTTGAGGAAGCGACCAGGAACCTGCGGTGGTTAAAGCTGGCCCTGGCAGTTTGGAGTGTATAGGCCATATCCGCCAGTTCAGGATCCGGTCTGCCCTTGCTGAAATCCAGCAGCTTCTTGCCGTAAGCTTCCAGGCCCTGTACGGATTTGGCGGACCAGGTGATCAGTTGCACGTCCCTGCCTGCACCATAAGCGGTGGTTTCTTTGTCGGCCTCCTCCAGGACCACATGGACATTGGTGCCCCCGACCCCAAAAGAACTCACCCCTGCCCTGCGGGGACCTTCCGATTTCCAGTCCTGTAGCTTTTGGTTGACATAAAAAGGGCTGTTCTTAAAATCAATGTTCGGGTTGGGCCTAGCATAACCCAAGGAAGGGGGGATCTGTTGGTGGCGCAGGGCCAAAACCGTCTTGATAAACCCTGCAACACCCGCTGCGGCCGTTAAATGGCCCATATTGCTTTTAACGGACCCGATGGCGCAATACTGCTTTTCAAGCTGCGGTCCAAATGCCAGGCCTAGTCCTTCCATTTCAATGGGATCCCCCAGCGGGGTCCCCGTGCCGTGGGCCTCTACATAACCGATAAAGGCCGGATCCATTTGGGCATCGTTTATGGCCATGCTTATGGCCCCTGCCTGTCCTTCCGCACTGGGGGCCGTGAAGCTCCCTTTTCCTCCCCCGTCATTGTTCACCCCTACCCCCTTTATCACTGCATGGATGGTGTCCCCGTCTTCTTTTGCTTTTCGCAAATTCTTCAACAGTACGACGCCCGCACCATCGCAAAACAATGTCCCGGTGGAATCCGCATCAAAGGGGCAGCAATGGCCGTTTGAGCTCAGCATGGCCCCTTCCTGATAAAGATGGCCACTGTTAACGGGGGAGTTGACACTTGCCCCCCCTGCCAGGGCCAGCTCGCACTGGCCTTTCCGGAGGCTTTCCACGGCTTGGGCTATGGCCAGCAAAGAGGTGGAACAGGCAGAATAAAGACTGACGGCCGGGCCTTTCAGGTCAAGGTGATAGGCGGTCCTGGAGGCAACAAAATCCTTTTCGTTGGCCGACATAACCTGGAATTCCCCCACCTGGTCCACCAGATCCTTATTGTGCTGTACATTGTTCAGAAAATAGGTGTTGTTATAGACCCCGGCAAAAACCCCGGTATTGCCATGGCCATTCTGGGGGAAATAACCCGCATTTTCCAATGCTTCCCAGGAAATTTCCATGAAGACCCTTTGCTGGGGGTCCATCAATTCGGCCAGTTTTGGATTGATTCCAAAGAATTCCGGGTCGAACCGATCCACATCCTTGATAATGCCCCTGGCCTTTACATAAAGCGGGTCAGTCCTGAGGGAATGAGGGACTGCCGGGTCCAGTTCATCTTCCCGGAAAAACCTCAGGGTCTCCTTTCCGTTTTTCAACACCTCCCAAAGTTCCCCAATGGTATTGGCCCCGGGAAAGCGGACAGACATGGCAATTACCGCAATATCGTTATCCTGATCCTTTGGCTTTTGCTTCCTTACGGTTTCCCCTTGCTGTTTGCTCGGGAACTGGCTGCTTTCAATATATCCGGCCATCCCCTTGATGGTCGGGAATTGATAGAGTTTGGTAATGGGAAGGATGTATTTGAATCGGTGCTTGAGTTCGGAAATGGTCTTTTGGGCAAGAAGGGAATTCCCCCCAAGTTCGAAAAAATTGTCATCTGCTCCCACTTTATCAAACTGAAGGATGTCGGTCAGGGCTCTGGCGATGTTCCTTTCCGTTTCCGTTGCCGGTTTTTTGTACAGGACCCCAAAGTCCGGCCTTTTGGCTTCCGGCTTTGGCAGCAGTTTCCTGTCCACTTTCCCGCTGGGGGTCTTTGGCAGTCCATCCAGCTGAATGAAATACGAGGGGATCATATAGTCCGGCAGAAGTCCGATCAGATTTTCACGGAGTTGTTTGATATTGATTTCCCGCTCCCTGTTGACAAGATAGGCAGCAAGGTATTTCTTTCCCGGAACGTCCTCCCTGGCAACCACCACGGCCTGCTGCACCCCTTTTTGCTGGGCAAGGCCGATTTCTATGTCCGCCAGTTCGATGCGGTTTCCCCTGATCTTGACCTGCCCGTCCCTGCGTCCGTGGAATTCAATGTTCCCGTCCGGCAGGTATTTTCCCAGGTCCCCGGTTTTGTAGAGCCTTACCTCTGTGTTGCTTTTATCAGTCCAGTTGATGAAACTGCCGGCCGTTAATCCGGGTTCGTTCAGATAACCATTGGCAACGCAGGTGCCGTGGATGCAGATTTCACCCACTTCGCCATCCGGCACCTGCTCCGATTTTTCATTGAGCATAAAAATCTGTGTATGGGCAATTGCTTTCCCAATAGTAGGGATCTCCGACCAGTCCAGGGCATTCCCGTCCAATTCCAGTTCTGTGACCCAGACACAGGCCTCGGTGGGTCCGTATTTGTTCTTCAGGGGGCAATGGGGCAAGGCATGGAAAAAAGCGGCAATCTGGGGCGTTATCTTCAATAGTTCGCCACCGGTCAATACTTCTATTAAGGTTGAGGGGAAGAAATTCTCCCTGACCGCTTCTTCTGCAAAGTATTGCAGCTCCACATAGGGCAGGTAAATCCTGTTGATGGAGTTTTTATCCACGAAAGCCAACAGATTGCCCGAGTCAAGCCGATAGGTGTCGTTGATCAAGTACAGGGTGCCGCCGGTGATCAGGGGGACAAATATCTCTTCAATGGAAACATCAAAACCTAGATGGCAAAACTGCAGGGTCTTTAAATAAGGTCCCGCTTTGGAATGCTCCTTCTGCCAAAGCAGAAAATTCACCAGGCCCCGGTGGGGCACGCATACACCTTTTGGCTTTCCCGTGGAACCGGAGGTATAAAGCACACAGGCATTGGGGTTCTGGCGGACAACTGTCTGCTCTGGAAAAGGATAAGGGGTATCCTGGGGTATGACCTCCATTCCCAGTTTTTGGAAAACCTCCTTCCCCAAAGGTCCGGACACACAATATTTGATCCCTGAATTGGAAACAACCTGCCCAAGCCGATTTTCAGGGAAACCGGGGTCAAGCGGCAAATAGGCTTTGCCTGATTTAAGAATGGCCAATAAGCTGACGATCATCTCCAGGGAGCGTGTGGTATTGATCCCTATGATTTCCTCCCCATTGGCATGGTGAAGTATGGCCCGGGAAAGCCCCTCTGCCCGGTGGTCAAGCTCCTTATAGGTGATATGCTGATCGTCGTATACCACAGCAACTGTGTCTTCGAAACCCTTTAAAGCTCCCTCAAACAATTCGTGAAGAAGCGGCATAGACCTAGGTTTTGGTTCCATTAATGATAAAATTTAATTGTTTAGGCGTATTATATATAAATAAAAGTACGATTATGAATTTATATAAAAAAATGCATTACAAGTATTTTTTTACGCATTATATATTTCTTTTCATCAATTGAAGAAGGGAAAAGGGTTGGGTAAGTTACTTTTTATTAATTAAAACCCAGCAATTTTCCAAGATTTAGAATTTTGGAAAATTTTTTCACTTTTTTTCTTTTTTTATTCAAACGACTTCACATCATAAAAATTTTCGTTGAAGTCGGGTATTTTGGTGGTTACATCATATTTAAGCGACAGTTATAATTTTTGTCATCATCCTCCTGGAAGATGTGATTTGGAAATATCAACAAACCTCTACTTATTACCTTCATATTAAATATTCCAAAAACACCATTTATTAAGTTATTAAATTCAAAAATGCATATTTAAAATTACAAATTTCTTTTTTTTTGTTCCAAAGACCAAAACTTTATATACTAAATAAATCACTTAATCTTTAAAAGAAAAAATTATTATCCTGATGAAAATTATTACAAAAACCAAATTATCAACCTTGATCACCTTGCTTTTTATAGGAATAACGATCACTTCCTGTGAAATGATGGATATGGAGGAAACAGCAATGGTTGAGGACACCACTATTGTGAAAGCCACAGGAATTCCCACTTCCTCAAATATAATATATGAGGAAACATTTGAAGGGATCGAACCCTTATATGCTTATATTAAGAAACAATTTGCATCCGGACATTCCTTTACTGTTTCATCTTCGAAAAGTTTGCTAGGGAAAAAGTCCGGAAGATTTGAATTAAAAAGAGAAGATCCGAAGGCAACGGATAACGGGAAACGGGCAGAAATCTATTTTCCTGAGATAGCGCATAAGGAAAGATGGTATTCCTTTGGTTTACTTCTTCCATCTGATGGTTATGCCAAAGATAGGAATAATGACATCCTCAGTCAATGGCACCAGCTTGGGGTAACTACAGCCCCTATGTCATTTAGGGTACAAAATGACAGATTCCTACTCAGGATGAAAATTAACTCAACTACAGCTACAGATAACATTGACCTTGGCTCTGCCACCAAAGATAAATGGCATGAGTTTACCTTTCATGTTGTTCATTCCAGGGATAAAGATGGCGTTATCGAAATATGGCATAATGGTGAAAAAATAGTAACCAGGAATGGCGGAAATATATCAAAGGGACCCTTACCAAGATGGAAAATGGGAATATATAAACCTACTTGGGCAACATCTGGAAAAACCGATAGCAAGTTGAGGGTTGCGTACTTTGATAATATACGGTTGGGAAATGAAAATGCCACCTATGAAGACATGGT
>JBBDSC010000175.1:0-3957 GCA_040905145.1 Anditalea sp.
TCAGCAAGTGATAAGTTCAAAAATATCTGGATATCCTTATAGGCCTGCAAGGCATGGGGGCTGATTTTGGGCATATTGAAAAAGCCGTGGATCAGTTGTGGATATTCCCTGTACATCCCTTTATTGCCTGCATCTTTCAATTGCTCAAAATATTTTTTCCCATCATCCAATAGCGGGTCGAATTCCGCTGTAAGTACAAATGCTGGCGCAAGGTCTTCAAAATCAGGTTCATAACAAGGAGAAACTTCAGGGCGGCAATGGTCTTCCGGATTTGGCGTGTATTGATCCTGGTACCAAAACAATGCTTCTTTTGTAAGCATATAACCTTCCCCGTTTCTTTCTATGGAAGGGTTGTTCATTTTCCCATCAATCCAGGGATAGATCAGAATTTGTGCTTTCAAGGGGATGTTTTCTTTCTTACAACGATGCGCTAAACAAGCAGCCAAATTCCCTCCTGCACTGTCACCGGTCACTATCAACTGTGTTGGGTCACCTCCATATTGCCTGATGTTTTGGAGTGTCCATTTAAGCGCGATAAAGGCATCCTGATGCGCATCAGGAAAAGTGTGTTCAGGAGCCAAACGATAATCCACCGAAACCACGATACAATCGTTCATCTTGCACAATCGCCTGCAAACCCGGTCGTGGGAATCCAGTCCCAGCAACACAAAGCCACCACCGTGAAAATAGAGCATTACCGGAAGTCCGGTTTTATCAGAATTCTTGTATATCCGAACTGGAACTCCTGCTGCATCGGTATCCATTACTTCCCGAATTGGGATTTTTTGATCAAAAAGCAATGCGCCCAGCTTAGCTCCCGATTCGGATTTTTTGCGCAAAGTTTTAATATCCACCGAATTGCTGGCATCAATAGGTTTACGGATTTTCGAAAAAAGCAGTACCAGCCTGGTTTTCCAGTTCATTATACCTGTTTTATTTCTATTATCAAAAACGAAAATACACTCAAAGATACCTGAAAATTATCTCACCTTATTTCGTTTTGCAATAAAATATTTTTAGCTTTGTCTAAAAATAAGATGATGTTACTTTAAAAATGAAAGATGAATGCGTATTTAAAAGTACAATCGGTACTAAAAAATTTAATTTTTGCCGACTAATAATTTGAAAACAATGAGACATATTTTGCTTCTTGCATTTACAATAATACTTTTTGCAATAGTATCCTGCGAAAAGATATTGCCTCCCGAACCCAATGATGATGAAGTACTGGATGGACCAATGGAGGGGCTTAGTTCCGCCCAGCTTTCTAAATTCATAAATGGAGACGAAGCCTTTAGCGAGACCTTTACCGCTGAAACCGGGCTGGGGCCAACTTTCGTAGCCACGAGCTGCATCAGTTGTCATTCAGGGGATGGTAAAGGACACCCATTTACTACCCTTACCCGTTTTGGACAGACAGATACTACTGGTAACAAATTCCTGGACAAAGGAGGTCCTCAATTACAAAACCGGGCAATTCCCGGATTTACTCCTGAACAAATTCCATCAGGAGCAATATTTTCAAAATTAATCCCCCCCGCAGTTACCGGCCTGGGCTTCCTGGCTTTTGTTACTGACAAGGATATTCTTGCAATGGCAGATCCCAACGATTCTGACGGTGATGGAATTTCAGGGGTTCCAAATTGGATAGATATTCCCCCTTATGTTATTCCCAAACAAAACGCCATCACCAAAAAAGGAAAATATATTGGCCGTTTCGGAAAAAAAGCGGCTGCATACAATTTATTACATCAAACTGTTGAAGCCTATAACCAGGATATTGGTATTGCATCCATATTTAACCCAACAGATGTTTCCAGTGGACTTGAAATTGACCCGGAAGTTTCAACACAGACTGTAAACGATGTAGTATTTTATTTAGAAACCCTTAAAGCTCCTGTTCAAAGAAACCAGGATGATCCGGAAGTAATTGAGGGAGAAAATATCTTCAACCAGATTGATTGCGCTTCTTGCCATAAGCCTACATTGAAAACCGGTGATTCACCGATTGAAGCACTTTCCTACAGGGAATTTCACCCTTATACAGATTTGCTTTTGCACGATATGGGAAATAGTTTAGACGATGGTTATACGGAGGGAAATGCCCTGACTTCTGAATGGAGAACGCCAGCTCTTTGGGGCTTGGGACTTTCTCCTGATGCCCAGGGCGGACAATATTTTTTGATGCACGATGGCCGGGCACCAAGTATTGAAGAAGCAATTTTATTGCACGGAGGAGAAGCAACAAACAGCAGGACACAATATCAAAATCTTTCCCAGGAAGAGAAAGATGCCTTGATCAAATTCTTAAAATCACTGTAAACAATGAACAGGAAAGAATTTATTAAAATCTGTGGCTTTGCCTGTATAGGAGGAATTTCATTACTTGAAAGCTGTGCAGGTACAGCTTATTTTGCCCAAACAACACTTGAAGCCAATAGGATTTTAATCAAAAAAACAGAATTCCTTAATACCCAGGATGAAAAAACCAAGGAGAGAAAATTTGTTTTAATAAAATCAGAAAAATTCGGTTTCCCGATATGTGTTTATAAAATTAATGAAATAGAATATTCGGCCTTGCTGCTGCAATGCACACATAGAGGTTGTGAATTGCAGCCACAGGGAAATTTTCTTGTTTGCCCCTGCCACGGCAGCGAATTTTCCAATAAAGGATTAGTACAAAACCCACCTGCCGAGCAAAATCTACAAACTTTTAAAACAGCAACAGACGATGAATACATTTACATATATGTATAAAGAAATTTTTATAATGTTTGTGTTGATCTGCTCTTTAACAAAGGGTTATGCCCAAACTGATACCACAAAATTTTTTCAACGTATTCCTGCCGATACTTCCAAAGAAAAAATGAATATGGATGCGGTATATAACCGTCCGTTTTTAACTCCAGGGAAATTACCGATAGCCATAGGCGGTTACCTTGAAGCCAATTTACAATATGCGCAAACAGATGGTATATCAGAAGGGTTTACCTTTCAGGCCAGGCGATTTACTTTATTCTTTTCTTCCACTATTGCTAAAAAAATAAAATTCCTTTCAGAGCTGGAATTTGAAGGAGGTACAAGAGAAATCAATATTGAATTTGCAGCAGTGGATATTATTTTCCATCCTTTGATCAATCTCAGAGGTGGGATAATAATGAACCCTATCGGAGCATTTAACCAAAACCATGACGGCCCCCGTTGGGATTTTATTGACCGCCCTATTTCTGCAACATCAATTATTCCTACTACACTTTCCAGTGCTGGTTTTGGATTGCATGGAAAATATATTGTAAATAATTGGATAGTAGGTTATGAAGCTTACCTGACCAATGGTTTTGACGATAACATAATTTCTAATGAAAAAGGAAGAACATCACTCGCAGCAGGGAAAAAAGACCCTGAACGATTTGAAAAAAACAACAGTGGCCTTCCCATGTTTACCGGGAAAATTGCTATCCGGAACAGAAAGATTGGCGAACTTGGATTTTCATACATGACCGGAGTTTACAATGAATGGAAAGCGGACGGCTTGATACTCGATGAAAAAAGAAGTTCAAGTGTCTTGGCAGTTGATTTTACCAGTTCCCTTTTAAACGACAGATTAAACTTTACGGGAGAAGTTGCAAAGGTTTTTGTCGATGTTCCGGGCACCTACTCACAACAATACGGAACCCAGCAGTTTGGCGGATATCTTGATATTGTCGGAACAGTTATGAAAAGGAAAGTACTCGGTTGGGAAAATGCAAAACTCAATTTGGGTCTTCGGCTTGAATATGCCGATTATAATCAGGGCAAGTTCAACGAAACAGGTGATGATATAGGAGATGAAATTTGGGCTATTGTTTCAAGTATTGCATTCCGGCCGGTAGGATCAACAGTCTTGCGCTTTAATTACCGCTATCACCAAGAAACTGACCTGCTGAGAAATCCACCTGTACTCACAGGTGTCTTCCA
>JBBDSC010000176.1:0-3954 GCA_040905145.1 Anditalea sp.
AAATAAATATAGGTTCGGAGAAAAATTCGGAGTAAAAATTTAACAAGCAGTAAAGTAAAAGGAATAAATGAACTTCCCAAGCATCAACATACAGGGTAATATCGTCTCAGGAGAAGTACTGGACAAACTAGCTTCGGAGGATATCAAGCACCAGAACCCCTCTGATTTCGGATTGGCTAAAAATATCAAAGTCCGGGATGAAATTGGTCTGGCCTGGGCATCGGCCAGGGGGTATTGGCAAGCCTTTAAGCTGAGAAGGGAGCGTATTCCAGAGGAAGAGAGTGGAACTACAGAAACCCGTAATTTTTGGATGCTGCCATACCTGTTGACCCTGGGGTATGAAGTAGATAAGTCCAATGCGGAAAATCTGGACGGAAAGACCTATGCCATCAGTCACCGTACTTCAAATTTGTCCGGCTTTCCGGTACACATTATGGGTTTCAACGACAGTTTGGACAAGCGTCGGGAAACAAGTGGGCCAAGACTCTCTCCCCATGCTTTAGTACAGGAATACCTCAATAAAACCGATGACTACCTTTATGCTTTAGTTACCAACGGTAAACACTTGCGGTTGCTCCGTGATGCCACCCGCCTGGTCCGGCTTACTTATTTGGAGTTTGACCTGGAGAAGATGATGGAGGAAGAGCTTTTCGCTGATTTTGCCATTCTTTTCCGGATCCTTCACGTTTCCCGGTTGCCAAGGGTAAAAGGAGAAGGGGAGAATTCCATCATAGAATTTTATCATCAAGAATCGCTTGCCTCCGGTACGCGAATCAGAGAGAAACTAAGTGCTGCAGTTGAATCTTCTATTAAACGCCTGGGGAACGGTTTCCTCAAACATCCTCAAAACCATGAAATCAGAGAGCTGATCCAAAAGGAACAGCTTACCGGTAAACAGATGTACTTGTATCTCCTTCGCCTGATTTACCGGTTTCTGTTCTTACTTGTGACAGAAGACAGAGGATTGATCTATGAGGCCAATAGAGATGAAAAGCTTCAAAAACTCCGTAAAATTTACTATGATTTTTACAGCATGGACAGGGTTAGGAAAATGGCCTTGAGAAGGATTTTTGTAGAAGGGGAAAAACATGACCTTTGGGAGAGCATCAAGGTAACCTTTCAGCTTTTTGAATCTGGGAAGTATGGACAGAAGATGGGCATTCAACCCTTGGGGTCAGGGATTTTCCATAGCTCAGCGCTAGGAATATTAAGTCGTCTTAAAATCAAAAATGAAGAACTCCTTTATGTGATCCATAGGCTTTGCTATTTTATGGATGATGAAAGAAAGCAATTGGTCAAAGTTAATTATGGTGATCTTGATGTAGAAGAATTCGGGTCGGTCTATCAGGGCTTATTGGAATTTGAGCCTGTGTTCACTGAGGTAGATAATTCTCCAAACTTTGGGTTTGTAAAAGGCTCTGAGCGTTCTTCTTCTGGTTCGCATTATACGCCTGAGGAACTGGTACGACCACTAATCCAACATTCCTTGGATTACATCATTCAGGATTGTTTGGAAAAGCCCGAAGAAAGGCTAAAAGTAACTATAAATCAAGAGCCCAAAAAAGTCCTTCAGGAAAGGGCCTTGCTGTACATCAAGGTAGCGGACATCTCCTGTGGCAGTGGTCATATTCTCCTTTCCGCTGCCCGTAGGATTGGCACCGAACTGGCCAAGGTCCGAACGGGAGAAGATCAGCCTACCCCTACCGCCTTGCGTCAGGCTGTGCGGGATGTGATACGGGAGTGTATCTATGGGGTGGATAAGAATTCGCTGGCCGTCGAACTCTGTAAAGTAGCCCTATGGCTGGAAGCCCATAATCCCGGCGAACCACTCAACTTCCTTGACCATAAGATCAAATGCGGGGATGCCATCGTAGGATTTGCGCATAAGGAAGAACTGGAAAAGGGTATAGCCGATGAAGCCTTCAAAGCCCTACCTGGAGATGATAAGGCCATCGCTACTGGCTTTCGTAAGCGGAATATCGAGGAGCGAAAACAAAAGGACCAGCTTACCATGGACTATTCCACGGATGTCAATGAGGCGGTCAATAAAGCCATCGAGCAGTTTCAACTCTTCAAAAACCTACCGGAGCGAACTCCTGAGGAGATCGAGGCAAAGCAGAAGAAGTTTATGGAACTGAACAAAGGGACTACCTATGCCCGGCTGAAGAGCCTGGCCGATATGCAGGTAACCCAGTTCTTTATCCCCAAGATCCCAGATCAAAAAAGCTATATCTGCACCGATGCTACCTATCGCAAATACCTAAGAGAAAAGACCCTTCCTACAGGAATGCCTCCTGCCAAAGCAGAAGCCTTAGCTCAGGAAAAAGGCTTTTTCCATTATTTTTTGGAGTTCCCGGAGGTTTTTCAAGAGGGTGGATTTGATTGTATTTTGGGGAACCCACCATTCTTAGGTGGGGGATCAATTACAAAACTGCATTCTCAAAATTATACTACCTTTTTAAAGTTTAATTATGTTGAAAGTTTCCTTTTGAGAACCGTTAAAGGGCAGTCTGATTTGTCTGCTTATTTTTTAAGGAGATCCTTTGAAGTAATTTCAAATCAAGGTTTCTTGGCAATAATTGCCACAAATTCAATTAGTCAAGGAGATACAAAAGCTATAGGAGTTGATTTCATAATATCGAATTCTGGCGAAATAGTTTTTGTAGATAAGGATAAAAAATGGCCTGGATTGGCAAATGTAGTTGTTTCCTTATTATCAATTTTCAAAGGAATTTTCGACTTTCCAAAGTTTCTAAATGGTGAAGAAGTCTCAATAATTTCAAATGACTTTTCTTCAAACAGTCAAAATGAAGAACCATTTCAGTTAATAAGGAATAATGAGCTCTCATTCGAAGGGACCAAACCGAACGGAGATGGATTTATTTTGAGTCTTCAAGAATACAAAGACCTAATGGCCATAGACAAAGAGTCTTCAGTCGTTATTAAAAAGTATTTAGGCGGGAGTAATGTCAATCAAAGTGTGGATTCTGAGAGTACAAGGTTTATTATCGATTTTAGTGATTTAACAGAAAATGATGCTTCAAAATATAAATTAGCCTTCAATATCGTAGAAAGTAGAGTTAAGCCGGTAAGAATTGCTTTACCACAAGTAAATGCATGGAATAAAGGCTTAGCGAAGAATTGGTGGCAATTTGGTGCACCAAGAAGGAACTTGTACGATAAAATTTCTGAATTAAGATCAGTTCTCGTTCAGACAAGAGTTAGCAGTACTCATGCCTTATCAATTAAGAAGCCGAATTATATTTTTGCAGACTCCCTTAACGTTTTTGCCTTTGATAAATATTGGAATTTCTCAGTCCTACAATCTTCAATTCATGAGTTTTGGGCATGGAAATTTGGCTCCACGATGAAGGGAGATAGGAGATACACTCCAGCAAGGTGTTTCCAAACTTTTCCTTTTCCAATTTTCTACAATTCATCCGGGCCAGATAAGTTAAATCATTTGGGGGAATCATACTACAGTAAAAGAGAAGCAATTTGTAGAAAATTGATTGTTGGATTTACTAAGGTTTATCATTTGTTTCATCTTAAAAATTTAACAAGTGTTGATATCGAGTTTGTCAGTAAGCAGAGTGAGTTAGCTTGTAATGACGTATTTCAAGAAATTCTTAGACTCCGCGAACTTCACGGTGAAATGGACGAAGCTGTTTTGGAAGCCTATGGCTGGACCGATATCCAACTTCGTCATAATTTTTATGAAGTGGATTACCTTCCTGAGAATGACCGAGTGCGCTATACCATCCATCCCGACGCCCGTAAGGAAATCCTTAAGCGTCTGCTAGAACTGAACCATCTGTACTTCGAAGAGGAAGCGCGACAAGGCTTACATAAGCAAAAGGGTGTGGAAGCTTTCTATGAACAAAAAGGGCTGCCTGTTTCGGAGGATGTGGCGAAGTGGTTTAAGAAGGGGAAAGGGAAAGCAAGGACCACCCA
>JBBDSC010000177.1:0-5907 GCA_040905145.1 Anditalea sp.
CTGCCTGGTTAATGTCCTTGCACCTTTTCTTTGCCTATTTTAAACTTGATACGCGTAAGAAGGCTTCCGAAGCGGTACGCAAGCTTCTTTCACTCCAGCCATCACGTGCCAGGGTGCTTCGTGGAGAACAAACTATGGATGTGCTTACCAATGAGGTAGCCATCGGAGAAGTGGTTGAGGTGCGCCCGGGAGAAAGGCTCCCCCTTGATGGTGTAGTTATCGAGGGCATAGCCAGTGTAGATGAATCCAGTTTTACAGGAGAATCAGTTCCCGTTACCAAGGAACCGGGAGCTAAAGTTATTGGTGGTACACTAAACTTGGATGGTGCCCTTCAGGTTCATGTTACCAAAGTTGGTGAAGATAGCTTCCTAAGCCAGATTGTCCGGCTGATGAGCCAGATTGCCGAACGAAAGCCCCCGATTGAGCTTCTCGCTGACCGTTTAATGAACTATTATGGCCCCGTAGTTTTTATCATAGCCGGGTTGGCATTCACTGGCTGGGCACTTTTTACGGGTGACTTCACACAAGCTACCTTAGTACTTCTCACAACTATCATTATGGGTTATCCCTGTGCTTTGGGCATTACTACGCCTATGCTCGCAGCCATTGCAGGTGGTAAGGGAATCTCCATTGGGCTTTTAGTAAAGGCAAGTGAAGTATTTTATGGACTTTCCATAGTAAACACGATTGTATTTGATAAAACGGGTACACTTACTTATGGCCGGCCAACGGTTACCGATGTAGAAACTTTTGGTACTGGTCAGGCCGATGTACTGGCATTGGCGGCAGCAGTAGAGAGCAGGTCTGAGCATCCTTTAGGACAAGCTATCAACTTTTTTGCACAACGTGAAGGAGCGAGAAAAATTGAGGCAAAAGGTTTTCGGGCTACACCGGGTAAAGGTGTTACGGCAAGTGTTGAAGGAATGGAAGTATTAGTGGGGAAGCCCTCATTTGTGGAAGAGAGCGGAATAAATTTCTCTTCTGAAGTCCGGTCAAAAATAAATTCGCTAAGTATTCAGGGGAAAACGGTAGTTGTGTTGGTACATAGCGGAGAAGTAGCAGGATTAATTGCTCTTCAGGATACCCCACGCCGTGGTGCGGAGCATGTCATTGGCAAACTTCGGCAACGGCATATAAAAACAGTTATGCTCACGGGAGATGCCAAGCCAGTAGCCGAAGCAATTGGAAAGTCACTTGGCTTTGATGAAGTCAGGTCGGAACTGCTTCCGGCAAATAAAGTGACGGCCATTGAATCACTACAGTCCCAGGGACGAAAAGTTGCTATGGTTGGGGATGGAATCAATGATGCACCTGCCCTGGCACAGTCTGATGTGGGGATTGCCATTGGTGCAGGAACCGATGTAGCCATTGAATCGGCTGGCGTGATCCTGATCGGGGACAGACTGGAAGATGTACTTAATGCCCTGGTCTTGGGTAAAGCAAGCTATCGTACAATGACAGGCAATGTTTTAGTGGCAGTATTGTTTAATATAGTGGGAATGGCACTTGCCGCAATAGGTTTCATTACTCCGATGCTTGCCATAACGGTAATGGTAATAAGCATTTTTGCCATACTGCTCAACACGCTTCGCATCCGCAACATTAATCTTGAACGGGCAGAGGATGAGAAAATAGGTTCACTCGCTGAGGTAGAGTTTAGCGTACCCAATATGGTGTGCGAAGGCTGTGCGGGAAAAATCTCTGCTACTTTAAAAGAGCTTCCCGGCGTACAGGAAGTGAAGCCTAAAGTATTTCGAAAGCATGTTTATGTGAGCTATGAGCCTGCTAAAGTAAAGGAACAACAGCTTAAGGATGCATTGGAAGCATCAGGGTTCACAGCAATTGAGGTATAATAAAAGTTAGTATAATAATAACCAAAAATAGAATGAAAAGGGAAATTACTTTAAAGTTGGGCAGTTTTCTTAAAAAATGTAGCATAGGATCAAGTATCATAGCTTCCTTATTTTTAATAAGTATTGCCTTACAGGCTTGTGCACAGGAGCAAAAGGGGGAAGGACAACATCAAGAGACCGTTTCAAACCAGGTCCTTTCAACATTTACCGTTCCCATTGAAGGAATGTCCTGTGGGGCATGTGTCTCGAATATAAAAAAGAAGGTAAGGTCTATGGAGGGTATAACCGAAGTAGAAGTCAGTCTGGAACACCGGGAGGCTATAGTTACCTATGCTGATGCAAAAGTTTCCCCGGAACAGGTTCGGCAAGCTATCAACGAACTTGGTTATAAAGCAGGAAAACCTGAAATAAAGAAATAATGACGCTCGAAGAATTCTTTCGCAATTTTGGCTCAGGGTTTTCCGAAGGCTCGATAGCAACTATGGGAATAGCCCTTCTGGCTGGCATCGTGGCAAGCGGCGTTTGCCCTTGTACCCTTCCGGTAGGCTTGGGTATGGCTGGCCTGGTAAGCAGTAATTCGCATGGTAAAACTAAGCTTAGGGGATTTTGGATTGCCACAGCTTTTTTTGCAGGTATTGTTGTTAACCTAACGCTTTTAGGTGCTTTAGCTGGCAGATTAGGCATGATATTGACAGAATCTTTTGGCCGTTACTGGGCATTGGCTATGGCTCTTTTTTCACTGCTGGCGGCTATTTTTGCCTTTTATGGGCCAAATTTGAAGATCAATAAACTGGCAGCAATGCGAAAGCCTGGCATCAGCGGTGCTTTTATTTATGGATTTATTTTTAGCTTAGGCACATCTGCCGCCCCTCTCCTGCTTTTGCTTGCAGTTGCTGCAGCTCAGTCCAGTCCCTTAAATGGATTGTTACTTGCTTTTGCTTTCGGATTGGGCAGGGGATTGCCATTTTTAATTGTTGGTGTTTTTGCCGGTGCCATATCACGCTTGGCACAATTGACATGGTTAAAGCGTTCCATTCAGGTTATCAGCGGAGGTGCATTGCTTTTCGTTAGTTTTTATTATGCGAATGTTTTTGTGGACTTAATGTAGCTAATAACTTATGGCACAGATTAGATTAAGAAAAAGTGAATATCCAATATAAATTTAATATTTCTTCCTATAGCAATACCCCGCCAGTTGGGTACTCATCACTTTAACTACCATTGCCTTAAATAAAAAAGGTGACGGTACAATCGCGTTGTTGAAACGCTGCTGTTCCAATGCGTTTGTCATATGTCTAAATTTCATTAAGGCCAACAATCTAAATTAAGTCTCAATTAAATCAATTTGGATTTTAGATGTAATAAAATTAATCCCATACTTCTTGCTATGCAACGTTGTATTTGAAAGCCAATTCCTTACCTTGGCATCCGGATGAATAAAAAAACCTATATATTAAGTTTTTTACTGCTGGCATATTCAGTAATGCTGGCGCACGCTTTCATTCCGCACCAACACCAAGAGAACCTCTCTGAAACCGAACATCATCACGAGCAAGGCCAACCACACCATCATCCGGAAAACGGAGATGATAAGGATAATGATTCAAAGTTTCCTTTATTCCATGTTCACCATTCAGGCAATGGAACTACTGAGGAATATATAAGCCATTCTGCAAATAACTGTTTTGTAAAAATCAACAAAAGCAGTTTGCTGATTCCCACTCTCAATATTGTTATTTTTAATGGTACAGAAGTCCCTAAGCTCAGGCACCCTGACTTTTTAGGGCTTTTGGTTTTATCCGATCAATTTCAATCTTCCATTACCCTCAGGGGTCCCCCTCCTGCTTTTATTATAAGCAAGGCTTAACCTTCAATTTACCCATTACCTAAAATCCGCAAGTCATCGCATGACTTGAAGGAAACCAGTAAGTTATAAAATTTATTCAGATGAGTCATTCGATGACTATACCACATGGTTTTTTTATGTGATATAAAATTCCCTTTGGATTTTAGGCATGGATAATCTAATAAATCATATTAACCTCACATGAGGAATGTATGGTCATACCCGCATTTTATCTCTTTCAATCAAAACATTATAACAATGAAAAGAATATTCATTTCCCTGATCTTAGTAATGGCTTTTACTTTTGGATGTACCAAAAAAAAGGCCGAAAGCAATGAACACACACATGAAGACGGCACCACTCATGAAGACCATGCTCCTGATGTCCCAATAGAGCAGGAAGAATTTGAAGTGGGGGAAGATACCACTGCCAAGGAAAGCCACAGCCACGGCGAAGACGGTGATCATCAACATTAAAGCATTATTGATTGTCCATTTGAAGGGATTAAACTTCTTGGGGAATTGGGGTCTGGAGTAGGCGAATAAATGAACCGGGAAAATGACGAAAAAAACCTTTTTCATTTTCCCGGTTCGCCGATCCACCATTGCCACATTCCCTCATGAGAGGTGATTGCCACAAAACATGTCTTGATCTTTTTTTCGGGAGATGTAAAGTTTTGTGTCTAATGTCTTGGATCTAACCTTATATACACATGAAATATATATCATTTATCCTGCTATGCCCAATGCTTTTGCTCTTTGGCTGTAATACGCAGCAGAAAGAAGGACCTACTTTGGTAGAGGGATTATTGCCTTTATCTTATACTATTTATACAGATAAAACAGAGCTTTTTGTGGAGTTTCCTCCCTTGATAACCGGGGATACCATTAGGTTTGCGGCCCACCTTACTGAACTTGGCAATTTTAAACCTGTTACAGAGGGCGCGCTTACCGTGAGCCTGATCAAAAGCGGAAAAGGCATCAGGAGCACGGTGGAGGGGCCTACTTCACCCGGTATTTTCCGTCCCGGACTGCTACCCAAGGAAGCAGGTGTTTACCAGTTGGTATTTGAACTCAATTCCTCCATCCTTAAAGACAGAATTGTGATCAATAATGTAACTGTATATACGGATGAAGCCACTGCCTTGGCCAGTCAGGAAGAAGTACTGCCCGGAGATGAAATCACTTTTCTCAAAGAACAGGCCTGGAATACCGATTTTGCCAACATGTCTGTAATAGCACGGCCCTTCAGCAACATCCTTAAAACCTCCGGTGAAATCCTGGCAGCGCAGGGAGATGAGACGGTACTTTCTGCCAGAACAAACGGTATTGTTTTTTTCCGGGGCAATAACCTATTGCCAGGAACACCGGTCAGTCAAGGAGAAACGTTGTTTTCCATTTCAGGAAGTGGCCTGGCGAACGGAAACATTGAAACACAATTTCAGGAGGCCAGGCTTAATTTTGAAACCAGCAAGAGTGATTATGAGCGGGCACAGGAATTGGTGCAGGACCAAATCATTTCCGAAAGGGCGTTTCAGGAAAGGCAGTTAAGATTTCAGCAGGCGCAGACAGTTTACAATAACTTGAGGCAAAATTATGCTTCCGGAGGTCAGAAAGTAAGCGCTCCCACAAATGGATTTATCAAAAATGTTCTTGTAAGGGAGGGCCAGTTTGTAGAGATTGGCCAGCCTCTTGCCGTGATTTCCCAAAACCAAAGCTTAACCCTTAGAGCAGAAGTATCTCAGGGTAATTTTTCGGCATTGAAAAACATTCACACCGCTAACTTCAAAACCGCCTACGACCATAAAATCTATAGCCTTGACAGCCTGAATGGAAAACTTATTTCATATGGAAAAAGCACTGTAGATAATGCCTATTTCACCCCGGTTTA
Source organism: Anditalea sp. (assembly GCA_040905145.1). GTDB lineage: Bacteria > Bacteroidota > Bacteroidia > Cytophagales > Cyclobacteriaceae > DATGMS01. The sequence goes on from JBBDSC010000177.1 coordinate 5,591, forward strand.
TTTTGAAATCGATAATGTGGGGGAACTCATTCCCGGCTCTTTTGTCGAGGTCTTCCTTAAGACGAATCCTATAGATAGCGCTTTAGTAATCCCAACATCCGCGCTGATGGAAGAACAAGGCATCTACTATGTTTACGTGCAAACCGGAGGGGAATCTTTTGAGAAAAGAGAAGTGGAACTGGGTGCCAATGACGGCCAAAGGGTACAGATTCTCTCAGGAGTGCAGGAAGGCGAAAGGATAGTAACAGAAGGTGCCTATGACATTAAATTATCTTCTATGTCAGGGGAGTTACCAGCTCATGGTCATGAGCATTAAT
>JBBDSC010000177.1:6007-7628 GCA_040905145.1 Anditalea sp.
TGGTGGCCTTTTTGCTTTTAGCAGGAGGCACTTATACAGCTTCGGAAATGGAGGTGGATGTGTTTCCGGATCTTACGGCGCCTACTGTGGTGGTATTGACGGAATCGCACGGCATGGCACCGGAAGAAGTAGAGCGACTGGTAACTTTTCCCATCGAAACTACGGTAAATGGTGCTACAGATGTGCGCAGGGTACGCTCCTCCTCCTCTGCGGGTATTTCCATTGTTTGGGTAGAGTTTGAATGGGGGACGGACATTTTTAAAGCCCGGCAGATCGTTAGCGAGCGGCTGATTACTGTGGCGGAGAAGTTACCGGTAGGAATAGGTACTCCTACCCTGGCCCCGCAATCTTCCATTATGGGTGAAATATTACTGCTGAGCATTACAGCCGACAGCATAAATAATATGGATCTCAGGACCTTGGCCGACTGGAATATCAGGCCCCGTCTGCTGGCAATCGCAGGGGTATCGCAGGTAGTGGTGATCGGCGGGGAATTTAAGCAGTACCAGATTTTAATTAATCCCGGAAAGATGAAATATTACGGGATTAGCCTGAATGAGATTATTACTGCCGGAGAAGAAGCCAACGAAAATGCATCGGGTGGCTTTATGAATGAGTATGGCAATGAATACATTATCCGGGGCATAGGCAGAACGAGCGATATAACGGCCATGGGCAATACTGTGATAAAAGTAGTAGATGGTTTTCCGGTAAAAATTAGTGACGTTGCTAATATTAAAATAGGGGCAGCGCCCAAGATTGGAGACGGATCACTTAAAGGAGAGCCTGCAGTGATTATGACGGTGATGAAGCAGCCGAACACAAATACAGTAGAACTTACCGGCCAGATTGAAGAGGCTATTGCAGAACTGGGCAATACTTTACCAGCTGATATCAGGATCAATACCAAAATTTTCCGCCAGGCAGACTTTATCAATGCGTCCATAGACAATGTGCAGTCGGCATTGCTGGAAGGATCTGTTTTCGTGGTAGTTATCCTGTTTCTGTTCCTGATGAATTACCGGACCACCCTTATTTCCTTACTGGCCATCCCGCTTTCTTTATTGGTAGCTGTGATCGCATTAAAATGGCTCGGCTTTACCATCAATACCATGAGCCTGGGCGGCATGGCCATTGCCATTGGTTCCCTAGTGGATGATGCCATTATTGATGTGGAAAATGTTTTCAAACGCCTAAAAGAAAATGCCCGGAAAAGCCCCGAGAATAAACAGAATCCAATAATTGTAGTGTATGAGGCTTCCAAAGAGATCAGATCTTCTATTCTAAATGCCACCCTGATCATTATTGTCGCTTTCATTCCACTGTTTTTCCTTAGCGGGCTGGAAGGAAGGATGCTAAAGCCCTTGGGCATCTCCTTTATTGTTTCCCTGTTTGCCTCCCTCACTGTAGCCGTTACGGTTACCCCTGTACTTTGCAGCTTTATGCTGACCAATGAGAAAATGTTGTTAAAACAGGCAGAAGGAAGCTTGGTGGAACGGAAACTACGGCATTACTACGGCCGGTGGCTCGAAAAAGCCATGCACGCCAAAAAACTGATATTGGGCGTGGCCTTTGGGCTGTTTATAATTGCTGCTGTTTTAATATCCGGCCTTGGCAGAAG
>JBBDSC010000177.1:7728-23407 GCA_040905145.1 Anditalea sp.
CAGCCACTTGGCCACCGCATAGACCACATGCTCTCCGGGACCAGGGCCAATATTGCCATCAAGCTTTTCGGAACAGATTTGGGCAAGATGTTTTCCCTTTCCAATCAGGTGAAAGAAACGATCACCGGCATTGAGGGACTGGTGGATGTAAGCGTGGAACAACAGGTAGAGATCCCACAGGTACAGATCAGGGCCAACCGGGAAATGCTGGCGAAGTATGGCATTACAGTAGGTGAATTTACGGAGGTTGTTGATGTGGCCTTTGCGGGGGAGAAAGTATCTGAAGTGTATGTAGGCGCCAGAAGTTTTGACCTGGTATTGCGCTATGATGAGGAAAGCAGGGGAAATATCGCAAAGATAAAAAATGCTTTCATTGACACACATGATGGAGCAAAGATCCCGCTGTATTATGTTGCGGATATTGTCTCTACCAGTGGCCCGAATACGATCAACAGGGAAAATGTACAGCGGAAAGTGGTAGTTTCAGCCAATGTTGCAGGAAGGGACTTAAGAAGTGTTGTGAACGAAATCAAGGAAAGGGTAGGACAAACTATAACACTTCCGGAGAACTATCGCATCGAATATGGAGGTCAGTTTGAAAGTGAGGCCGCTGCCTCAAAAACCCTGCTGTTTACTTCAATGATTGCTATCCTGGTTATATTCTTGCTTCTATACCAGGAATTCAAAGATGCAAAAGTAGCTGGAATTATTTTATTGAATCTGCCTTTGGCATTGATCGGTGGCGTTTTGGCCATTTATTTTACCTCTGGTATTATCAGCATCCCATCCATCATAGGCTTTATTACCTTGTTTGGTATAGCTACCCGAAACGGCATATTACTGGTTTCCAATTATCAGTCCCTCCGGGAAAAAGGAACACCATTGTATGAATCAGTTACCCACGGTTCATTGGACAGGTTAAATCCAATTTTAATGACCGCCCTGACAGCTGCTTTGGCCCTCATCCCACTTGCCCTGGCAGGTGATGAACCAGGCAATGAAATTCAAAGTCCGATGGCTATTGTAATCTTGGGCGGCCTGCTCAGTGCCACGCTGTTAAATATATTTGTTGTTCCTATCGTGTATTTGCTACTAAATAGAAATGAAAAATATTGAATTTCAGATTTTGAATTAAAAAAATGCAAAATTCAAATCTCCTAATAGATTGTATAATTTAAAATTCCCCCTAGGTATGAATAATCCAAAATCCAACATTCAACATTTAAAATGCCTTATCTTTTTGTTGCTGATGGGATTTAGTTATACGGCAAAACCACAAAGCAAGCTGGATGAACTACTTTCCTCAGTTACCAATAACAATAAGGGCATGATAGCCAACCGGCAATATTGGGAGGCGCAGAGGTTGGGGTTTAAAACAGGCTTAACTCCCTATAATCCATCAGTAGAATATGAATACTTAAATGGAAGCCCTGCAGGTGCTGGCATTCAAAAAGATTTCACCGTAACACAGGCTTTTGACTTCCCTACCGCCTATTTTAAGAAAAATGCCTTATCGGAAGAACAGATCACGCAGACAAATTATCAATCGGCTGTTTTCCGGCAGGATATATTACTGAGGGCAAAGTTATACTTTCTGGTACTGGTGTACCTGAACAAGCAGAATCAGGTGCTTTCCGACCGGCTACGGAATGTGGAGGGCCTGCACACTTCTTATCAAAGAAGACTTGAAGTAGGGGAAGCCAACATTTTGGATGTAACCAAGGCAAGGATCCAATTTGTCAACCTTCAAAATGAGTTACGCAGAAATGAAAGTGAGATCGGACAGATTACGGTAAAACTTGCTGAATTAAATGGGGGGGTGGCTGTGGAGGTAAGTGGCACGGTCTATCCCATTCCACCGGATGTACCTGAATACAAAGTTTTGGATAGCCTTATTGAAGCAAATGACCCTGTGCTAAAAGTTGTTGTCCAAGAAAAAGAGATCAGCGAAAAACAGGTAGCGGTAGCCCGGTCACTTACATTACCAAAAATCCAGACAGGTTATCGCTCACAATCCATTTTAGGACAAAGCTATCGGGGGGTCCTCCTCGGTGTGACCATTCCGCTCTGGGAAAACAAGAACAGGATAAAGCAGGAAAAAGCAGAAGTTTTGTACAGTGAACTACAAATTCAGAACCACATAACGGAACACCAGCATAAGATCAGGGAGCTTTACCTGCAGTACGAGAACCTGAAGGTAAGTATTGCAGCATATGAAGAACTTTTGGGTGGTGTAAACACTGAAGCCTTTTTATCGAAGGCACTGGAACTGGGTGAAATTTCGACCATTGATTATTTTATAGAGCTGACCTACCTCTACGATGCTTATGATCAATACCTGCTTTTGGAAAATGAGTATCATAAGACGATTGCAAAGCTTTATAAATATGAATTATAAAAATAAACTTGGTTTTTCTTAAGGCAGCTATTGAGACTTGTACTTCCTGAGTGGGATTCTTGTACAAGAGTAAAATGCGTCCCTATTTTTTAGTTATTTATTAATTCCATCTGCATCATATATGGGTTTATGCGTAAGGCTCAATAATACTTATGTATAAACCCATTTTTCTGTTTATTCATCAGTTTTCTTCAGGTACTAAAGACCTACAAATCAGCCACCTCGGGAGTTCTCCCACCATAAAATCATATTAACCTTATCGGGAATTGTGTAACACGCAAACTATTCTGGCAAAGTATCTTTGCAAAGGTTAAAAGTAGTCAATATTAAGGGAAAATATGGAAACAATAGAAAAAACCCGACAACAAGTAAAGACGTCCAAAGGAGACGTAGTGAAAAAAACTTTACCGATTACTGGAATGACCTGTGCTTCCTGTGCCGCAAGTGTAGAATCCATGATGGCCTCACAGGAGGGTGTGATCAAGGCGGGGGTTAATTATGCCAACCAGACTGCCTGGGTTGAATATGAAGCGGATAAGGTAAAGCTTACCGATCTGCAAAAGGTCATACAGTCCATCGGTTATGATCTGATCATAGCGGAAGAAGAAGGCACTAACAAGCAGGAAGAAGCACAGCAGAAACATTATAAGTCCCTTAAAGCGAAAACCATCTGGTCATCCATTCTGGCATTGTCGGTAGTGGTTATCGGCATGTTCTTTATGGAAATGCCTTATGCCAACTGGATCATGCTCACCCTGACAGCCCCGGTACTTTTCTGGTTTGGGAGAAGCTTTTTTGTCAATGCTATAAAGCAGGCAAAATATGGCAAGGCAAATATGGACACACTGGTTGCATTAAGTACCGGCATTGCCTTTGCCTTCAGTACCTTCAATACTATTTACCCCCACTTCCTTCACAGCAGGGGCTTACACCCCCATGTCTATTTTGAGGCTGCTGCTGTGATTGTAGCATTCATATTACTGGGTAAGTTGTTGGAAGAGCGGGCAAAATCCAATACTTCATCTGCCATTAAAAAACTGATGGGGTTACAGCCTAAAACAGTCAGGATTATCAGTAATGGGGAAGAAAAAGAAATTTCCGTTTCGCAGATAGCAGTAGGGGACAGGATTTTGGTACGTCCCGGAGAGAAAATTCCGGTTGATGGCGAAGTAGCTTCCGGCAATTCATTTGTAGATGAAAGCATGATCAGCGGGGAACCCATCCCCGTAGAGAAAAAGAAAGGGGAGAAAGTTTTTGCCGGAACGGTCAACCAGAAAGGAGGCTTTCAGTTTACGGCCGAAAAAGTTGGAGGACAAACACTGCTTGCACAGATAATTAAAATGGTGCAGGATGCGCAAGGAAGCAAAGCGCCTGTTCAAAAGCTGGTAGATAAGATTTCGGGGATATTCGTACCCGTGGTGATAGGCATAGCTGTCCTTAGCTTTATCGTGTGGATAGTAGCAGGAGGCGAAAATGCTTTTACCCATGCTTTACTGGCACGGGGAACCGTACTGGTTATTGCCTGTCCCTGTGCCTTAGGACTAGCTACTCCAACGGCTATCATGGTAGGTGTTGGCAAAGGTGCAGAGAACAACATCCTGATCAAAGATGCCGAAAGTCTGGAGCTTGGGCATAAGGTAAATGCCATTATTCTGGACAAAACCGGGACCATCACCGAAGGCAAACCGGAAGTAACCGACATGATCTGGACTGAAACCAGCAGCAGTACAGACATTTTAAAAGGAATTTTACTTGCTATTGAATCACAGTCCGAGCATCCTTTGGCAGAAGCAGTTACCCGAAAATTAAAGGCTGATGGTATCGCACCTCTGGAGCTGAATAAATTTGACAGCCTTACCGGGAGAGGTGTACAGGCAACCTTTAAAGGAATGGATTATTTTGTGGGCAACAAGAAATTGCTCCTTGAAAATAATATCCGGATAGAGGAAACGATTGCTGCCACAGCGGAAAAGTTGCAGGAAGAAGCTAAGACAGTAATTTACTTTGCGGACGAAAAACATGCTTTAGCTGTTCTGGCTATTGCTGATAAGATCAAAGAAACATCTGCCCAGGCCATTGGAAATTTACAAAAACAGGGAATTGATGTCTACATGCTTACCGGAGACAATGCACAAACCGCTAAGACAGTAGCGGGCAAAGTAGGTATCGCAAATTTTAAAGCAGAAGTGTTGCCGTCTGATAAAGCTGACTTTGTCATAAAGCTGCAAAAAGAGGGTAAGGTAGTCGCGATGGTGGGCGACGGCATCAATGACTCCCATGCCCTGGCACAAGCTGATGTAAGCATTGCCATGGGCAGGGGATCGGATATAGCCATGGATGTAGCTAAAATGACCTTGATCTCCTCAGATCTCAATCAAATTCCAAAAGCTTTAAGATTATCGAAGTTGACGGTAAGAACCATTAAGCAAAACCTTTTCTGGGCATTTATTTATAATGTAATAGGTATACCGATAGCAGCAGGAATATTATTTCCTATCACCGGCTTCCTGTTAAACCCGATGATAGCGGGAGCAGCCATGGCATTAAGCTCAGTATCTGTTGTCAGCAACAGTTTGAGGTTAAGAACAATTAAGATGGATAACTAATACTGCCTGCTGTTTCAAGCCAGATCTTGGCAAGGGAACAATCGTAAAACTATATTAAACATATCGGAAATGATATAAAATAAGAATTACCAGTTGAAGCTAACTTTGATTAAAAATAAAGGAAATGGAAACAAGTCATCAACAACATCATCATACGGCGGAAACAGGTTTTCAATATAGAATGGCTTTCCGTAAAGGCTCTAAAATCATAAGGGTAGGTGAACCTGTATAATTATTTTTCAAACCTAAATAATTCTTTAACTATTAAAATATATGCAAATGAAAACGATGCAATTTAAAACCAATATTAAGTGTGATGCCTGCGTAGCCAAAGTTACACCGCATTTAGATGCTGTAGCAGGACTGGAAAACTGGGAGGTAAATATAAAGACACCTGAAAAGATCCTGACCGTCTCCACAGAGGAAACGGATGCGGAAAAGATAGAAGATGCCATAAGTAAAGCGGGCTATCAGGCAGAAAAACTGTAGGTTGAACAAAACAAAGGTGGCAGGATTTAGGCCTCTGCCACCTTAAAATATTGTATAACAAATCAAATATAAAACCATGAAAAAGATAATCACAATACTGATGGTACTTTTAATGTCAGCAGGAGCTTTCGCACAACATGAAGGTCACAAAATGCCCATGAAGAAAGACAGCACAGAACATGAGGAAATGGATCACGATATGGAGGGCATGGGCGAAGGCCATATGATGTCACATGCCTTTTCCCGGAACCTTCCTATGAGCCGGAATGGTTCCGGAACAGGCTGGTTGCCCGACAATTCCCCTATGTATGGTTATATGAAACATACAGATAAGTGGATGTACATGTTTCATGGAAATATTTTTCTCCGCTACAATAACCAGGATATAGGGAACAAAGGCTCGCGGGGTGGTAGTAAATTTGATGCACCCAACTGGTTTATGGGTATGGGACAGACCCGTGTCGGTAATAGGGGCTTGTTCCGCTTCAGTGCCATGCTGTCTTTGGACCCTTTAACAGTAGGTGGCGAAGGATACCCCCTCTTGTTCCAGTCAGGCGAAACCTGGGAAGGGGAACCGCTGGTAGACCGTCAGCACCCACATGACTTGTTTTCTGAGCTTTCGATTGGCTATACCCATATGTTTTCCAAAGATGCAGATGCCTTTGTTTACGTGGGCTATCCTGGGGAACCGGCATTTGGGCCGGTGGCCTTTATGCACCGCATATCCAGCCTTTATAATCCTGATGCACCCATAGGCCACCATTGGCAGGATGCCACACATATTACCTTTGGTGTGGCCACGCTGGGTTTCAGGTACAGGGATTTCAAACTGGAAGGTTCTTCTTTTACCGGCAGGGAGCCGAACGAGGAAAGATATGGTTTTGACAAGCCCAGGTTTGATTCCTGGTCAGCCCGCTTATCCTATAATCCCTCTCCTGCGTGGGCGTTGCAGGTATCAAAAGCCTGGGTGAAAGATGTGCATGAGTTTGGCCCACGGGAAGATGCGGACAAAACCACTGCCTCAGCCATTCATTCCATACGTATAGGTTCAGAATCCTTTTTGAACTCTGCCGCGGTTTGGGGCTATAATAAAGCGGAAGGACATCATGATCAGCATTCCTTACTTTTGGAAAGTGCCCTGAACTTGAACACCACCACTGTTTATGGTAAATATGAGTGGGTAGAGAAGTCCACTGAAAACCTGCTTTTAGATGAAGAAGTGTATGGCCATGGAACGCTTTTCCCGGTAAATTCTTTTACACTGGGTATTCAACAAGACCTGTTTAATACATTAAAAACCAATGTGGCATTGGGCGTTCAGGGAAGCTTGTATAGTACACCCGATCCATTGGAGGCACTGTACAGTAAAAATCCATTGGCCCTGGAAGTTTATCTTCGCATCTACCCCGGCCAAATGAGTGGGGGAGCAAAACTTTAAAAAGAATGTCATGAAGAAATTCCCCCTTATTTATGCCTCGCTTATTGTCGGCAACAGGCATGATGGCGCTCGGCCCTACACATTCGGATGAAGACATTTGGGGTGTCACTGCCTTTGTGCGTCAGTTACCGGATATGTCTCCTGAAGAGTATCAAGCCATTGCGGAATGGTTTAAAGAAATGAAGGAAAGGAAAAATGATAAACATTAAAGGGATGAAAGTAATGCGGATATAGAGCAGTAAGACTGCAATATTATAAGGATTGGCAGAAAATAATAGACTGCCAGTCTTTATTTAAAAAAATTTGACAGGAACTGTATTTTCTGATGCTAAAGAAAGATATCCTTTATTATTTATTAATTGGTCTTCTATACGTAAAAAAAATGAACACATTTAAATTCAAAACAGATATCAAGTGTAGTGATTACCTTGAAAAGGTTACAGATCTTTTAAATTGTATAAAAGAAAACCATAATTTTGTAACCGAATCCTTTTCTGAATTCGTATTTTTGTCCTAGAATGAAAAGAATCCTGGCCATATTTTTAGCGCTGATCCTGCTGACAAGCAACATCGGACTTGCTATGGCCACACATTATTGTGGCGGTGAAGCGGTAAAGACCGAACTGATGCTTGGACATGGCCATTTGGACTGTGACATGCCCGGTATGGATATGGGTGCTGAAAATACCGAAAAAGGACCCAAAGCCAAGAATTGCTGCGAAAATCACTACCAGACTTTTGAAATTGATGATGATTATCATTCCAGCTTTGCCCAATTGATATTTAGCCTCGACTTTGTTGTAGCCTTGGTTCATACTTTTCTGAACATTGCACTGGTTCCTGAAACCGATAAGTCACCATACGCTTCTTATTCCCCCCCTCTTCTGCTTCGGGACATACCTGTTCTGAACCAGGTCTTCCTTATTTAGATCATAGTAGTACTTCATTGGATCTGATCATGGAAATAATTAGTATGTACATGATCTTTCAGGCCTATTGTACCTGATCATATCATCTAATATCCTACAAGTCAAATACTATGATTGCAGAATTAATATCCTTTTCCTTAAGGAAAAGGATATTAATTCTGCTTATAGCGGCAGGGTTGTTTGGCTGGGGCGTATATGCCGTCCAGACAAATAAAATTGATGCTATTCCTGACCTTTCCGAAAACCAGGTGATCGTCTTCACCGAATGGATGGGCAGAAGTCCACAGATCATTGAAGATCAGATCACCTACCCTTTGGTGACCAATCTACAGGGGCTTCCGGAAGTAAAATATGTCCGGGCCAATTCCATGTTTGGGATGAGCTTCATCTATGTCATATTTAATGACGATACGGATATCTATTGGGCACCTGAACGGGGAAATCAGGAATCCTTATTTCGGTGAAGCTATGATGAATTGTGGAGAGAATATAAGCAAAATTAATTTAATACAATAATTCAAAAAACCAATTGAAAAATGAGCACCCTTAAGACCAGGATTAAAATCCATTATTTACCAATGACGGTAATAAGTATTATTTCATCCTATGTATTTTATGAGTTATGGGATACCATGCCGGCCGTTCCCTTTATCACCTATGCATCAGGCTATATCGGTATTTTTTTATTGGCACTTTCCCTGCTTTTAGGTCCTCTAAATTTAATATTAAACCGCAAAAATCCGATATCAACCTATCTAAGAAGGGATATGGGCATTTTTGGGGGGATACTGGCTTTGGTTCATTCTGTCATAGGATTGTTTATGCATTTTATCGGGAAACCCTGGCTTTATTTTGTTGAGGAAGTTGCACAGGGCTATGCGATAAGATTTGGGGTTTTTGGAATAGCAAATCATACCGGTTTATTGGGAGCACTGATCATCATCTTACTGCTTGCCATTTCAAATGATTATTCTTTGAGGAAATTGAAAGCTGGCAAGTGGAAAAACCTGCAACGCTTCACCTATCTGATGTTTGTATTTGCAATACTGCACTCGATATTCTACAGGATAAATGCCGATAAAGAAGACCTGATCATGTATTTATACATTCCATTGTTTATGGTGGTATTGGTCTTCCAGATTATTGGGATGAGGTTAAAAATGCGAAAGCGGACTGAATCAGCTATTTATATGCAGAGGGAATCATAGAAACATTTTAATAAATCAAATGCTGAAATGTGGGAGTGTGAAAGAACAATCCATTAAAAAAGTCCTGCTACTTCATGAGCAAGGGTGACATCCGTTGCCCTGCTCATGGGGCAGGCACAAAAGCAAAAGATCATGAAAAAGCTGATACTTACAATAGCCCTTATCTTACAGGCCCTGACCATATGTTTCGCTCACGATGGGCATAACGAAAAAGAAGACAGCACACAACATGCCTCAGCGGAAACTGCTCAAAACCAGCATGGGGTTTCCGGGGATGGCCATGACCATGATGCCCTGGTGGAAAACCATCATGAAGGGCAACATAATAAAATAACTGCCTCCTGGGATGATTTTCCTAGCCTGCATCCGCTGGTAGTCCATTTCCCAATCGTGTTGCTTTTGCTGGCGGTACTTTTTCAACTTGCACAGCTTTTTGTATTCAAAAAGGAACTTAGCTGGGTGACGCTGATATTGCTGATCTTAGGCTTTATAGGGGCTTATATAGCAGGAAGATATGTGCATCCGCATACCCATGGACTCACCGAAAGAGCAGCTCAAATATTGGAAGAACACGATCTGTATGCTGATTATACAGTTTGGCTAAGCGGCATAGGTGTCTTGTTAAAGATTGCAAGCCACTTTATTTTAAACCGAAAGATCTGGGCAGAATTGATAGTGGCCATTGTATTGGTAGGCGCTGCCTATTCCGTTGCCATGGCTGCCCATCATGGAGCACAGCTGGTACATATTGAAGGGGTAGGGCCACAGGGAAAATACCTTGAAACAGAAGGACATGGACACTGAATATTCTAAAATCAACGGATGAACAATAGGATCAATTATTTATTATTGGTAACGCTTCTGGCGGGGCTTGTGTCCTGCCAGCCTTCCATTGATAAGCAAGAGGAAAAAGCTGCTTCAAAAGCCCAGGAAATAATTACTTCCGCTATAGAAACACATGGGGGCAAGTTGTATGGGAATGTTTTGTTAAGCTTTGATTTCAGGGACAGGCATTATACCGCTTTTCGTAAAAACGGTCAATATGTCTACACCCTTGAATTCACAGACCCGACCGGCCAGGTTAAAGATGTACTAGACAACGAGGGCTTTTACCGGGAGATAAACGGATCAAAAGTTGAACTGCCAGAAGAAAAGGAAAACGCATACGCCAATTCTGTAAACTCCGTGATCTATTTTGCCCTGCTGCCCCATGGTCTGAACGACGCCGCAGTGAATAAAGAATATCTGGGTGAAACCACAATTCATGATCAGCCTTATCATAAAATTAAAATCACTTTTGATCAGGAAGGCGGCTTAAGGTTCAGGGAAGCGCACAATGTCCGGAATATCAATGGGATCATGTTTTCCGATTATATCAATTACGAGTCTGCCTCCGACACAACCACTTTGGATAAGCTTGATATGGCTTTTAAGAACTCCGGCCTCAAAAACCTTTCCAGTATTGATCTAAAAAATATAACTGTCAAAAACGAAAACCTTTAATATCAAAAAAATGAAAAAGCATATTCTAATGGTTTACTTTTTATTCATAACAGCATCAGTATTTGTAATGTGTACAAATCCTGGCAAGGAAAATGGGCAGGATGGCACCCCAGAGCAAACCGCTTCACCGACAGGGGAAGAAAAACCGGAAAACCGGATTGCCGAACAGGATACCATTAAAGGGAGTATTCCCTCTGAAGCATCCGGTAGCATAGGTCCTGCGAATATTAAGATCAACTATTATGCACCCGGTGTAAAAGGCCGCATCCTTTGGGGCGGCCTTGTTCCTTATGACCAGGTATGGGTAACCGGAGCGCACATGGCGACCAATATGGAAACCGATAGGGACATAATCATTGGGGAGCAAAAAATACAGACAGGAAAATATGCCCTGTTTACCATTCCCGGAAGAGAGGAATGGACAGTAATTATCAATAACAACTGGGAACAGCACCTTGCAGATGATTATGATCAGAAAGAAGATATCCTCCGACTGACAGTTAAGCCTTTAGTTCAAGACCGGCACCGGGAAAGGCTGAAATATGAGGTAAAGCCGGTTTCAGAAACTGAAGGGACAATCAATATTTCCTGGGATAAGTTAATGATCGCAATTCCTGTAAAAGTCACCTCATGAAAACGCTTGATCTCCACATTAAAAACATGGTATGTCCCAGGTGTATAAAAGTGGTAAGCGATGAACTAAGGGCTTTGGGTGCAGAAGTACTGCACGTCGAACTGGGTCATGCCATTATTAAATTCCATGCTTCTGAAATTCAAATCAAAAGCATTTCAGAAGCACTGGAAAAACAGGGCTTCGAACTCTTGGAAAATGAAAGCAGTTTGCTTCTCGAAAAGATCAGGATCAATTTGATAGCCTATCTGGCCCATATAGAAAACAACAAAGAATATGAATCCCTCTCATTATACATGAGCAGAAAAATGGGCAAAAATTACTGCTCAATAAGCAAACATTTTTCAAGGAACATGGACAAGACCATAGAAAGGTATTTTATCCATCTGAAGATAGAGCGGGTAAAGGAACTGTTGGACTATAATGAACTTACCTTAAGCCAGATTGCCCTAAAGCTAGGGTATAATAATGTACATTATTTATCCTCCCAGTTTAAAAAAGTTACTGGAAAATCAGTAACAGAATATAAAAAAGGATTATCCAAGAGAAGGTTTTTGGATGAATTGTAAAAACCAACTGAGGAATAGTTTTGTAAAACCCGATTATTTTATAAACCTTATCTGGAATTATGTAAAAGAAAAGGTAGAACATGCCCGTAATTTGCAGTAGATTTTAAATCAGGGAATGACGATTAACGCTAAAAGCAATGGAAAAGCAGAAACACGACCGTACGCACATGAAACATACCTATCAAATACAGGGAATGACCTGTAACGGCTGCAGAAAGCATGTAGAACAGGCGCTTAGCCAAGTTAAAGGTGTGACCAGAGCTTCTGTGGACCTGCAAAAAGCAGAAGCAGTGATCGAAATGGGATCACATATTCCCCTGGAAAAGTTTCAGGAAACCCTAAAGTCCAGTGGCGGGAATTACAGCATTTCCCTGCCGGGGCATGGGGCACCTAAGCAGGTGCATGATCATCATGCCGGACATGTTGAAAAAGGGGCCAAATCAAAACCAACAGGGAAGGGATCGGAGGTGTTTTACTGCCCCATGCACTGCGAAGGGGAAAAGACGTACGATAAGCCCGGGGACTGCCCAGTCTGTGGAATGGATTTGGTAGAAGCCCCCTCTGCAACAAAGATTTCCCAAAAATATACCTGTCCCATGCACCCGGAAATAATCGAAGATGAAATGGGTTCCTGTCCTATATGCGGAATGGACCTGGTGCCCCTGGAGGGTGGAGTGGAAGTGGAAGAAGATAAAACCTATAAAAAATTATTGCGGAAATTTTGGATTGCCACCATTTTCACTATTCCCATTCTTTTGATTGCCATGTCTGAGGAAATATTTTCTAGCAATCCACTGTTGGACGTAATGGACTGGGAATACTGGAACTGGGTGCAATTGGGCTTATCTATTCCTGTAGTTTTTTACGCGACCTGGATGTTTTTTGAGCGTGCGTACAGATCGATAAAAACCTGGAACCTGAATATGTTCACCTTAATCGGGATAGGTGTCGGGGTGGCCTGGCTCTTTAGCATGGCCGCCATGCTTTTTCCCAATGTCCTTCCCGCACAGTTTAAAACGGAACAGGGAACGGTTTTCGTTTACTACGAAGTGGCTACCATTATTCTTACCCTGGTGCTGTTGGGGCAGCTCCTGGAGGCGCGGGCGCACGGCAAAACAAATTCTGCCATTAAAGAACTGCTAAAATTGGCCCCCAATAAAGCTACTCGGATTGTAAACGGTAAAGAAGAGGTGGTTGCTATTGACAGCATTCAAAAAGGGGATTTACTGCGGGTAAAACCCGGGGAGAAAATTCCGGTGGATGGCAGCATCAAAGAAGGGGAAAGCAATATAGATGAATCAATGATCTCCGGTGAACCTATTCCTGTTGAAAAAGAAGCAGGGGATAAAGTAAGTTCGGGAACCATAAACGGGAATAAAACTTTCATAATGATAGCCGAAAAAGTAGGTTCAGAGACCCTGCTTTCACAAATTATCGAAATGGTGAATGCCGCTAGCAGGTCCAGGGCTCCCATCCAAAAACTGGCTGACAGGATTTCGAGCTATTTTGTTCCTATTGTTGCGCTGGTCTCTGTGCTAACCTTCATAATTTGGGCAATTTTTGGCCCTGAGCCTTCGTATGTTTATGCGCTGGTAAATGCCATTGCCGTGTTGATAATCGCCTGTCCCTGTGCGCTGGGTCTTGCAACGCCCATATCCATCATGGTGGGAGTAGGAAAAGGGGCACAAAACGGGGTGCTAATAAAAAACGCGGAATCGTTGGAAAGGTTCAACAAAATCGATGTTGTAATTACTGATAAAACAGGAACCATTACCGAGGGAAAACCATCTGTGGAAAAAGTGGTTGGTGCTTCTGCCAATTTTTCTGAAGAAGAAATACTCCAGAAAATCGCTTCCCTTAACAGCAGTAGTGAACATCCTTTGGCGCAAGCCACCCTTCGTTATGCTGAAAAGAAAAAAGTGGAAATAAAACCAACTTCCAATTTTAACGCGGTTACCGGAAAAGGTGTTACCGGGGAACTGGAAGGAAAGAAACTTGCCCTGGGAAATGCAAAGTTGATGGAACAGCTAAACGTTAAGATTTCTTCTCAACTGGAGAACCAGGTAATTGCAGAGCAGAAGAAAGGCAAAACGGTATCTTATTTAGCTGAAGGAGCCGGCGCCATAGGTTTTGTGGTGATATCCGATAAAATCAAAGAATCGAGCAAAGAGGCAATACAGGAACTTCACGATTTGGGAATGCAAGTTTTGATGTTCACCGGGGACAATAAAGATACTGCAAGGGCGGTAAGTGAAGCTTTAAACCTGGACGGCTATAAAGCACAGATGCTTCCTGAAGACAAATTAAAGGAGGTGGAACGTTTACAGCTGGAAGGTAAAAAAGTAGCTATGGCAGGCGACGGGATCAACGATGCCCCTGCTTTGGCAAAGGCCGATATTGGAATTGCCATGGGCACCGGCACCGATGTGGCCATAGAAAGCGCGGGAATTACTTTGGTAAAAGGGGATTTAAAAGGCATTGCCAAAGCAAAAATGTTGAGCCAGAAAGTGATGAGGAACATTAAACAAAATTTGTTTTTTGCTTTCATTTACAACACATTGGGAGTGCCAATTGCAGCAGGTGTATTATATCCGTTTTTTGGGATATTGCTCTCGCCTATGATCGCAGCGTTGGCTATGAGCCTTAGTTCGGTTTCGGTAATAGTTAATGCTTTAAGGCTTAGAAATGCAAAGATTTAGGTTTGGGAAAAATATTTAGGCGTTCTTCTGATTAAAACAACACAGTCATGACCGAATTAACCAGTTGCTTTCCTTTCTGTGTTTATTTAACCATATTAATTGTTATAATTGATTTGACAAGAAAAAGTCAAAATTATATACATCCTTTTCGAAATTTTATAAACATCATGCTTATGTTTTGATTATCTTTGCGTTTCCATAACTAATGAACATTGCAAGAAAAATAGCGAGCGTTTTCCTATTACTGGTGTTACTTACCACCAGTACCGGGTTTAGTTTGTACACTGCCTTTTGTCAAATGACCGGGGAAAGTTACAGTTCTGTTATTATTGAAAATCATTGCTGTTGCCCGGATACCGATAGTGCTGACATGTGTTGCGATCAGGAGGCCGAATATGTACAGCTAGACTTTGAAAGCAGTGTTTCGGCACTCCAAATAAATGTTGATACCCACTTTTTTGTTGCCTGGATTCAGTATCAGGTTAATCAGTTGTTTCAGGACAAAGATTTAAATCCTTCTAAATATTTCAATTATAGACCCCCGTTGATTGAACGCAATATTCCAGTGCTCGTTCAGTCCTTTCTTCTATAAACATTCTTTCGAATAGTTGTTCTAATGGCACGGGCATGGCCCGTGTGATAAAGCTGTTTTTAGCTGCTTTATGTTAATACTTTTAACAATATTGAAATGAATTATGCTTAATAGAATCATAAGGTTTTTCTTAGAAAATAAACTGGTAACTGTATTGCTTACGGTTGCCATGGTGGCCTGGGGTATTTCCACGGCGCCCTTTAATTGGGAGAGTGACTGGATCCCGAGGGACCCTGTACCCGTGGATGCCATTCCGGATATAGGAGAAAATCAGCAAATCGTCTACACCGAATGGATGGGGAAGTCACCCCAGGATATTGAAGACCAGGTGACTTATCCGCTTACTACAGCCCTTTTGGGGGTTCCGGGTGTGAAAACGATCCGGAGCAGCTCTATTTTTGGAGTTTCCAGTATCTACATCATTTTTGAAGAGGATATAGAGTTTTACTGGAGCCGTTCAAGAATATTAGAGAAGCTCAATTCCCTTCCTGCCGGTACATTGCCGGCAGATGTTCAACCAGCTCTTGGCCCTGATGCAACCGCTTTGGGTCAGGTGTATTGGTATACCCTGGAGGGCCGTAACCCCGAAACAGGCGAGCCCACCGGAGGCTGGGACC
>JBBDSC010000178.1:0-3885 GCA_040905145.1 Anditalea sp.
TGTTGCCACAGGCCAATTCAGAGGTTTTGTATCTGTGTGCCATGGCTTTGGGTGGATTGGTCATTTCATTTTTACTGCCCAAATCATTTAGCAATGCCACTGCGGATTTCCCCAAACACGCTGCCTTGGTATCGGGATTTTTAGTGGCAGCCTTGCAATTGGGCACCGGTTTCAGTGCCAATCTTATCGGGTTTATGAATGCGAGCTATCCGCTTTCCGCTTTGTTTCAGTTTTCAGCAGTGTATGCCTTAATTTTTGGTGGGGTGCTGGTGTATTTAATGAGGAAATTTAATAAAGCCAGCTAAATAGGCATCCCGTGCCTATCTAAATCAACGGATCTAATCTTGACCTTGGTAATAAATTAGCAAAACCTGAATCACCTAAATAAGCTGTATCAATCGGTTTATCTGTAGAAAAATTAAAGCGAATCATTTGGTTTATTAAATCAATGGCATTGAAATTTGGAAGGCCAATTAAGGGGTTCTCAGACTAATTTCAGATAGACATCAAATTCTTCACTTGAGGTCAGCAGCTTCCTCACGAAATTTTAATGGTGTCATGCCTGTCATGCTTTTGAACACTTTGGTAAAATGTGACAAATCTCCAAATCCACAGTCCCAACTCACCTCCGTGACTCGCATATCCGTGCCTAGCAAAAGCCGTTTGGCCTTTTCAATTTTCTCTTTTTTCAAATAATGAGCAGGACTTTCTTTGAAAATCTCATTGAATTTTCGATTAAAAGAAGCAAGACTCATTTCGCATAGACCAGCCAGTTCCTGTAAACTCAGATCTTCATAAAGATTGGATTCGATCACATCCAGAAAATTCACTTGGGTTGGACTAAAAAGCTCCCGGAAGATCATCCGAATCTTTTGAGAGTTTTCTTCAGTTCGGACCAGCAGCAGAATCAGTTCCTTAATTTTCAGAGAAATCAACTCTTCGGTAACCAGTGAAGGATTTTCAAAATAGAATAGGATACTTTTGATATATCCCTGAATCAGCTCATCCATGCTGACCTGACTTATCAGCATACCGGTAGAAACACCTACTTGCTGCAAAAAATCCGGGAGGTCATTCTTATAGATTTTGCGAAGCATTTCAGGATAAAAATGCACTACCACCACCTCTGAGGGACCGGGAGTCTTTAACGGAAGATACTTTGAAATGTAATTTCCACACTTCATGACCACGGCCTCCTGTGAACCCAGACGGATTTTTTGGGAAGAGGAATAGAGGATATTTTTCGCTTGGATCTGGTATAGAAAACAAGCCTCCTCTTGCATCATGCGGATTTTTGAAAATGGTGCAGTAAACTGGATTCTCTCCATCACTGGCTTTCCAAAAAATTCAAATGACTGATATTCGTTTTTCATCTGTGGTCTAAAGAGAAAGTAAGAAAAGGAAAAAAACTATCGCATTTTCATTTCTGTACTCCAAATGAGTCAAAATGACAAGAAGATGACAGGAATGAACAATTATACCAGTGTAAAAATAAGGAATTTTGTGTTTAACCAATTATAAAAATTATGGCAAAAATCAACTTGGAAGGCATAGAACTTCCTCAAAAATCAGATGAAATACTAAAGGATACGCAAGCCAAAATGGGATTTGTCCCAAACATGTACCAAAAAACGGCTTCAAATGCTGCCCTTTTGGAGGGTTATCTACTAGCCTATAATTCCTTCCGATCAAATTCCGGATTTGATTCCGTAGAGCAGGAAGTAATCTTCCTTTTGGTAGCCTATGTGAATTCCTGTGAATATTGCATGTCTGTACACAGTTTTGTAGCAGATCATTGAGCAAAGTGCCTGTGGAAATCACCGATGCTATCCGAGATGGAAAAGAAATTCCTGATAGAAAACTGGACATCCTGTGTAGAACTACAAAATCCATGACTCAAACCCGGGGACATATTTCTCAGGAGGAAGTGGACGAATTTCTAGCTGTTGGATACACATCTCCTCACCTACTCGGGATTATTGCCGCTATAGGCATCAAGACCATGAGTAACTACTCCAACCACCTAACACATCCAGAGTTGGATCAACCGTTTGCATCTAGGAAGTGGACCTCCCAATAAATAACATTTTGGCCGGGGTTTGCCGAAGCAAATCTTGGCCTCTTTTGATTTCAAAATTTCAAATGCTATGAAAAACCTATTACCTGATCAGCCTGCACCTCAATTTGAACACAGATCGATAGATGGGCAAAACGTAAGCTTAGATCAATTCCGTGGCAAAAAAGTGCTGCTATCCTTTTTCAGAGGTGCGGCTTGCCCTTTCTGCAACATGCGCGTAAGAGAACTCATGCTGAACTTTGAGGTACTTAAAAAGCAAAATATCCGAGTTATAGCTGTTTTTCACGCTACGAAGAAGGAAATTTTAGAATTTGCGGGCAAACAACAAGTCCCCTTTCCGATTCTTCCCGATCCAAATTTCAACCTTTATCGCACTTATGGAATCGAGTCTTCCCTCTGGGGAAAATTCAAAACCATGGGTAACCTGCCCAAAGTCTGGAAGGTTATGAACAGTGGTTTTTTCAACTTGAAATCAATGGGAGATCCCAATACATTGCCCGCGGACTTTCTGATCGGAGAAGATCAAAAGATCAAATTCAGTTATTATGGTCAGGATTTTGGGGACCACATTCCATTAAACTTAATTTTAGAGAATTCGACTCTTTAGTTAAAGTCTTAAATCAATATTGTTGAGCAAATTCCCTTTTTTATTCTCGATGTCTTCTTTGGTAATTATTCCATCGCTGACTTTGGGGCGGGTAGCCAAAATAGCAAAAACCATGGCGGTAAGACTGGTCAAGACTAGTAATATAGCCGGAATAGTAAAGCTTGGAAATTCTTCCAGTTTCCGCATCAGTACGGTGACCACCATAGAAATAATGATCGAATTGACTGAAATCATAATATTGGCTTTGTTGTCAGCCATTGCTGAAAGTTCCATATGATTGGCTGAGGTTAACCTGAAAAGTGTTTCAATGCCTCTATTAGGCTTTTTTTTCTTTCCCCCTTTTTTGCCTTTTTCCTTTTTGGGTTTCTCTTCAGAAGATTTGTCCTTTTCCAAAATTTCTATTTTTAAGTTGAATATACCTGCAATTGATTTCTTTCGCAGGTTCTAGACAAGATTTTGCAAAAGAAGTGTGGAATTTGTGGCTTTGGACAAATGAAAGCGATTTTTTTAGCCAATCCAATTCGGTAAAAGACACGTTCCCAACTAACTCCTGTTCCTCTTTGAGTCTGTAAGATTTGGCTAAAAATTCGGACGTACCTAAATGATAAAAATCAGCATCACAAATAATGTGTTCAAATAAATCCTTGGGATGTTGAGGCATTTTTGTAGCCAAGATTCCTGATTTAATCCGGTCGATTCGTTCCTGTGAAGACCCAGTTCCTTGAGACAAGTCTGGGCAAGCTCTGCACCTCGCTGCTCGTGCCCACTTCCCTTTCCATTCAAATAACCTACGTCATGAAGCCAAGCTGTGATAAATAAATCTTCCTGATCTTGTTCTGGCAGTTCAAAATATTTTGCAATCTCCGCGACTTTTTCGACAATAAACTCTGAATGACTCAGATTATGATAGACAACTTCTTTCCTTTGTGTTTCTTCAAACTTGGAACGAATCCAAGATTCAAATTTTTGAGATTGAATACCCACAGTGATGGCTTGATCTTATTTGAGATATGAAGGAAGATAATTCATTTCTGACAAAAACGATGTTACACTTCAATTTTACGTTGCTCATCATAGCACTGCTTCTCAGTTGCAAGACAAATTCAGAAAAAACTGACCAATCCTATTCCCTTCCCGAGGGGTATGCGCTTTCAAACGTGCACGAAATTTTCCTCAATCAAGAATTAAGGGAAATATCCGG
>JBBDSC010000179.1:0-3870 GCA_040905145.1 Anditalea sp.
GCTTGATTTTTTATTGATGCTCCCAAATGTCTATTTGCATAACCCATCCTATTTGTGGCAATTAATTGAAAATGATAAGGATGATAATAAATTTGTTGATTGTTTTGTTGTCAGCCAATCCGATTTTATTGTTAGTAATGATCGCCATTTACATCAAGTAAAATATAATGATTTTCCCGTAATCAATGTATTAGAATATGAGGAATTCGAAGTAAAATTTAAATCCCAATTTAGAACTTAAAATTAAGCCTGCGATAACCTTTTCCAATTATTCCCCTATACTGCACCTGATACCAGCTTTAAAAAATAAATATAAATCGGCGTTCACAGATTTATTATTCGAAAAATGGTGTGACGCTTGATGATAACCTGGAATTTGCTTATAACGCCCAACCCCTTGTTCATTTCGAATCCGATCAAACCATCAATCATTCTCAGGATTTCTGGATTTCATACTTTCTCACTCCGATCGATCGATTCAACAGGATTCATCAGAGCTGCTTTGATGGACTGGAAACCAACCGTCAACAAAGCGACCACCACCGCTACCAAACCAGCTGCCGCAAACATCCACCAATCCAGATCAATGCTATAAGCAAAATTTTCCAGCCAACGCTTCATGCCGTACCAGGCAATTGGACTGGCAATGGCAAAAGCGATCAGAACCAATTTCACAAAATCCTTGCTGAGAAGTGCCAGGATACCTGTGATATTGGCACCCATCACCTTGCGTATACCAATTTCCTTGGTACGTTGTTGAACGGTGATGCCTATCATCCCAAGTAGCCCCAGGCTGGAAAGCAAAATACTTAGTCCACCAAATACCACACTCAGCATCAAAGCCTTCCGGTCATCTTTGTACAACCGGTCAAATTCCTCATCCAGGAAAGTGTATTCAAAAGGCTGTTCGGGGGTAAATTCATTCCAAACTTCTTTAGCATGTTCCAGTGCTTGAGGTGCAGCCCCTGACTCTACCTTAACCAAATAAGAAGAGGCCCCATATGGGTCAAGCGTAAACACAATCGGATCAATTTTTTCATGAAGACTCTTGTGATGATAGTCCTTGACCACCCCAATGATACTGCCTTTTTGCTCTGATCCTGTCTGAAAAGACATGGTAGAAAACGAGGTGCCCACTACAGGTTCCTGAAGTCCGAAAATTTTAACAGCGGTTTCATTCAATAAAAGATTGTATTGGTCTGCACTATTTTCTGGATTAAACCAGCGACCAGATACCAGGGTCAGGTTTGCCAATTTAGCATAATCTTCATCGGCCCATATCATGACTGCATCAATAGGTTCTTGTGGGTCGGGGTAACCTGACCAGGAAACACTTACAGGCTGTTTCCTTTTGTCATCCAAAATTGAGGTACCATTGACCTGAGAAACTGACTGAATGGAATTATTTGCAACCAATCTGGTTTAAATGCTGCTCACCCGGGATTTATAGCTGTTTTTTGCCTCTTCATCATTCCAATCAAATCCTATCGGAAGGGGAACATCTAATCTAAATACTTGATTCTTTTGATAGCTCTTGGTTTGCTGCTGTATGAAGGTAAATTGATAATGAATCGTAGCTATTCCAATAAGCATTACAATAGTAAAAGCAAGTTGACCTATTACCAATGTCTTCCGGAAACCCTGGCGACTGATGCCTGTCAACACCTGGTTTTTTAGCAGGCCTATCGGTTTCAAAGTGGTCAAAACCAAAGCCGGATAAAGGCCTGTCAAGATGAGTACCAGTGCCACCACTCCAAAAATGAACAGGATAATTTGGTGATCCATCAAGTTAAGCGTGAAGTTTCTTTCTGTAAATTGATTGAACTCAGGAAGTATCAGTAATGCCAATAATAATGAAATCCCAGTGGATATGATGACCGACAGAAATGTTTCCACCATGACCTGGACAAATAATTGATTTTTTGATGCCCCTACTATTTTTCTGATTCCAATCTCTTTCAAACGGATGCCGATCCGGGCAATGGCCAGGTTGACAAAATTGACACTGGCTACCACAAGCAGTAAAATGGCAAGAATGGAAAAGACCCAAAGATTGAGGGTATTTCCATGGGGAATGATTTGATCCAGGAGTCCTGTTTCAAAATGTAAATCCGAAAGAGCGACCAATTTGGTTCGTCTGGGAGAATCTGCCATCCATTTCTGCCGGTTACTGATTATGATTTGATCGATTTTTCCCTCAGCTTCCTCTATAGATACGCCTTGGTGCAACTTTAAAAACAAAAGTTGAGAAAAAATGCCCCATTCTTTGGTGTTTTCAATATCCGCCTTTCTTTCGCTGTAAATGGAATTTGAAACCAGGACATCTTGCTGGAAAGAGGAATTAGCTGGAATATTCTGGATGATGGCTGCAATGGTATAGGGAATTGAATCGATGTAAAGTGTCTGTTGTAATGGAGGCAGGTCTCCAAAATATTGAGCGGCTTTGGACCTGGTTAGAATAACGGTGCGGGGATTATTATTGAAATAGTCCAAGCTTCCCTGATGAACTTTATAATCGAACATTTCCATCCAATCTTTGCCTACAATCAAAGCATTCATTTCTTTGAATGGGTGACCATTGATTTCGAAAACCCTTCTTCCCAGGTTATAACCGGCCATTGCCATTTGTTCTATTTCAGGTACCTTATCCTGAAAGGCCTGAAAGGACGGGTAAGGCGAAGTACCGTTAAATGTGTATGTCGCTTTAATGGTATCATAATCTGTTCTCAAATAAATCCGGTCCGCATCTGGATAATAATTGTCAAATTGCAGCTCATTTTGGCTCCAAAGAAGAATAAGTACAGTGGCGGCCATGGCTACGGAAAGCCCTCCAATATGTATGGTTGAGCTTATTTTAGTTTGCCAAAGATAGTGAAAGGCGATTTTAAAGTAATTTTTTAACATGGTTAAATTGAGTTTTGATTAGTGACTATCAGTCAGGGGTCCTTAATAATATGCTTTTTCTCCGACACCATTACGATTAAAAGCAGGTTATACCCATTACAAGGTGACTTTTTGCCCAACAATTTGAAAGTATTTATCAACGACGCATTGAGGGATTGAAGGTTACCCAAAATTTTTCTATAAATGAATAATCCTCTTTATTAGCAGGTTCCTCCGGGCGTTTTTTTATAGTTGTTTAACAAAGTGACGTGGTATAACACCTTTTTAGATTGTTTGCGATTACCTTGCCATTGAAATCCCAACTGAAAAGCCTTAAAAACCTTATTCCTACATATTCACTTTTCCCAACCGAACAAAAGTGTCCGTTGACGGGCGAATTGCCGGAAAAATAACAGGTTTATCATTTCGAGTTAATCCCTTTGAATAACCGATGGGGACTGTTGGTGTCAAACGAAAATTTAAAATTAACCAAAGCATTTTCTAGTCAACCTTATAAACTTATTGACTTTCTTATGCGTATTGTTTAAATTTATACGCATAATAGGTGTTAATATTAGATCCCATGAAGAATCGACTTAACCTCACCGTAAACGATGATCTGATCAAAAAAATTAAAAAATATGCGGATCTCAAGCAGATCAGTCTATCCCAAATAGTAGAAGAGCATTTTGAGGAATTATTGAATCGTCCAATCAGGCTTCACGAAGATTTGTCCCTGGTGGAGTATGGGAAAACCCTGCCTAAATCAAAGGTGGAATATCCAAAGAATTTTGATTTTAAAAAGGATTATTATAAAGCAAAACAGGAATAATTTTTTTTAAAATGGGTTGTATTATCATACCTTTGATAGGTTAGCAGAAAGTACTAAATGGAAAATCTCTTGTCACGTATCACATTAAATCCGGAAATAAGCCACGGTAAACCCACCATCAGGGGTTCCAGGTATTTGGTGTCAGCAATCCTTGA
>JBBDSC010000180.1:0-3866 GCA_040905145.1 Anditalea sp.
AACTTCAGCTCACTTTTATATATATGGCAGGAGGATTTTTTACCGTCTTTACTTCACCTTGGGTGGGAAGAATGACGGATAAATACGGTAAAATCAGGGTATTCACCATCTTCATGAGCCTTAATGTGATCCCGATAGCCATCATCACTCATTTGGATGAAACGCCTATTTACTATGCACTGATCGTATCCACCCTCTTTTTTGTGACTTCCAATGGCCGCATGGTGCCTGTCGCAGCTCTGATTACGGGAACGGCAAAGCCTGAAAACAGGGGAAGTTTCCTGAGTTTCAATTCGGCCGTGCAGCAATTGAGCGCAGGATTGGCTTCCTTTGTAGGGGGAATGGTGTTGGTGGAAGGTGGAGATGGGAAATTATATAACTTTGAACTGATCGGCTATGCCGCAATTGTCATTAGCTTGCTCTGTATTCCTTTGATACGGGGGATCAAGGTGGTGGATACTGGAACCATTGTGAATGAATTGGAGGAAGTTGTGCCTGCTGAATAAGGAGATCCCTTTTATCGATAGGGTCAATTTAAAACCATAAATTTACGGGTAAATGAACAATATCAATTTCGAAATATGGTAGAAGAACTGTTCCAAAAACTCCCCGAATCCTATCAGGCTATCCTGGAAGCAACCCATGAAAAGGGATTTAAAATGCCTTCAGATAAGCTGACGGGTAGCCTTCTCAGAACCCTTGCTGCCTCCAAACCCGGTGGAAAATTTTTGGAAATGGGAACAGGTTCTGGTTTGGCCACTTCCTGGATCCTGGAAGGAATGGATGGTCAGGCCTCCCTTATTACATTTGACCTTGATAAGACATTATTGGCCATAGCCCAAGAATTTCTAGGAAAAGACCGGCGACTGAAAATTGTTCAGATGGATGGAGAAAAGTGGGTAAATTCCAATATGGGCCAAAAGTTTGATTTTATTTTTGCAGACACTTGGCATGGAAAGTACCTATTGTTGGAGGAAACCCTGGCCATGCTTCAAAGGGGAGGGATTTATATCATAGATGATATGTTACCACAAGCCAATTGGCCGGAAGGCCATGCCAAAAAGGCGGAAGAGCTGGTAAAATACCTGGAAAATCGTAACGACCTATGGGTGAGTAAAATGGATTGGTCCACGGGAATCATCATAGCGACAAAGAGATGAACTACCACAACAAAAAATTCAAGCAGCTGACCAACAGCGAAAACGGCGAAACTTCCGTAGAAACCCTTTTTCATTTCCGCTCATCTGGTTTTTATCAAATGTATGAAGCTATCGAGAAGGTGGATAAAACAAGGATTCTAGTAGGGCCTGGTGTTGATGGAGAATTATAAGACCATCTATGAGTACTAGAACCAAACGGTAATGGATTTTGATTCTCATGTAAATGCCAAGAAAGAGTATCAGAAAAATTTGATCAGGGAAATCGAGAAATCGAAGGAAATCTTTATCAACGCTATCTGGTGCCGCTAGAACCAACTCCGAAAAGAAACTTAAAAGCCACGGAACACCTCATGCGAAAGGCTTATGACTGGTTTTATGATCAGGTAAGAAAAAGGTTTGCCTCTAATCAGAAAGGTGCGGAACTTGCTCAATTTATTGATTCATTGTCTGACAAACTCTTCTTTACTGTAATCACTGTAAATGACGAATTGAATGCCTATAAAGTATTTGAAACTTTGAATGCGAGGGGTGTTAAGCTATCATCGACTGATTTATTGAAGAACTACCTGTTTTCGGTAGTACACAGTCAAGGAGGAGATGAGCACGACCTTCGCGAAATTGAAGATCAATGGGAGCGATTAGTAGAGGTAATAGGGAACGAAAGTCTGCCTGACTTTCTACGTGCTTATTGGAATAGCAAAAATCGATTTGTACGTCATGCAGAACTATTTAAACGTGTACGTGATCGAATAACCGGAAAGAAGGATGTTTTTGAATTGATCCGGGATGTAGAACTATATGCACAAGTTTATGCGGCTCTACCACATCCTGAAGATAGTTTGTGGAATAACGGCCAAAGTGAATACATTAGATATCTGCGGATGTTTAATGTTCGTCAATTGTACCCACTTCTCTTGGCCGGTTATCAACAACTAGTATCAGATGATTTTGCCCGCTTGTTACGATCTTGTTGTGTGATTTCCTTCCGGTACAATGTCATTGGAAATCTGGCTACTAATGAGCAGGAAAGAGTGTATAATCGAGTGGCTGTTCAACTTTCATCCGGAGAAATTCAAGGTTTACAACAGGTTTTAGGTTCCTTAAAAGCTATTTATGTAGCAGATGATAAATTTAAAGGCGATTTTACTGACAAAGTTATGAGAACTACTCAAGCCAGAAATAAAAGAATTGTTCGGTATATACTGTTTGAGATAGAAAGGCATACTTCGGGAAATAACTATGATTTTGAGAGCGACACCTACAATATTGAGCATATCATGCCTGAGTCAATAGATCAAGGCTGGGATCATATTGACGACAGAGATCACGAACAGTTCTTATATCGGTTGGGTAATATGACCATATTAAATAAAGGGGTAAACCGTGATCTGGGGAATACTGGTTTTGAGACTAAACGTGAGGCTTTTTCAAAAAGTGAATTTAAAATCACCCAACGCATCTCTGAAGAAAATAGCATGTGGGATCCTGATAGAATTGCCGCTCATCAAAAATGGTTGGCCCGACAAGCAACTGCTATTTGGAGAATTCCCCAATTAAGTGAGTGAAATTGAAACCCGTTTACTAATAAAACGAAAATCCAATACAGATAATAAAGGGAATACCATTGATGTTCCTGTTTAGGGTCTGCTGAAATAATCGCACAATGATAATATTACGGATCTGCTTTCTAAAATTTAGTAAACCTTAATAAGACCAGACCACCTCCAAGGTTGAGCAATTTGAAAGGGAAATCTGTTGGTTATCTAAAAAATCTATGAACCTATTACTATATCTTATTAAAACATAAAATGAAACAGCTGATTTATAAATCCCTTGGACTGTACCTCAACACCCTGACCCGCATTGCGCCCGAAAAGGGAGGGAAGCTCGGTTTCAAAATCTTTTGTACACCTAAGAAGAAAAAGTTGAAGCGAGAGCATTTGGATTTTCTCCATTCAGCAAATTTGGGGGATTTTGACTTTAACGGCCAAAACATCAAAATTTACGAATGGGGTACCGGCCCTAAAAAAGTCCTGTTTGTGCATGGTTGGCAGAGCCATTCTTTCCGATGGAAAAAATACATTGAAGCCTTTCCGAAGGATGAATATACCTTGATCGCCTTTGATGCCCCTGCTCATGGGCTGAGTGATGGAAAGCAATTTACGGTTCCCCATAACGCCTACCTGATGGCATTATTGGCACGTTACTACCATGGGTTTAATGCGGTGGTTTCCCATTCCATTGGTAGCTTTTCATTTTTTTATGCCATGGCCAAATATGACCTGCCTCCCATCAGAAAATTGGTGGCCATGGCTTCACCAGGAAAGGCAAGGGAGTTTTTTACCTTTTATATTGAGGCTTTAAAACTTAAATCGTCCACTATGGCACGGATTAAAAATGAATTTCAGCAATACGTCAAGGAAGAGCTGGATAACATTAATCTTTCGGTGATGATAGAAAACCTTTCAGTTCCGGGTTTGATCATTCATGATAGGGATGACACACAGACAGGGTATCAAAATGCACTGGAACTCCGGGATAATTGGAAAGGATCTACCTTGCATACCACCCAAGGTTTGGGGCATAATTTGCGCTCAGGCGAGGTGGTTCAGCTGGTCGCTGATTTTGTGAAAGAAAATCCGCTGGAATTTGCTGATTTTTAAACTCATTTGTATTAAATTGAGAAAATTTAACACCTAAACGATG
>JBBDSC010000181.1:0-3657 GCA_040905145.1 Anditalea sp.
TTACCATTTTGGTAAGATAAAGAAGATGTTGAAAAGGAGTTTTTAGAGGTTCCCTTTAAACTATTTTAATCATGGAAAAAAAGCCTACGTCAACAGATGTATGAGGAGATGCGGATCAGCAACTACTCTCCCAGAAGTATCAAGACTTACATCAAGAATCAGGAACAGAAAACACTATTGCCTGATTGCTCTAACCTATGCTGCAGGATTGAGGCTGAATGAGGTGATCGGCTTAAAGTTTGGAGATATTGACAGTGACAGAATGCAGCTGAAGGTCCGGGGGGGCAAAGGAAACAAAGACCGTTACACCCTGCTTCCCAAAGGGCTGTTGGAGAAGCTCCGTGAATATTACAAGTACTACAGGCCAAAGGTGTATTTGTTCGAAGGCCAGGCAGAAGGCAGGGCATACAGCTACCGTAGCGCCCAGAGTGTCTTCAAAAAAGTCCTTCAGGAATCAGGGATAAAGAAGCAGGCCTCTTTCCACACCCTCCGCCACTCTTTTGCCACACATCTCCTCGAACAGGGGACCAACATCAGGGCAATTCAGGAACTTTTGGGGCACAGGTCCCTCAAAACGACTTCTGTTTACCTTCATGTAAGCAACTTCAACCCTTCGCAGATCAAAAGTCCACTGGACGAACTGTGATGGAAGCCATCAACAAAAGGAACAGCGGCAAAGAGCTTTTGGATATCCTACACAATCACAAAGAATTCTTCCTTTCAAAAGGCAGTCTCTGTACCGATCAGCACAAGGCATACAGGGATGACAGGCTGTTCCGGTGTCCCTGCTGCAAAAAGGGCAGGATGGTATTTAAACCACTGATAGATGAGGGAATACCCTGAAAAGGGAAAATAAAAGTTATTTGACATTAATGGAATGTAATTAAAGTGATAAAAGCTGGAATGGGACAGGTATGTCCAAAGCCACCGGCAAATGCTGGCTGATGGATTCAGGGAATGGGGCCAATTGAAAAATGTGGGCCTTAATCCCAAAGTCACCGGTACAAATCCATCATGAATACCCATAATGCAGCTAGGCTATGTCCAACTCAGTTTTAAACGTAATATTGACAGGGGCTGAGGGATAGTTGTTTTTTTTGCCTAAATTACGTTTAATACCTTTTAGTTACCTGCTATTATAAATGACGACACGGCAAGACAACATATTGCCAATTCAAAATGACCAACCTGAATTAGTTTTCATTTTTGGTGCTGGTTCTTCATATCCAGACGGAATACCAATTCAATCGAACATAATTCCAATCATACTGACAAACAATGATTTACAAATAATTAAATCAGGACCAGGCAGACAGATTAGAGAATTTTTGCAAGAAAATTTTTCAATTAACGGAAAACTTCCGACACTAGAAGAAGTCTTCGGGTTTATTGACTTTCATTTAAACAACTCTTTTAGCTTATCTAGTAGGTGGACAATTACAGAGTTAATAAAACTGAAATCTAACTTGACAAAAATTATTCACTATGTAATCAGTAGTAAAACAAAAACAAGTGAAAATTTCATACAATTTTGGGAAACAATCAGAACAAACAGAAGACAGATTGGAGTGATTACAACAAACTATGATACTCTTATTGACGAAGCATTTGACAAGATATATAGTGACTATTTAATCGACTATTGCATTGACTTAATAAATTTTCGATACCCAAACGATATAACGCCATTTGATTGGTGGGAAAATCCTAATAAACCTGTCACGCAATTCGGCAACCAAAAACCAATCAGGACAAAACTTATAAAGATTCACGGAAGCTTAAATTGGAAATATTGTAATTGTTGTGCTCAAGTAGGCCTGACACCTTGGCAACATAGAATTAACCTTAAAACAGATTCCTTTGAGTCATTCACCGAAAGTGAAATTACAACTTGCCCTTTTGATGGACATAGACTGACTTCATTAATTCAAGTTCCATCACATTTAAAGACCAACAATAACTTTATATTCAATAAACTTTACGAAGAAGCAGGATACACAATTCGAGGAGCTAAAAAACTTGTATTTATAGGATATTCATTCCCTGAAGCGGATGTTCATATTCGTGCCTTAGTGAAAAGACACTTCAATCCAGACAATGAAATAATTGTAATTAACAGAAGTTCAGCCAAAGACTTAATTCATAGATACGAAACACTTTCAAAAAATGTAAATTATAAAGAAATGACTTTTGAGAAATTCTTAAAATCACGACTATTTGAAAACCTGATGAATTAATTAACAAATGGTGGAAAAAAGCAAACAAATTAAAGAATACAGGTTGATACGTGACATATTCTAATGGGACTCTTGTGACTCCGAAAAAAATAGATGAGACTGACTATAAAAAAGCAGCTTCTATGACATTAACTTTAAAGCTTGTAGGTGATTAACTAAATGAAATGCGTAAAATTGAAAATAATAACAGCAGGTAACATTTAGCCCACTAACCAAAAGCCCCAGAAAAAAACCTCTGATTGATGCATTCATCTATCAGGGCTTTTGGTTAGTGGCTGTTGAACTGACATCCGCAGGGTGAAACGGATACTAGGTGAATCAGTACCTGATTTCCACCGAAATCAACTTGTTGGTTTTTCTGATTTCGTGTAAGGACAGTTGGTTTTTATACATCTGGACATAGTATACCTTACCCATATTATGGGGAGTGATAATTTGGAGATGTCATGGAGCCAACCTTTGGACTCTTGGCTTCCCTTTTCTGTCAGGATGGTGCTGCCTGTTTTTGGTTGAATACCCTGCTTTTGGGACGTCTTTCGTGCCTGCTATCAGATTCCTCTGACTGGGAGCGCCTCACACCCTATCCCGGTCGACCGAGAGTCTGGTATTTGGCAGTTCATTAGATTGTAGGTTGGGTTTTGAGGGAATATTTCTCCTTCACCACTTATCTTTTTACGGCCTGTTTTAGCCCATTCATCCAGAACTCATTCAAATCCTTAAATGGTCGGATAAAGTCCCCCTGATCCTGGCAATTGGGAATTGATTGCCGTAACATATCCGTCGCTTCCTTTCCAGCTTGATCCCGGTCCAGGAATAATTCCACAAAACCGTACTTATTGATTTCCGTTATAGACCCTTTCAAATTGGAAAGGGAGTTTAGTACCATAAAATCCTCAGGGACCTGGTCTCCTTTTTTCATCTCCACATAACTCAACAGGTCAAAAATCCCTTCAAACAGGCAGAGATCGGCTGAATTGTTCCGATAGTGGGAAACCCCCTGGGCGGTACAGCCTTTCCAGTATTTGTTCCGGATGGCCCAGCCGTTTTCATGTTTATTTCCCAAACCAAAATATCTTTTATCCCCGATGCTATAATAAACCTCCCTGCAGAATTTCTTTGCCGTTTCCAAAGAAATGGACCTGGAATGAAGATAGTCGGTAATAGCCCGGTTGTTACCAAGGGGTTTGATTTTAAGGATGGATATTGCTGGAGATTCTTTTTTGGTTGAAAGGGGTGGGGGAGTAGTTTGCTGATGAAAAGAAAAAGAATGACCGCTGATTTTGGAGATTTCCTTTATGGCTTCGGAGATTCCAAAGGAGGGGTTCATTTTAAGTACCAGGTCTATCAGGGTACCTCCGGCATTACCGTCCCCATAATCCACCCAGAGGTTTTTTCCCTGGTCGACTTTGAAAGAAGGGGT
>JBBDSC010000182.1:0-21722 GCA_040905145.1 Anditalea sp.
TATTGATTATAAATATGTTAGGATTCCATCCAGTAGAGGGTGGGGGATTCGAACCCCCGGTACACTTTTAGGCGTACGACAGTTTAGCAAACTGCTGGTTTAAGCCACTCACCCAACCCTCTAATTTGATGCAAATATAAATCAATAATATTCATTTTAGCAAAATAATACCGCAATTAAATCCTCAAAAATAATTTCCCCCACTCCTCCAAAGATAAAGATCTGGATTTCAAAAAGTAAACCCCGGACCTGTGGAGGGGATTATTGAAAGACCAAGGCAAAATGCGGCCAAAGACCAAGAGGAATATTCCCTGAAATTGGATACCATTACCATTTGAACCATGGGAAGTATCATTGCCATAAAAAGATTTTAATAATAGGACTAATTGTAGTTCCTTTGCAGTTGAACTAATAACATAAGCCATACACTGGACGAAGTATAATTTAATGAAAATAATCGCCATAGGCAGAAATTATGCCGGACACATTGAAGAGCTGAAAAACGAAAAGCCCTCCTCCCCTGTAGTTTTCTTAAAACCGGAAACCGCGGTGCTCAAAAACAACCTGCCTTTTTATCATCCGGATTTTTCCGAGAACATCCACCATGAAGTGGAGCTGGTATTGAAGGTTTCCAGGGAAGGTAAATACATCAAAAAGGAATTTGCTGACCGTTATTTTAAGGAAATAGGCATAGGTATTGATTTTACGGCCAGAGATTTACAGCAACAGTGCAAGGAAAAAGGCCTCCCTTGGGAAATTGCCAAGGCCTTCAACCATTCTGCCCCCGTTGGGGAATTTCTGCCAATAAGTGATTTCAAGGACTTTCAAAATATCAATTTTCACCTCAATATCAATGGAGAACTTCGTCAAAAGGGAAACACCTCCTTAATGCTTTACGATTTTGGGGTGATTATTGAATATGTATCCCGATTTTTTATGTTAAAAAAAGGTGACCTGATTTTCACAGGAACTCCTGCGGGAGTGGGTAAGGTGAATATTGGGGACAAACTAGAAGCCTATATTGAAGATAAAAAACTCCTTGAATTTGAAGTTAAATAAGTATATTTCCGTCCTTTTGTTATTCTCTGCCCTTGCATTTTTTTCGTTTTACCCGATTGAAAAAGGGTATTATCTCTTTCCCATCAAACCGGGTGAGCGAAATTTTCTTGCGGGGAACATGAGCGAAATCCGCCCCAATCATTTTCATACGGGTTTGGATATCAAAACAGACGGAAGACAGGGGCTCCCGGTTTATGCGGCGGCAGATGGCTATGTTTACCGGATGAAGATCTCTTCTTTTGGATATGGCAACGTCCTTTACCTAAAGCATCCCAATGGACAGATTACCACTTATGCACATCTGAGGGAATTTGCCCCGGATATTGCCCTTTTTATGCGAAATGAAATGTACAAGGAGCAGCAAAACGAACTGGAAATTTACCTCGATGAGCAGACCCTACCTGTAAAACGAGGGGACATTATCGCTTATTCCGGGAATACCGGCAGTTCGGGGGGACCTCATTTACATTTTGAGATCCGTGATTCACTGGACCGGGCCATCGATCCCCTGAAATTCGGTTTTTCCGAAATTATAGACCGCACCCCCCCAATTGTGGCAAAGGTAGCCATCAGCCCTTTGGAAATGGATAGCAGGGTCAATGGAACATTTGCCCGGGCGGAATTTCCGGTCAACTATGACGGTAAAGCATTTTATGTCAATCAACCCATCCATATTACGGGCAAAGTCGGAATAGAAATCAGGGGATACGATAAGCTGGATGACGTGTATAATCCAAACGGATTCCCAAAGTTTGAAATTTTCCATGAAGAAGAACTTTTATTCAAGCTCGATGTGGATCAGGTTGATTTTAATTTGGGCCGCTTTTTATTAAGTCATACTTACAGAAACAGCTTTACAAGGCTTTATAAAATGCCCAATAATTTGTTCAGCTTTTATCAACCGGATTCCCCGTTCAGTGGTGCTATAGAAGCCAGTGTCGGTGAAGAAAAAAATATCCGGGTTTTACTCCATGACGTGTATGGAAACCAGACGACCCTAAAGTTGAACTTTATGGGAAAAGAACCAACTTTAAATTTAGGAAGTTATAACAGGACGGCAGGGAATAACAGCATCAGCTATCAAAACAATGTTATGATCATCAATGGCGACCTCTCAAATGAGGGGACTTTAGCGAAGTTCTACGTCCATGGATATGTCATGGAAATTCCTATGGCCTACCAAGGCAGCAACAAGCGAACTTACCTTTGGGACATGGATTACGGCTTTCCCGATTCTGTGGATATTTGCACTGAAGTGATTGAACCAGAAACCCTAGAAAAAATCCCCTTTCAGCAGAAAGCCTGGTTCTCGGATGGAAAAACAGCCATAAATTTTGAGAACAATTCCCTTTTGGACGACTTATATTTAAGAATCCAATATCAAGGAATTCCGGGCAATCCTTCCATAAGGATAAATGATCCTACAGATTACCTTAGGAATAAAATTGAAGTGACCATGGATGCTACAGGCTACCAGGGAGATAAAGAAAGAACCAATGTCTACCTGGAATACGCTAATGGTTACAGAAAATTCCATGGCGGGGAATGGATTAAGGAAAATATCAGGTTTAAAACGAGAAATTTTGGTACTTTTGTGCTGGCAGAGGATTCCATCCCCCCCAGGATAAGGCCTTTACGTATTAACTCTAATGAAATCAGGTTTTCCATTGGAGATAATCTTTCAGGAATAAAAAACTTTGAGGCCTTTGTGGATGGGAAATGGATACTCATGCGATATGAATACAAACAGTCTGTTATTTGGTCCGAAAAAGCCCGAGATGATTCATTTAAAGGAGAAGTTATCCTTAAAGTTACGGATAAAGCCAACAATGAGACGGTTTATGAGGGACATATATAAGCAATTGGATTTAGCAATATTCCCATGCACTATGGGCCATCAGCTATGGACTCATTTGTTGTGGTGGCAAAAAGCTGAGAATCATAAAAAATTAAGAATTAAAGAAGACGAAAAAATTTACATCTTATGTTAGTGGAAATAGGAAAAAAAGCCCCTGATTTTGAAGCCAAAGACCAGCATGGCAATTCGGTGAAATTATCTGATTATAAAGGAAAAAAGGTAGTGCTCTACTTTTATCCAAAAGACAATACTCCCGGATGTACGGCCCAGGCCTGCAATCTCAGGGACAATTATGAAGCCTTACAAGAAGCAGGATACGTAGTCATAGGTGTAAGTTCGGACTCCCAGAAGTCCCATCAGAAATTCATTGGCAAACAGCAATTGCCGTTTACCTTGATTGCTGATGAGGATAAGGCCGTACATGAACTTTACGGTACCTGGGCAGAAAAGCAATCGTTTGGCCGAACTTATATGGGAACCGTGCGGACTACTTTTATAATAAACGAAGAGGGTACTATTGAAAACATCATCAAAAAAATAAATACTAAAGAACATTCAAGTCAAATTCTAAAATAATTCCTTAAAATGGAAAAACTTTCAATCGACCAACTCAAAGACACCTGTTCACAAGTTAGACGGGATATTTTACGTATGGTACATGAAGTGCAGTCTGGTCATCCCGGTGCTTCATTGGGCTGCACTGAATTTTTTGTTGCCCTATACTTTCACCAGATGAAGCATGACCCCAATTTCAACATAAACGGGAAAGGTGAAGATCTCTTTTTCCTCTCTAATGGACATATATCTCCCGTCTGGTACAGTGTATTGTCCAGGAGTGGATACTTCGCTATCGAAGAACTAAAAACTTTCAGGAAAATAAACAGCAGGCTACAGGGACACCCAGCAGTAGAAGAAGACCTTCCCGGAATCAGGATCGCTTCTGGGTCCTTGGGACAGGGATTATCCGTGGCCATTGGTGCTGCCCAGGCCAAAAAGCTAAACAATGACGACAGGATTGTATATGTGCTGATGGGAGATGGAGAACAGCAGGAAGGTCAGGTTTGGGAAGCGGCAATGTATGCCCCCCACCATAAAATCAATAACCTGATTGCTTCTATCGATGTGAACCGTCAGCAAATAGATGGACCTACCGAACAAATCATGAACCTGCTCAACCTAAAGGACAAATGGGAAGCTTTTGGTTGGCAAGTTATTGAAACCAAAAATGGAAACAACATAGAAGAGGTAATTAGCAATTTGGAGATAGCAAAAGACCTTTTGGAAAATGGAAAGCCTGTCCTCAATCTTTTACATACAGAAATGGGATATGGCGTGGACTTTATGACGGCCACCCACAAATGGCATGGCGTAGCCCCTAATGACGAACAACTGGAAAATGCCTTGGGCCAATTGCAAGAAACTTTAGGCGATTATTAATTCATGAATGCAAATAAGACGTACAGAGGGGATTGTTGACTGTCTTTTTAGTATAACTGTTCGTTAACTCTTTACGATTAAAAAAATATAAAATGGAAAAAACTTTAGATACTAAATATACCTATACAGAAAAAAAAGACACGCGATCTGGCTTTGGCGACGGTTTACTGGAAGCAGGCCGTCGTAATGAGAATGTAGTGGGGCTATGCGCTGATCTGATAGGTTCCCTGAAAATGGGAGCCTTTCAAAAGGAATTTCCCGAAAGGTTTTTTCAGGTAGGGATTGCGGAAGCCAACATGATGGGCATCGCTGCCGGATTGACTATAGGGGGCAAGATCCCCTTTACCGGAACTTTTGCCAACTTCTCCACTGGAAGGGTGTATGACCAGATCAGACAGTCTATCGCCTACTCCGAAAAGAACGTTAAAATCTGTGCTTCACATGCGGGGCTGACATTGGGGGAAGACGGGGCAACCCATCAAATTCTGGAAGATGTGGGCATGATGAAAATGCTCCCCAACTTAACGGTGATCAACCCTTGCGACTATAACCAAACCAAAGCAGCAACCATTGCCATTGCGGAACATCAGGGACCTGTTTATTTAAGGTTTGGACGACCCAGCTGGCCCATCTTCACGCCTGCAGACCAGAAATTCGAAATTGGGAAAGCCTGGAAAATGATCGAGGGGACTGACGTAACCATTTTTGCTACCGGACACCTGGTTTGGGAAGCTGTGGTAGCCGAAGCCATACTAAGGGAAGAAGGAATCAGTGTGGAAGTGATCAATATCCATACCATCAAGCCCTTGGATACAGAAGCTATCCTGGAATCATTGGCCAAAACCGGCTGTTGCGTTTCTGCTGAAGAACATCAGTACAATGGGGGCTTAAGTGATGCCATCGCCCAGACCTTGGTCAGAAACAATCCTTCTCCCATGGAGTTTGTAGGCGTTGATGATTCTTTTGGAGAGTCAGGAAAACCCACAGAGCTCCTGGAAAAATATGGGCTTAACGCAGACAATATTGTGAAGGCTGTCAGGAAAGTGATGGAGAGGGCGTGACATGGAAGGATTTGATATTGGGTGATCGGAAGGCTGACAAGGGGAACGGAGAGACTAAGAGACCTGAGGACAAAGAGAGATGAACTAAGCTTTGCAATTAATGCTTAAATTAAAAAGTATTCAACTAAATTCAGGACGTGACATGTGTTTGTAACCGGTAACAGATCACCGATAACCATGGAAATGATTGGAATCCATTATTCTCAATAAAAGATAAAGCTTTTATATATTCCCAAAAAATAGTTGATAACCATGATAGGCAAATCAAAATTCCTTTTTCTACTTATTTTTCTGTTGCCCATTCAAAACGAAGTTTTTTCCCAGACCTTACAGTTTCAGAAAGACAAGGAAGGAATACTCTTATTGGAAAATAACCAGCCCCGATTCTTTTACCAAACTGTGACTAAGGCCCGAGATGGTCAATATCCCAGGGCCAATTATGTCCATCCGCTATATGGATTGAATGGAGAGGTATTGACGGAAGACTTTCCGGAAGATCACCTGCACCATCATGGTATTTTCTGGTCCTGGCATCAGCTATATGCAGAAGGTAAAAGAGTAGGCGATCCCTGGATCAGTGAAGGGGTATCCTGGGAGGTAAAAAAGACGTCCACCGAAGCAAAAAAAAAACAGCCAACGTAAAGGCTGAAATTTTATGGATCCAAACCTCAGACGACAAGCCGGTAATAAAAGAAAACCTGCTTATTTCCTACGAAAGAATGGATGAGGGCGTATATGCATTGACTTTTGATATCAAACTCACTGCCCTGGTAGATGGGGTGGCCATAGGCGGTTCCGAAGATGCAAAGGGTTATGGTGGATTTTCGCCCCGATTTAAGTTGCCTGAGGACATTTCATTTCAATCTACCAAGGGAAAAGTGGAACCCCATAACCTACCCGTGCAAGCGGGCCCCTGGATGAACCTTACCGGCAGTTTTGACCCCACTTCAAACCAAACTTTGGGAATAGTGATTATGGGAGAACCCGAAAAGCTTCCTTCTTACAAAGGCTGGATTCTTAGAAGCGCCAAAAGCATGCAAAACATGGCTTTTCCAGGAAGTGATCCCCTCTCTATAGAAAAAGGGGAAACCCTTGAATTCCGCAATCAAATTTTAGTACATCAAAATTTAGATAGGGGTGAAATTTCCACTTATTATAATAAGTTCAGAAACAAATAACACTCCCTTTAATTTTAACCTTAATATAAAGTTTAGACCTTCCAGGTTTCAAACGCTCAACCCTAAAACGCTCAACCCTAATCAGTTAAAGTTGATGCTCAATAAAACCTGGAAGGTCTTCCCTACTCCAATCTACTAAACTACACCTTCGGCAATTTCCAACCATTGTGGTAGTTGGCAGCCATTAATTTATTGGCTTTGGAACTGGTAAATTTCTCTTTCCCTTCATCCCAATAGATTTTCTCGCCTGTTTTATAAGCAATATTACCCATATGGGCATTGATGGCCGCCACACTTCCTGTTTTTATCCCACAAGCAAGTTTTGACGCATCATTGGAGGTGACTGCGTCAACAAAGTTCACTGCATGAAGGTCCAATGCGGATTTTCCGTCCGGCCTCACCCTCGGCATAGCCTCAATTTTCGGCTTGTCCCCATCTTTTTCCGGGATAATCTCCCATCCTCCCCTATTGACCACTAAGGTGCCATTGTTACCAATAAAGGCAATACCTTCTGTAAATCCGTAGTTTCCCCCATCTATTCCTGTCGCATGCTCCCAAAGCATATTGAAACCATCAAACTCATAAACGGTCTGCAAAGTATCGGGGGTCTCCGAAGCATCATCCGGGTAAGCCAATTTTCCACCGGATGCCATAATGGATTTAGGGGCACTCACCCCCATGGCATAAAGCGCAATATCGATCTCGTGCACTCCCCAGTCTGTCATCAGCCCACCTGCATAATCCCAAAACCAACGAAAATTAAAGTGAAAGCGGTTATCGTTGAATGGTCTCTCCGGGGCAGGCCCCAACCACATCTTATAATCCACACCTGCAGGCGGAGGGGTGTTTGGTTTTACCGG
Organism: Anditalea sp.; assembly: GCA_040905145.1. GTDB lineage: Bacteria > Bacteroidota > Bacteroidia > Cytophagales > Cyclobacteriaceae > DATGMS01. The sequence continues at coordinate 7,454 of JBBDSC010000182.1, forward strand.
AACCGGTTTCATCCACCCTTGGTAAGCCCAACATTTAACCAAGCGGATCTGACCCAATTTGCCTGATTGCACATAATTAATGGCGTCAGCATATTGCGATCCACTTCTTTGCCACTGACCCACCTGTACTATTTTGCCATAGCGTTCGGTTGCTTTAAGCATCACGTTGCACTCCTCGATGGAATTGGCCAAAGGCTTTTCCACGTATACATGCTTCCCTGCAGCCATACTGTCCACCAGATTCAGGCAATGCCAATGGTCGGGCGTACCTACGATCACCACATCTATGTCCTTATCTTCAAGCATCTTGCGGTAATCTTTATACAACCGGGGCTTTTTCCCCCGTAATTTTTCCACATCCGCGGCCCTTCTATCCAGTACATTTTGATCTATATCCGCAATGGCCACACAGTTGACACGGGGCATTTTTAGATGGGCATTCATATTGGACCAGCCCATCCCATTGGCGCCGATCAATCCATAATTGATCTGATCATTGGCACCCACGGATTTCGCAAACGCAGAGAAGTTTTCTGCTGAAATAATTGTGGGAAGCGTTAATCCTGCGGAAGCCAGCAAAGTATTTTGTAAGAATTTTCTTCTTGAAGCCATATTAGGGTTATTGGGTTGATAGGTTATTGAAAATTGGTTAATGCTTTTCTTTCGGTTTTGCGTGAAGTGGAATATTGGAACCTCGTTGAGATGGAATAACTGGCTTGAAATAAGCTTTCCAAAATTCCATCCCCCCATTATTCCATCCTTCCACTATTTCATTTGTCCTGCTATTGACGCGTTAGTCCAGCCTTCTTACCCATATATTCCTGAAACTCACAGGATTTGAATGGTCCTGAAGCTGGAAAGGCAATTCATCTGGATGTGCCTGATAATTGGGAATGCCGATATACTCTGTAGGGCCTTTTAATTCAACCGCATTTTGCACTAATATGCCATTGTGCACAATAGTTACCTTTGCAGGTATCAACAGCATCCCATCCGCATTAAATGTTGGGGCAGTAAAAAAAATATCATAAGTATTCCATTCCCCTGGAGGGCGCATGGCGTTCACCAAAGGGGGGTGCTGCTTATAAATACTGGCAGCCTGACCATTGGAATAGGTCCTGTTATTGTAGGAATCCAATATTTGCACTTCATATTTCCCCATTAGAAAAAAACCACTGTTTCCACGGCCCTGGCTCTCGCCTTTCACCTCACTTGGCGATCTCCACTCCAAATGTATCTGTGCGTCACCAAAGGATTCCTTGGTCTCTATACCTCCTGTTTTTGGAACTACCGTGAACGCTCCATCTTCTATCTTCCAAGGGGCGGATCCTCCATCCCCGCTACTTTTCCAACTGTCCAGGTTCTTCCCCTCGAAGAGTACAGTGGCATCGGAAGGTGGCAAATGATTGGATTCTCCAGGTGTGACCACCCTTGGTTCCGGTTCCCAAAATTCAGTAGCTTCCGGGGGTAATTTAATGTCTTTTTGCTGTGAAAAAGCAGGAAAAGCAGCCGTACAGGTAAGAATCCATAATAGATTCAATAGTTTCACTTTCATAATTATAAAGTCTTTTTAGTTTATTGATGATTTGAAATTAATCATTTGTTTTATAAACCAAACACCAATGGTGTAATTTTAGCATATCTTTATTTTTTGCAGGAATCTTTCTAAAAGATAGGAGATTTGAGACAGAGAGGGTCGGAAGTCAGATGTCGGAAGAACACGGTGGGAGTCCAGGGATTTAATTACCCTGTCCTTTAGGGCAGGGAAAGGAATGGGGAGAGAAAACCGGGCTTTAGCCCCATTAAAAGGCCCAACCGGGATAATGTGGCTAAAGCCAAAAGAGATTCCTGTCTATTTTTCCGTTGGCTAAAGCCAAACGGCAATTGATTAACCCTGGAAGACCGGTGGGAGAGGCGTCGGATGTCAGCTGAGGATAATACAAATATTCAATACTCAATGTTCAAGTGGGGTGGAGCGGGAGACGGAAGGGCATTTAGTAATGAAAAATACATGAAAAAGTGTCAACCTAATCAGGATGTGGTGACAAAGAAGGTTCTCGCGGCGGGCGCAAAGAAGACGCGGCGAGCGCAACGTTTTTATTTTCCAAATTCTTCACTGCGGCCGCTGAGTGAAATCTAAACTGTCCAAAAAGAGTAAATGATAAATCTTGTTGCAATAGGTCACCTTATTCGCCAAAGAAAAATCACTAAATTTGCTTATGATCAAAAAGCAAAAGGATGCCAGAAATAAGCAGATTCTATGGAATCATCATCCGCATGTTCTATAACGACCATAGTCCGCCTCATTTTCACGCAATCTATCAAGAGGATGAAGGCCTTGATTGACATTAAAACGTTAGAAATATTTGAAGGTAATTTGCCAAAGAGAGCCAAGGCTTAACTATTGAGTGGGCGATAGAACATCGGGATGAATTGATGACAAATTGGCAAAAGCCAGGAGCAACGAAACTTTGGATAAAATTGAACCTTTAGAATACCCATCGATTTTACACCATTTATCGGGGAAGATGAATTAAGTATACCATTGGCAGATCCAGCCTATTTCCAAAAGGTGGAGCTATATGAAAATGGGAGGGGAATTTATTGGCCCAATGACTATGATTTTTACCCTGACTTCCTGCGGCAATATAAGCCTGATGAAAAGGAAATACTTGCTGAAAAAGGTTAATGTCTATGAGATTGGAGAGACGGAACTAAAAAAGAGAAGCGTCATTACTGACAACTTGATCCTAAGAGCAAGTATGTTGATCCCGTATAGTTGACACAGATGTTGTCACATTATTGCTGGACTATTCATTAAACGGGCACATTGTATAGCTGAATTTTACCTGACCTACAAAGTCCATGAATCGGATTTTTATGGACTTTTGTGATTGGGTCTCTAAAAAAAATATGAGACGTAAGAGATTGTATTTGTACCTTGTACTTGTACTAGATACTAAATACTGGATACTAAATACTAACCCCCCAAAAAAACCATGAACAACAGACAACTTTTCCTTTCCCATTTGGCACAGACTACTGACTTTCCCCTGATGATCGAAATCGAAAAAGCTGAAGGGGTATATATGTACGGACCCAAAGGGGAAAAGTATTTGGACCTGATATCGGGGATTGGGGTGAGCAATATTGGCCATCGCCACCCTCACGTTATTGAAGCCATCCAGGAGCAATTGGACAAATACCTTCACCTCATGGTCTATGGTGAATACGTCCAAACTCCACAGGCCCAATTGGCGAAAGCCCTGGTGGCCATCTTACCGGAGGGATTGGACAACGTATACCTGGTCAACAGTGGAAGTGAAGCCGTAGAAGGCGCCCTTAAACTGGCAAAAAGATATAGCAACAGAAGAGAAATTATATCCTGCATCAATGCTTATCATGGCTCCTCCCAAGGGTCCCTGTCGGTGGGGGGAAATGAAATTTTTAAGAGGGCCTACAGACCTTTATTGCCGGGAATCTCACATGTATCCTATGGAAACATCAATGACCTGAAAAAAATCTCCAAAGAAACCGCAGCCATAATAGTGGAAACCATTCAAGGGGAAGCCGGAATACGTGTGGCCGATGCCGCTTATTTTAAGGCCTTAAGAAAAAAGTGCGATGACACGGGCACCCTTCTAATTCTGGATGAAATCCAGTCAGGATTTGGCCGGACTGGTAAATTCTGGGCCTTTGAGCATTTTGGCATTCAGCCGGATATATTGGTTTGTGCCAAAGGAATGGGTGGCGGCATGCCCATTGGTGCTTTTATAGCGGGCAAAGAAGTCATGGGAGTTTTAAAAAACAATCCATTGCTGGGCCATATCACCACCTTTGGAGGACACCCCGTAAGTGCTGCGGCTTCTCTGGCAACCATTAAAGTTCTGCAGAAAGATGATATCATTGAACAGGTAGAAACCAAATCCAACCTCTTCAGGTCGCTCTTGGTTCATCCAAAAATCAAAAATATCCGCAGTAAAGGACTGATGATGGCCATCCAATTTGAATCCTTTGAGGTCCTGAAGCCTGTTATTGACCGTTCCATCGAGTTAGGGGTAATCACTGACTGGTTCCTGTTTTGTGATGATTCCATGCGCATCGCCCCACCATTGACCATTACGGAGGAGCAGGTCCGGGAAGCTTGTGGGATTATTTTGCAGGCCATAGAGGAAGTGGGTCAAAGATTTTAAAAAAAGCCTTGCCTACCGATTGTCCCTTGCCCGATGGACCTCCCTTTGTAAAGAACCGACATCCCTCTCCTTTCACCGAATTCGAAGAAATTATCCATCTAGGACAGAAATTACTGGAAAAAGATGGAAAAATGACTAATTTAAGCATTGATAACCATCACAGGCATTTAACCGACTTTTCCATGTGTGACATAACATTGATCCTATTATGAAAATCCTAAAAAACATTCCCTTAATTCTTTTGATAATTTTCCTGCTGATAACCGGGTGCAATAAAAAAATGCAGGCCAATAAGGGCTGGTATAAAGGCAATCTCCATACCCATTCTTATTGGAGCGATGGGGATGAATTTCCGGAAGTCATTATGGATTGGTATAAATCCCACGGCTATAATTTTGTCGCCTTATCAGACCACAACATTTTGGCGGAAGGGGAGAAATGGGTCGAGATACGTGAAGACAGCCTATATCAGAACGCTTTCCAAAGTTATCTGGAAAATTATGGTGATGACTGGGTGGAATACAAAGAAGAAGACGGAAACGTTAAGGTAAAGCTTAAAACCTTTGAGGAATATAAACCCCTATTTGAAGAAGAGGAAGAGTTTCTAATATTACAATCAGAAGAGATTTCGGACAGTTTTGGGGACAAACCTCTCCATATGAATGCCACCAATATCCAGAAATTGATTACCCCCCAAGGGGGCGAAAGCGTCTTTGAGGTACTTCAAAACAATATAAATGCCGTATTGAAACAAAGGGAAGAGACCGGAGAGCCCATAATGGTTCACATCAACCATGTCAACTTTCATTATGCCATCACCCTTGAAGACCTTAAAAAACTTAAGGGAGAACGGTTCTTTGAAGTTTATAATGGACATCCCCAGGTACATAATTTAGGGGATTCCCAGCATATTGGCACAGAAGAAATGTGGGACCTGGTCAATATTGCCTATTTACAAAAAGGGCAACCCCTGCTCTACGGATTGGCTACCGATGACAGTCACAATTATCATAGGATCGGCGGCAAATGGAGCAATGCCGGCCGTGGATGGGTGATGGTAAAGGCTGATTCTTTGAACCCACGTTCATTGATTGAAGCCATGGAAAATGGCCAATTCTATTCCTCTACCGGCGTAGAATTACAGGAGGTCAGTTTGAATAACAACAAGCTGAAGATTGAGGTGGAAGTGGAGCCTGGAGTGGATTATAGCATTGAATTTATCGGCAGCAAAAAAGGCGATAAAGAAGCCGATGTACTTCAGGTAACTGAAGGGAACGAGGCGGAATTTGAATTAAACCCCGAGTTGTTATTTGTACGCGCCAAGGTGACTTCCACAAAGCACCCGGTTAATCCAGTGGAAAACATGGATTCAGAAATGGCCTGGACACAACCTGTTACTTTTGAGGAAAATTAATTATGAATGATGAATTAGGGAATTATGAATAAAGAGTTACAATATTCATCATTCATCATTTAGTTCTCTGAATTCTTTGCTTAACTGTCAAGATGGAGCTTTTCAGGATTTTCAATATTTCATCGGCTTCTTTGTGAAGTTTTGTAAAACTCTCCTCGGAAATGAAATCAGTTTCTTTAAGAAGCTCAAGCCAATATAATGTCTCATCGCATTCTTTTTGAGAAACATAGAGCTTGTAAATAAAATCGGAATCACTTTGTGCGTTTTGGGCTTCCCTTACATTGGCTCCTATTGAAGTCCCCGATCGTAGAAGTTGTTTACTTAAAACATACTCTTTTTTTCTTTCCGCTAATTCCTTGTACAGGTAAATTGACTGCACGGCAAAATCAAAACTTTTTTCTTTTAATACATTCCTTTTTTCATTCATAATGATAGAATTTGAATTATTACGTATTTGAATTTACTAGAAATTCATAATTCATAATTCATTATTCATGATTTATCATTCATCATTCATAACTCATAATTAATCCTTCAATTTTTTTCCACCATACCTTCCATTCCTTGGTTTTGATCGGTTTTTGGCAAAAAAGCTATAAAAACGGCCCCCAGAAGGGCTACCCCAATAAGAACACTGAACCCTAAGGCATAACTTTGGGTGGCTTCATTGTACAATACGCCCAATAATACCGGGAAGAGCGCCTCGGCTACTCCATCAGCTACCAGAATTATCCCCATGGTCCTGCCCAAAGCTTTCAGCCCGAACAAATCGCCGGCCATTAAAGGAATGATCATATAATCCCCTCCCAGTCCTATTCCAAAAATCACGGCGAAAATATAAATCCTTCCGGTAAAATCCGGAACAAGCAATAATGGAATGGCCGCAGCAACAATAAGGTAAATAAGGAGCATGACGTACTTGCGGTTAATAAGATCGGACAGCCAACCCATCAAGACCCTACCCGCCAAGCTGGACAACAAGACAAAGGACATCACATTGGCGGCTTCTGTTTGCGAAAAGTTCAGATCACTGAGATACAGTTTTATATGCTGACCTATTCCCCCTACTACGCCTATAGAACACATACTCCCTATGGCCAAGAGATAAAAATTGCGGTCCTTCAAAATCTTTCTCATGGATACCCCTTCTACTTTCCTAACTGATCCAGCTTCATCTTTGGCTGGTCCAGTTTCTTTATTGGGATTATCCTTGATAAAATAAGAAATGGGGAAGATTATAAGAAAACCGATCACACCCAATATGGCTAAAGCCAAATGCCAATCATAACTCCGCTCGAGCCCTGCTGCAATCAGCGGGACTACCGCTCCACCGGCACCTATACCTAAATAGGCAATTCCCATGGCTTTTCCGCGATTCTTAGTAAACCATCTGGAAATCAACACCTGACATGGCAAGGGTCCTCCAAAAACATACCCCAAGGCATTGAAAACATAGAATAAATAAAACATCTCCAGTGAACTGGAAAATGCCAGACCAATAAATGCAGTAGCCAGCATAAATGCCCCGGTCATCATTAAGCGTCTCGGACCATAGCGGTCAATCAACCATCCGGCAAAAAATCCAAACAGAGGGGCAACAACTAATTTGCCCACAGCATTTCCGGAAGTAATAACAGTTCTTGACCATCCCCGTTCTTCCATAATAAAATCAAAAAAGAAGGGCAATCCATAAAACCCAAATCCAACTATAGAAAAAAGTGCTAAAAATGCAGTTATGATAATATAGGTTTGTGAACTCTTCGGCGCAATTTCTATTGGGCTTGATTGTGTTCTAGTATCCATGCTTCTGGGTTTATCAAATTTTAAGTTTTCAATAATATGGGTTTTAAATTAAACTATTGGTAAGTAAACTTGATTTTTTCCCCTTCCTGAAACTTTCAATATTTATAAAAGGGATTTGGCAAAATTTTATAAGGTACTTTACAATCTCGGAAGATTCATCCCACCGTCAACCATGATGACCTGGCCTGTGGAATAGGGAAAGCTTCCAGAGGCTAAGGCAGCTACTGCCTTTCCTACATCTTCAGGTAATCCCCAGCGGTTTTGCACACATAATCCCTCTGCAAAAAGCCTGTCATACTTTTCCTTGACCCCGGAGGTCATATCTGTAGCAATGACTCCTGGGCGGATTTCGTACACCGGGATATCATACTCCCCCAATCTTACCGCAAACAGTTTCGTGGCCATGCTCATTCCTGCTTTGGCTACACAATATTCCCCCCTGTTGACAGAAGCCACCGTAGCTGAAATGGAGGAGATATTGATGATTGCTGCTTCAAAGCCCTTCTCCTCTTCCTTTTGAGTAATCATCCAATTGGCAGCGGATTGTGAAAGAAAATAGGAACTGGTAAGATTAGTCCTTAACACATAGTCAAAACTTTCTTCCGTGGCTTCTAGAATATCTTTTCGCTCCTTTGGCACCACACCGGCATTGTTTACCAGGATGTTCAATCTTCCGAAATGGCTTTTGATAGTATCAAAAATTGATTTCCTGGAATTTTCATCCCCTACATCTCCCTGACAATAGATTACCTCTGCTCCCAGTTGACGTAAATCTTCTAAAGGTTCCCTTGCGTCCTCTTCCTTCCTTACCCCGTTGATGGCCAAATCAAAACCTGCAGAGGCAAGTGATTTGGCAATGCCCAAGCCAATGCCTCTGGAACCACCTGTTACTAATGCTACTTTTTTCATATCATTCACCTTATTTGAGTTAGGATTTAAAGTTCAGGGATATCTACCCAACATCTTTTCTCCCAGCTTTCCAGGCCTTTTTCTGCCAATTGGATTCCCTTGGCTCCCTCCTTCATATCCCAAGGAAAAGGCTCATCCTTCACCACATGCTTCAGGAACAACTCCCATTGCACTTTAAAAGCATTGTCAAAAACCTCCTGTTCAGGAACTTTGGACCACCCTTCAAAAAAGTCGATAGGCTGGACGATATCCGGATTCCATACGGGTTTGGGGGTATTGCCATAATGCTGCGTATAACATTCTCTTAAACCTGCCACTGCAGAACCTTTGGTACCATCCACCTGTAAGGTAAGCAGATCATCCCGTCTAACTCTTACTGTCCAAGAAGAATTGAAATGGGCAATAACATCGCCTTCCAACTCAAAAGTAGCGTAAGCAGAATCGTCGGCAGTACATTTATATTTGTTGCCCTGCTCATCCACACGCTCATTAATGTGGGTGGCACCCAGACAGGAAACAGCCTTTACTTTACCGAAAATGTTGTCCAGTACATACCGCCAGTGACAAAGCATGTCTACTATAATCCCTCCATCATCTTCTTTTCGATAGTTCCAGGAAGGCCTTTGGGCAGGGATGGTATTCCCTTCAAAGACCCAATAGCCAAATTCCCCCCTAACGGAGAGGATTTCTCCAAAAAATCCGTTTTCCATCAACCTTTTGATTTTTCTCAAACCAGGTAGCCACAGTTTATCCTGCACCACCCCGCCTTTAACCCCTGCATCCTGGCATAATTGGTGAAGCTCCAAAGCGGTCTCGGTGTCTGTGGCCATGGGCTTTTCACAATAAATATGTTTTCCTGCCCTGACCGCCTTTCTCACAGCATCAGCCCTACGCCCGGTAGTTTGGGCATCAAAATAAATGCTGTATTCATCATCTGAAAGCAAAGCGTCCAGATCAGTGGAAATTTTGTCGATCCCGGAAAGCTTGCTAAGCGCTTCCAGCTTAGAGGCATTTCGCCCCACCAAAACAGGATCCGGCATGATGACCTCACCATTGCCCAGCTTTACGCCACCTTGCCTTATTATTTCCACAATACTCCTCATGAGGTGTTGATTGGTACCCATACGCCCGGTAACTCCATTCATGATAATGCCTATTTTATGCTCCATACCAGGTTTATTTTTAATTTTAACATTGATAATATTGCTGCACGATTTGATCCAGAAACTCCTTTTGATCACCGGCCCATAATCGGTCCGAAAAGATCTCTACCTCATTATGCCCTTCAAATCCAGCGGCTTCTGCCCAGCCACGGATTTGTTGGACAGGGATACAACCCTCGCCCATCAATCCCCGGTCATTCAGAAAGTCAACAGTAGGGCTCATCCAGTCACATATATGGAAGGCAAATAAATTCCCGTTCCGCCCGCACCTCATCAGCTGTTGCTCCAGGTCCGGATCCCACCAAAGGTGGTAAACATCTGCTGCCACGCCCACATGGTCAGAGCCAATAGCTTCAGCCATTCCATTGGCCTGGGCCAAGGTATTAACAGCCGATCGGGTATCTGCATACATGGGATGCAAAGGTTCAATGGCCAGCTTCACTTTATTTTCCAGGGCATAAGGTAAGACGGTTTCAATACCTTTCTGAATTTGTGCCCTGGAAGTATTCAGGGACTGTCCGGGATCAGCCCCGCATACCAATACGATCATAGGGGCACCTAAAGCAGCTGCTTCATCAATGGCTTTTTTATTATCCTCAATGGCCAAATTTCTTTTGGTGAAGGAAGTAGAAGAGAAAAAGCCACCCCTTACCAGGGAAACGATTTCCAAATCATGGTTTTTTAACATCTCCCCCGTCTTATGAATATCCCGGCCTTCCAAATATTGCCTCCACACAGAGATTCCTTTTACTCCTACCCTGTTGTAGTTTTCAGCAGCCTCCTCAATCGTCCAGGATTTGGTCGTGATGGTATGGATGCATAGTTTACTTAAATCTTCTATATTGCCTGCACTCATGAGACGCAGTTATAAAATGCATAATAAGGTTCCCCATTAATAACACGCTGTAGATAAAGGGCTACTTCCCTGGCGTGATAATCTCCCCACATACTGGATTCCCCACAAGCAATTTTTTGCCCTTCAGGTACATGATCCCAACCGTTCGGTTGGTGATAAATGGAATGCAAAATGATTCCCTGATGATTTTTATCGGTACTCAAATACGGTTCCTGTAATAAGGTTCGGAGAACAGTAAGACCTGCCTGCCAATATTTGTTGCCTTTCTCAGTATCCCCTTTTCTTTGCAGGTATTTGCCCAGTCGGAGTAAGCCTTGGGCACCTATGGCCGCCGCAGAACTGTCCACCGGTTCAAAGTCGTTATATGGATCTGCGGGAACAGATAAATAATCTCCCAGTCTATGCAAATTTGGAGCCCCTGTATCCCAATAGGGAATGCCGTCCACCGGGGTATGTTCTATATAAAAGTCACAGGTGGCCTCTGCTGCGCGTAACATAAATGCCTCGATTTCCGCTCGGGAACCATAAGCAGATAAATCGTCCTCAATCAAGGTTTCGATAAACTCCAGTTCCTCGGCAAAACCCACCATCCCCCAGGCCAGTCCACGTGTCCATGTGGAGAATCCGGTGTATCCTTGTTGGGCATTGGGGCTTCGAAAATTGCCATCATTGATGTTAAAAATGCTTTCATGCGCTGTTCTGCCCCAAATATCGTAACTATCTCGGCCCTTTCCATAAAAAACAGAATAGTCAGCCGTTGCTTTGGCATGTTGCAGCCCGCGCACCAATAAATTGACCCTTTTGTCGTTTTCTTCCTGCAATACATGCCCCAGTTGATGGCTCAGCATGAGAATGCGAACCGTACGGATCGTGTCAACAAACAGTGAGTGTGGGCCATTAAAGGAATATATAAATCCCCCATCTTTGATGTTGGTCCAACGTCCCGCCTGCACGGCGCCAGAAACTTTTAAGGCAAGTTCGTAAAAATTTTCTTCCCATTCGTTGTGTGGAATTTTTCCTTCCTTCATTAATCGTAATAGGTTTCCATAAGTACTGGCATTGTTGAAGCCATGATCATGTACGCCAGTATGGCTGACATGGGGGGCCATCAGCTCCAGGGTTTTGCTTCTGCCTTTTTCCAGGTATTGCGTTTGCCCTGTAGCATCAAACTGCAATACAGAAGAGCCAAATTGAAAGCCCTGGGTCCATTCGGTCCAGCCCCTTGTGGTATATTTTCCATTTACGGTAAAGACCGGAGAGCCTTTACCAAGTTCGTACTCCCTTTCGATGGTGGATATTTTTTCCCCCGACAGCTCCCAAAACCTTTTAAGCTGGGCCGTTAAATCTTTGGGTTTAATGTGAAAATCAATATGGATCATAGGTGCAATGGTTTGCTGAATAATGTTCAATGATAAAAAATTTCCCCAAACATACCCATCTTTTTAAGTTGAAAAAGGCATTTTTAAAATAATGTGATATTTCAGTAATCGGTGATCGGTAAATCGGTAAGCGGACGCAACTAGAATTTTTATTATTGAAAAAAAGGCATATATTAAAAGCCATACATCAATATTGATTTTTGTGTTTTTTTAGTCGTCAGAAATTCATGCAAACGGCCTGTAGTTCACTTTTCACGCATATAGGCCATTTCAAGTAGCCAAACATCTCCTTCACAACTCTTCCGCACTAAAAGTATCCCATTGAGAAAGACCCCCTGTTTCAAACCCTTTTTTAAACCATCTCATCCTCTGCTCCGAGGTCCCATGGGTAAAGGAATCCGGCACCACCCTGCCTTGGGTCTGCTTCTGGATTCGGTCGTCCCCGATGGCACTTGCTGCCATAAGGGCTTCTTCAATGTCCCCCTCTTCCAAAATCCGCTGGGTATTTTGCGCATGATGTGCCCATACCCCTGAGAGATAATCAGCCTGCAGTTCCAACCTTACCGACATTTTATTATACTCTTCATCACTTAGTCGGGCCCTCATGGCCTGGACCTTGTCCGTTAGTCCCATGAGGTTTTGAACATGATGCCCGACCTCATGCGCAATTACATAAGCCTGGGCAAAATCCCCCGGGGCATTAAAACGTTCTTTCAGCTCCTGATAAAAACTTAAGTCAATATACAGCCTTTCATCCCCCGGACAATAAAAGGGGCCTGAAGCCGAGGTGGCCGTCCCACAGGCAGACTGTACACTTCCCGTAAAAAACACCAAGGTAGGCTCCCGGTAATTTTCCAACAGCTGGTTCCATACGGCCTCGGTTTCAGCCAACACCACCGCACTGAAATCGGCCAAGGCTTCTTCTTCAGTACTACCTTCATATTGGGACACCGCGGCATCCCCCACACTGCCCCCGGTAAACTGTTGCAAAAGTGCCAAGGGATTGGTGCCTGTCACCCACATGATCAGGATAAAAATCCCGGCCACCACCAATCCGGTCTTGGAAAACAGCACCCGCATGAGCATTCCAATTGCAAGCGGGGAAAATCCCCCACCCCCGCCAAAAGAACCGGACCTTCCCCTTCGGTCCTCTATATTGCTGCTTTTCCTTCTACCTTGCCATTTCATATTTATTAAGGATTTGTTTAGCCAAAGTGAATTTATACATATTTTTTTACTCCTTTTATTTTCTCTCAGCAAATAATTAATGTTACCTTTAATTCAACCTTTTCGGCCTCGCGAAATGCTTCTATTGCTATGCCTGAATCCAAAAAGTAAATTTGATTGAATATGAAAAAGGGTTGGGCCAGGAAAGAAATAAATCACCTTATTTTATCATCACTAAACCAACCCATGATAATTAAGGCTGCAATTATCAATAGAACCCATAGAATTGTGTCTTGTTGGGGCTGATTAGGGGCGGTATTGGTGATGATTTTTCTTGTTTCATTAACCATTTCGTAACCACTGACTTCTGTGTTGGAAATATTATTCAGAGATGGAACCCTGTCGCTATTATTTAATTTATCCAGCCGATCTGCAATGATTTCCTGTTGTTTTTCTGAAGGTGCCCAATACCCTTTTGAGTTTGCCTCCTGTAATGTGTGAATGAGTTCTTTCTGCGCAAAAGGGTTGTGCTTTTCGAAATAAGCGTTCAAACCGAGTTTGTTCTTGTCGTTGACGTAGGTGTCAAATACAGCGTCCCAATCGGCCTGGGTTACCATGTCGGTGTGGGTTATATCCCAGGCCAAAAGGTTTTCGGTAAACCCCTGCATATAACGGGCACCTTCATACCCCTGATCCTGCATGTTTTTGATCCAATTGGGATTAAGGTACCGGCTGCGTAATTCTTTTTGGTAAAACTCTTCCAGCTTAACTGTTTTTGCCTCACCGGGATCCGAAACATCATTTATATATAGATCCGGGTTTTTTCCGGTCTTGTTTTTCACCGCCAAATTGATCGCCCCAAAATAGGATGCCACCATTGGATGGTCCATTATGCCATGAACATTGGACGATCGGCCAAACGCTGCGGCTTCTACATCCATAATATTCTCGGTAAACAATTCTTTTTGATATTCTGAATTGGCGTTCTGACCATAACTGTTTGCCATTCTATCTATATAGAGGTTTGAAAGCGTGCTGTCGTTTTCCCAGCTTTCACCGTCTTCTATGGCAAATTCAATATTGGTGGAATAGGTATTGGGTGAAGTTGAGAAAATTCTTTGGGTGCCTTGATCTACCGTTTTTAATCCAAGCGCTTCCTGGTATTCAAGGGCATGGTTGCGTACCCAGTTGGAAGGGCTTTGGATAATTGTTACCAGCTTTACTGCCTTGTCGAGAAGCTGGATCTTGTCCATAAAATGATCGCGGTAGGTGCCAGAGGTCGTTACCAAAACATCTATTCTAGGCCTTCTTAAAAGGGAATCAGGAATGATGCGAACATCCATCACCTGGCCTTTTGAATTCCATACGGGTTCTGCTCCCATTAA
>JBBDSC010000183.1:0-21605 GCA_040905145.1 Anditalea sp.
GTTAGCATTATAATTAAAACGATCGGAGAAAGAATAAGCACCCATTTCTTTTGTACCTGCATATTTTTTTAAAACAACAATTTCCTTTATTAAATTCCATTTTAAATCCTGTACTGTACTGCATGTTTTATTATCATGACCTTATTGCAGATTTTTTTTAAAATAGGTCCAATGGTTTCGTAATTCCTCCAATATAGTCTGATAAGCAGGATTATCTGCCAGGTTTTCTACCTCATGTGGATCTTCTTTTACATCATATAGCACTTCATAATCAGGCTCCGGATCCAGGTATCGCAGGTATTTATACTGATCTTCTATCACACCCTCCGTTTGTGGAATTTTGCCTTTATGACTATAATGATGCTCATAGAAGAAGCGCTGCCGCCATGCCGGGACTTGCTGCTTTCCAAATAACTGAGTAAGATCTTCTCCCTGCATGCCATTAGGTATATTTACCCCTGCCAGAGAAAGCACTAGTAGGAGCCATATCTATATTCAGTGCTATCTCTTTTCTTGCTTTCTTTATACCTGAGTAAAGCAAAGTGGGGGTAGTTAAAAATAATATTAAACCTGCCAAAATTATTGCGTTCTTTCTCATGATTTTATTCTCAAGATAATGCTGATTTTTCAGTTTAAACTCAGTATCCCGGGTTTTGCTCTAATTCATTGATTAGAACTTGTTCTTCAGGAATTGGAGTCAGAAGTTTGTAAGGCTCCATTTGGAAGGCCTTGTCGTATAAGAACGGTTTTTTTCTTTTTCCCGGATTCCGTGAGCGGCCATTACTTCTAATGCTTTCCCTGTCCTTTTCAGGTCATACCAGCGTTGGTTTTCAAAGCAAAACTCTACCTGTCGTTCCTTAGCAATCAGTACTTCCAATGCGGCTTTATCAAAATAAATCTATTGGAGAGTTCCCTATTATTTTCCGAGTATTGAACAGCAAAAATTGTTTCGGTAAAATCTTTATTTGTGGGATCAAAAAGGTCAGCATAATCGTACAACAGTTGATATTCTCCAGATTCAATCACTGATTTCAATAAAGGTTCTGCTTCAGCATATTGATGGAGTGTCAATTATACTTTGCCGAGTAAGGCTTTAGCAACGCCAACCCTACAATCATAATGATTACCTAAAATCGCAAAACCTTCTGGATTTGTTGATGGTCAGTTTATTCTTGGGTAAAATCATACTTTTCGTCAAGTTGCCAATAGCCTGCCAGGCCAAGCATAGAACAAATCCCATTTTTTATTTGTCACTTGATTTCCTTAATAACAATCATATATCCCTTTTTACCAGGTACATTTACAGCACTTAATGATTGCAGAGGTTGTTCATCTTGAAAATCTTTTACATACGGTATACTGATCCTGCACCTGGAAGGATCATAACCAATGGCATCCCAATCAATAATAAGTGAACTGACCTGATCTTCGTTGCTCCAATTGGCCAAAGCAATAATGCTTTCATTTTCCCCCTTAAACACAGATGCTACTATGTTTTCATTATTGGTAGCTACAGGACAAGTATTGTCCCAATAACCAATAAGTTCCTTTTCCTTAAAGCTGTATTGATCATAAAATTTCCATAATTCATCAGGTGTATTTCCTGCCCACCCCGCACGATTGGTAATGCCATATACCATTCCCCTCCAGGGATTCCCTCCACCTTCAAGCATTTGACCCGGTAAACCAAATGGAATTCCAGAAACTTCAACAAGCCAATGATCCGGCAAACGGTTATAGTCCCTTCCTTCTCCAATCCATACCAGGTCAAAATACGGCAGCAGATCCATATACAGGTTCAGGCAACTGGCATAACCCGCCCAATCATTGAAATGATTCCAGCTATGCAAATCCATTCTACCTTCCGGACGGTAATGATCAATCAGTTTTCTAGCCCTTCTCATTGTAAAGCGGTCAAGTGCAGCATCATCAATATATACACCATCAATCTTTAAGTTTTTCAGCATCCAGTCCAGTCCCCCAATGTAAAAATTATTCAGCCTGCTGTTGGGTGTAGTGATAACAGAAAGATCAACAGATCCTTTGAACCGGCCTTCACTTATTGGGTTATACCATGCTGGCACATAATTTTCCCGAAGGTTCTTTACCAACCATTCATTAGGCCCATTAGGATGCAATGCTTCCGTTCGACTTTCATTGCCCGGGCCAGGAAACAGCAGCTCACCGTTCAAACTATAGAAAGCCTGAAACTCAGGAATATTTTTAGTGAGCTCGCGTGTAGTATAATACAATTTCAACCTTAAACTATCAGCATGCGCATCGTTAACCAATTGCTTAAGATCTGAAATGTTTTCATCCTGATAGGGATAGTTAATAAATGGGTAGATATTTTCCGCATGATGAATATTGATGATGTTGGCGCCCGCTTTATTGGCTTTTTCAATTTTACTGAAAGCATCCTTTCCTCCACCATGAAAATAACGGTCGCCATATTTCACTTCGTTGCTTATCGTTCTGAAAGGAGTGATTAATAATTCAAAATCGAAATTCAATACTTTACCGGCTTCCATTTCACGGCTTCCGGAATAGGCATTGATCCATACTGCGTCGCCTTTTTCACGGACCTCTACACCGCCTTTGTTATCATTGCCCCATGATGGAGGCAAATTCAAAGGGCCAAATTTGTAATAAATATTAACTAACGGCAAAGTATAGTTGTCCGACTTTAACTTAAGACGTAAACCCCCGTTAACCGCTCCCATCCATAGGGCGTCCTGGTGTTTTGTCGTATCCCATTTCCATTGCCAGGAGGCGGGGCGCAAACCACCTTCATGGTTCAAACCCATCATATAAGCGGACTTTGCTGAATCCACGGGCACCTCCAAACGAATATCTTTTATCTTTAATGGCTCAAGGGCTTTTAATGTCAGTGAATAATCAGCAAAACCATCAAACTCAAGACGACCGGAACAGACAAGCTCACATTCGGAGGAACTGCTCTTTACCTCCCATGCTATGAATCCCGGAGCCTGGGCTGTAAACTGCAACTTCCCCGGTTGTAAAGCGATGATATCCCCATTTTCTTTTTCAATAACAAAGCGGAGTGCTTCGCTGATTATAGGCTCAGCTTTTTGGGTTATATTCTGATTGGAAGCAGCAAAGTAACTGGCTATTCCGGAAGGAAGACCATTGGCAGCAATATCAAGTGTCCTTCCCAAAATATGCAAGGTATTGCCATTTCGGCTAACAGCCTGATAACCTTTGGTAACCTCATCATTGATACCGAGTGTATTGTTCAGCCAATGCATGCGCGATAACCGTTTGCCCTCGTTGAAGCCATGATCTTTAACCTCCTCCCCATCAACCTCCAACTGTATTTTTACCTTTTGTGTCTTATTGTTAGCCGCTACTTCAGCGGTACCATAGTAGGTTCCTTTTGCAACTTCTGAAAGATCCACTCCTATCCATAAAGATTGTACTTTCCCACTTTGAATAGCTACTTCTTTAGTGAAATGATTTCCCAAGTAATCCACACCTCCCGTATTAAAGCAACTTATCATTTTGGAAGAAATGGTTTTTCCATTTGTGGCCTTCAGATCGGAGAAACTGAGTTTTATGTTTTTCAAATCACTTTTTATAGCCCATACTCCCACCTGATAAACAAAATATTCAGCCGGCTGTGCCTGCAAGACATAATTGGTTTTTGAGTAATCATTATCTAACCAGGATACCTGCAACGAATCATTCCACTTAAGGGGATTTTCTCTTGTTTCAGGAAAAATATAAAAGGCTTCTTCTGACAATCCACTATAACTTTTTGCCGCGGTTTCGGTTGAGATATAATTTACTATCCCGGTTTGGCTATATGCACTTAAGGCAAAGAGTAGCTGAAAACTTATTAAGATATTTTTCATTTAATTATTCCAATGGATCAAATGTGCCTCCCCAGGTATTATTCTGTTCAATCTTACTGTTACGATCCAAAATGGAGTTAGGAATACCAAAGAATGAATACCTGTCTTCCTCGAGCATCACTATTTGCCGGTAATCCTGATTCTCTGTTACAGTAAACTGATCCCATATGGTACTAATATCAGTTAGACCTGTTGGCCGGTTTGCAGCGGTGCCATTCCATTCAAATCTTAGCCCATGAAAATACCTGTCTTTAAAATTATTGAAAGTTGAAGCATAAATTCGCCATCTCCGCAAGTCCCAAAAACGTTGACCTTCAAAAGCGAACTCAACAAAGCGTTCATCCATTATACTTTTTCTGATATCAGGAACTGTTGTGGCAGTAATTCCATAATTTCCATCCGTACCCTGTTCAATACCTGCCCTTTCCCTGATTTGATATAGTACTTCTAGCGCTTCATTGGTGTTGCCGATTTCATTAGCAGCTTCCGCCATATTCATAAGTACCTCTGCATACCTGATTTCTATCCAATCTACCTGTCCATCTTCTACCGTTGTTCTTGTTATTGTCCGGTCCAGCATTTTTGCAGGATAAAAACCTGAATGGGAATATAGATTTTCACTGTTATCGGCCCTGGCCTCTTTACCATTGATACCTGTGTCCGGATTATTATCAGCATCATAAAAATAAGTCCACATATTCTCCTCCCCATACATTTCTGCCAGGAAAGGGTCAGCACCGTTATATGCAATGGAAGCATAAAAGCGGTTATCCCTGTTTTGAAATAATGTCCTGTAATCCATTGTCTCCGGATCATATTTTGAACCATCTTTCATGGGGTAAGCATTTACCAACTCAAGCGAAGGAATATTTCCTCCTACACAACCACGTGCATAAAGAAGCGGGCGCATGCATGCCTGTGAATAACCATTCGCAAATCCCGGATATTGGAATCTTTTTACCATTATCACTTCTTTGTTCATTTCGTCAGTCCACAATTCTTTGTAATTGCTGTACAAACCTTTGCCGTTAGCATCTAAAAATGTCAGAGCCTCCTTATTGGCATTATATGCATTAATCCACCGTGAATCATCGTTATCACGGTTGAACTGAGGACTGGCCCAATACAACAGCACCCTGCCTTTAAACGACATCGCAACAGCTTTATCAATACGTCCGGTTGTACTAATGGGTTCTACCAACGTAACTGCTTCATCAAGATCCTTTAAAATTCGGGTAATACATTCCGATGTTTTGTTTCTGGGAATAAAGATTTCATCATCGCTGCCTGGTAATGCAGGTTCTAAGATCAATTCAACCCCTCCATAGGCCTTCACCATTCTGAAATATGCCCATGCCCGCCAGAAAAGTGCCTGCCCTTTTAATGAACTTTTAATATCCTCGGCAAACACTGCCTTGTCTATTTGTGCCAGGAATATGTTTATTTTCCTGATATTTTCATAGGGAAAATCATTATAGGAATCAGAGGTTATAGTGCCATTGAGATATTCGCTTAAAGCCTCGGCATATTCTCCGTTCACTACCATCGTCTCATCTGTTCTTCTGCCAACAGTAAAGGAACTGGGCATAAAATTCGCATAAATATCATTTACATAAGCTTCTGCTACTGAGGAATTGCTCAACATATCTTCACTTCCAAGCGCCTCCAGATTTGATTTCTCTAAAGGATCCGTAGGAAGGCATCCTGTAAACAATAATATCAAGAATATATTTGCTATTTTCATATTGCTGTTTTGTTATTGATAAATGATTAAAAGGTAACATTTGTGCCCAATGTGTAAGTCTTCATAGTGGGATATGAATTCATTCCGGCAACACTGGGATCATGATAATCATATTTGGAAAATGTCAACAGGTTCGTTCCGGAAAGAAAAAAGGATACATTCGACATAGAAATTTTTTGACAAATACTATTAGGGAGGGCATAGGTGAAATTCACATATTGTAATCTTAAAAAATTACCGCTTTTTAACCAGAAAGTTGACGGCAAATGGTCCACAGTATAATCCCAGGTAACTGGCTGAGGATATTCTGCATCCACATTCTCCGGAGACCATGAATCAAGCCAGAAAGTAGGAGGTCTTGCACCATCAAAGAACCGCCTGTTGTATCCATCATCATATAATTTTGAACCGCCGGTTACGCCCTGCAGAAATATATCTACCCCAAGACCTTTCCACCTTGCATCCAGGTTTAATCCGAAAGTATATGGATTCATGGAATGTTTGCCTTCTAAGACTTGTCGGTCATAATCATCAATTTTACCGTCTGGTATTCCAGATGGACCGTTAACATCTTCAAAATTAAGGGCTCCAAGCGCTGGCGCACGGCCGTAGATAGTATAATCAGCTGGCAGGTCATCAAGATCTTTTTGAGTACGGATTATATCAGTAACAGCCAGCATTCTGATGTAATCTGTAGGGCGGCCGTTGGGATTATCAACCTCTTGCACGTTCTGGGCGACATCTCTTAATTTTACTATGTTGGTTGCATAGGAAAAGTTACCCTTTACTCCGAATTCTACTTGACCAATATGATCAACATAACCTAATTCAAGTTCAAATCCATTTGCATCAACAATTCCATAATTTTCGGGTGGCATGCTTCCGCCAAAAGAAACAGGAAAAGATGCAATCCTCGCATCAAGAATATCGTAATTGTGCCTTTTGAAATATTCGGCAGTAAACAGAAAACGGTTAAACAAGCGAGTGTCCAAACCTATATTCCATTCCCGGGTTTTTTCCCATGTCAACTTTTCATTTACAATACCATTGTATCTAACACGGGGTTGAGGAGTGGTGCCGAATAAATAATCTCCACTTACAGCATAGGATTCACTCCATTCCCAACCTCCCACAGCGTCATTTCCGGCTATTCCCCAGGAACCACGCATTTTTAAGAAATCAATATTGTTTACATTAAAGAAATTCTCTTTGGAAATTACCCAACCTGCTGAAACTGAAGGAAATGTTCCCCATCGGTAATCAGGGCCAAAAAGCATGGATCCATCATGGCGAGCAGTTGCATTGACAAAATATCTTTCATCATAACTATATACCACCCGGCCAATAAATGAGGCGCGTCCAAATTCTCTTTCAGTTCCACCTACATATGAATCATCTCTGGAAGCCGAAGTCGCCCAGAACTGGTCATTTTGCACCAATGGGAAGCCCTCCCGTACACCGTAGAAATAATCATACTGGCTTTCACTTTGCTCATAAACCAAAACCGCATCAACATGGTGTTTGCCGAATTCCTTAACATAATTTGCAGAGAAGTTCAACTGGTAGTTATTGGAAGCTTCCTGGATTTTGGCTAACCTTTCTTTATTAGGATAGGCTGATTTTATTGTGCCGGTAACCTCATCTGTATATATTGCTCCATTTGTACCTCTTCTTACTACATCGTATAAAGTAGTTTTGAGCTCATGGAGTTTCATGGTGGTAGCTGCATAATTTGGACTGTATTTTCCGGAAACAGATAATCCATCCAAAAATGGGATTTTGTACGTTAACCCAAGTATTATGGCAACATTACGTTCAATCCGAGTGTTGGTACCACCCTCTTCAACAAATGCCAGCGGGTTTCCTATCCAGCCTGGATTGATGAATTTTCCATCAGATGTTTGGGGTGGTACGTTAGGCAGGTAATACAGTAACCGTCCCCACAGATTACCAAATTCAGGATTAACATCAAAACCAACAAGATCTTCCTGCATGGCAAATCTCTCTCTTGTTCCCTGATTATATGAAACATTAAAAATACCGCTAAGGTGCTCTGTAAAATTTACATCCAAATTGGACCGGAAATTGTATTTTTTAAAATCTGCGTTTTTTATAAACGCTGTCTGGTCAAAATAGGACCCTCCCAAAAAATATTTCACTTTATCAGAGCCACCGGTAGCGGTGAGCGAATGTCTTTGTAAGACAGGATCCTTGTAAGCTAAAGTGTACCAGGCTTTGGCAGGATCATTTTCATTAAAAAATGCGACTTCCTCATCATCATACATCGGTGGTATTCCCCTGTTTGTCCGCGCATAATTATTGAGCCTCACCATATCCTTGGCACTTACATAATCCGGTATTTTAGAAGGTTTATCAAAACTATAGGAATAGCTATAGTTTAACTGGAATTCACCTGATATCCCTCTTTTGGTAGTTACAAGAATAACACCATTGGCAGCACGGGCGCCATAAATAGCTCCTGAGGCGGCATCTTTAAGCACAGTGATATTTTCCACCTCGGAATAATCCATTGCATCAAATAACCGCTTATCGGAGATTATACCGTCAATAACATAAAGGGGGTCATTGCCAGTGCTTTTCCAGGTATTTACAGAACGCACCCGAATGGAGGGGGCATATCCGGGAGCGCCTGAAGACTGATTTACATAAACACCACTTAAGCGGCCTGCAAGAGAGCTGGACAGGTTAGGTACCGGTATATTTCTGACATCATCAGATTTCATAGTAGTAATTGCACCTGTAACCGAATTTTTTTTCTGGGTGCCATACCCCACCACCACTACCTCTTCCAGTGAAGCCATATCTTCAAATAAGGTAATATTTATTTCGTTTTGGTTTTCTACAAGAACCCTTTGGGTCTCAAAACCTATAAAGGAAAACACCAAGGTGGACCCTTCAATAACCGATAAAGAATATTTCCCATCTAAGTCCGTAGCCGTCCCTATGTTAGTTTCTGGCACGGAAATCGTCACCCCCGGTATAGGTTCCCCATTCTCGTCCACTACAGTACCCGTAATGATTACATCAACCTCATGGGTAATTACTTCATCAATGCTTTTTACCTGTGCATTGTCATTGCCTGCCAACAAAAGGCTCATCGTGATACCTTGAATGAGAAGAGCATGAATAAATCTCTTGGTCATGTTGAGTACATGTATTTGTACTTTATTTTTCATATCTATACCTGGTTGAGTGTTGCGCTATTATTTATGGTTTTATGATAAAGTTTTTCTGGAAAAATATTTCTTTTTTGTTATCTGACCCGCCGGCTCCAGCCACTTTTCCTGTTAGCAGGTAAAATGTTTATTGTTTCATTTTCAATAGGCAAATAAATTAAATTTGTTTCTGCATCAGAGGACCGTAAATATTTCTAAGTATAGAAATCTTTCTTAACGAAATCCTCTACCGTCTATCTGTCAATATAACTAATATTTTTTATAAATATATAAGGAGAGAAAAGAAAAAATACTCCTTCCAATTTCAATTATTTTTTAAAATACTCTTGATCAATACAAGAGGACGAGGAGTTAATCATTTTTCGAATAAACACTGCAATTAAAATAAATTTACGGTTCAGTTCTTATCCTAATAAATATCTTTATTAAAGCTATACTAGATAAAACACATGCTACGGACAATCCTGATGCTAACCAGAAGTTCCCATAAAGCCAATTGCCAATGGCAAAAAGGGCGGAATAAACCGCAAAGCAACCAATGACCATTCCTAGGATCCCCATTGGCACATCCCAACCTTTAGTGGATTTTTTTTCAATCGGATCATCTTCTTGTTCTGCTTCCCTAATGACCTTCTCCCAGCCTGGTCCACCCGGGTGGACCAGGCGATAAAAATTACGCAACACATCTTTATCAGTCGGAGGTGTAATAAAAGTAACCAATAACCAACCCGCTGTCGTAATACCTACTCCTAAAAGGAGTTTTGCAGAAACTCCAATTTCGGGAAAATCAGTCAGCGGGTGAAGAAGCTCTAAATAAAAGGCGACTATGATGGAGATAACCATTGCAGCAATCTCACTATAGGCATTAATACGCCACCAAAACCACCTTAAAATGAAAATTAGTCCGGTGCCCGCACCTACTTGAAGTAAAATATTAAAAGCCTGAAGGGCATTACTTAGAAGGAGTGCAAATATAGAAGTAGCAATCATTAAAAGAACAGTGGAAATTCGTCCTACCCTTACGAGCTGTTTGTCATCTGCATGAGGGTTGATAAATCGCAGATAAAAATCATTCACGATATAGGAGGCTCCCCAATTTACCTGTGTAGAGATTGTTGACATAAAAGCAGCAATAATAGAAGCGACCACTAAACCAAGAATACCCACTGGCAAATGGCTAAGCATCGCCGGATAAGCGAAATCATTTTGAATAAATTGTGGATTTACTTCAGGAAATGCCTGGCGCATAGAAGCAATGTCAGGATATACGATAATAGAAGCAAAGGCAATTAAAATCCAAGGCCAGGGGCGCATCGCATAATGAACTACATTAAAAAAAAGAGTAGCACCGATAGCAGCCTTTTCTGATTTAGCCGAAAGCATACGTTGAGCAATGAATCCTCCTCCTCCAGGCTCTGAACCTGGATACCATACACTCCACCACTGCACGGCCAGCGGAAGAATAAGCAAGATCAATAATGCATCCCAATCAGAAAAATCAGGTAACATATTGAGCTTCCCCTGTACACCTTCGTGTTGTAATAAATTAGTAAGGCCGCCAACTTCCGGAAGGTTTACGATAATATAGGCTCCTGCTACGGATCCAATCATGGCAATAAAGAATTGAAAAAAATCGGCAAGCAAAATCCCTTTGAGACCTCCAAATGTAGAATACACTGCCGTAACAGACATAGAAATAACAATGGTTAGCAATGGCGACCACTGCATCATAATACCACCGATTTTAATTATTGCCAGGCTTACGCTGGCCATCACCAGCACATTAAAGAAAACACCGAGATAAAGTGCGCGAAATCCTCTTAAAAAGGCCGCAAGTTTGCCACTATAGCGTAGTTCATAAAATTCCAGATCGGTCATGACTCCGGATCGTCTCCAAAGCTTGGCATAAAGAAAAACCGTGAGCATGCCAGTTAACAGAAACGCCCACCAGGTCCAGTTGCCGGCAACCCCATTTTGTCTGACAATATCCGTAACCAGGTTTGGCGTATCAGCAGAAAAAGTAGTAGCCACCATAGAAACCCCCAACAGCCACCAGGGCATATTTCTCCCTGACAGGAAAAATTCTTTCGCGCTTTTTCCCGCTGTTTTGGAGGCATATAATCCTATCCCCAAAGAAACTATGAAGAATGAGACAATAATTAACCAATCAAGAACATCAAATAGCATAAATTATTCTCAGTAGCTTTATGACTTTGGGTCAATTAGAAGCGGGAAAAATTGCCCCTGCATTTTTTCGCCTCTGGAAATCAAAGGTACCCCCTCCAGCAGTTCTTCATCCGTCTCAGACAAAGTGCCATCCGCAAATACGTTCAGAACAAAAGCCCTGCGCACTCTGTTTGAATTATTTTCATAGGAGCCATGGATCATCAGAGGGTGGTGAAAGGCGCTATAACCTTTTTTCATTTCTATAGGCACCGGTTTAAATTCTGCTTGCTGTTCTTCTGTAAGATACTCCATCAGCCCTTCCATATCTCCGGCAAGTTCAGGTTTATCCAATAAACCCCAGTTGTGGCTTTTAGGTACATAATAGAGGCAGCCATTGTCGGTAGTGGCATCATCCAGACCTGTCCAGCAAGTTAGGTGTTGCATTGGCATTGTTCTTGTCCAGTAGGAATAATCCTGATGCCAGGCCACAACCCCACCATGATGCGCGGGCTTACAGAAAAGTTGATCATGCCAAAAGCGAACAGGCATGTCTCCCAACAATTGGCTTGCTGCCATTACAAAAGCAGGATTCCATAGCACATCGTGAAATCCTTCCGTGATACGCCATGCTCCAAGGGCGTGAAAAAGGACAGCATTAGGGTCCGCGGATTCGTTTGAGTGAAAAGTATAAAAAAAATGGTTACCCGAATGTTGGGGATCAGTTATACATGACAATTCCTCATTCAGTTGATCTACCTGCCATTCTTCCAACATTTTAACATCAGTTAGATAACCATATTCCTGAAAGAAATTTACCTGATCATCACTAAGCCTGTATTGCTCCCATTCTTCTTGGGTTGCAGGCTGCTTAAATATGTCTGATACTAATCCATGATACTGGGATAAATCTTTGGTCCGTTGCTTTGTTGACATAGTCTAATGTTTATGATCTATATGTGCTTAATTCAATATCATAAAAAAACTTCCTAAAAGTCAGTCCTTCATCTATTAACAAGCTCATTATATAGAATATCCTTAGGATTTTAATCAAACTGGGATAAGTGTAATTCTGCATCAAC
Organism: Anditalea sp.; assembly: GCA_040905145.1. Lineage (GTDB taxonomy): Bacteria > Bacteroidota > Bacteroidia > Cytophagales > Cyclobacteriaceae > DATGMS01. The sequence goes on from JBBDSC010000183.1 coordinate 12,062, forward strand.
ATTTTCATTAGAAAAATACATTTCATCCCAAGAAACTTGTTTCTGTGCTGTTGCGGCTTGTCTCCCCAATATAGCAGTAAGCGTTGATTCTGATCCTGAAGGAATTTCATTTAGATAATTTCCAGTCTCAATACTCTTGATAAAACTTTTCACCTTGTTCGCATTCGCATCATGGAGAGATGAAGTGAAAATACCTGCAGCTTGCTGCTGTTGGGTAAGCTCGTCTGGTTCTCCTCTTAAAACACCTGAATCCCATTGATTTTCCCCGTTAATAAATACACCTCCATCATAATGTGCTTCGGCAATACCTTTCGCCCCTATAAATCTGGCACAAACATCACCAAATTGAGATCCTAGCTGAGTTGAGTGAAAACTAACATTAATGCTGTTGGGGTATTTATAAAGCACCTGATAGTTATTCCAGGTATCGCCAAAGTCAGGACCTCCTTTTCTTCCTCCTGTCCCAATAGCACTGACAGGATTCTTTTGAAGTGTCCAATTACAGACATCAAGCATATGTATTCCCTGATCTAGTAATATTCCTCCTGACAATGCATTAAAATGAAATTGATTCCGAATCCGGGCTTCATCATTTGACATATTTTTGAATGGCTTAATATCTATACCAGAGGAAAAATAATACAATTGTGCGTTTATAATATCACCTATATCCCCCTGATGGATTCTCTTGACCATTTCAATATATGGGGAGGCATATCGTATCTGGAATCCGATGACAACGCTAAGTTTCCCATTTAATTTATCACCCACAGCTTCTACTCTTTTACAGCCTTCTACATCTAAGGCTACAGGTTTTTCACAATAAACATGTTTTCCCGCAGCAACTGCTGCCTCTAGAAAACCAGGATGAGTATAAGCAGGCGAAGAGATCAATACTGCATCCACCTCTTTATTCTCGAGTAGTTCAAGGTACGCCTTTGACCCCTGGTAAATATTCGATTTATCTATATCAGGGAATCCTTTACTGGCATTAAGCTGGTTGAACTTACCCTTTGCTGTTTGCAACTGATCTTCAAAAAGATCGGCCATTGCAATTATATTTATATTGGCATTTTCTGACATGGATGAAATAACTGCAGTTCCACGATTTCCACAACCGATTATCCCAACTTGAATCGCAGAATTGGCTTTGAAGCCAAAAGCAGTAGCAGGTTTCAAAATCGTTATTGCAGAAATAGCTGCTGCACCTTTTAGAAATGATCTTCGTTCAATATTTGTCATTGCATTTTTCGTTAAATCTAATATTTTTTGTTATAGTAACTTTCCCCAGCCGCACTCAGGGGATGTTTTATGCTAAAATATCCTTGACAACCTCCCCACGTACATCCGTGAGTCGGAACCTTCTTCCCTGATGTTTGAAAGTAAGCTTTTCATGATCCACCCCCATTAAATACAGCAGTGTAGCCTGAAAGTCATGCACATGCACAGGATCTTTGACAATATTATATCCAAACTCACAGGTTTCTCCAAAGGTAAAGCCCTTCTTTACGCCTCCACCTGCCATCCACATGGTAAAGCAGCGGGGATGATGGTCACGCCCATAGTTATCTTTGGTCAATCTCCCTTGTGAGTAATTGGTGCGGCCAAACTCTCCTCCCCAAATGACCAAGGTATCGTCCAGCATCCCTCTTTGTTTCAAGTCCATCACTAAAGCAGCTGAAGGTTGATCCACACTCTTGCTCATACCCTCTATCAGATTGGGAAGATTACCATGATGGTCCCAATCCTGTTGGTAAAGCTGAATAAACTTCACATCCTTTTCTGCCAGCCGTCTGGCCAACAGGCAGTTGGCTGCATACGTGCCTGGAATACGGCTATCCGGTCCGTACATATCATAGATGTAATCAGGTTCTTTAGAGATGTCCATAGTCTCCGGTACAGAAGCCTGCATGCGATAAGCCATCTCATACTGAGCTATTCGGGAGTTGATCTCCGGGTCCATCACTTTTTCATACTGCATCTCGTGCAGCCCTTTCAGGGCATCCAGCATCCTGCGTCTGCTGCTTTTATTCATACCCTGCGGATCATTTAGGTAAAGTACAGGATCCTTACCGGAGCGAAACTGTACACCCTGATGCAGAGAAGGCAGAAAAGAACTGCCCCAGAGCTTGGCATACAAGGGCTGGCCGGCACCGTCCTTACGTGCCCGGGATAACAGTACACAAAAAGCAGGCAGATTGTTGTTATCACTGCCCAACCCATAGCTGATCCAGGAACCTATGGAAGGGCGGCCGTTCTGTTGGGAGCCTGATTGAAAGAAAGTAATGGCAGGATCATGATTAATAGCTTCCGTATGCATAGACTTGATAAAGCAAAGCTCATCGGCAATTTTTGCAGTGTAAGGCATCAGCTCACTCACCCAGGCCCCGCTTTGCCCATGCTGGGCAAAATCAAATACAGAACCTGCCAGTGGAAATGATTTCTGATTGGAGGTCATACCTGTGAGTCGCTGTCCGCCTCTTATAGATTCAGGCAATTCTTCACCAACCCTCTTATTGAGCAGAGGCTTATAGTCAAAGAGCTCCATTTGAGAGGGACCTCCGCTCTGGAACAGATAGATGACGCGTTTGGCCCTGGGAGCAAAATGCAGCGCATCCAATATGCCTCCGGTGGCAGAGTTTGCCGGTTGACCATACATGCTGACGGGGTTCAGCAGAGAGGCCAGAGCTACACTGCCCAGGCCCAAGCTGGTCTTGGTTAAGAATTCCCGCCGATCCATATGTTGATTATGTAATAAACCCATTTCAATATTTTCTTTAGTTAATAAAAACTTATCTTTTGTAGACTGCCTGATCATAATTGATTAAAGTGCTGACCACTACCGTAAGGGCTGCAACCTGGTTTTCAGGTAAGGTTTGATCCCTTGGCTGTTCTCCCACCTGTAGCAGGCTATCTGCTGCTGCAGGTGAGCTGCGAAACTCAGCCAACTCTGCCTCATATAGGTTCTGCAGTATCTGCAGTTCAGGCTCATCAGGCTTTCTACTGGTCATAAGCCTGAAACCATAGTTGATCTGTTCATCCAACTGATCTCCCCCTTCCTTGATCATTCTTTCTGCCAGCATACGGGCAGCTTCCAGGTACTGCGGATCGTTTAACAGCACCAGTGCTTGTAGTGGCGTATTGGTATTTTGCCGCTTTACCGTACATAAATATTTATCTGAAGCATCAAAGATGACCATAGAGGGTGGTGGTGAACTTCGCTTCCAGATCGTGTACAGCCCCCTTCGGTAGAGATTAGATCCACTGTCAGGTTCATATACGGTGGCATTACGTATGGCAAGTTCTTCCCAGAGCCCTTCCGGTTGATAAGGCTTTACACTACGCCCGCCAATCTTCTTTACCAGCAGTCCACTGGCGGCAAGCGCATTATCACGGATCATTTCGGTAGGCATACGATAGGAGGGGCCGCGCGCCAGCCATACATTATCCGGATCTTTTTCCAGCAACTCTTTCTTTAGTACAGAGGATTGCTGGTAAGTAGCTGAAGTAACCATCAGCCTGAGCAATTCTTTTATATCCCAGCCCGATTCTCTGAACTGAACAGCCAACCAATCCAGCAGTTCCGGATGTGAAGGCAATTCTCCCTGATTGCCAAAATCATCAGAGGTTTTCACAATTCCCTGGCCAAAGATCATCTGCCAATAGCGGTTCACCGCCACCCGTGCTGTTAAGGGGTTTTCTTCATGGATAAGCCACTGGGCAAGGCCCAGACGGTTCTTGGGCAGGTCTTCGGGGAATTCCATTACAGCCGAAGGGGTGCTGGGATATACCTGTTTGGTGGGAGCATCATAAGCACCGCGGTCCAGAATGAAGGTTGGGCGGGGTTCCTTTCGCTCACTCATCACCATCACCTCAGGCTCGGCGCTGAGTATGTCATTTTCCTCTCCTCTGAGGCTGGTTAAAGTTTTATGATGCTGTTGATAAGTTGAACTGAAATTTAAAAGATAGTAATCCAGCAGGGCCTGTTGATCCTCCTCATTGAAATAAACCATGATCGGGTCTGGAGTGCCGTACAAGGCAGAGATTTCCACTGGGCTGAGCCTGCGGTCAAACACGCTGAATTCATCCACCAGTGCCTCAGAAAGGGTTTCATTATCCCGACTGCCTATGCGCAGATTACCTGGGTTACCCCAGGTTTCTTTGTCCTTGCCATAGGTTAAGATGCTGCGCTTAAGGTGATCTGTGATTATCTCAAGCTCCATGGGTTTTCCATTCAGGTATATTTGCAGACCTTTAGCCTTACTGGAGCCATCATAGCTCATTACCAGATGCACCCATTCATCTACCGGTATTTTATCTGTAGTATGTACTTCAATAGCATTGGCAGGCCAGGTATGGCTTAAAGTGGCAGAAAGCCGGCCATCTTCCCGGAGCATCAGATCATAACCTCGGTACCCGTTGGCAAAGCCTCCTGATTTTGAAAAGACAGCACCTTGCAGGCTGTCTTTCAAGGTTCTGAGCCAAATGCTGATAGCAAAAGGTTCATTTCTCTCAAAGTAACCGATATCATCACCTAAATCTATATAGCTGTCCCCCACTAGCTTCACTGCCTTACCAAATTTACCCTCCGCAATTTCCAGGTCCTTCTCATTCTGTCTCAGGACCATATCAGCCGGTTTATCTTTATTGACCAGATTGATATATTTATCCTCCACCAGCTTATCCAGCGGATAATGTCCTATCCTGCCCTTTAGCTTTACCTGCTGCTGAGGGCTTCCTTTAAGCTTGGTGAGCCATTGATCAAATCCCTTGCGGTATTCCTCCCGATCAGGATCTGTTTTTTGCTCCTGCTGCTGCATCTTCTCCTTTACGTAGGATAGCAGCTTATCTACCTTTTCATCGGTAATAATCACCGTTGGACTGGCTTCTCCCATATAAGGACTCTGCCCAGTCTCATTGACGCTGTTAAAGAAAGCATACAATTCAAAATATTCCTGCTGTGAGATAGGATCATATTTATGATCATGGCAGCGGGCGCATTCGGTACTTAAAGCTAAAATACCTTTGCCTAAGGTGGCGGTGCGGTCTGCCACATATTCTACCCGGTACTCTTCATCTACGATTCCGCCTTCCTGGCTTTGCAGGTGATTGCGGTTGAACCCGGTGGCTAATTTCTGCTCTTTAGTGGCATCAGGCAACATATCTCCTGCAATCTGCCAGAGTATAAAATCATCATAAGGCATGTTTTCATTAAATGATTCAATAACCCAATCACGCCAGGGCCACATATTCCGCATACCATCGTCCTGATAACCGTGAGAATCAGCATAGCGGGCCACATCCAGCCATTCAGATGCTATGCGTTCACCATACTGCGGGGATTCCAGCAGACGGTCTATCAGTTTTTCATAGGCGTCAGGAGAGTTATCATTCAGGAAAGCATCCACTTCTTCTACACTGGGAGGCAGCCCCGTCAGATCAAAAGATACCCGGCGTATTAAGATTTCTTTACTGGCCTTTTCGGAAGGCTTAAAACCTTTTTCCTCCATTTTAGCGAGCGTAAAATGGTCTATCTCATTATTAGCCGAGGCGGTGTTCTCCACCTGGGGTACTTTTGGTTTTTCAGGTATAATAAAGGCCCAATGCGGTTTATATGCTGCGCCCTGTTCTATCCAGCGGGTAATTAATGCCACCTCCTGCTCAGAAAGTTTGAGGTTAGATTCCGGAGGAGGCATCATCATTTCCGGGTCAGTTGAAGTAATGCGCTTGTATACCTCACTTTTATTAGTATTGCCCGGTACAATAGCATAATGATCTTTATGCTCTCCAATGGCTGCCAGTGCTCTTTCTTCCAGATCCAGCCGCAAGTTAGCTTCTATTTTATTCTCATCCGGACCATGGCAGGTAAAACAGTTATCCGATAAGATGGGTTTGATATGATAATTGAAATCAATTTCCTCGGGCAAGACGGCTTCTATCTCATCCGAAAATTTCACTCGGGAATTATATTGAAAAACCCATATGATGACGATGACAATTACTGCTGAAATTAATATTTTCTTTATAAAATATTTCCCCATATTATTTAACTACTTTAATGTGCAGCATTTCGCTAATATACAAAATATAATTAATGCCTCACATTTATAGAGGTGATGGTTTTGTCTCATTGAACAACTGCATAGGTTTTCACATTCTCAAGATTAACCCGTATTGAAGAATAGCCAGGCTTGGTCTGACTAAGTTCTACCGGTCTTTGCTTTTCTCCTAGCTCGGGACTCAAAACAGATAAATTGGGCAAATCCATCCCAAAGGTATTTATCTCATACTCAAGCTTATTATCATTTATCCTTGACTCCATTTCCTTTAAAATAGGGATGGCGGCATTGTCTTTTATGGTGGAATGGGGCACTGCTACAATAGCTGTATTCATAAAATGAATCACCCATTTATCATTTTTATAGGTCCTGATTCTTGCTGCCCACCTGTTGTCCCCTCCTATCTGCTTTACAACAGGTTTAAAAGTGCTATCAGAAATAAGTTTTTTTAGAGGGATACCTCTTCCCGCAGAATCAATTATTGTAAGATTTTTATACTTCCCTTTCAACAATTCCTCAGACAAAGGATTTTTATGTTTAAATCCTTTGTCATCATGGGTGCCAAATGGCAGCGCAAGCCATGCAATTCCGCCTTTGGATAAATATTTTTTTATCGCCCCATATTGTTTGGCAGAAACACATCCTACACCATCCAAAATCAGCGGGGATTTTTCTTTACTTAAAGCAGTTTCATCCCCCAATTCCTCAGAACGTAAAAAACGGTAACCAACATTGTTTTTTACTAACTGCTCTGACCAAGCTTTAGCTCTATCCCAATGTTCCAATCCATCCTCATCTTTCCATCCGTTTTCCCTGCAATACCTGCTGTTTACCAGTCTTACTTCAACCAGGTCATTTCCATCCCTGTAATTAAGGTCACTGTTTTTTATTTCCCATTTGTTGAATGGACTTATGACGTCCTCCATTTCCATAGCGTCTGAAGGATCTTCTTCAAGTCTTTGATTTAGGGTACTGCTCCAATTGGAAACACCCCAAAAACGACTCAGGGCCCAGCCAAAATAAGCTCCCTGTTCATAGATCGTATAACTTAAAGCTATGGCGGGAGCATTTCCTCTCTTGGCAGCAATATCCTTTTGATGCATAGCTTCTGCATCCTTTTCAATCCAATCCACGCTCCTGACATTGGTCCCCACATTCTCAAGCATAAAGAAATCAAGATGCGGAGCCATCTTCTCCAGGTCAAGTGAAATGGCATTTAAGGTTACCGGGCCCGTACTTGAACAGCAGGACATCAATGGCCTGTCACCCACAGTTTTTTTGACCATTTTTACATGGTCGACAATGGAATCGGTTTTCATTCTTAACCAGTCTCTGAATACCGGATTCTCATAATTTCCCCACTGAAGCATGGGTTTTGAGGTATCTCCCCAAAATGATTTATCTCCAAAAGCAGGAATTTCATGACCATAATCTTTTTTAAACCGTTCGCGGCAATACGTGCATCCGCAGGTGGTCAATCCCGCATAAGTGCACATATCATCTACTTCTACACCATCAAAGGGAACTTCTTTTATCAGCCTGGCCAGATATTTTTGGTGCATATCCAAAAATCCGGGATTGTTATGGCAAAAGGTTTCCATTTGATATTGTTTGGCATATCCGCGCCTTCCATCAAGCAGATCAACCTCACAAATATCATGAAATCTATGTCCTTCATATTGTGCATATTGTGCAGCAATAGGGTCATGAAATAATAGAACATGATGGCGCTGTCCTCTGTGCAACTTTTTGAACTCCGCTTCATCCCTCGGCCGCTCTACATGATTGCAAGAATAGTGGTCCATGAATTTGATATCATATTTATGCAATTCTTCACACACATTCGCATAATACCCATGTAACTGGCCGAAATAATTGGAGAAATCAAACCGGATATGGAAACCAAAATTTATGGCCGTATCAATTCCTGCTTCTGCAAAACCTCCTGCTCTGCGTTTTATTTTATCTATAATCTCCTTTTGTGACCACTGAAGATCCTCAATGGTGCACCACCAGCTTGCCGCACGATTAGGACTGAAGATTAAATCGGGTGGAGTGTCAGCCTCTATTAACCCTGATCTGCCCCCTTTTTGCAGCTTATCAAAAATATCCCCTGCCGGAAAATTATTTCCAAACCCAAGGCCTACTCCAGATAAGGCTGCTATCTTTATAAATTCTCTACGGTTACTCATTTACCTGCCGATTATTAGGTAAGATTGGGAAACAGTGCGAAGTTTCTGAGATTTTCCATCTTTCATCTTTTATTCAATTACCACCCTGGATTCTGCTCCAAATTTGGATTCGAGGAAAGTTCATTGTCCGGTATGGGCAGTAAATTGTGTCTCTCCTCATATTCAGCAGGAAACTTTACTTCGATTAAACTACCATCGGCACCACGGACTTCAACCGGATAAATATCAGGTCCAATGTTCCAACGTTTGATATCAGCCCAGTTTATTCCTTCTCCAAAAAACTCTATCCGGCGTTCATGTCTGAGTTTATTCCTTGCTTCGGACTGCGACAAACCCATTGGCAAACTGGTGATTTTTACATCTGTCCGTTCGGTTCTTATTCTATTAATCAAAGCAATTGCTTCATCAATGTTCTGATTGGTTTCAATTAAGGCTTCTGCTTTGGATAACAATACATCGGCATAGCGTAAAACGATGAAATTCAGTGGGGAAACACGGGGTGCAAGAATCGGAATTCCTTCACCTACGTTTTTCCGCAGTCCAAAACCAACCCTCTGACCAACATGATTTCTAATTTCCGTTGGATAAAGTAATCCTTCGAAATAGGCGCCTGGCCGTAAAATCGTGAAATCCAAACGTGGATCCCTTCCTTCATAGGGATTATTTGGATCCACGGCGGAACCATCAATCATTTCATACGCATCCACAATATGTTGCGTGGGGGCAGGATCACTTGCTCCAGCAGCCGGAATGGATTCCGGGAGTGCCAGCCAAGCAAAGAAGTTTCCTTGTCCCTGCTCGCCTGCAATATATTGAATATCAAAAAGAACTTCCTGGTTGTTTTCATTTTCCAGCTGGAAGAGCCCCTCATAGCTAGGGAAAAGAGAATATTTGTCTAAAGCCTCTATTTGCTCGACCACACTCAATACTTCGCTATAATTATTTTGATACAAATAAGCTCTCATTTTCATTCCCAAAGCAGCACCCTTGGTGGCCCTGCCTAGCTCAGAAGCCTCAGGCTGAAGGTTTTGGATAGCTATATCATAATCTGCAATAGCTTGATCCCAGGTTTCCTGAAGGGTATTTCGGCTGACTGTTCTTGCCTCCTCAGTCCCAATGACCGTGTTAATAATAGGAACTCCGCCGTAGGTTTCTGCTAATAAAGCATAGGCTATGCCCCTTAGAAAATGAACCTCCCCCAAATGGGTTTTTTTTGTGGTTTCATCAAGTTCAACCCGTTCAATATTTTCAAGAAAATAATTAGCCTGGTTGATGATCCGATAACACATGGTC
>JBBDSC010000184.1:0-21280 GCA_040905145.1 Anditalea sp.
TGACACCACAATCCTTTGAGAGAAATTACCTATCTTACAGGGGCCAAACAAAAGCGAAGATGACAGAGTCAATCGACGCAGAATGTCAAATGGATGGGGCATCGAGCCCCATCCATTCAAGCCAAACAAAAGCTCAGAGTCAAGATGTAATCTATGCAGATTAATCAGTAGAGAATAACCTATATCGGTCAGTGTTATTTAGGCATCGTCACTTTTTGTACTTTGTACTTAGTACTTAGTACTTCTCCACTTCGGAGGTCCCACGATAATGAAAAGAGTCAAGTAGATTCAGGACGAGATGCAGTGGACCGGAGACCGGAGACGGAAGAGAGGGAGACGGACTAAGAGAGAGATGGGAAGCCTTTGCCGTGGACAGTCGACTGTGGACTGTTGACCAATCTATCGACTATTGACTATAAAACCAGATAAGTAATTACATACAATCTAACCTAAAAACCATGAGACATCCTATTATTCTTTTCATGCCCTGTTTCCTTATCATTTTGACAGCAGGCTTAATGATGCAATGTAAATCCCAGGCTTCAGGTGCAAAGGAGGCGTCTGGTGATCAGATCTCCTTTATTAAACATACCTTATTGGAAGATTTCATTGCCGAAGGAGTGGCGGTGGGGGATGTGAACGGAGACGGTAAAACAGATGTTATGGCCGGGGCCTATTGGTTTGAGGCCCCGGGTTGGGAAAAGCACGAGCTGGCTGAGCCACAGAAATTTGAGTACGACAAGGGCTACAGCGATGCTTTTATCAGCCAGGCCATGGATGTGAACGGGGACGGCTGGACAGATTTCGTCCGTATAGGTTTTCCCGGGGAGGAAGTACAATGGTTCGAAAACCCCCAGAACGAAGGGGGACATTGGAAAGTCCATCTCATCCATGGGACATTGGGAAATGAATCGGCAGGATTCTACGATATGGACGGGGACGGGAAGCTGGACATATTGGGCGGCAACCCGCCCACTGGCGAGATGATCTGGTTGAAGGCTCCGGACTCCAAGGACAACCTGGAGTGGCAGAAGTTCACCATCAGTAAGGAGAAAAGCCCGGGCACGGACAGGTTTTCCCATGGACTGGGAATGGGGGACATGAACAATGACGGAAGAATGGACGTGATCATAATGGAAGGCTGGTGGGAGGCCCCGGCTGATCCGCTCCAGCCTGATTGGACCTTTCATCCTGCTGATCTGGGCGAAGCCAGTGCGCAGATGTATGCCCAGGATGTGGACGGGGACGGGGATCAGGACGTGATCTCCTCCTCCGCACATGCCCTGGGAATTTGGTGGCATGAGCAGATAGGGGAGGGACAGTGGGTTACCCATTCCATCTCCGAGGAGTATACACAGACACATGGACTGGCCCATGTGGACGTGAATGGGGATGGACACCTGGATCTGATTACAGGAAAGCGATATTTTGCCCATATGGGGAATGATCCCGGGGAATATGACCCAGCGGTCCTTTATTGGTATGAATTCCAGCCGGGAGAAACTCCAAACTGGGTCCCCCACCTGATAGACGACAATTCTGGAGTCGGGGTACACGTAGTAGCAGAGGACATCACCGGGGACAAATTATTGGACATTATCATTGCCAACAAAAAGGGGGTATTTGTTTTTGAGCAGGAACGAAAATGAAATAGTAAAGGTGAAAGAGTTACAATAAAGAGGGATAATCATAATATTGCCTGCTTAAATTTTAGCAGGCATTATTAACAGTTCCCAGTTCGCATAACTCATGAATCTCCCCTTACCTACCTTAGAACTTTCCAAAAAAAGAAAATGGCTGGATTCTTAGATTTAATAGGAAAAAGCACCTTCAAACTCCAATTTTGCCAATCTGAAATTTTCCCTGAATTGTCCATAAAAAATCAGCTGGTTTAATGAAATTTGCTTACTCACACTTGGTTTTATTAGAATATTAGTGTCTCTTGGAATTGACAATACCTCCTTACTTTGGTTTCCTTGGGAGTCCAAGGTCACCAGGACAACCATATAATCCTTCGACGTCGGGTTGAAATTTTTTAGTGTCTCTGTACAGTTGTTGTGAAGATTTTGGGGATTGTCATTAAAAATAAAATAGACTTTATCTTTTACACTGGCCATTGTATACGAAGAGAAGAATCCAAAATCTGAAGAAGTGTCCTGTTTTTTAACTATTTTTTCAGACCATTCAATTTCCCCTTCAGGTGAAAAATGAATAACTATAATGTCATGGTAAGAATAATGGTCCGATGTGGTGCTTAACCTCCTATTGCGATTGGATTGTGCCATTGGTGAAATCGGTACCGGCTGTGTGAATTGTGAGTTCCTTCTAATGTTGATTTCTTTCATTTGCTCACCTACCAAAGTGATACTGCCGTCTTCTCTGATTACCATATTATCCAATTTATAAGAATACATTTCAGGTTCTTTTCCTTTTTCAATTTTAATGGTTTTCTTTAATTTTTTATCCGGCATGTTTTGGGTAAGAAAATCTGAGGAAAAATCATTGTAGCTTTCCTTTTTTATTTTGTGGGTGCCTGATTCCAATTTTAAATAATACGAACCTCCAATGGAACCAGTGCCTTCGTTAGAGTAAAATCCGCTGCAGATTATGTCTGAATTATGATTGACAGCTATTTTCATATCCATAAAGAGTTTGTCATTATTGGATATATCATGGGTCCTGAAATCCGTTCCATTATTTAAATAGCTCAATAGCAAAAAATTGTAGTTGGGTTTTCCTGATTTCTTATCAGTTCTCTTTGTATGGTGATTTTTACCCAATAAATATACATTCCTTTCATTGTCAAGATAGAAATTCACGGTCTCAAACAATTTATCCTTGTAGGAGAGTATCACTTCTTTTGACCAATCCAGGTTCATGTGTTTGTCTAGGACGATTAGCTGTATCTTTTCAGGTTTGCTCCCTACAGAAGGCGTGGTATGAAATATCATTAATGAAGTTTTGTCTTCTGATAATTTCAATTCGAAGTTCATTAATTGATCTCTTTGACTGATTGCTGGAATTTTGGTTTCCATTATTTTTTTTGCCTTTCCGACCACCAGCAGGTTTTCCTTGTCCAACGGTTGGAGCATAAGCATGAGGGATTTTTTCCAGATGTTGACAAGCGAGTAAAAAAGGTAAAGATTGCCATCCATTTGTATAATATTTACATAGGTTAACCGCCCTTCCTTTTTTTTGACCTTCAGTTTTTCGGATTTGATTAGTCCAAGGTTTTTATCATAACGCTCCATGATAGGCAGCGAGTTATTTCCTCTGACATTATCTTTTATCGTTGTTTTGGTAATATAAACTCCGGATTCGTCTCCTCCAATCACTTGGCTGAACGTCATTTTCTTTTTGCCGCGGAATTCTTTGCTCCAGGATAACTTTGCTTTATCGGGGTTGTTCTGGCCAAGGCATAATGAACAATAAAACAATGCAGTAAATAAAACAATTGCTTTTTTCATAAAAATTATAGAACAGGTAATGAGAAAAGAAATTAAAAAACCTTCAAAATGAAGAAGCTAAGGTAAGGAAAATTTTTTTAAAAAACGTTTTTATATATTTAAACAACAAAAAAATATTTATAAACCTTATTCTGTTTCAGAACTTCATGTTATACTGCTACCTTATGAATACTTTTTACCCGAATAGCCTCTTTGGCAAATAGAACCTTTATTGTTTTTAGAAACAGGAATTGGAAAACTGTACGAATAGATTTTGTTTAATGGATTAAAAAGTGTTTTGACTATTAACTCCCATTCGTTCATTAATTGCCAAACTATATCATGATAAATCCTTGGCGATATAATCCAGAACGTCCTGTCAGTTAGTTCTGATTTTGGAAATGATACATTTACTAATTCGCTTTTTTATGGGTCAAACTTTGGTTGAGCACCTGTTGTGTCAATTTGAAAATATGGATCGCCTTGTATCTCGAATTTTTTACCTGAAATGATGGGGGCATTACATATTGTTCAGGGTAAAACCTTTTTCGAGAAGCCATTGAGCAATAATGTCAATCCCAACGCCCTTTTTAAAAGTCATTTTGTTTCTTTATGGTGTATACCGTTAAATTCTCAATCGTACAATGGCCAGAGTACCTGCAGGCTTTAGCCTTAACAATTACGCTTGCCCCATTTTATCCTCAATATGACGAAAACAAGCCACATCTTGATGACTTTTTAATGTAAAATACTTTTTTAGAGAGATGAATGCCCAAACATCATAATGGGAGTCTTTCTATTGGCACTTCAACAGTAATAATATTTTCAGGTGATCAAAGGTTGGTGGTGTTTTTCAGGAATGATTTTTTATAACGCTTTTTTAATGGATGTAGAATTATGTTTTGAATTAATTTCTACAAATGGATTACAACGGTATTATATTTTATTTCACCTCACTGAGTTAGTTAATTTGAAATCCTACAGTAAATCGGATTATTATCTTTTTATTTAGGTCTTTCTTTATTCAGTTAAATAAAACATTCAAAAAAGAAAGATTAATTATTCCTAATCGGGGTATTGGCATTCCATTGGACATGATGCTAATCAACTACCATAATTTGCAGGCCAAAATATATCCGCTTAAGTAGACTTATTTGGTATCATGCTGATGAATGAACCAGCCATTGTGAATTTGCGGAAAATTATCCAAAAGCAGTATGCTATGAAAAATGTATTACCCATTACCCGAAAAATAGGAAGACATTACCTCTATGGATTGGTTTTTCAGCTATTTTTTTTAAATCTGCTAGCTGTGGGAACTTTAAGTGGACAAGATACGACGGATGTAGCGGATATTACCATCACAGGAACCGTTTCAGACCAAAATGGAGAACCCTTACTGGGGGTGACCATCACGGCAGAAGGAACTGAAATTGGTACAGTTACTGATGAAGAAGGCAACTATTCCATTTCAGTTCCGGAGGGATCCACCCTGGAATTTTCTTCTGTGGGATTTGAATCCCAAAATATTGCCATAAGGGACCAAAGCACCATTGATGTCACACTTAATGAAGAGGTAGCTGCCTTGGATGAAGTAGTGGTGATAGGCTACGGAACTCAAAGAAGATCGGATTTAACGGGTTCGGTATCCCAAGTAAGTTCCCGGGACATCAACGCTTTTCCTACGACCAATGTCCTTCAATCACTCTCAGGTCGTGCTGCAGGTGTGCAGGTTTCACCAACCACAGGGGCTCCGGGAGCCGGCTTAAATGTTCGTATCCGTGGTACCAATTCCATTCAAGGCAGTAATGAACCACTTTACGTAGTGGATGGATTTCCCATTTTTGGGAACAATCCTACTGTTCTTAATAATTCTGATATAGAAAGTATAGAGATCCTGAAGGATGCCTCTGCCACAGCCATTTATGGTTCCAGGGGTGCCAACGGAGTGGTTATTATTACCACCAAACAAGGGGTGGCAGGGCAGACGCGCGTGGATCTGGATTTAAGTTATGGAGAACAAACGCTCAGAAAGGAACTGGACCTGATGAACGCCGAAGAATATGCTGAATTTTATAATTTACAGGCAGCAAATGATAATGTAGAACCATATTTTTCCCAGGCTGAGATCAATGGGTGGGGGGCTGGTTTTGATTGGCAGGATTTTGTTTTTCAAAGGGCGCCTATGCAAACCTCTTCTGTTAACGTCAACGGAGGGAATGAAAAAACAAAGTTTTCTTTGTCAGGAAGTTATTTTGGGCAGGAAGGAATTGTAAAAGGAAGTGATTATAACCGATATTCGTTGCGCACCAATGTTGACCATGAAATAAGTGAAAAATTTAAGGTAAACCTATCCAGTACATTCAGCCATCTGAGTACAGCAAGAAGGGATAGTGATGGTGGGGCACGGGGCAATACCATGATCGGTGCGGCAATTTCGGCAGCGCCTACCTTGACCCCGTATAATGAAGATGGTTCCTACAGGGTTTTGGCCAATGCTTATCCTTTTGTGGCCCCTGATATCATCAACCCCATCAATTTTATCAATGAACAATCCAATGTGATCAAAGCCAATGTGTTTTTGGCCAATGTAGCCTTTCTTTATAATCCCGTTCCGGAACTGACCATAAAAATTTCCGGGGGGATAGAAAACAGGGACGACCGGACGGACCTTTATACCAGCAGAAATTTCATCAATTCCAATGGTGGCGCCAATGTAAGCGCCAGTCAATTTAGAAGCTTGTTAAATGAAAATACGGTCAGCTATAATAAAACCTTTAATGAAAAACACGAGATCTCAGCAGTGGCGGGATTTACTTATCAAAACTTTTTAACCACCTTTCTGGCAGGTAGTGGAGTGGGTTTTCTTACCGATGCCAGTGAATCGCATGATCTGAGTGCAGCGGAGAATCCAGGGATACCCGGTTCCGGGTATTCCAAATCGGTACTGCTTTCTTATTTGGGCCGTATAAATTATTCTTTTAGCGATAAATATCTGTTTACGGTAAGTTTCCGCTCGGATGGTTCTTCTAAATACAGCGAAGGCAATAAATGGGGTTACTTTCCTTCCGGTGCCATTGCCTGGCGATTATCGGAAGAGAATTTTTTGAAAGATAGCAAATTGATTTCCGATTTAAAGTTGCGCGGGAGCTGGGGAATGACGGGAAGCCAAGCGATCAATGCCTATGCAACGCTCAATCAATTGGGTTCGGGCAAAACGGTTTTCGGGAATGAACTTTACACCACGTTTGCTCCCGGCACTCGTTTGCCGGGCGATTTAAAATGGGAAACCACAGAACAAACCGATATAGGACTCGATTTGGGGTTGTTTGAAAACCGTGTTTTATTGACTGCCGATTATTATATCAAAAATACCCATGACCTATTGAATACCGTTACCTTGCCATCTTCTTTGGGCTTTACCACCACCATCCAAAATGTGGGGGAAGTCCAGAATCAAGGATTTGAGCTGGGATTGGATGCCAACGTTTTGTCAGGGCAGTTCATTTGGGACCTGGTCGGAAATATTTCGTTCAACAGAAATAAAGTAATCAAATTAAGTGGCGGAGAGGATATTTTGGGTGCTTCTGTGGATGTGATCGTCTTACGTGACAATCTGAACATCCTCGAGGAAGGACGTCCGATAGGACAATTTTGGGGGTATCTGGAAGATGGTTATGACGAGACGGGACAAATTGAGTACCGGGATCTGGATAATGATGGGTCCATTACAGCCAATGATAAAACCTATATAGGCAATCCCAATCCGGATTATATTTACGGGATCAATTCCATTATGTCTTATAATAATTTTGAGTTGACGCTATTTCTTCAAGGAACGAAAGGGAATGATATTTTTAATCTTAGCTCCGTCCCAAGTACCATGGATTATAGCAGTGGGGTAAACATGCCCAGAGAGGTTTTACTAGATCACTGGTCACCCAACAACACACAAGCAAAATATCCTATTATCAGCCGCAATACTTCCATTATGGTATCAGACCGTTATGTGGAAGACGGCTCCTATTTAAGGTTAAAAAACATCCAACTTGCTTATAATTTACCAGTGGAAACCTTTGGTATTGACTGGATTTATCGATTACAGCTTTATGTAAGTGGTCAGAATTTGTGGACCAGCACTGATTATTCCTGGTGGGACCCTGAGGTAAATTCCAGGGGAGGCGGAAACTCCACTGCCCAGGGTATCGATCACTATAGTTATCCTACCTCGAAAACCTATACCATAGGGATCAGGGCAGGATTTTAAATGTTGGGACTCTTTAAATAACGATAGCCATAAGCTGTCACTAAAGATAAAATAATGAAAAATGTTCTTCTATTAACGGATTTATTTAAAACGAACTTGAAGTGGCTAGCCCTTTTGGGGCCTGGTGTGGCTTTTTTCTTTTCTTCATGTGATGACCTGTTGGTGGAAGAACCGAAGTCAGTTACTGAAGAAAATTTCTACAACACGGCAGAGGAAGTGGAAACTGCCGCCAATGCCATTTATTCCCCTTTACGTACGGAAAACCAACTTACCTATATTTCCACATTGGAAACACATACCGATTATGGTTATGGCCGGGGGAGTTTCGCGCAGTTTAACGATTTTCAAGGTTTAAATACGAACAATATTAACCGGGTTGAAGGCTATTGGAATGCCTTTTATCTCAGTATTCGAAATGCCAATTTGGTGATTCAAAATGCCCCCAATGGAAATAACATTAGCCAAGAAGACATTGATAAATATGTGGGAGAGGCAAAGTTTATGAGGGCATTTTCCTATTTCCATTTGGTAAGAAACTGGGGGGAATTACCCTTAAGAACAGAGGCTAATATTAGGGAACTGGAGGTGAGGAAAAGTTCAGTGGCAGAAATTTATGAGTTGATCCTTTCAGATTTGATAGAAGCAGAGATGAATTTGCCCGAAGACCAGGAGCTGTTGGGAAGACCCACTCAATTTGCCGCCAAAACACTCTTGGCAGATGTTTACCTGGAATTGGAGCGATTTGACGAAGCGGCTGATAAGGCTGATGAGGTCATGCAATCCGGAAAATATTCCTTGGTTCCGGTAGCTGTTACCGATGATTTTCAGAAAATTTTCGGTCCGGAGGTGATAACCACCCCAGAAGAAGTTTTTTACCTCAAGTTTGTCCGTCAACCAGGGCAGGGAAATTATTTGCCCTGGGTGTATAATCATCCCAGTACGGGCCTTTACAGCTTTGGTGGATCCTATGCCATATACAGTGATGCCAGCGATCCTTTTTATAAAAATTGGGATGACAATGATCTCCGTAAATGGATGTGGGACATGGTTGATTTTGGGTTGGGGGATTCCACACTTGTCAGTAGGAAATTTATTGATCAGCAGGCCATCGGGGACAATGATGCAGGGAATGATTTTCCCGTCTACCGTTATTCGGAAGTGCTGCTGATTTATGCAGAAGCCGCCAGCAGGGCTGCAGGTGGTCCCACCGCGCAAGCAATGGAAGCCTTGAACCAAGTGCATAGAAGGGCCTATGGGCAAGACCCTACCACTCCTTCATCTTTGGATTTTATGTTAAGTGATTTTAATGGGGCTTCATTCCTTGACCTTATTGTACAGGAAAGGGGCTATGAATTTCAGTTTGAGGGAAAACGATGGCTAGACTTAAAACGTACGGACAAAGCCCAGGAGGTGTTAATGGAAAACAGGGGGATCACCATTGCGGAAAGCCATTATCTATGGCCTATTCCCGCTTCCGAATTGGAACACAATACAGCGCTTGACCCTGCCACTGACCAAAATCCCGGGTATTGAGAGGAAGAGTAAAATTTAGTCCGGCCTGGCTACTTCACGGAACGGTAGTTTTTGCCCTGTCTCCTCCCAAATTCCTTCTATTGTTTCCCGTATCAATTCGCCAGGGTGGGCGGGGTTAAAACATTGTCATAATATTTGCTTATTTAATGATAATCAGTGTAATTCACGTCGGTTGCATTCTCTCCATCAAACCGGAAAATGATTCGGAAATTCCCAGTCACTCTCACCGAATAAAACCCTTTTAAATCGCCAGATAACGAATGAAAGTAACCTGAAAAGTATCACGTTGCAATATTTTTTTATATAATTATCAAATATGGTTTAGTTAGAATGGAGAAAGAATAGTGGAATGGTGGAAGGTTCCTACCTTCCACTATTCCACCATTCCCATTCCGTCCCTAAACATCACAGATTTCCACCCCTTCTTTTAAAGAAGCCAGCTTATCTTCCTTGGCAGGAATAAATTCCTGGGCCACAAAACCTGTATAACCTGTTTCGAGGATTGCCTCCATGATGGCGGGGTAATATAGTTCCTGGGTATGGTCTATTTCATTCCTGCCCGGTACCCCTCCGGTATGGTAATGGGAAATGTAGGGGTGGAATTTTTTGATGGTGGCAATAACGTCCCCTTCCATGATTTGCATGTGGTAGATATCATAAAGCAATTTCATTTTATCCGAACCCACAGCCTGGCACACCTCTGCCCCCCAAGCGGTATGGTCGGCCTGGTAATCTTTATGGTTTACCTTACTGTTCAGCAATTCCATGCACATGATTACATTATGTTTTTCGGCAATGGGCATAATACGTTTAAGGCCTGCTGCACAATTTTCAATGCCTTTTTTATCATCCAGGCCCCTTCTGTTCCCAGAAAAGCAAATGATCTGCTTATATCCTGCTTCGGCTACCTTTGGAATAATTTCCTCATAGCTTTTTACCAATTCATCGTGTAAGGAAGGATCGTTGAAACCTCTTTCTATGCCCATACCCGCGCCTGAGGGCATGGCACAGGTTAGTCCATGTGCTTTTAGTATCGGCCACTCTTTTGGCCCCAGCAGTTCTATGGAGGTCAAACCAATTTCCTTGGCGGCCTTGCAGAGATCTTCCAGGGGAATACCATCATAGCACCATTTACAGACAGAATGATTGATGCGCCCATTAAATTCTTGGGGAAGCGCTCTTTCAGCGGCCTGGAGACGATGGGAAAGGAAGGGTGCCACTGCACCAAGAACGAATGTCCCTGCTATTTTTTTTAGTGACCCCCTTCTAGAGGACAAAATATTGTCTTTTTTCATTTTCGGCATATTTGTTAATAAAACTTTAACTTTTTCTTTTTAATGACATGAGGTATTCCACTAAATCAACCAGTTCTTCGGTGGTCATGGAATTTTCCAATCCTGCTGGCATCATGGAATTTTCCAATTGTTCCATGGAAATTATATCGCTGGTCTTAATGCTGGTGACATTGCCATCGGGCAGCTTAAGATCAATATCTGTTTCTGTTTTACTGGCAATGATTCCCCCTAAGGTACTGCCGTCTTTCATATTTAGCATAAAGCCTTCAAAACCAAAGCTTATCCCTGCATCCGGGTGAAGAATGGAAATGTATTGGGCTTCTTTGGAAAGCTTACTTCCAATTTCAGTAAGTTTTGGCCCATAATCAGTTCCCATGCCCTCTACTTGATGACAAATTGCACAGTTCTGCTTAAAAACCATCATACCATTGTCCTTATCACCTTCCAAAGCAATTAATTCCTTCATTGGGGGGAGTTTATTTTCTGGATTATCCGTGTCATTTATCTCCAGATAACTTGCCGCTTCTGCCCGGACGCTTTTTCTCCAAGTGTTGCTTACTCCATTTATAGCAGAGACTTTTAGGTTTTCAGGAAATTTATTCTCTTTTAGCAGTTCCAACACCCTGTTTTCACCTCCATAACTGCTGCCTAATGAACCCGCTGCTTCACGTCGGACAGAAAGCGGAGCGGAGGCATTGAAGACCATGTCTTCCAATAATTCCAAGGATTCTTTTGATCCAATCCCCCTGATGGCGATCAATATCTTTATGGTCGACTCCTCATCTTGCCGGTTCAATACTTGCCGGATCATTGGAGAACCACCTTGGTTCAGAAGGGTGCTGGCTGCACTTCTTCCTATATTATTGTCACTTTCAGCCAAAGTAAGCGCTAATAATCGCGGGTTTTCTTCTTTTAATTCAAACCTTTGTACCATTTCTACAAATTCGGAAGTGCCTTCTATATTATTCAAAACCCCCTGAAGGGCTTTCATGGCTGTAGATGATTGACGTACATAGGAGGGTTCCAGATGGGTGAGCACCAATTTATTCACTTGAGACTGGTCTTTGTCGTCACCATCCAACATGTTGGCCAAGGCGGTTGATTTTTCTATTCCATTGGGATTGAAATCAAAAGCGCGGAAATAGCGCAACCGTTGATTGATATCCACTGATGGTTTGGATGCCAAGGAAGCAAGCAAGGGGATTGCTTTACTTGTGCGGGCCCTCCAGACGATATCCTTGTGGGCAGCATCTTCGATGTCCATATCCCCTACCTTATTTAACCAAGAAGTATAATAGTTGTCCCATTGATTTTCTGCTCCAATACCAAGAGCTTCCAAGTACCAGCGGTCACTTCCGTCGTGTTTCATGGCCAATTGAGCCCATAGCTCAGCAGTTTCAGGGGCTTGAAGGTTCCGGAGTGCAATGGCACTTTCCCGGCGGACCTGTGCATCCGCATCATCCACCAATTGCTTTAGATAAGGGACAAGATCCACTTTTAACTGGCGTGCCGCACGTAAACCTACTATACGGATATCAGGATTGGAATCCTGTATGGCTTCTTCTATGTATTTTTCCCCTTGGTTCGGTATCTTTGTTAATAACCATAAGGCTCGCGCCCTCATCCTTGGATTTTCATGGGTTTGGAAGAGTTCCGCCAAATCCTTCTCACTTTCAGTTCCCAAACTATTGAGCTTCTGCCAGGCTTGATACCGAACAGAAAGATTGGGGTTCTGAAGGGCTTCGATGGCACCCGATGTAGTATTTAGATCTATAACCGGAATGTTATAAGGAGTATCCGGTGGGGCAAGCCTGTAAATTCTTCCTTGGTCGAGGTCTCCTGCTTGGTGCCCTCCCACTCCCGGGTCGTACCAATCAGAAACGATCAATGAACCATCGGGGGCAATACATACATCTGATGGCCGGAACCATTGGTCCTTATCCCCTTCCATTATATTGACTATGGAAGCCTTATATCCGGCCCCATCCTTTGAAACAGGATATGACCTGACCACGTTGGGTCCTGCATCGGAATGGATCATTTGATCCCAAAAGACCTCCGGCAATAATCTTCCCTCATAGACGACCATTCCGGTTGGGGAGCCTGCGCCAGTTTGTAACAGGTTCGGCACTACACCGGGATCATTAAGATGCCAATGTTGCTCTGGGATTTCAGCTTCTTTATTGGTCCGGTTGGCGCGCCATCCTGCTCCTGTGATTTCATCAGTATAGCCATAATTGCCATATTCCATGACATAATTTATACGTACTCCCCGGTTCCCATCATCATCATTATCAGATTGCCACATGGTCCCATAGGAATCTACTGCCACCTCATAATTGTTCCTGAAGTTTTGGCCCAACACCTCGAATTCCGTAAAATCGGGATTGCAACGAAATACCAATCCTTGTTTATAGTTTTTTGGAGAGACTTCTTTACCGTTCACATCCTTGATGATATTGCCCTGGGCATCTTGGATCTGCCCCCCTTCATTTCCAAAATTAAAGTAAAACTTACCATCAGGTCCAAAGACAAAAGCATGCATGCCGTGATCATGTTGTTCCCCATCCACACCTTGAAAGATAATCTCTTTTTTATCCGCCTTGTCGTCTCCGTCCGTATCTGTAAAAAGCCATACATAGGGGCTTTGGGAAACAATGGCTTGATTGCCCATCACCCAAATGCCCAAGGGGGCATTTAACTCCGGACCCTGATAAAAAACCGTTTCCTTGTCACTTATTCCATCTCCGTTGGTATCTTCCAAAATCATAATCCTGTCGCCTTCAGGGTTAGGATCGTTGCCGGTAAGAGCTGGACGGTAATTGTATGCTTCGCAAACCCATACCCGCCCTTTGTGGTCCACATCTATATTAGTGGGATTGGTGATTATCGGCTCTGAAGCAAACAAATTGGCTTCCAGACCTTCTGCTATTTTCAGTCCTTTTAATGCATTCACCGGTAGACGCTTATCTTCTTCTGAAAGGGTATCATAAACATCCTCGATACTCTTGTCAGCGGATGATTGACAGGAAGAGAGGAATATAAATACCCAAGCAACATAAGCTATAGGATTGCTCCATAAATATTTTTTCATTTCTGAAGGTTTAAGGGTTTATTTTAAGTTTAAAAATCAAAGTAAGAATTTATTTTAATTAAAGATGAAAGGCCATGGAAATTATTCCAATTTACTTTTTACGCTCTTTCAAAGAGGATGTCCCCAGCAATTAAATGGGTGTAATCCATCTCCATTTAAGTGGGCATTTCATTTTTCCTGGAAACCCTCCTGATATTTGCTATTGTCAAGGCGGTAGAAAAAAGCTCCTTTTTTTGAATTGCTTTTGTCCTTGTCACTTTCTTTAATGAGCATATTGGTAGAGAGCACTTTCCTGGTGAAATTTCTTTTGTCTATCTTGGTTTCATAAAGACATTCATACATGGCCTGTAAGTATGGCAGGGTGAATTTTGCCGGGAGCAGTTCAAAAAGGATCGGATGAAGGGCAGAATATTTTATCATATTAACTATTTAAACTGGGGAAGCAGAAAAATAAATAGTTTTGATACCAAATCCTAAGAAGTAGGTAAAAATACATTGACTTTAATAATCTCCCATGTATAGATAAGGATCTGAGTTATGGCTACAGATAAACTTTTTGGAATTCTTCAAAATTATTTACCGGAAGATCCAATTGCATAAATTCCCCAATCATCCTGTAAATATCTGCTTGTCTCTTACCTGTTTTCCTGAGGTGCTGGATGGAAGTGGCCCCATCTGATTTGGACATTTTTCTATTTTTAGAGTCTGTCATTAAAGAATGATGATAAAAGAGCATGTTTTTAGCATGGGACTTGGGAAGCTTTTCCGCTAGATAAACTTGGGCAATAGTGGAACCCCTAAGATCGTTACCCCTCACGATAAGATCAATATTATCCTGAATGTCATCCACTACTGAGGTCATTTGATAGGCGGGCAATTTATCTTTTCTCCGGACCACAAAGTTGTTGAGAAGAGGGGGAATGGTGGCATTTACCTCCCTGCCTGAAATATCTTTAAATTTAACCTCTTTATCAGTTACTGTGTTCAGCCGCCAACAGGCATCTTGGTTTTCAAAAGAAACTTGTTTCTTTTTGCAGGTACCGGGATAGGAGCCATCAGTGCTGGACCGGCTTATTTTTCTACGTGAGCAGTCGCAGGCAAATAAGTCATTGTTGTTCTTTAAATAATCCAGGGCTTTTTGATAGAGTCCCATCCGGTGGATTTGGGAGAACTTGGATTTGTACTCCTGGTAATTTCGGGGCCCTTCATCCCATGGAATACCTAAAAAAGTAAGGGTTTGGAAAATATCCTCTACATATTTTTTCTTCACCCGTTCTTTGTCAATATCATCAATCCTCAACAATATTTTTGCCCCGTTCTGTCTTGCCAAAGCGGCGGTGATGAGAAAGGACATAACATTTCCCAAATGTATAAAACCACTTGGGGTAGGGGCAATGCGGGTTTTGGTAAACAACATGGTAGAACGAATAGTGGTCGTAAATTATAATTGGGTGAGTTAAGATGTACGTTTCACGCACAGTATGCAAGAGGCCATAAGGACGCTAAACGCATGCGGCCTTTAACACAGGTGAAGATAGGAAAATTAAACCTTCTTTTTGTTCATCTCATCTACAAGTTGCCGGTTAAGCTTACGTTCACGCTCCAGGGTGTTTCTACGGTGCTGTTCAAATTCCTCACGGGTTTCCATTAATGATTGTTTTATTTCCGCCGTGACCGCATAGCTTCTTTTAAAGCGGTATATAAAGAAGAGCAGGGATATTGCAAGTATAATTACAATGCCCCACATCAAGGCATTGTAGGTGGATTTATGAATGTACATGCCCATGAAAAAAAAGCTGTCCTTCATATCAAGTGCTTGTTGAAGATCACTTTGTGACGTTTGTAGGCCTTCATTTAATTGATCAATTGAGGCTTGTTGTTCATTCAACTGATTATTTATGGTATTTAACTGATCTTTTAAAACATTCAGGGAATCCGTAATATTGGCTTTTATTTTTTCCAGGTTCGCTCTTTTGATTACTTTATAATCTTCGTAGTTGTTGGATATGGAATTGAGATATTCAAACTGGCTTTCTATCGTTCCGCTGTTTAGAGATCCTTCCGGTGGTGTGGAGGGATTTACTTGCGCATAAGTGGTGGAAAGTGCAAGAAGACAGACAAAAAATGAAAGGCATTTAATTGATTTCATATTTGTAATTATTATTTGTAGAATTTATGTGTTACGTGAAAACGGGGTGCTTTATTGTACAAAAAACGAAATATATTGGCTCATATAAGGTTTTCTTCTTATGTCCCGAATTCTGTTGCAAATATAGTGTTTTTTCCTTCTCATGTCAATTCAAGTAAAATTTAGCTTTTTAAATCTGAAGTAATTGGATTCAGTAACAAGAATATGGTAATAATCCCGGACATAATAATCTTTATTTTACATTTTTCTTTACTCCTGTTGCCCCGCTTACTGTGGCTTTAATAAGGATGAAGAAAAAAAATTATTCGAAAAAATTTCCAAGAAGTAATTTCGGTACGGGATGTGCAGGAGAAAAAATACTTTGGTATCTTAATATAAAAAATTGTTAAATTGGTCAGGATAAACCCATAACCACATATATTCATGGAAATTTTTCTATTAACAGAAACTTGGATTGCCCTTTTGACCCTTACGTTCCTGGAGATTGTTTTAGGCGTTGACAATATTATTTTTATCTCAATAGTTTCAAATAAGTTGCCAGTAGAGCAACAGGCCAAGGCCCGGAATTTAGGTTTAATCCTGGCACTGGTATTTCGGGTAGGCCTTCTTTTGGGAATTGCCTATATTATCCAGTTTACCCAGCCATTGTTTTCTGTTTTTGGAATGGATTTTAGTGGGAGGGATTTAATTCTGGCTGGTGGAGGCTTGTTTCTTTTATTCAAATCAACCATTGAGATCCACCATAAAATGGAAGGGGAGGCCCAGGAAGTCAAAGCCAACACTGCAAGTAGTTTCAGAAGTGTGCTTGTTCAAATTATACTGCTGGATATGATTTTCTCTTTTGACAGTATTTTGACGGCCGTGGGCTTGGTGGATGATGTGATCATTATGATCATTGCCGTGGTAATCGCTATGGTGATCATGATGGTTTTTGCCGGCAAAATCAGCCGTTTTATAAACAAACACCCCACTCTCCAGATATTAGCCTTGTCATTCTTGATTTTGATTGGGTTTATGTTGATGGTGGAGGGATTCCACGTGGAGGTACCGAAAGGTTACATTTATTTTGCCGTCTTCTTTTCCCTGGCTGTGGAAATAATCAACATGAGAATGAGGAAAACAACAGGTGGCCATAAGGTTAATCTCAATCCAAGATTGAAGGAGAAGGAATGATCTTTCACACCTGCGTATTCTGGTGAAATAAGGAAACTGGATGGAAGTGGCATTCTTTTTGGAGATGATAAAATAAAATATTCAAGAAGATGTTAAAGAAGATACTGATTTTATTTGTCATTGGTTTATTTGCTTATGGTTGTGCCACTGTACCCCTCAGTGGAAGACGTCAGCTGAGTTTGGTGGATAATTCTGAAGTTTTGCCCTTATCCTACGAGCAGTACAGCGAGGTGAAAAGTGAGAGTAAAATAGTCACCAATACTGCTGAAGGGCAAAAAGTAGTGAGGGTGGGAAAAGACATCGCGGCTGCAGTAGAGCAATATTTGAAAGAAAACAATTACGGGGAAATTCTGGAGGGGTTTTCTTGGGAATTTAATTTAATTGAAAATGATCAGGTGAATGCCTGGTGTATGCCTGGAGGAAAAGTGGCTTTTTATACGGGGATCATGCCCATATGTCAAAATGAAACGGGTATAGCTGTGGTAATGGGACACGAGATAGCACATGCCATTGCCAACCATGCCAGGGAAAGAATGTCACAGGGGTTAGTAGCCAATGGCCTTATGGGTGGGCTACAAGTAGCCCTGGGTGAAGATCCATCATTAACTGAAACCATCTTCCTACAGGCTGTAGGTATTGGTGGACAGGTGGGGATGTTGAAATTTTCCAGGGACCAGGAACTGGAAGCAGATCAGCTGGGGCTAATCTTTATGGCCATAGCAGGTTATGATCCCCGGGAGGCACCCCAGTTCTGGGAAAGAATGGAAGCTGAATCAGGCGGGGGGGCTCCACCGGAATTTTTATCCACTCATCCAGGTCCCAACAGAAGGATTGACAAGCTCAATAAGCAAATGGACAAGGCACTGGAATACTACAAGCAATAGCAGATCGAATTGTCGAATCGTGGAACTGTCGAATTGTCTAAACAGGATGGGTTCACAGATCGACAGTTATGCAGTTCGACAGTTACGACCACCGATTACCGACACACTGATTACCAAAAGACGGTGACGTTGCGGAATTAATTTGTTGTTTCATTGGATCTGGATTGGGGCATATTCCAGCAACTTCTTATCTATTTATTGAAGCTTCTTAATTTCACTTGAGTAAACCTTCTCTTGGTGTCCAAGGGAAAATCTCCTTTCATCATCCAATCATAATACCCTGGTTCTTCTTTAATTACCTGCTCAATGGGCTTGCCTTTATGCTTTCCGAAGTTAAAACACTCCACGCCATTGTCATTGAAAACGAAGCGTCCCGCCAGGTCCACCATTTTTTCATTGATCAAAGTATGGATTTTTTTCATGTCATTTTCAAGGGTTCCCAGCAGGTTTCCTTGAAGATCTTCCATTACCTGGTTCTCATACCGTGCTATTTGTGCTTTGAACACTTCATAGGAAGCAAAAGTATCCGCCTCTGCACTGTGGGCATTTTCTAAAGTTTTGTTACAATAAAATTTATAGGCCGCCGAAAGGTTTCTTTTTTCCATCATAAAGAAAATCTTCTGGGCATCCAGCAAATTTCTTTTTTCTATGTCGAATTCAATCCCCGCCCTTAAAAATTCTTCCACTAATAAAGGTATGTCGTACTTTAACACATTAAATCCTGCCAAATCCGCTCCAGCAAAAAACTGGTGTAATTCTCTGGCAACAGCTTTAAAAGTAGGGGCATCCTTAACATCTTCATCATGAATGCCGTGAATCAAAGTAACTTCCTTGGGAATAGGAATGGTTGGATTGATTTTCATCGTTTTTATTTCCTCTTTTCCTCCGGGATGGACCTTTACTATGGATATTTCCACAATCCTGTCAGTAGAAATATTAATACCCGTGGCTTCGAGGTCAAAAAATGCAATAGGCGCTTTTAAATGTAAGTTCATGGTATTTTTAATTATTTATTCATGTATTTATAATTCGCGTGAAAACTTCGGTAAAAAAAGGAATTTTCTTTTAGCTTTTCAAAAGGGGCTTTATCCACCATACAGATTTTTACAAATATACAGTTTTAGGGGCTAAATTAATAATCCATCCCCTAAACTTGCAGTTTGTAGACAGACACTATAGTTCGCAAAATAGTTGATGTATAGATAAAGCCATACATTCCCAAACATTAAATTCAGCCATTTACATGGCTATTTATGCTTGGGAAAAGGAATTGTGGATTGTTGATAAACAAGTGAACAAATTGTTTAAAACCTTTCCCCCAAACCCCTTACATTTGTTGATATGGCAGAACCTAATTTCACAAACAAGGACAGGATTTCCAACAGAAGAAAAAGTAATTTGGAGGCGACTTTCGGGATAGGTAAATTGCCTCCGCAGGCCATTGACCTGGAGGAGGCGGTATTAGGGGCTTTAATGTTGGAAAAGGATGCCTTGACGGCAGTGGTGGACATCCTTACTGCTGAAAGTTTCTATAAAGATTCCCATAAGGAAATCTATCAGGCCATCTTGGATTTATTTAATGCCAGTGAGCCCATTGATTTATTAACGGTCACCAACCAACTAAGAAGGAATGGGAAGCTGGAAATTGCCGGTGGCGCGTATTTTATTACCGAACTGACTTCAAGGGTTTCTTCAGCGGCCAATATTGAATACCACGCCAGGATCATTACCGAACAATCTATGAAGCGGGAAATGATCCAGATAGCCTCTGAAATACAAAGGGATGCCTATGAAGATACGACGGATGTCTTTGAACTTTTGGACAAAATGGAGCAATCACTTTTCGAGATTTCAGAGAATAATATCCGAAAGAATTATGCAGATATGCGCTCCATTATGAGAGAGGCTATCACTGAACTGGAAAGCAAAAAAGGACAAAAGGATGGACTCACAGGAGTCCCCAGTGGTTTTACAGCTTTGGATAGAGTAACTTCAGGATGGCAAAAATCCGATTTGGTAATTATAGCTGCACGTCCTGCCATGGGTAAAACGGCCTTTGTACTTTCTGTTTTAAGAAATGCCGCAGTAGATCATAATAGGCCAGTGGCCATTTTTTCCCTGGAGATGTCTTCTATTCAGTTGGTCAACCGACTGATTTCCTCAGAGGCAGAACTTGATTCAGAAAAAATAAAGAAGGGTAATCTTGCTGATTATGAATGGGAACAGTTGATCCACAAAACAAGCAAGCTTTCTTCGGCGCCACTTTTTGTGGACGATACCCCTGCACTATCCATCCTGGAGTTAAGGGCAAAATGTAGGAGGCTTAAAGCCCAAAGTGATATTCAATTGATCGTAGTGGATTATCTTCAGTTGATGTCAGGGGATTCCAAAGGTAACATGGGGGGAAACAGGGAACAGGAGATTTCCAGTATATCCCGGGCACTGAAGAAGATCGCCAAAGAATTGAGTGTGCCGGTAATCGCACTGTCACAACTTTCCCGTGCAGTCGAGACGAGGGGTGGCGATAAGCGGCCACAATTATCAGATTTAAGGGAATCCGGAGCCATTGAACAGGATGCCGATATTGTAATGTTTCTTTATCGGCCGGAATACTATGGCATCACAGAGGATGAGGAGGGACACAGTACGGCAGGATTAGGGGAGGTTATAATTGCCAAGCATAGAAATGGTTCTTTGCAAAATGTAAAGCTGAGATTTATTGGCAAGTACACCAAGTTTACGGACATAGAGATGAATGTTCCGTATCAGCCTCAGGAAGCCTTGTACGGCAGTAAATTCCCCAGTAGTGCTACGGGGCAAGGGTTTGAAGAGGGCAATATGATCCGTATGCGAAGTAAAGCCAATGGGCCTGACAGCGATGATGAACCTTTTCCTGGAGGGTTTGATAGCAATGGTCCGGCACCTTTTTAGCCAGATACAGTTTAATGCAAATAACTGTAACTCAGCGTTTTAATACCACAAATTCCTCGCCGCGATCGTTGTCTGTCCTCCGGTAGGCGGCGTGAAAAATTAGGCGCAACATTAAAAAAGTGTCAACAAAATTAAAAACGTAACATCAGCTATAAATTCAGGACTCCTGACCTACCGTAAAAGGTCAGGTTGCAATTTTGTAATTCAGGACCAGGTCATTTCCGGGAAAACACATCTGCTATTGAATTCTATGTCAGGCTGAAAGCCTGCTACACCACGACTTGGGGCAGCGCCCCAAGTTATAATCCGCATTACTCCCTCAGCATATCGGGCTGAAACATACCTCCGCATTACTCCCAAATAACATGAGGAGACCATCTCCAACGTTTGGCAAATCTCTTAAGATAACCATCAATGCCATTATATGGAGAATTGCATCTGCCTAATAAGTGTGCTTTTAAAGTTAAATTGCGACACCACAATTTACGGCCTTACCTTCTTATTTTGA
>JBBDSC010000185.1:0-21269 GCA_040905145.1 Anditalea sp.
CCTCATCCGCCAATACAGGGGTCATATACATTCCCTGCACACCTGGTTCCTGCTCCAGGGTTTTGTACCAGGCCAGGTCAAGAACCGGGATACTATCATGGGCCAATATGCCAGCTTTTGAAACATCTGAATGGGGATGATGGTGTCCCGGCTTGGTTTGGCCTCCGGAAGCCACAAAATACACGGAATTACCAAACCATTCAAAACTCCAAACTAAACCTGTAACTGCAAGAACGAAAGCTAAAATCAGGGTGTAAAAGCCCAGTACATTGTGAAGGTCATAATTTATCCGTTTAAATCTGCCATTCCATTTTATTTTAAAAGCTTTATTCATATTGGCCTTCTTCAGATTTTTTGGCCACCACATGATCAGTCCGCTTACAAGGAGGATCACAAAAATAAGCGTACCTACTCCCACAACAGGCCTGCCTATTTCATAAGGCAACCAAAGGGCGCGGTGCCCATCAATAATAAAACGGAAAAAATCAAACTGCCCAGTTCCCAGAATCTGCTGCTTTTTTAAGAATTCGCCCGTGTATGGGTTTAAAAATACAGCTGTGAAATGGCGTTCTTCATTTTCAAAAGAGCTATATCCTACAGCAGCCGCACCTTCTTCATTGCTATAGGTGAGACCGGTAGGTTTTTGGAACGGCATGTACATTTGGGCCGTATCCAATAGCTGACTGGGTGGTACAAAACCTTTATCCTGTACTTCTACAAAGCGCCATGGTTCTAATGCATCTTTTATTTCCTGATGAAAGGCATAAAAACAACCTGTAATACTCACGATAAACACCACAATTCCTGAAATAAGGCCTAACCAGAGGTGTAGCCAATTATTGAATCGTCCTAATGCGCTTTTGTTGTCTTTGTCTTTGTTTTTCATCGGAAACCTGAAATTTATTTCGATAAAGAAAAACCAGCTTTATCAAACGAAGGATGAAGCTGGTGCTACTGGTAATTAATTATTCAGGCGGAAAAATCCCGCCACAAAGTTGGCTTCCACTGCGGCACCTCTGGTGGCAGTATGGTTTTCAACATCTATCCTGTAAACATAAATACCATTATCTTCCGGAATACTCAGATAAATGAAGTTTTCATCGTAAAGCGCTGCCAGCCTCCGGCCAGAACCAGCGTGTTCAGGAACATCTTCAATATAGGTAACCGTTTGGTTATATAGATCAATGACAGCAGATTTTAAGGGACCATCAGACCACCTTTCTTGCTCATCATTATCTGCCATGTTGATTTCCGCATAGACTTTTCCATTGCCTAAATATATCAGGTGGGCCACATTCTTTCCTCCGGTAACTTCTTCGATATCAAAGAAATAATCCGGATCGAATGCTGTCTCACCACTATTGATCCGTAAAATCCCGCCGTCTTTGGTCGTTTGACTAAAACCATTAGCCGGATTGGAATGGGAAAGGGCATAGATATCGCCATTTTCATCCTTAATAAGGCCTGATTTAACATTAAACCCACCAATAGGCCCGGTACGGATATCTTTAATTATTTTCTGAAACTCCAATTCCGGATAGGAAAAAACAGCTACCCTTGCGGTATCCGTATAGTCTGTCTCATAGGAGGTAGGATCGCTAATGTAATAGCTCAAAAACAGGTGGTCTCCACTTATTCGCATAACGGAATAGGAAGGTGATTTAAGATCGGTGATCTCTGACACCGGGAGTTCTTTAGTGCCCGTAACCGAAACGGTATTGATGTCAATGGTATGAAATTTTACCATATCGGAGGAGGAAGATAACTCCAGGCCCAACAGTGTATTGTCGTCTGCTTTTACAATGTCTGCAAGGCTGTTGGTAAACGAAACATCCCCTATTTGCGTTAGTTCTCCATCTTCACCAAGGGTCATACCTACTACATTGATATCATCTAAACCACCAATACTGTAAATAGTGTTGCCAAATTGAGTAAAGTCATAATACCCCGGTTGCTCTATGCCTTGTCCTACGGCAGATAGAGATCCACTCATTACATCTTCAAAGGGAACGGTATAATAGGTAAAGCCACCATCACTCCCCTGTACGGCAAGCGACAAGACATAGGGGTTTTCTTCTTCAAAAGGTGTTGGCACTTCATCCTCGCTTACACAAGAGGTGAAGAATACGGTCGCACAAAGGGCCAGAATGGGCAAAGCCCATTGTCTTGCAAGCTTAATCGAACACATAGTTTATTTTAGTTATAAAGTGATACATTAACTATATTTTAAGGTCAAAGAACATACCTTAACTTTGCGTAAAAGGCACGTCCAGGCTTCTGTAAATAATATTTATCGTAAAGCCGCGCATCTGTCAGGTTGCGGCATTCTACGGAAATGTTGTATTTTCCCTGATGTAAGCTGTAGGATAATTCCAGGTTATGCGAAGTCTGTCGGGGAATTACTTTTTTGCTGTCTTTAGAACCTAGTTCTGCCCAGCTTAGGAAATATTGCTCTACAAAATTGAAGTAGTAGTTCATGTTCAGCACAGATCCCCTGGTAAGAACATTTTTAAACGTAAGACCAGCATTGGCATTTCCAAAAAAATAAGGAGTATTGGGCAATCGATAGCCTTTTTGATAATTTCTTTGATAGCCGGTATTCGTATAGGACTCATTATACACAAAATCGGCCTGATCGGTAATATTCTGGAAGGTAATATTTCCTCCAAGATGCAATGTTTCTCTCCACAGATATTGAATATTACCTTCCACGCCGAACGTATGCGTTTCGCTTAAATTATCATAATAAGTCTCCGGACTGGAAACTTTCACAACCTGATAAATAAGATCTTTAGAATCCCTGTAAATAAAATTGCTTTCCAGGGTAAACTGATGATCCGTATTAAACATAAAACGGTATGCTGCTCCAACATTTACGTTATCACTTTGCTCAGGACCCAGGTCGGGGTTTGGCTGTATAAACAAGCCATCGCCAAAAATTTCAGTAGCCCAAGGCATCCGATAAGCATGTTCGTACGAAGCTTTCAGTTGCAGTTTAGGAAGTAAGAAATACGAAGTGGCTAATCCATATCCAATATCTTCCTTTTTTGATAAAATGGCCTCAGTACGCTGTGTTTCAAGGGCAAAATCATATTCCTTACTGGTTTCGGCTTTCAGCAAAAAGAACTTCCCAAAAAGCGTCGTACTCCATTTTTTATTGGGATTGAATTTATAGGCAAATCCCAGTACTTGCTTATTGAGTGACTTTGGAAAGAGATTTTCAATTTTATCAGGGTTTTCAGCATCAAAGATTTTTCTATGGAAATACGACAAAGAATAGTTAAGGGCAAATGAATGATGTGGGCTGATGACATATCCAGCATTTAATTGACTATTAAAATCATCGTCATTCATGGTGGTATAAGTGCGGGATAGCTCCCCATCTTCCGATCCAGGGGTATAGGCTGTTTCCCCTAACCAGTTATAAGTGACCCCACGCAGCGTATCAATTACTTCACTTTTGGTGCTGTTGTAGGCACTATAAAGGCTTACATTTAACCCTTCCACAAAAAAATTTTCTTTGCTGTATTTCAGCGTTGGTATAACAGATTGGCTATTCCTGGTAATACCGCCATAAACACTGTTCATTGTTGCCCCCGTTTGCACTTCCTTATCGTTGCTTGAAGCAAGGATGCCGAACAGAAGATTATCCGCAAATTTTTGGTTTACCCATCCGGTTTCCATTTTTATGGTACCTGAGCGATACCGGTCGTGAAACCTTTCTACTTCAGCCGTATCGGTAATATTATTCCCTTCCCTAATAGGAGCCCACACTTTGTAATTATTGTCGGAATAGTTGTAGTTGATGTTCTCCCGGATAGTAAAACCGCTGTTTTTATCCGTTTGGGCTCCATTTTAACGATACCTGATGGGTATTGAAAGACCCAAATGAGTAGGAAGCGTCTAAAAAATTATTTTTTTGATTTGTAATGATATTCACCGCCCCTCCCAGTGCATCTGTGCCTAACCATACCGGAACAACCCCTTTGTACACCTCAATCCTATCAATTGTGTTTACCGGAATGTTACTGATGCTAAGTGATGAGCCAAAATTATCCATAGGAATACCGTCTAAAAAAAACTTCACCTGGTCTCCCGAAAAACCGTTCAGGGTAAAACTTAAGTCAGAACCCAAACCTCCTTCTTCTAAAACTCTTACCCCTGGAACCCTGTTAAGCATCTCTTTGGCGTTGGATGTACTATTGTAAAGTTCCTTAGCAGAAATTGCGGTAACAGCATAAGGCAGTTCATTTACCTGTCGCGTGACAGATTTACCATTCACCATCGCCACGTCCATCATAAAAGCTTTTTCGCGAAGGTTTATATTCAACTCTATTTTTTGGGATGCCTTAAGCGGCACATTTTTTTCCTGTGTTTCAAAGCCTAGATAGCTGACGTTCAAGACATAATCACCCGGTGGAATATCTTTAATTTCAAATCGGCCTTCCAAATCTGTGGTGGTGCCGATTAGAGTATTTTTCAGTACTACGGCAACGTCGGTTAAAACTTCTCCAGAGGAGGAACTCACTTTTCCTATAATCTGTGCCTTATCCAAATTCTGGCCCCAAAGAACATTGGTGAAACAGATAATGAACAGAAGGGTTACAATAGATTGGAAAGGCTGGCTCAAAATTTTACTGTTATTAAGATTTGATCTAATGAAGCTTAAAGGTAAACTGGAAAAATGAGAAATGAAACTTATTTAGATTAAGAATAAATAAAAAATATTTTTACAGGCTGTTGTCTAAAATGCAAGTCTTCTGTTTCGGTCCTAAGGCTGGTATTCATCCCATCTATGTGTTTAGTGCCTGCTTTTTCTATAATGTGCTTTTCAGCGGGCAGTACAGCAGAAAAAGCTTTCCAGCCATCGGTGATGTCCTCCCAAAATTCGAACGGTCTCGGTTTTACAAACAATACTTTCCTGCTCCCTTATCTTCTTTATATAGAGCTTATTTCTGGTAAAAATCTTAAATTTCATAGCTTATAAAGAAACCACTTTAGGTATTATTACGGACAGTCATATTAAATTTTACTTATGTTTACTTCATCGAATCCTATAAAAATTCCGCATCTTATGAACATCCTAAAAAGGCTTTCTTTGTGATTTACCTTTTGGCCAAATACAAAATCAATAAGTTGCACCTTCACCTTTCCGATGACCAAGGCTGGAGGATTGAAATCAAATCCTGGCCTCTTTTGACCACTATCGGGGGCAGTACACAAGTAGGTGGAGGAAAAGGAGGCTATTATACCCAGGAAGACTATAAGGAAATAGTGGCCTATGCCAAATCCAGGTTTATCACTATCGTGCCGGAAATCGACATGCCAGGCCACACTAATTCGGCTCTGGCTTCCTATGGTGAACTGAATCCGGGAATCACTGTTCCGGAAAAAGGCTCTGTGCCAGTGGATAGGGCAGCTTTGGGTGTACCCGGTGATGACCCAAAAGCCACTCCTCTGTATACTGGCACAGAAGTGGGGTTCAGCACATTGGACAGAAACCATCACTAACAGGTCCGAAATGGAATATATGGTTTCCCAAGACTGGCTGCCATTGCTGAAATCGCCTGGACACCCAAAGATCTTAGAAGCTGGGATTCCTTCAGTGAAAGGATCAAACAGCACGGTAAAAGATGGGAAGTGATGGGAATCAATTATTACCAATCACCAAGGGTGGAGTGGGAGTAGAGGTGGGAAAGTGCGCAAAAAGTAGTTAATCCAATGACGAAGCTGTGGCAATATGCAAAGCCTGCATTGAAGAATATGCAACATGGATGGAAGATGTGGACAGCGATATTATAGACTATATTATATAGAAGTATTGGAGGCTTCTACTTTTTTCTACATTAATAATACAATTTTTCAAATACTTTGATAACTAAATTGCGGGTAATCAAAATTGAAATAAACATGAATTTATTAAGCAGTGGGAAGTTTATTGCCCTTCATTATATTAAGGAATAAGGTCCCTTTTCAAAACACGGATTTGGAAAAACCACATTTTTTATGTCTATTTCATGCATTGAATTGGTTGCGGCAGAACCATTGGTAATAGATCCGGTGGCTTTTGCGTTTGATGAAGACCGGATAATGTATGTAGTGGAAACCGTGGATATCCAGATCCTGCCGAAGGGGGAGAATCTACACATCTTGGCCGAATAATCAGAATGGAAGATAAGGAAGGGGAACTGGAATAATGTTCTATAGACAACAATCAAATTTTAACTATTAAATCTTACTTATGAACAATCAAACTAATCTTTTACGTATCCTGGTAGTGGGATGCGGCAACATGGGAGCTTCTCATGCAAAGGCTTATCATGCCATGGACAGCTTTGAAATTTGCGGCCTTGTTTCCACAGGAAAAACAAAAGAGACATTGAACGAAAAGTTGGGAGGTGGCTATACCTTGTACAATGAATTTGAAGAAGCTTTGGAAACTACCCAACCAGATGCTGTATGTATTTCAACTTATCCTGATTCGCATGAAAGGTATGCAATAAAGGCTTTTGAAAAGGGCTGTCATGTATTTATTGAAAAGCCATTGGCAGATACTGTTGAAGGAGCCGAACGGGTTAGGGAAGCAGCCAAAAAAGCAGGTAAAAAATTAGTGGTAGGTTATATTTTACGCCATCACCCTTCTTGGGAGCGTTTTATAGAAATGAGCCAGGAGTTGGGCAAGCCCTTGGTCATGCGCATGAACCTAAATCAACAAAGTGAGGGTGATATGTGGACTCTTCACAGGAACCTGATGAAAAGCTTAAGTCCGATTGTGGATTGTGGGGTCCATTATATTGACGTAATGTGCCAAATGACCCGCTCTAAACCAGTTCAGGTCTATGCCATCGGTGCCAGGCTTACGGAGGAAATCCCACAAGGAAACTACAACTACGGTCAATTACAGATTCGGTTTGAAGATGGATCGGTAGGATGGTATGAAGCGGGATGGGGACCTATGATCAGTGAAACCGCCTTTTTTGTTAAAGATGTTTTTGGGCCCAAAGGCTCGGTGTCCATTGTGGCCAAGGAAGCTGGGGGAGCCGGAAAATCAGGATCCATAGAATCCCATACTAAGACAGAGTCTTTATTGTATCACCAGGCGGACCTGGATGAGAAGGAGAAATTCTCTAAAGAAGATGAATGGATAGATTTAACAGACGAACCGGATCATCAGGAACTTTGTAACCGGGAGCAGCGGTATTTTCTCAGATCCATCCAGGAGGATATTGACATGACAGATCATATGGAGGATGCGGTGAACAGTTTACGTATCGCCTTTGCCTGTGATGAGTCCGTCAGGACAGGGGAAGTGGTATTGCTTTAATGTAAAATAACAAATAGCAAAGTACAAATAAATTTCAATGGATAAATTGCCAAATCCGTCTATCGGCCTGACAGGTACCAAATCAGTATATAACCTTGAGGAGAGG
Organism: Anditalea sp.; assembly: GCA_040905145.1. Lineage (GTDB taxonomy): Bacteria > Bacteroidota > Bacteroidia > Cytophagales > Cyclobacteriaceae > DATGMS01. The sequence continues at coordinate 7,431 of JBBDSC010000185.1, forward strand.
ACTTTCCAGTTTTTCGGCTATCATTGAAAAATCAAAGTAATCAAACTCCTATTGAAGCCGATATTGGTTTGTTTTGTATTAATTGTGTTTTGAATTTTCTGCCAAAAAAATGCAAAGGCTTCACAAACAAAATACTAAGTGAAAGAGAAAAAAGAGCAATCCTAAAACAATTATTGTCTATGAACACTGAAGAAATCCCCATTGGGGTGGTTGGACTTGGCCTAATGGGCTGCAGTATAACTACCTGCTTGCTTATCTCAGGACATCCGGTAATCGCTGTGGCCCCAATTAGCAGTGATCTTCTACATGCTGAAAAGCGCATCAAAGACCACTTGACAAAATCTCAACAAAACGGCCTTGTTGCTAATGACCCGGATTATTATTTAAAAGATCTGATCATTACAGAAGCTTATTCCGAGCTCAAATCATGTCAATTGGTTATTGAATGTACTATTGAAAATATCGGTATTAAAGATTCTGTTTTCAAAAGAATTGAAGAGGTTATTTCTGCTGATTCTTTATTGACCAGTAATACTTCTGCTATACCGATCAGTATTTTACAAAAATTGACCAAACACCCTGAGCGATTTTTGGGATTACATTGGACAGAGCCTTCCCATACCACCAGGTTTTTAGAGATTATTTGTGGTGATTTGAGTAAAGTTGAAAACGGGGAATATTTGCATGAGCTTTCCCATAGTTGGGGAAAGGAACCTATCCTGGTACGTAAGGATATCCCCGGCTTTATTACGAACCGGTTGATGTACGCCATGTACCGGGAAGCGATCCACCTGGTGGAAAACGGATATGCCTCCATTGAAGATGTGGACAGGTCCTGTAGGAACAATGCAGGGTATTTTATGACCTTTGTTGGTATTTTCCGTTGGATGGACCTAACGGGTGTTCAAGCCTACCATACCGTGATGAAAGATCTATTTCCCACACTGCATAATGGCACAGCTGTTCCCAAGCTTATTGATGATATTGTAAAAGCGGGAGGAAATGGGGTGAGCAATGAGAAAGGATTTTACGAATACACCCCCCGGGAAGCCAAATTATGGGAAGAAATATTTACCGAGTTCACCTATGAAATCAGGGAACTTGCATTAAAATATCCTGGGGATTTAGTGAAAAATGAATTGGAACAGCTTAATAAAACCGAGCAATAAAGATATGCTTATTATTGATGGACATTTGGATCTGGCCATGAATGCCATGGAGTGGAACCGGAATTTGAAAGAATCAGTGTATGCCATACGGGAAAGGGAGCAGGGCATGACCGATAAATTGGACCGGGGTAAGGGAGTGGTAGCTTTGCCCGAACTGAGAAAAGGTAAAATTGGATTGGTTGTGGCCACACAGATTTCAAGATACGTGGAGAAAGGGAGTTCTCTTCCAGGATGGCATTCACCGGAACAGGCCTGGGCTCAGGCACAGGGCCAAAGGGCATGGTATAAAGCCATGGAAGAGGTTGGTGAGATGGTTCAAATAACAGATCTTCCTTCCTTGGAAAACCACATCAAACTATGGCAGGACGATGCTGTTCCTGTCCAAAAGAAACCTGTAGGTTTTATCTTGAGCTTGGAAGGAGCAGATTCATTGATAGATCTTTCTTATCTGGAAAAAGCCCATCAATATGGCCTGCGTGCGCTTGGCCCGGCACACTATGGTCCGGGACGTTATGCCCAGGGTACGGGCATGTCAGGCCCATTAGGTCAACCGGGCCTGGAATTGCTGAAGGAAATGGACCGGTTAAACATTATCCTTGATGTCACCCATCTTACTGATGAAGCTTTTTGGCAGGCTTTGGACCTCTTCAAAGGAACGGTATGGGCCAGCCATCACAACTGCAGAGCTCTGGTACATCACCAGCGGCAACTTGGGGATGACCAGATAAAAGCGCTGATCGATCGGGGTGCGGTAATCGGAGGGGCACTGGATGCTTGGATGCTGGGCAATAATTGGATAAGGGGAACCTCTGATCCGCTTAAAGAAGGCATTACCCTGGAAAAACTGATCGATCATTATGATCATATTTGTCAGATGGCAGGAAACAGTCGCCATATCGCCATCGGCAGCGATCTGGACGGAATGTTTGGGAAAGAACAAACCCCGCACGATCTCGAAACGATTGCCGATCTTGGTAATTTGAAACACTTGCTGGAAAATAGAGGGTATAAGGCCGAGGATATGGAGAATATTTTTCATGGAAACTGGCTTCGGATTATGAGGAAAGCATGGAATAAGTAAATGCAATAAACAGGTAAGGATAATGGATATAAGCACCACTGCTAAAGATGTCTAACTGTTTTACTGTCGAACATGTGGAGCTGTACAACGAACCTTCGATTTGACAATCCTGCAATTCGACAGTGTCTTTCGCCATTTGACTTGAGTAATTCAACAGATAAAACCAACCAGATTCTTTTTTATACTATTTAATTCCCTTAACTTTAATTTCTAAACATGATAACAGTGAAATTTAAAATCCATTTATCCTATAGCAAGTGTAAGTGGTTTTTTATGGCTGTTTAAACAGCCTTTTATTTATTTTTACGAAAACCCAAAAAATATGAAACCTATTGTACAAATATCACTTGACCTGACCAATATTGATGAGGCGCTTGAAACGGCCGAATTGGCCATGAGGGCCGGGGTAGATTGGCTGGAGGCCGGTACCCCCCTGATCTTGGCGGAAGGCCTGCATGGTGTCAGGAAAATGCGTGAGGCCTTTCCCAACACTCCCATTGTAGCGGATCTCAAAACGATGGACGGCGGATACCTTGAAGCAGAGATGATGGCCAAGGCAGGTGCCACCCATGTGGTGGTGATGGCTAGGGCACATGAGGAGACGATTAAATGTGTGGTTCAGGCAGGCCGTGATTTTGGGATAGAGGTAATGGGGGACAATCTTGGCGCACCGGATATGGTAGCCGCAGCTAGGTGGCTGGAGGACTTAGGTTGTGATTATGTGATCCATCATATAGGATATGACGAAAGAAGGGGCATTGCGGCTCAGGGCCAAAGGATGCCAAGCCCATTGGACCAACTTGCGGAGGTGGTAAATGCCGTCAACATACCCGTGCAGGCCGTGGGTGGGTTGACTTTGGAACAGGCGATAAAATGTCCGGAATATGGAGCACCACTGGTTGTTTTGGGGGCGCCTTTAACGATTGACGCAGATGCTTTTAAAACCGCCGATGGAAATCTGGAAGAATCACTTCGAAGAATATGTGCCGCCATTCATGCTTATGGCGATGTTAAAATGAAGTAAATAGGATGAATGTCCACAGTCGGACTGTCAACGGTCCACGGATATTCTACCTATAGATTAAACAGTGTTTACATGGACTATGGACCATCAGCTATGGACCCCTTTGTTCTAGTGCTATAGAAATGCACAAGCAGATAATAATCTTAAATTTAAAAAATCAAAAATGACGGTAAACAATAAATCAGCTGCAGTAATTAATTATTCTTCGGAAAAAGGATCCGTAGAAATCAGGGAAATGGCCAAACCGGCCATTGGCGAAGATGAGGTGTTGCTGGAAGTAGAAAATGTCGGGGTTTGTGGTAGTGATCTGCACCAATGGACGGCAGACCATAGCTGGCCCGTCAATTATCCGGTGGTTCTTGGCCATGAATTCGGCGGGCATATCATTGAATTGGGAAGCCGCGTAAAGGGTTGGAAAGAAGGGGATAGGGTAGTCAGCGAAACCGCTGCGGTTATCGATCCGAATAGTCCTCTGACCCGTTCGGGATTATATAACCTGGACCCAAACAGAAAAGGTTTTGGCTACGGTGTGAATGGTGCCATGACCCGCTATGTGAGGGTTCCGGCAAGATGTCTCCATCATATTCCAGAGCATCTTCCTTTTGAGGAAGCCTGTCTTACAGAGCCATGTTGTGTGGCTTATAATGCTGTAGTTGTCAATTCCCGCATCAAACCTGGGGACCGGGTGATCGTTTTGGGTCCGGGCACTATTGGCATCCTGTGTGCGGCGGTAGCCAAATTATGTGGCGCTGAGGTGGCTGTGGTGGGATTGGAATCCGACCGGAAAAGATTGGAAACCGCCAAGCAATATGGATGTGAGGCAATTATTGGGGATGCATCTGAATGGGCAAGAAGGCTTGATGGTCTGGGGGCAGATTTAATTATAGACGCTGCCGGTGCCAGCATGACCCTTAAAATTGCCATGGATCTGGTACGTCCGAATGGACATATAACCAAAGTAGGTTGGGGACCTCAGCCCTGCGGGTTTTCCCTGGATCAGCTTGTACAGAAGAATGTTACCCTTCAGGGGAGCTTCAGTCATAATTGGCCAATATGGGAAAAAGTGATAGCCTTGTTAGGAAACGGAACATTGGATGTAAAACCGATCATTGGTGGAATATGGCCCATTACTTCCTGGAAAGAAGCCTTTGAAAAGATGCATCATGGAGAAGTAATAAAAAGTGTTCTTAAACCGATGTAAGGATGCGTTTAAAAGATAAAATCATCATTGTTACCGGGAGCACGACAGGGATTGGGAAAGCCATCGCCAAACGTTGTGTAGAGGAAGAAGCCCGGGTGGTCATCCATGGCCTCGAAGAGGATTGGGGAAAATCGGTAATCGCTGAATTGGGAACTGACCTGGCCGTATTGCATATTGAGGATCTCAGTAAGGAAGGGGCTCCTTTGCGTCTGGTGGATATTGCCATCGAAACTTTTGGTAAATTGGACGCCGTAGTGAACAATGCGGCCATGGTGGTCTCCTCCAATATCCATACTACCGATAAAGATTTTTTACAAAAAGTGGTGGAAGTAAATACCATCGCCCCTTTTCTTTTAATTAAAGCCGCCTTGCCTTATCTGGCCCAAGAGCGTGGCTGTGTGTTAAACATCGGCTCAGTGAATGCCTGGAGCGGTGAGCCGGATCTTTTGGCCTACAGTATTTCAAAAGGGGCCTTAATGACCATGACCCGCAATTTGGGGGATACCTTACACCGCGAAAATGGCGTACGTATCAATCAAATCAACCCAGGTTGGGTACTTACCGAAACAGAGATGAAGAGAAAACGGGAGCATGGGTTATCAGAAAACTGGTTCGAGGATATTCCCTCGGTTTATGCGCCTGCAGGTAGGATTTTGTGGCCAGCTGAAATTGCCGCCGCTGCGGTCTATTGGCTTGCAGACGAAAGCGGCCCGATCAGCGGACAGGTAGTTGATCTGGAGCAATATCCTTTTATGGGACGTAATCCACCCAAGAATAAGACGACGATTAAGTGAGTATTTAGTATTTAGTATCAGCATATCTGAGAGACATCTTGAAATTAAAGTTCATAATTCATAATTAGGTCTGAGAAACTCAATAACTAATAAATTAATAACTCACAATTTATAATTCACAAATAATTAATAACTAAACAATGCCCAAATTAGCAGTTTTCCCCAAAGCCTATATGCAGGCACTTTGCAAGGATGGCAGTATGCGCCTGGAAGAATGGATTGGACTGGCAGTAAAACTGGATATAGAAGGCCTGGAATGGTATGCCGGATTTTTGGAAATGAAAGATGAAAAAAATTGGGGAAAGTTCCGGCAAATGGTAGAGGATCATGGAAAAGTAATCCCAATGATGTGTTGCTCCCCGGATTTTACCCATCCCGATGCTGCCTTCCGCCAGAAAGAAATAGAGAAGCAAAAGCAGTGGATTCGTATGACCCATACTTTGGGAGGCTCTTATTGCCGTGTACTTTCGGGGCAACGACGGCCGGGGCTATCCATTGATGAAGGGGTAAAATATGCCGCGGATTGCATTGAATCTTGCTTGACCTATGCCCAGGAAAGAAATGTCGCCCTTATTCTAGAGAATCATTATAAAGACGATTTTTGGGAGTATCCGGAATTTGCACAAAAAATGGATGTTTTTTCGAAGCTGGTGGATAGCGTGAACCATCCCAATTTCGGTGTCAATTATGATCCAAGCAATACATTTTTGGCAGGGGAAGATCCTTTGGAACTCTTAAGACGGATATCTCATAGGGTGCTTACCATGCATGCGAGTGATCGGTATCTTAAAGAAGGAACCATTGAGGACCTTCGGAAAGAGGAAGGGGGAGCCACAGGATATGCCAAAAGATTGGCCCATGGCGAGGTCGGTAAGGGCTTAAATGATTATGACGCTATCTTTACAGAACTTAAGCGGGTAGGATTTGATAATTGGATCAGCATTGAAGATGGGGTCGACGGCATGGACCAATTGGAGAGAAGTGTTTCTTTTCTGAACAATAAGATCAAGCAGTATTGGCCGTGAATGGCAGAATGCAGTATCTAGTATTACCGACCACTGACCACCGATCACTAAATAACCATTACCCAATAACTAATAACCATGGAAGCATCAACACTATATCCCTCCAAGTGCATTCTCGCAGAAGGGCCTCTTTGGCATAAAGAAAGAAAAAGCTGCTTCTGGGTGGATATTGAAAGCGGCGTGCTTTATGAATATGATTGGCATACTAAAGAAATAAGAACATGGAGTTTTGATTATAAGGTGACGTTGGTTATTCAAGCTTTACAAAATGAAGTGATACTGGGTCTCAACAGGAGTATAGCCCGGTTTGATTTGGATACGGAAAAGTTGGAATGGTTGGTAGATCTGGAAAATGCTTTGCCAAATAACCGCTGTAATGACGGGGCCTGTGACAGGAAGGGCAGAATATGGGTGGGGACTATGGCCATGGATACACAAGAAGGAGCAGGTGCTTTATACTGCATTGAAAAAGATGGCCATCTTCAAAAAAAGCTGGAGAACGTCACCATTTCAAATGGGCTGGCGTGGTCTTTGGACAACAGAACTTTTTATTACATTGACACCCCCACCCAAAAGGTGCAGTCTTTTCTATTTAATGAAGAAAGCGGTGAAATTGTTTTTGATAAGATCGCGGTTCAGATTCCTGCGGAAATGGGTAGCCCCGATGGCATGGCCATTGATGAGGAAGGGATGCTTTGGATTGCACACTATGGTGGGTTTGGGGTATATCGGTGGGATCCCAACACAGGAAAGCTCCTGGAAAAAATAACTGTCCCGGCTCCCAATATAACTTCCTGTGCATTTGCAGGGGAAAATTTGGATATGCTCATCATTACTACCGCCAGTGAAAATATGAGTGAAGTGGATCTAAAACAATATCCAGGGAGTGGCAATATATTTTATGTGAAAACAAAGGTGAAAGGGACCTTACCTTTCCGTTGTACTTGGTGATTACTGGTACATTTATCCCAAGTACAGATGATTTAAGCGAACCTTTTCACATGACTCAAAACCAATAAAATCAAGTCGGCGACTTGATCTACAGTCGACAGATCACCACCCACGGTAAATTCATTGTTCGGTTTCCGGTGATACGTCGTGAATTTTGTTGACACTTTTTTCACTTAATATTTTTTCCGTTCAAGCATAATACTGCCAGCTGGAGACACCTTTTGATGACTGCTTGGGGCTATTTATTCAATTGCCGTTTGGCTTTAGCCAACGGGAAAATGGACAAGAATCCTTTGGCTTTAGCCACATTATCATCCCCTCTTTTAATAAGCCAAAAGTCGTCCACAGGTAATAACGGCTATCCATACAAGGAGAGAGATACAAGCGGAAAACTTTGCTTTTGGGGGAGTGGATATGGATTCGTCCCAGGTATTGTGGAATTTTATGACAAATCGGTGAAAAATAAAAGCGTTAAGGGCTCCAATAAAAATCAAAAACAGTTTGATCCAAAAAACAGGATCATTTCCAAGTGCTTCCGCATTGGAAATAAAAAGAAGGATTCCTGATGGAAGGATCAACCACAGGCCTCTTTGTGACCAGGAAAGTAAATGCCTTCCCAAATCTTTAATGGGCAGCTTTTTAGAAAACCCCAGCAAACGTAGATCGAACATAAAGGCAGCACCTACCAGTACGGTAATACCGATTATATGAACGATCTCCAGGCTTGGGTATAACCACAAAGATTGGCGGATAGAAGCTGCCAAGGGAGTGTTTTCCAACCATTGCAGCCAATGGGCTGTGTTGCTGTTCACTTAGCGCAATTCGTATTTCTTGCCATCAATAAAGATCCGTTCGGCACGCATTTCCCCATCTTTTTCTTTATGGGGATACCCCACAACCCTTACAGGGATATCCTCTTTTAACATTTCAGCGGAAAGCCCCCTGCTGTTCATCCGGGAAGCGGGTGCCAGTATGACCAGCCATTCCTTTTCCTCGTATTCTATTTTCATGGTGGAGTGGGGGTTTTCGTAGGTAGGATCTTGAATGACACCGGTATAATCAAGCACCTTTTCCTGGTCATAATTTGCCCAGCCATGATGAAGCAGGGTAAAAGATACTGCCAATAAAAGAAATGAAGCGAGGAAAATTTTATTTAGTAGGTTCATAACGCAAACTGATTTGGTGAACATTGTGGATAAATATAAAGATAAAAATTTTCTATCTGTTAATAAACGGCTTATCCTGAAAAAAGATTAATAAATCTGAGTTGTTCAAAATAATTGATCAAAAAGCTTTTATAATTTAATCTGGTATATTTTTTGTTCTGCTTTTGAGAATATTTCCAATTGGCTGGAACAATTAAAAACTTTCTTCTTAATCCAATTTCCAGATATTTTTAATTGATCAATGCTCATTAAACCTAACCGGAATAGTAACTTCAGTAACCATGAAAAACATTCTGACTCCAATCCTTTCTCTTTTTATTGTTGTCGCATTTTTTGCCTGTTCTTCAGGAACAGAAAATAATGAGGGCGAAACGCAAGATACCACACAGGTAAGTAACCAACAGGAAATAAACCTTCCTGAACCGGACACGACCTTAAATCCCAAAAATTACAGCTCGGTAATTGGGTGGCCTGAGGATAAAACGCCGACTGCGCCAAATGGCCTCACCGTCACCAAATTTGCCGATGGGCTGAGAAACCCCAGATGGGCTTATGTCGGGCCCAATGGCGATATATTTGTGGCCGAATCCAACACCGAAGTGGATGCGGAAGCAAAAGCGGAAGCTGAAAAGACAGGAAAAGCCGAATCCGTAAATTTGGGGAATGCCAATAGGATTACCCTGTTCAGGGATACCAACAATGATGGCATGCCGGATATGCAGGAGGTTTTTTTGGAGGATTTAAACCAGCCTTTGGGGATGCTGGTATTGGGGAATTCTTTTTATGTGGCCAATACCGATGGATTGGTGCAGTTTCCTTATGAAGAAGGACAAACCAGTATTACTGCCGAGGGCAATCAGATCCTGGAATTGCCCGCCGGTGGTTACAATAACCACTGGACCAGGAATATTATAGCCAATGAAGATGGTTCCAAGATTTATGTTTCCGTAGGGTCGGGCAGTAATGTAGGCGAAAATGGGATGGAACATGAAGTACGTAGGGCCAATATACTCGAAATAAATCCTGATGGTTCGGGGGAACGCATTTATGCGGCGGGTTTGCGTAATCCGGTTGGAATGGATTGGGCACCGGGTACACAAACCCTCTGGACATCCGTAAATGAACGGGATGGACTGGGGGACGAACTTGTGCCAGATTATATAACTTCGGTTAAAGAAGGTGGTTTTTATGGCTGGCCATATGCCTACTTCGGTCAAAATGTTGACCCGAGAAGAGTGGGCGAAAAGCCTGAGCTGGTAGAGGAAACCTTAGTACCCGATGTGCCACTTGTGTCACATTCTGCTTCCTTGGGCTTTGCATTTTATGATAAAACAGCCTTTCCTGAAAAATTCCATAACGGTGCCTTTATTGGCCAACATGGCTCCTGGAACAGGACTGATTTAGTGGGCTACAGGGTCGTGTTTGTGCCTTTTGAAAATGGAGAACCTGTAGGCGAGCCTGAAGATTTTCTCACAGGATTTATTGCCGACAGGGAAAACAATGAAGTGCATGGACGTCCGGTGGGTGTGACTGTTTTGCCCGATGGATCGCTGCTGGTTATGGATGACAGCAGCAATACCATCTGGCGGGTAAGTGCGGATTAATGTGGGTGCTTGGAAAGGGTGATATAAATGATGGTACCAATGATTTACCTCAATAAGAAATATGCCACGGTCGTGGCCTGAAAGAGTATGGTTACAGCCAGACCAGTACGAATCCCGAGATTCGGAGACATGCGGAATGGCTTCGAGATTACCCCGGTCTTGAAATTTTAAGAAAACTGACTTGTTTTTCATTCACCAAAGCTTTCCCTTTTAACTTTCTTATTATTCATAACGCTCCAGGACAATGCCCTTCTGAAGTTTATTACAACCTAAGCCCATAATTTTTTAATTCCGGAAATATCGTAAGATGCTTGTATTTATTTCATCAAAATTATAATAGATCTTATCTAAGATGCGGAATATCTTATATCTTGGTTGCCATTAAAAAATTATTGAATATATATCCAATAATGGTTCAGCGGTTCAACAGACCGAGATATAATAAAATTATTAATATATTATGATATCGTTTAACGGCAATTAAATTTTAAAAATTGATCAACTTAAAAAAACATGAAGTCTGGTTTATTACTGGCAGCCAGCACTTGTACGGGGAGGAGACTTTACGACAAGTGGCAGACCATTCCCAACAGATAGCCAATGGATTGGATCAATCTTCTAAAATACCGGTTAAGGTTATTTTCAAACCTGTAGTAAAGACTGCTGAAGAAATCTATGCGATCTTAAGGGAGGCCAATTTGGCAGAAAATTGCATAGGGGTCATTGCCTGGATGCACACTTTCTCCCCTGCGAAGATGTGGATCAGGGGTCTGAAAACCAATCAAAAGCCACTCTTGCATTTGCATACGCAATTTAATCGCAATATTCCCTGGAATTCAATTGATATGGATTTTATGAACCTGAACCAAAGTGCTCATGGCGACAGGGAGTTTGGCTTCATAGTTTCCAGGATGCGGATAGATCGAAAGGTAGTTGTAGGGCATTGGCAGGAAAATGATGTGTTAGAACAGATTAACGTATGGAGCAGGGCAGCTTGTGGATGGAACGACTGGCAAGGGGCAAAATTGGTACGCTTTGGCGATAACATGCGCCATGTAGCCGTCACAGAAGGGGACAAAGTAGAAGCAGAAATAAAATTCGGTTTCTCTGTCAATACACACGGGATAGGTGATCTGGTGCAGGTGATCAATCAGATAAGTGATCAGGAAATTGATCATTTGATTGCAGCATATGAAGATCATTACCGTATAACCGCAGCTCTCCGAGAAGGTGGGGCAAAGCATTCCGCTCTCCGGGAAGCCGCTAAAATTGAACTGGGGTTAAAACGTTTTCTTGAAGACGGTAATTTTAAGGGCTTTACCGATACTTTTGAAGATTTGTATGGAATGAATCAATTGCCCGGCATTGCGGCACAGCGATTAATGGCTGTGGGTTACGGCTTTGCCGGGGAAGGTGACTGGAAAACGGCGGCGCTTGTACGGGCCATGAAAGTAATGGGAAGTGGGCTCAAAGGCGGCAATGCTTTTATGGAAGACTATACCTATCATTTTGATCCTGAAAATAATTTTGTTTTAGGTTCCCATATGTTGGAAATAGATGAATCCATTGCTAATGGCAAGCCTTCATGCGAAATACACCCTTTAGGCATTGGAGGTAAAGCTGATCCTGTCCGTTTGGTGTTCAATGTCGCTGGTGGACCTGCACTTAATGCCTCTGTCATTGATATGGGCAACAGGTTCCGCTTGTTGATCAATGAAGTGGAGGCTTTGGAGCCACAACACGAATTGCCAAACCTGCCCGTTGCCCGTGTGCTATGGAAACCCTACCCCGACATGAAAACAGGCTGTGCTGCCTGGATTTTGGCAGGAGGGGCACACCATACCTGCTATAGTCAAAATCTTTCTGCGGAACATTTGCAGGACTTTGCAGAAATGGCGGGCATTGAATGTGTATTGATCAACCAGGATACAAAGTTAAGCCAGCTCAAAAATGAACTGCGCTGGAATGAGGTGGCATACAGGTAATTTAGTGAACACCAAACAAAAAGGTCAGAAACCTGACCTTTTTGTTTTTATTGATATTTAACATATTTAAGGGTTATACGCCCAACTTCCATCCATCTCTATATTCTCTTTTTACAAATTGATTGGCAAGATCAAAGTTGGTCACTTTCATGTTTTCCCCGTCCCATATCAACTTAATGTTACGTCCGGGATAGTCGTAACCTTTTTCATCTCCGCCTTTTGGAACACGGATGTCCTGGCTTCTAATGGCCAGGTTGCCCATCAATACAGACTCTGTCAATGGCCCGGCAATGGAGAAAGGAGAACTCAATTCATTGTATTGTTTGCTTCCATGTCCGGCTATACAAGCGTTGACCCATTGGGCATAGTGCCCGGGTATTCCGCCTTCTACCCGTGGAATTGAAGCGGGGACATTGATACTTTTGGTCAGTGAGGTAGGGAGCAATCTGGGATCCATACCATAAGTGGAACACATCATTTTCCCCCTTGTTCCTTCGATGATCACGCCATTGCCGCCATCGCCCATGATCTCATTGGGACCCAATTCTTCCGGTCGTGTAGGTTGAATACCCCCGTCCATCCAATGGAATTCCAGGTCATTTCCTCCTGACCTTTTGAACTTTAGGGTCACATGGGAGGAAGGAGGACAGCTTTCCGGGAAATATCCCCGTTGAAATTCACCTACATATACCGTTCCTATGCTACATTCTGCTTCCGAAGGATAGCCCAGGCCTAATACCCTGAAGGGAGGCTCCATGATGTGACAGGCCATGTCGCCCAATGCGCCTGTGCCATAATCCCACCATCCCCTCCAATTGAAAGGATGAATATTTTCTACATAAGATTTTTCAGGAGCAGTGCCCAGCCACAGGTTCCAATCTAGGTTGGAGGGGACTTTTTTGGACGTACTTTCCGGCCATGGAATCCCTTGGGGCCAAACAGGCCTGTCGGTCCAACAATACACTTTGGTGGCCTCGCCAATTAAACCTGCATTGTACCATTCCCTCATTTGCCTTACGCCATCACCGGAAGCGCCTTGATTTCCCATTTGGGTAACCACGTTGTGCTTTTCGGCTGCTTGGGTAAGCATTCTGGCCTCATATATATCGTGGGTCAATGGTTTTTGTACATATACATGCTTGCCCAACTGCATGGCGGCCATGGCTTGAACAGCATGATTATGATCGGGAGTGGACACCGACACCGCATCAAAATTATTGTGCTCCTTGTCCAACATTTCACGGTAATCTTTATAATATTTGGCTTTCGGATAGTCTTTTACGCTTCTTGAAGCCCTTTCATCGTCCACATCGCAAAGGAAAGCAATGTCTGCATTTCCACTTTCGTAAAAGCTTTTGATATCACTGTAACCTTTTCCGCCTACTCCAATTCCTGCTATACGTAATTTATCACTTGGAGCTGTATATCCCGTGCCACCCATTACATGCCTTGGTACAATGTAAAATCCTGCAAGGGCAGTAGCAGATGTTTTGAGGAAATCCCTTCTGGGAGTGTTCTTTTTGGGAAGATTGTCTTTTTTCATGAATCTTTCAGATGTTATATTAATATTAATTGTTATCTACTTTGATTTCCTAAATTATACAAAACTTTTCTTTCTTTGTAGAAGAAATTGATCTTTGGTAAAAATAACATGCCAGCGGTGGGTATTCGGTAAATGTCGGTGTTCGGTAATTGGTATTCGGTAGTGAGTTTTTGGTTGTCCAATGTTCTCTAAGTCCCTTAGTCCCCCAAGTCCCCAAGTCTCAGTCCCTATGTCCCCAAGTCCCCAATGTCATTAAGTTAAGACGATATTTTTATATGGCTGTTAGATGATCCGTG
>JBBDSC010000186.1:0-21003 GCA_040905145.1 Anditalea sp.
CTCCGGTCTTCCAGCCTACTCCCATGTCACATCCATCTTCGGACAACCTGTCCTGAGAACCGGGATCCGGCTCCATAGCTGATCTTTCATAAAAGCGGCTCACCGTTACCTTGATAATAAATTTTACCGGATAACCTCATCAGTTCTATTTCGGTTTCTTTTATGGTAAACACCGCCTCGATCAGCCTGCTTTCCGCCTCTAAACGACTGACTTGTGCATCCCTGAACTGAAGAAAACTTGTCAGCCCCAGTTTGAACCTTTCAAAAGCAATATCTGTATTTTCAGCTACTACTTCAAAATTATTTTTCTCTATTTCCAGCCTTTTCTTACTGTTTTCATAGATATTGAAAACCCTATAAATATCGGAATTCAGCTGCACTTCGTATTGGTCTAGAACGTATTGTTGGTTTACCCTTTGTATTTTTGCATTTTGAATTCTCCTATTTAAGGTAAATCCCGAAAATAGATTCAACCCAATGGTCGCCCCAAAGTTATATCCGTTCCTTTTGTTTTGAACTATAAATCCTGCATCGGAATTTTGAATGGATTGGTTGTAATTTCCATTCAACGTCAGCACTGGAAGGCGTTGGGCCTGTAATTCCTTAATTTGCAGAAAAGCTACATTCTCCTGTCTTTGCGTTACCAATAATTGCTTGTTGTAATGAATGGCATTGTCCAGTAAATCTTCCAACAAAAGGTTGCCTTCTATCTGAATGGTATCCCTCACCACATAATCAGAAGAGGGATCCATGGCCAAAAGCTCATTCAAGTTTATCCTTGCAGATTCAATTACCTGATCTTGTGAAACCAGTAATGAAAGATCGGCATTATAATCCACTTGAGCCGCCAGATATTCACTTTTGGATTGCTGCCCGAGCTCATATTGAGACTCGACGATTTCCAATCTCTTTTCCGAGAGTTCCAACGTTTCCTGCAAAACTTTGTCCCGCTGCATTTCCAGCACCAGCCTATAATAGGCGGCAGAAACGGCGGCAACGGTGTTCTCGATGACTATTTTGGCTTCCAGTTCACTGATTTCAGATAATTTACCAAGCCTCTTCATGGCCACAAAAGCATCCGCTCTGATTCCATAAATAGCTACGAGGCTGAAATTTTCATTTTCAGATTGGGCATCCTGGATAATCCGAGGGGATGAATCATCGAAAAATTGCTGCTCCACATCTTCAACACTGGATGTGCGACCATAGGTGGCATCTAGCACGGGGAGTAGGGCACCCGCCCCAATCTTCCTTACATTACCGGCTATCTCCCTTTCATTTACCGCAATTTTAACCCCGAAATTATTTTCCAGCCCTAATTGAATAACATCTTCAAAAGTGAGGATCTCCTGTCCAAACAAAGTCCCTTTAGAACAAAATAGCAGAATTATTATTAAAAATTTTCTCATCATACTCTTGCTAATCTTCCTTCTTTAGTTGTCAAATAGGTATAAACAGCCGGAATAACAAATAAGGTAAGGACGGTAGCCAAAACCAAGCCTCCGATCACCACCACTCCCATAGGGATTCTGCTTTCCGCCCCTGCCCCTAATGCCAGGGCAATGGGAAGAATGCCCAAAATAGTAGATAAACTTGTCATTAAAATAGGTCTGAACCTTGCTCCGGCAGCACCCACAATGGCATCATGCACACTCATCCCCTGATCTTTTCTCTGATTGGCAAATTCCACGATCAGAATACCGTTTTTTGTTACCAATCCAATAAGCATGATAATCCCAATCTGACTGAAAATATTTAATGTAAAGTCAAAAATCCATAGGGACAACAGTGCCCCAAAGATGGCCAAAGGAACCGTAAACATGATGGTCAATGGGTCAAGAAAACTTTCAAACTGGGCAGAGAGTACCAGATAAATCAATACCAGGGCAAATACAAAGGCAAAAAACAAACTATTGGAACTTTCCCTGAATTCTTTGGACACCCCGGAAACGTCAGTACTATACGAATCATCCAGAACTTCTCCCGCTATTCTATCCATTTCGTCCAAGCCGTCTCCCATGGTATAACCCGCGGCCAAACCTGCGGATACGGTGGCGCTTATATAACGGTTAAAGCGATACAATTGAGGAGGGGTACTTTGCTCCTTAATGGTGACCAAATTATCCAGTTGAACCAAATCGTCACCATCCGCTCTCACATAAAGCGACTTAAGGTTAACAGGCCGGTTTCTATCCTCCAGCTGCATTTCTCCGACCACCTCATATTGTTTACCATTCATGATAAAAAAACCAAACCGCTGACCGGAATAGGATAATTGGAGTGTCCTGGCAATCTCCTGAACCGATACCCCTATATCCCTTGCTTTATGGCGGTTTATTTCTACTTCAATTTCCGGTTTGGTAAACTTCAGGTTTATATCGGTAAAATCAAAAACAGGACTTTGATTGGCAGCATCCATAAAATCCGGGATCACGGCCTTAAGCTTATCGAGGGTTTGGGCCTGAATCACATATTGTATGGGCAATCCCCCCCTATTGTCACCGATTGACTGGGCCTGGGAAGCAAAAGCCCTAACCGAAGTCTTATTTTTTATAATGGCCGATATCTGATTAAATATTTCCTGCTGGCTCCTTTCCCTTTCCGAAGCATCTGTGAGTGATACCCTTATAAAACCGGAATTGGTACTTGATGAACCAAAACCCGGTGAGGTCACGGATATAAAACCGACTTTTTCTGCTTCAGGAATGGCTTCCTCCAATTCCAGGGTCAGTTCATCTATTGCCCGGTCCATGTATTCAAAAGTAGCCCCTTCCGGACCGCTCAATTGGATCCTGATTTCACCTCTGTCTTCTACTGGCGCTAATTCTGTCGGAATGGCTGAAAACAGAAAATAAATACCTATACCCATAAAACCAATGATTACGAAAGCCATCCATCTTACTTCCATAAATCCACTCAGGGCCCTGTTGTACTTTTCGTTTAGCCAAAGATAGAAAGGCTCAGTCTTGGTATAAAACCAGTTATGCTTTTCCCTTTTCTTTAAAAACTTTGAGCTTAACATAGGGGTCATGGTTAGGGCCACAAAGGATGAAATAATTACAGACCCTGCGACCACTATGCCGAATTCCCTAAACAACCGTCCTGTTGTACCAGTAAGAAAAATCACCGGTAAAAATACCGCAGCCAAAGAAACCGTGGTGGCCAGAACGGCAAAGAATATTTCCTCAGTACCCACTTCTGCTGCTTTCTTGGGATTTTCCCCTTTTTCTATCCTGGTATAAATATTCTCCAATACCACAATGGCATCATCAACCACCAGACCAACAGACAGAACAACTCCCAATAAGGTCAAGACATTGATGGAGAAATCCATCAAATACATTACGAAGAAGACACCAATCAGGGCAATAGGAATAGTAAGTGCAGGAATAAAGGTGGTTCTCCAATCCCTTAGGAACAAGAATATTACGATTACCACCAGCATAAAGGCCAGAATTATGGTTTCCTGCACTTCGCTTAAAGAACTTCGTATATATTTGGTCGTGTCAAATCCTATCCCCAGTTCTACATCTGCCGGGAGGTCCCTTTTAATGATTTCAAGCCGTTTATAAAACTCATCAACAATCTCTATACTATTGGAGCCCGGTAAGGGGACCAACACTACTCCTACCATAGGAATCCCGTCCCTTTTAAGGACGGTACGCTCGTTAAGGGGAGCCAATTCAGCTCTACCTACATCCCTAAACTGAACTATATTGCTTGCATCCTCCTTAATGATCAGGCTATTGAATTCCTCCGGGGTAACCAATCTACTTTTGGTCCGGACAGAAAGCTCTATGTTAGCGCCTTCTATCCTTCCCGAGGGCAACTCCACATTTTCACTTTGGACTTTGTCCAAAACATCAATAGGGGTAATTCCATAAGATGCCATTTTGATGGGGTCCATGCGCAGCCGCATGGCATATTCTTTTTCTCCCCAAATCCGTACCTCACTTACTCCCGGGATGGTCTGCAGGCGCTCCTTAAAAATATTGCTCGCAATGTCCGAAAGGTCCAGAAGATTTCTTTGGTTACTTTGTACATTAAGAAAGACGATCGGTTGGGAATCCGCGTCCTGTTTGGAGACTACGGGTGGTTCAGCATCCGGGGGAAGATTCCGCTGTGCACGTGATACTTTGTCCCTGACATCATTGGCCGCAGCTTCCATATCCGCCCCCACATCAAACTCCACGGTAATACTACTGTTGCCATCATTACTGATGGAAGTCAGTGATTTGATCCCTGAAATCCCATTGATCGATTCTTCCAGGGGCTCTGTAATCTGCGCCTCAATCACATCTGCGTTGGCTCCTACATAGGTGGTCCTGACATTGATAATAGGTGGATCAACACTGGGATATTCCCTGATCCCCAATAAATTAATCGCTATAATCCCAAACAGTAAAATGGTGAGGGAAAGAACAATAGCTAATACCGGTCTTTGTATACTTAATGATGATAAACTTGCCATTTTTAATTGGTCTTAGTGATGCTCACTTTCATTCCAGTCTTTGCCTGCAATATTCCGGTAGTTAATATCCTATCACCTAATTGCAAGCCATCCGTGATCTGCACCTCACGTTCCGTACGGATGCCCGTGGACACCTTTTTTTCTTCAATAACACTATCGGCATTAGCAACAAACACTTTATAACCCTCCAATTCCGGCACCAAGGATTCGGCAGGTACCATAAAAGCTTCTTCCTCCACATTTAAGTTTAACTTTATCCCCACAAACATTCCCGGTAGGAACTTTCTGTCTTTGTTGGGACTAAGGGCCCGCAACTGCAAAGTCCTGGTGGCGGGGTCTATATTGGGCGCAATGGCATAAACCTCCCCAACTGATTCTCCCTCTACAGCAGAATTGGTGAAAGAAATCTCTGATCCTTTCTTTACAATGTTAGCATACCGCTCTGGAATGGAAAAATCGATTTTAATGGGGTCAAGGTTGACCACATTGACTATCACATCCGCTGGGGTAATAACAGAACCCTCGGATATTTGCCGCAGTCCAATTACACCGTCAAAGGGTGCACGGATGACCGTCTGCCGGATCATGGCTTCTATTAGCTGGATGTCAGCCAGATTGGTATTGTACTGGTTTAATACAATATCATATTCTTCCTGGCTGATAGCTTCTCTCTCCAACAATTGCTTCTGGCGGTTTTCCTGACCTTCATAAAGTTTTTTCGTGTATGCCAATCTTTCATTTTGTGCAGAAAGTTCATCATCGTTCAAATATACCAACGGGGCTCCTTTCCTTACAAATTCCCCTTCTTTAAAATTTATCTCAGTCACCAATCCGGAAATCTCTGACTTCAGATCCACCGATTCGTTTGGAATGATAGTACCGGTTATACTTAAATTGTTTTCCAATCTTCTGGGCTTAATTTCGATCACCTCCACAGGCAAATTCCCTTCAGAAGAGGTGGTTGCATCGCCTGATAGATTGGTCTCATCCCTGTCTATAAAAAGATCTAACCGCGGGTAGAAAAAAATCACTGCGGTCAAAAGTACAATGCTTATTATAAGGATAATTCTTGTTTGTCTTTTCATTATTGTTTACAATATGATAATGCTTTTTGTAATCAGATTTTTTATGGCTTATCCTGATATTCCTCAATTCATAGACAGCACAAATGGTTACAGAAAAGCAACTTAAATCATTAAAATATTTTTTAGAATAAAATAAAATATGGATGGCAAAAGCAGATTATTAATGGTTGGATATGAATGGATGAAATTTCGATGCTTGGGGTTATAATTCCATTCCTTTGATTAAAAAACTGAAAACCCGCCTTCTTTTTTAAGTAAGAAACGCTTCCCTAAATTAGGAAAGCGTTTCTTACTATTTATTATTTAAGGTTTAATTAAAAGATATATCTCAAGCCTATCTGCATGCTCCAAGTCGTATTGAAATTACTGGCATTTTGGAACGGAGTCGTAGGAAACCCACTTGAGGTCCTGTTCATATTCAGGGCAGGGATTCCACTTGCGGGGACTTCGGAAGTTCCTGAAAGAAGAAGGTTTTGGGCACCATTTAAATTCTGCTGAATGCCCCACTCTTTGTTCAGTAAGTTACCGAAATTAATAATGTCCACACTTAATTGAAGCATATTTCTTCGACCTGCAATATCTGTGAAAAGATCTTGGAGAACCCTTACATCAAACCGCTGCAACCAAGGCAGCAAGAACTGATTTCTGGGCACATATTGTCCCCGGAATTCTTCCAGCCCATTTTCGCCAATAAAGGCATCCAAAGCTGTCCTCTGCTGCTCAGGGGTAAGCAATACTTCGGTAATGTTGCCCTCATCATCCCTGTTCACAATATCCACAAAAGGTACATCTGCAGTATTTCTAGGCAAGTAAATCAAATCAGCATTAACCCCATCATTATTGATGTCATTTCCATAAATATAGGAAAATCTTCCTTGATGGGAGCCGTTGTAAAAGACGCCTATAGTAGTCGCCAATGAACGGACATATTCTATACGGTAATTCAAACTGCCCATCACTCGGTGAGGTACCGCAAAGCTGGAAATATGCAGCATTTGATCATTTGGACTATTGATGGTAGGACTGGCTCCCCAAGCGGAGCTGGCACTTGATCCAGCGTTGGCAGAAACTTCTTTGGCCACCGAATAGGTATAAAACAAAGAGGCGGACAAACCATTATAATCAGGAACAGAAAGGCCAAATGTTCCACTAAAACTGTGTCCTTTTATGTCCGTGTTCGTCAATACAGTGGCATTGTTTCCACCCATTACCGCATTGTAGGCCGTATTTTGGCCCGGCTCAAAAAACTCCCTGTTATCACCATAGTCGTCTTCTTCTCCACTGGAACCATAATTCATCCTATTGCCGGACCTTATCCGGTTGGCACCAAACTGGAACACGGCATTAATATCCTTGGTATACAAAAGATCAGCAGTAAAAACCATTGGAGTATTTGGAATGCTGTAATCCACCCCTAAGCTACTTCTCCAAATCATGGGCATTCTGAAATCCCTGTCCACCAAAGCAAAGGAGCCCGGAGCGCCAATGGTTGGATTGGAGATAAATACGTCCTCAGCGCCAGCAGGAACATTGTTCACGTAATAATATCGCTCAGGTTGAAAAGAAATATTGTTGATCCAACCAGCCACTTGATCATAACTTCCCGGCTCAACTGTGTTCTGTAAAACTCCGGCATTGGTCGGCATATTGGTCAACCATACAAAAGGCACGCGGCCGGAAAAAACCCCAGTACCCCCTCGGACCACCAAACTCCTGTCGCCTAAGGCGTTATAGTTAAAGCCAAACCTTGGAGAAACCATTACACGTGAACTTGGCCACTCTCCAGAACTGTAATTTGTAGGCATCCCGTATTGGTTCATTAAAGTGATCTGGTCAATGGAGGGGTTGGGCGTGAGATTGTTCAAATAAATCGGTAGCTCCGCCCTAACACCCAAAGTTAAGTCTATTACATCGTTAACTGAAAACCTGTCTTGTGCGTATAAAGAAGCCAACCCAAAATTAACACGGGCATATGTTTCCTGACCTTCATAAGGGTAGGTGAGGCCAAACATAGTAGGGGCTACTTCATTGGGCGTACCCGTAGTCAGAAAATCTTCTACCGAAGCGTACCGATAATAGGATGTCCCCATCCGGGTATAACTGTTACCAAAATTTTGAACCTCTAATGCTGCACCGGCAGTGATCGTATGGTTACCCTCCATATAGGTCATATTATTGATAACTGAATAGTTGTTGTTGATGACATCATTGTTGAAAGTAAACAATTCGGTTCCAAAACTCATGTAGTTCATATTACCGGGATCTTTGGTTCCATCTTCCAAGGTTCCACCACCGTCCCAAATGTCAACAAAGGGAAATAATTGCCCGCTTGGGGAAGTCCTTTTATCCTGAATGTGGGAGTAAGTCGCCAAAAATTGATTGGACAATTTTGAATTAAAATAACTGTTCAGCTCAGCAGTTACAGAACGTACGGTATTTTCAAATCCATAATTACCATTCTCAAAAGTCATGGAATTCTGGCTTACACGGAAGGCAGCGGGATTATTTCCCCCTCCACTACGTGGTCTTGGCCCTGAGGCTCCATTGGCCAGCTGATTGGATATGCCCTTTACCTGATTAAACCTTACAGCGAGCTTATGTCTTTCATTGATGTTCCAATCTACACGGGCCAAAATTTTAGTGCTAAACTGTTCTGCTTCATCAGCATATCCTTGATATCTTCCAGGGTCATAGTCCCATTGATTGATCAGGTGATTGCGAACTGCTTCCAAGTCAGAAATGGTAACCCGGGTGATATTATTGGCAGGGTCCGCTATGCCATTTGAAGCTCTCCAAAGGTTGGCACCGCTGGCATTTGCCCCTGTATCTTCTTCCCTTTCAGCATTTACAAAAAAGAACAGTTTGTTCTCAATGATAGGCCCACCGAGCCTGAATCCATAATTTCTAGTAGCAGCTTCTATAGGCTCCAATTCCACATCACCGATTCTTCTTCCCTGGAAATCCTCATTACGATAAAAACCATAAGCAGAACCGGTAAAGGTATTGGTCCCACTTCTGGTAACTGCGTTGATCCCCGCTCCTGTAAAACCACTCTGCGTAACATCATAAGGGGCAATATTTACTGTAATCTCTTCTATGGCATCCAATGAAATGGGCTGGGAATTTCCTCCCGGAAGGGGACCGCCACTTAAACCAAAAGCATTGTTAAAATTCGCGCCGTCAATTTGCAAATTATTGTAACGGGCATCCCTGCCTGCAAAAGAATTCCCGTTTGCCTGAGGGGTTAGACGGGTAAATTCCGTTACACTACGGTTTATCTGGGGCAAGGAGGTCAGTTGTTCATTGTTAACATTGGTAGCCGTTCCTGTCCTGGCTGAATTGAAATCATCCCCACTCTGGGCCGTCACTACGATTTGTTCCAGTTCGGTCTCCGTATCAGAAACCACCACATCCAAAGCGTATGGTTCCCCTAATCGAAGAATTATCCCACTATAAGTTTGGGATTGGTAACCTATAAAACTCACTTCAATTGAATAAGGGCCCCCCACTCTCATGTTGGGGAGGTTGAACCTGCCTTCTAAATTGGTGACAGCGCCATATACCGATCCGGAGGGTTCGTGAACCGCCCTAACGGTGGCGCCAATAAGAGGTTCGCCACTGTCATCCTTTACACTTCCTTGAATGCTACTGGTAGTCACCTGAGCAGAAAGGTTGCCAATAACCATCACAAACATTGCAAGCGCAAGAAAACTTTTAAGTAATGATTGCCACATAATAAGTTTGATTTATGAAAATGATTTTATGCTCTTCCTTCCACAAAGGTAGGGGATAGGTGAGGGATTTTTTTCCTGGAATTGTTACGGTTTTAACATTTATTAACAAAGTTACTTAACAATTATTTAACTTCAGCTTGGGCAGGAAGTTTTTATTCTTCAAGGATAAAAAGCCTTCTTCAAAAATTTCATTAATAAAATTTGCAGCTATAGGGTATAGGAGATATAATATTCATCAAAGTCATCCCAGGCCCAAAAACAAAACATCCTCTCAGATTCTGTTATATTTAAGTCCTCAAACTTTAACCCTCTATTGGAATGGACCGAAAAAACATCATCTGGTTGTATATATATATGATAGCAGGCATCATTGATCTGGCACTTATAACACAAAATCAGCCGGACTATAGATATATTAGCAAACCACTCATTCTCCTGTCCCTTACCATCTATTTTATAAAAGGATCTTACCTTATCAAAGGAACTTTTCTTAGAAAGAGTGTCGGTGCTGCCTTGGTATTTTCTTTAATGGGTGATATTTTGTTTTTGTTTCCCCATCTGTTCATTTTTGGAATAGGGGCCTTCTTAATGGTACATATTTGTTATATCCTAGCTTTTAAACTAGCACAGGACCCTTTGCTTCTTCTCAATAAATTATATTTTATCAAGCTTTTCCTATATAATTTGCCCATTTACATCCTGGCAGCTATTTTGTATTTTATCATCCATTATCAATTGCTACAAATGGAAATCCCTGTTGTCATCTATTTGTGTGCCATTGTCTTAATGGTGACAACCGCCAGGGAACGGTATAAAAGAACCAATGATTCCAGCTTTTGGCAAGTATTTCTAGGGGCCGCTCTTTTTTTTATTTCCCACGGGATCTATCTCATCCATCTTTTTTTCCAGCCCATAGCTGACGCAGATATCCTCATGATGGGTGCCTATTTATTGGCTCAATTACTAATGGTGATGGGCTTGAGGAGTCATTATTTCTATGTAATCCAGGAAAAAATAAAAGAAAGCAAATCTTCATAAAATGGGCTTCATAAAGGTAAAAATAATCAGTATTTATCTGAGCAATCTGTAGAATAGATAAAGATTAGGTTTTGGTTCATTGTTTTGGATTTATTTCAAAACCATCCGCATCCTTCCAAGCAGGGAATTTTGACCTATAAGCGATAAGTTCCTCATGATCCAAATCCACCATCAAAATTTCATCCATATCTTTTGAAAAAGCAAGAGTTCTCCCTTTAAAATCATAGGCCCCCGAATGACCATTATAAGTCACCCCCTTGCCATCCTGCCCTATTCTATTGACACCTATCGCATAAGAGAGGTTTTCCACAGCACGGGCTTTTAATAAGATATCCCAGGCAGAAATTCTGGGGGCCGGCCAGGAGGCCACATACAAAACCAGATCGTACAGCCCTTTTCCATTGGCATCGGCTTTGTTCCTCGACCAGACGGGAAACCTTAAATCATAACATATCTGGGGTAAGATCTTCCATCCTTTCAGGCCCACAAAGATATTTTCCTTTCCCATGTCATAATGTTCTTCTTCATTGGCCATCCTAAAGAGGTGCCTTTTATCATAATAGGAGACTTCTCCTTCAGGGGTCGCCCAGAGTAGCCGATTGAACAATTTTCCGGAATCCTTGATAATCACACTTCCAGTGACAACGGATCGGGTTTGCGCGGCCATTTGTTTCATCCATTTGGTGGTGGTGAAGTTCATGGGCTCTGCCATTTCCTTGCTTTCCATGGTAAAACCCGTGGGGAACATTTCCGGCAAAATAATAAGGTCCACGGGTTTTTCCATGGACCAGATCTTTTCTTCCAACATGGCCAAATTAGCTTCCCTGTTCTGCCAATATAGATTAGTTTGGAATAAGGCAATCTTAAGGTTTTCCATCATTATCTTACTGGGTAAATCATATGATAATCTGTTGAAACTTTACCTTTACTGATCTCCATTAATTTACTTTTTACCATTCTCCTTTTAAGTCCTTTGAGATAATCCACAAATAGGATCCCTTCAATGTGGTCATACTCATGCTGAATGACCCTAGCCGTCATCTTTGAAAATTCCTCTTCTTTCAAATTCCAATTTTCATCGAAATATTCAATGGTCAGACTTTCAGGACGGGTGATTTCTGCCCTTACTTCGGGAATGCTCAGGCAACCCTCCTCAAAAGCATAATCATCACCATATTCATCCAAAATGATCGGATTAATAAAGGCCTTTCTTACCCCCTTTTCCTCGTCCTCTTCATCAAGCATTAAGGAACTGTCTATTACGAAAAGCCTGACCCCTTTATTGATTTGGGGAGCTGCCAGACCTACTCCATGGGCATGATCCATCGTATCAAACATATCAGCGATCAAACTTGAAACATCCTCCCCCTCCTTAATTTCTTCTGCCTCTCTTTTTAATATTGGATTTCCGTAGGCGACTATCGGATATATCATGGCTGATCTAAATAAGTTTGTAATATTATTGCAGCACTCACTTTGTCCAAGTTACCTGCTTTTTCTTTTCTGTCCTTTTTTTTACTGCCCATGTCAATCATGCTTCTCATGGCCATTTTTGAAGTAAACCGTTCATCGACAAGCACCACCTTCTTATCCGGGTATTTGTTGGCTAACCTCCCTTTAAGGTTTAATGCTGGCTGGGTCATCTGGGTATCAGATCCATTTAATGATTTAGGGTGGCCCACTACGATCGTATCTACTTCTTCTTTACGAAAATATTCTTCCAAATAGGATAGTAATTTTGAGGTCTCTACTGTTTCCAAAGGATTTGCCAATATCTTTAATGTATCAGTAACGGCTAACCCGGTCCTTTTTGTTCCTAAATCAATCGCCAATACCCTGCCCATTTAATTCCACTTTATCTTATTGATCAATTTTCTTTTTACTTCCTTTTCCAATTCTATGGCTTTAGGAAAAAGAAGGTCATTTTCTATTTTAGCATGGATCACCAGTTCCTTCTCGAAATTCTGTAATTCATGGTACAAAACTTTCATCGCAACAGGTGAGGGTGGGGTCAGCAGGTAATTGCAGGTCAATTTGCGGATCCCTTCCATTTCGTCATCATGTACCTCATGTGCCTCTGCAAGATCACTAATAGGGGATGAATCCAATAGGGTCAACGCATCCACCAAATTATATTCTCCTCGTTCAATTTGATGCAATAGTGAGATGCGCCTAAAAAGGGTGTTTTCTTCCTCATGGATATGGTGGATGAAATCATCTACAAAAAGGGGAAACATTAACCTCATATCGGCCAACAGATCTTCGTACTTTTTTTCAGACGGGATACCTGAAATCATGTTGGACAAAAAGGGGAGCTCTTGCCTGAGAAAGAAGTAATGTTTCTTTTTTAAATATTCCACCAATACTTCTATGGGGTGTAAAAACAATTCCTCATTGGTGGGTTCTTTTTTAATGGCCCAATTTTCCAATTCCTCCATAATCTGTAATGGGTTAACTTTAAATTTCTTGCAAACTTCTGCCAAAGATTTTTCTTCGTACTGAAAAAAACTGATCCCAAAAAAATGCAATACTGCCGCAAGGACATAGTTTTGATCCACTAAATCACCAATGGAACTTTTCGGTATGTTTTTTGGTATAGGCATGTTTTACAAAAGTAATTTTTTTGGCTCAAAAAAAGATAAAATATCTCATCGAAATTGGTTTTATTTCGTTTACACAAACCAAATAAGCCAGAATGATGTTAAAGATTTATTTGGATACTATTGAATTTTATAAAATATTGCAATAAAAAAATTATAAAAAAAAGGACAACGTGAGCGAAGAAAAAAACACCAAAGCACAAATTAGGCTTCCTATCATACTTGCCTTGGCGATTTCAGCTGGGATATGGATAGGGGCTACATTTGCGGAACCCAAATCGGATCAAAATGACCTTAAATCAGCGATCTACCGGCTTCAGGAAGTACTCACTTATATCAATCGGGACTATGTAGACAGCGTGGACACCAATGAACTGGTAGAACACGGCATTGAAAAAATGCTGGAAGAGCTTGATCCACATTCCAGTTATATCACCGCCGAAGACGCTGATCTGGCAAAATCCCAATTGGAAGGTGAATTTGATGGCATCGGCATTGAATTTGGAATTTTAAGGGATACGATATATGTGGTAGCTCCTTTGAGCGGAGGCCCATCTGAAAAATTGGGCCTTCAAGCCAATGATCAAATCATCAATGTGGACGGAGAGACAGTAGCAGGTACCGGGGTTACCAATAGAGACGTTTTTGATCTGTTGAGGGGGCCCAAAGGCAGTATAGTAAATATTGATATCAAAAGAAAGAATGAAGATGAACTGATTAATTATTCGATTAAACGGGACAAAATCCCACAATATAGTATCAATGCCTCCTATATGATCAATGATGAAGTTGGATACATTAAAATCACCAGATTCGCAGCCACTACATATGAAGAATTTGTGAAAGCTGTGAAAGAGCTGAAGTCCCAAGGCATGACCAAAATGGTGCTGGATCTGCAGGGCAATCCTGGAGGCTATATGGGTGCCGCCATCAGTATTGCAGATGAAATCCTGTCGGAAAATTCAATTATTGTTTCACAAGAAGGAAAGCTAAACCGGTACAATCAAAAAGCGTATGCAACTAAACCCGGGACCTTCGAATCCGGCTCTGTGGTTGTATTGATCAATGAAGGTAGTGCCTCTGCATCTGAAATTGTGGCCGGAGCACTTCAGGACAACGATAGAGGGTTGATTGTAGGCAGGAGGTCCTTTGGTAAAGGATTGGTTCAAATGCCCATCGAGTTATCGGACGGTGCTGAATTGAGATTGACCATAGCCAGATACTATACCCCTTCGGGAAGATCCATACAAAAGCCCTACGGCGAGGGAGAAGAGGATTATAATCTGGATTGGATAAACAGGATGGACCATGGGGAATTTTTCAATGCTGACAGCATTAAATTTAATGACAGCCTTAAGTATGAAACCGTTAAAGGACGAACAGTCTACGGCGGAGGGGGCATCATGCCAGATTATTTTGTTCCATGGGATACTACCATGATCAATTCTTATGTCAATAGAATTTTCGGTACTGATTCCCACCGGGAATTGATTTTAAGTTACCTGGAGAACAATAAAGAGAATTTCGATGACATGAGTTTTGAGCAATATTATGAAAATTATGAAGTTTCTGATGAAATGCTCCAGGATTTAATCCAAATAGCGGAAAAGAACAAGATACCTTTTGAGGAAGAGGATTTTGAAAAGTCCAAAGCTTATCTGAAGACACTTCTTAAAGCACATATAGGTCGATCCATTTTTGATGACAATGCCTTTTACAAAATCATTAATGATATAAACGAAGTCTATCAACAAGCGATCAAGCTTTTTGATGAAGCAGAAAAATTAGCTTTTCATTTCGAAGACACAGAAGAAGCACAATAGGAAAAAGCGGGTGGCATACACCCGCCTTTTTTAATGCTATAAGATGCTTTCGTTACTTCAGCTCCATCTGGTATTTAAGTGAAAAAACAATTTGTTTTACAATTGATTACTTTACCCAAAATCCCAATGAAACTCACATTCTCCCTTTGTTTAAGCTTAATCTTACTAATCATTTCCATGAATTCCTTCAGTCAGACCAAATTTAATCATTTAGCCGTTTATGTAGAAGACCTTGAAAAAAGCGGCGTATTTTATAGTGAAGTCTTAGGCTTGGAGGAAGTGGAAGAGCCATTTAAGGATGGCCTTCATCTATGGTACAAGCTAGGTGATGGCACACTCCATTTAATTGAGGGCCCCTGGGAAGAATTGGTTTTCAAAAAGAGTAATCACCTCTGCCTCAGTGTGGCTGACTTGGATAAATTCATCGATAACCTAAAAGAAAGGGGCATTACCTATGAAAATGTCCCAGGGGATAAAAATACCATTAATGTAAGGCCAGATGGGATCAGGCAGATTTACTTTCAGGATCCCTCTGGTTATTGGATAGAGATCAATGATGACTATTGATTGAAAATCATTTATCTGTTGTTATATTTTTTCACCACAGATTACTCAGACCCGCCTGCCTCGGCCGACAGGTTTTCACAGATTAACTTTAGATCTTTCTCTGTGTTAATCTGTGGTGCTTCTTTCTCACCACAGATTAGCACAAGATTAATTTATCCTTTTACTTCTCTTCATAAATATTCGCAGGCCAGCTGTCATTGGAAATGTTGATATCCGACATGATCTTTTCCGGATCGATCTCAATGCTTTTTACGGTCTTATCGGTGGTCAACATATGGTTCCATTGATCTCCCCTCTGCCATATCTCCACTGGAAGTGAAATCCTTTCTTTTGACCCATCATCAAAAATTACTTCCAATAAAACGGGCATGGGCATCTCTCCACGATTTGAAAGAACCACCACATAATTGCCACCATAGGGAATGACCTGGTCAAGACTGATATCAATGTTGCCACTTCCGTAAAACCACCCCTTCCAGAACCAAGATAGGTTTTCTCCTGCCACATTTTCCATATGGTTAAAAAAATCATTGGGCTGAGGATGTTTGAAGGCCCAGGTTTTGATGTAGGATTTAAAGGCATTGTCAAACCTCTCTTCCCCCAAAATATATTCCCTTAACATGATCAATCCCATGGCAGGCTTCATGTAAGCCACCATACCAAGATTCGCGGTATTAGAGACATCCGGATAGGTGTCAATACTTTCCCTGTCTTCCTTGGTCAACCACCCCACAAACCTTCTGGTCTCATCTAAAGTCGAGCCATATTCCCCATTGTTGAATTCCAGGGAACTATAATGGTTGATAAAGGTATCAAAGCCTTCATCCATCCAGGCATATCTTCGCTCGTTGGTTCCAACAATCATAGGAAACCAGTTGTGCCCAAATTCATGGTCAGTCACTCCCCATAGCCCTTCTCCCTTGCTTTGGTAACTGCAAAAATTTAATCCGGGATATTCCATGCCGCCGATATCTGCCGCCACATTTACGGCAACCGGATAAGGATATTCGTACCACCATTCCGAATAATGTTCTACAGAGGCTTTGCTGTACTCCGTAGATCTTCCCCAAGCACCTTCCCCGTCACTCTCCTTTGGATAGGCGGACTGCGCCATTGCCTCTTTTCCACTGGGCAAGTCTATTTTGGCCGCATCCCATATAAAAGCCTTGGAAGAAGCAAAAGCTACGTCCCGTGCATTTTCGATCCTGAAATGCCAGGTTAATTTACCCTCCTGTTTCGGTCGTGTAATCTCCCGATTGTTTACTTCCTCAGGACTTATGATATAAACCGTGGTGTCACTTTGGCCTGCTTTTTCCATTCTATCCTGTTGCTCCCCTGTCAATACCTGGGAAGCATTCATAAGCTCGCCGGAACCTACCATAATATGATCATAAGGTACAGTTATCTTATATTCAAAATCACCATATTCCAGATAAAATTCTCCGGCTCCAAGATATGGTTCGATATTCCATCCTACCACATCGTCAAAGACGGCTAACCTTGGATACCACTGGGCCAGGGCATAGATGGTACCGTCTTCCACGTCAAGCCTGCCCATCCTATCCATTCCTTTGACAGGGATCTTATATTCAAAATCCATGGAAACAGAAGCTTCCCCACCATTTGCGGGTAACGGTTCATTAAAAAACACCTGCATTCGGGTATCGGTAATCAGGTGTTTATTGGAAGGGGTTCCCCTTCTACCTATCTGTGCAGCTACATTAGTAATGGTATAACCACCATCCACATCGCCGCTATAGCGGTTACCTTGTATAGGGGTAGTCAAGGTTCCCCTGGAATCTTCTGTAAATCTATTTTGCTCCAAGTGTATCCATATAAAATCCAAAGTTTGAGGACTGTTATTGACATAGTCAATGGTTACCTTACCTTTCATGATATGGGTACTATCATCCAATTCGGCCTCAATGATATAGTCAGCACTATTTTGCCAGTAGTCGGGTCCGGGTTTGCCGGAGGCTGTACGGTAAGCGGAACCTTGCCTATAGGTAAAGTCATCAAATACATCCTGATTGTTTTCCTTGACCTGCTGTGCATTGGACACCTGCACAGAAGCCAATAGAAAAAAGGCAAAGAAAAATTTTTCAATTATGTTTCTCATATTTATAAATTTTGTTTTTCAATGGTCGTGATTATTCTTTAAGTGGAATCTCCCTTTTAAAATAAATAAAATGGGTACTTACTGTTGACAGTGGACCGTCGACTGTGGACCCTATAGAATCATCATGTGGTTAAATACTTCCGATTAATTTTGCTAAAATACACAAACTAATCGGAAGGGGAAAACCCATTTAAATAAAGCTTAAAGGGAGGGCAGCCGGATTCCTCTCATTTGCTTTATAAAAAATAACATAAGTTATTTGTGAAACACAATCATAAAGGACGGCATGAAAAGAATTTTATTTGGAATTTTGTTTTTAACCTCTGGCCATTCCGCTTTTGCCCAGCAGGATAGTACAGTGGTGGAGTTGGAGGAAATCACCATCAAAGAGAACAGGATGGAAATTCCTTTCAACAAAGTATCTAGGAATATAAGGGTTATCCATCGCAAAGAAATAGAAACAACACCGGCACGGAGCTTACAGGAAGTCCTGTCTTTTGTACCGGGAGTCGATGTACGACAGAGGGGCGTGAATGGAGTGCAAGCCAATATCGGTATCCGGGGAGGAAGTTTTGACCAGACCTTGATGCTGGTCAATGGCATTAAGCTGACCGATCCACAGACTGGGCACCACATGATGAATATCCCTGTTCCTCTTCTTGGAATCCAAAGTATAGAAGTCTTGAAAGGACCTGCCTCCAGGATTTACGGGCAAAATGCCTATGCAGGTGCCATCAATATTATCACCTCGCTCCCACATACCAAAAGTTTGAATATCCAGGGATTTGGAGGGGATTTCGGGATGAGAGGAGGAAGCTTTGCAGCCTCTTTGCCAATAGGGAAATACAGACAGACCCTATCAGCCTCTCATGATGCTTCGAACGGACATTGGTACAATTCTGATTTTAAAGTAAGCAATATCTTCTATGAAGGTGCCTTGGAGGTGAATGACAGAAATGAACTGAATGTGATGGCTGCTCATTCTGACAGAGCTTTTGGAGCCAATGGCTTTTACACCAATACCTTTCCAGACCAGTGGGAAAGCGTGCAAACTTACCTTTCTGCCCTAAGCCATACCTATTCTTTTGGCCAATTGTACATGCAGACCCGCGCCTATTGGAGAAGAAATGTAGACGAATTCAGGTTGAGGAGAAATGAGCCTGAATTCTTCACCAACAATCATACAAGTGATGTGCTTGCTTTGGAGTTCAATGGCAGGTATGATAACCCCCTTGGTTCCACCGGATTTGGAATTGAAGGAAGAAAAGAGCAAATCGACAGTAATAATCTCGGACAAAGGGATAGAAGTTTTCTGGGTATTTTTGCCGAACATCGGTTAGCTTTTTTTGAAAAGTGGGATTTTAGGGCCGGGATCTATTCCAATTACTATAATGTTTACGGCTGGAAGCATTTCCCGGGAGCAGAACTGGGTTTTCAGCTCAGTGAGCGTTCCCGATTGTACACCAATTATGGCGTCAGTTACAGGATACCCTCCTTCACGGATCTATATTATGAAGATCCCAGCAACTTGAGCAATCCCGATCTGGAACCGGAGCAGGCCCAAAGTTTTGAATTGGGATGGAAATACCAGAAAGAAAAGATAAAGTGGGAGGTGGTTTATTTTAACAGGTACACGCAGAACCTGATCGACTGGAGCCGTCCTCCAAGTGGGGAATCGCCCAATCCTAACCGATGGGAACCTGGAAACATAAGCCAGGTGACGTTCCAGGGAATAGAAGCAGGAATATCTTACACTTTAAATAAAGGGACCACTCAGGCGACGATCCGGGAACTCGCCTTTTCTTATAATTTTCTGGACGCCAGCCTGAACCAGCCTGAGGGGGTAGAATCCCGCTATGCACTGAATTCCCTTAGACATCAACTGATCGGCGGAATACAGGCGGAATTCCTGGAGGCTTTGGAATTGACCGTTAAAGGAAGGTATTTGGAAAGGATGGCCATGGATCCTTATTTTTTGCTGGATTCCCGGATAGATTACAACCGGATGAAAACAGTGGGTTTTTTTGCAGAAGCTTCCAATATCACCAACACCGAATATGTGGAGGCAGGATTTGTACAGATGCCGGGCAGGTGGTTTAGAGCGGGTTTTTCGGTGAATCTTGATTAAAGAAAAACTATCTTTGAAGAAATGACTGAGAAATGAATTTCAAGATGCTTAAATCTAATCTGCTGGAAGAATATTCCAATGCTGTGAAGGAATCACCATTGGAAAAACTGGACAAAATCAAAAAAATCGATATGCCAGTTGATTACTTTCAATTTTACAAGTCAGTGTCTTCGGTCTATTCTTCTAAAATTGAAGGTGAAAATATTGAGTTTGACAGCTTCTTTAAGCACAAATTCATTTGGTCTTTGTAAAAATCCATCCTTTCCAGGATGGAAACGGAAAAACCGCAAGATTACTTGAGAAATGGTTTTTGCTTGAGAAAATTGGACAAAAAGCAGCCGCTGTACAGTGGCAAATCTTCCACTACTGTAAGTATGTACCTACTTGCCTTGCGTACCATTTTTAACCTAGCCATAGAAGCCAAGGCCATTTATTAGAACTTTACCTTTAGTCTAATAAGCCTGAATCAATACTTCAGCAGGAATTTTCAATATCTCTGTCAGTTTACGAATCATGGATAGGCTTAATTTCCTTTTGCCTGATAAAATTTCAGACTTACGTGAACGGTTACCTAATATATCGCTTAATTCATTCTCAGATAAGTTCATTTGTTCCATACGAAACTTGATCGCATCTATGGGATTAGGATAAGGAACCGGAAAATGAACCAGTTCATATTCTTTAACTAAGATACTTAAAACTTCAAGTTCATCAGAATCTGTAGAGCCTTCAGGGACATATGTTTGCATTAGTTCATAA
This sequence comes from Anditalea sp., assembly GCA_040905145.1. Classification (GTDB taxonomy): domain Bacteria; phylum Bacteroidota; class Bacteroidia; order Cytophagales; family Cyclobacteriaceae; genus DATGMS01. Next base: position 20,325 of record JBBDSC010000186.1, read on the forward strand.
ACACGAGCCAATGCATTGTTATATTCCTCTTCTGTTTTAATTGGTTTTAACATAACTTATTGTTTTAGCATTTATCTTATCATATTGCTTATGTGTACCAAACCAGACAACAAAAATAATCTTTAGCCTGTATTCAAAATCTACTATCAGGCGGTAGCTATTACCATGGATATTAAATACTACCCTCTTTTCATTCAATATTGAAGCATTTCTGTATTGAGCTTTTAATTCATTTGGATTATTCCATGAAGCCAATGCAGCCTCTTCATGCCAACTGAGTAAAGCCTGTTCAGCTTGATGAAATTCAGTAATATATTCCTTTAGCGTTTTTATGGCTATTACCCGCATATATTACAAATGTAATTAAATGTTACCGAAACGGTAACATTTAATTACATTTTCGATTAAAATAAAAAGGCCTTGTAACAAAATTGCAAGGTCTCTTTGTTCTAATTAAATCTCTTTTGGGAGTTGAGGGATTCGAACCCCCGACCCTCCCGACTGTAGCATATATACATATATATAGATATAACCAACCGATCCGTGGAGCGCGGTCCCTGCAAGTTGTGTCTTTGTCCGACAAAAAACCTTCCGGTTTTTTTCAGCCAAAAACGACCTTGCCCCACCTAATTCCATTCAGTGGGGAGGAGAAAAATCCTCGCAACTCGGATTTTAAAAA
>JBBDSC010000187.1:0-3470 GCA_040905145.1 Anditalea sp.
CACCTAAGTTATGGTAACCCCAGAGACCTGCCAATGGTCTGCCTTCCGAAGTATAGGCATTGCTAAAAATAATTGGACGTTTGTCCTTGCCTATGTCCAAAACCCTGTTTCGGTAGTAGGATAAATTGGCACTGGTGCTCCAGTCAAAAGCCCCTGTTATATTTCGGGTAGTAATAGAATATTCAAATCCGCGGTTTCTCATGGAACCCACATTGGCCATATAAGAATTAAACCCTGTAATAATGGGCAATGGCATATTGAACAGCATATTTTCCGTCAATCTGTAAAAATAATCCACGCTCAGCATAACCCTGCTATCCAGTAACTCCACATCTGTACCCACTCCATAATCGGTGGTTTCTTCCCATCCCAAAGAGGGATTTGCTACCTTTCCATCAACATAAGAAGGGGCAATGGTGGAGCCTGATCCCAATACATAAGCTCCCGAATTCAGGGTACTTAAAGCGAGGTAATTGCTGATCCCGGCATTTCCAATTACACCCCAGCCACCGCGGATTTTCAGATCGCTGATGTATTGTCTCAAGGGAGCAAAGAAGGCTTCATCAGAGGCACGCCAAGCGACAGAAAAAGAAGGAAAAACACCCCATTTATTTTCTTTACCGAATTTTGAAGATCCATCACGTCTGATACTACCGGTAAAATAATACTTGCTTTTGAAATCATACATCAGCCTGGCAAAACTACCGATCATAGATTCACTGGATTGATTGGTACGGACGTCATTCTGAGCATCCACTACGGTGGTTCCCTGGTTAAGGGTTGGAATTAAATCCGTTGGATAATCATATTTGGTTATGTAAGTACTTCTATAGGTTGTTTCATCTATGGAATATCCCATCATGGCATTGAGGGAATGTCCTTCAAATTCGCGGGAATAGGTCAGGAAATTCTGGGAATTCCACATGAAATTCGAATTCATCTGGTTAATGCCCCTGGACCTTGAAAAAGGCTGCGATTTATTTGGCATCGCATTGGGAAGGAAGTAACCTCTTTCCCAAAATCTGATTTGGGTATGGAATTCGGTCCGAAAAGTCAGGTGTTCCATCAAATCAAATTCCCCATAAAGTGTCGCCAGGTTTTTAATTGTTCTCCTGGTATCCTTTATCTGAAAGGTGGACAATGGGTTGACCGCAAAATCCAAGTTCCAAAACCAGGGGTTTTCATAAGTGGATTCTGTACCATAATAATGTGGGACTCCGTTTTCATCAGTGGGTGCCCAGATTGGGGGCAGGGATAAGGCATTGTAAAACGGATTATTGCTATTGCCACCTTCAGTGTTGGACAATACATCAGTGTTTTCAAGAGATGGAGCAAGCATAATGCCCATTTTCATCCATTCATTTACCTTCATGTCTATGTTCGCCCTAAATGAAAACCGATCATATCCTGAGGTCTTGATAATACCTTTCTGGCCAAAATAACCTCCAGAAACCCGGTAGGTAACATTGTCTGTACCACCTGAGGCAGAAAGTTGAACATCATCCACTCTTCCCATTTGGCTGATCACATCCTGCCAATCGGTATTATGGGGGCTGTTTTTGGTGGTGTCTGTAACGGTGATCCATCGATAAAACATTTCATAGGGATCCTGCATCCCCCCGCTATACTGCGAGTGATTTCTCCAGTTACTGATCCTGGTTTCATCAGAATCTGTCCATTGCCAAAGGGGTGCTTCTGGGTTATTGGTTCCAAAATTAGGATCTTCAATTACATATGCGGCAGCCCTGGATTCATCCATCATTTGCAAAAATTGATCCCTGTTCAACACATCCACTTTATTGATCATGGACTGAACCCCTGAACTTGCATTGACAGAAAAGCTGGGTTTTCCGGTTTTACCTTTTTTGGTGGTAACCAATATTACGCCGTTTGCAGCCTGTGTTCCATAGATTGCACTGGAGGATGCATCCTTTAACACCTCTATGGATTCAATATCCGCAGGATTAATGGAGTTCAGGGGGTTTTCTGTTTTATTGTATCCCTCTTTAATGGGAAATCCATCAATTACGATCAAAGGACTGTTACTGGCATTGATGGAGCTTACACCCCTTATTACAATGTTCGAACCTCCACCTGGAGCTGTATTATTATTGGTTACCCGCACACCGGCCATTTTCCCCTGTATAGATTGAGCAAAATTGGAATTTGCTCTATCCTTTAAGTCTTCCGAAGAAACCGATGAAATGGCCGTTGAAATATCCTTTCTTTCCTGGGAACCGTACCCAATGACTACTATCTCATCTAAAGAAGCCAATTCTTCATTCAGGGTAACATCAATGGTGCTTTTATTCCCCACAACCACCGTTTGTCTCTCAAATCCTATAAAGGAGAAAACAAGGGAAGAACCTTCCGGAACCGTAATGGAATAATTTCCATCAAGGTCGGTAACTGTCCCATATGTGGTACCGGGAACGGTCACAGTCACGCCAGGAAGAGGCAAGCCGTCTTTATCCACAACGTTTCCTTTCACCACAACATCTTCTGCTGCGGATAATGTGCCAGGCACAGCTAGGTTATGATCCGGTTGGAGTTTAAAACTTAATAAATCATTTACTGTCGGCAAGGAAGGATTTTCGGATAACAAGGAATTATTGAAAGCCAATACATTATCTGACCTTTGGATTTTTTGGGCCGACACACTGGCCACCAAAAATAAAATCAAGATCATTGAGATAGAGGCTTTCCATTTTCCTATATGGAGGAATGGTATTCTTTTTTTCATAAGTTTTGAGTTTTTGTAAATTGTGGTAATACATTTCAGGCTTATTCTTTCTTTTAAGCAAAGCCAGAAACTTAGATGAAAATTTTGATTGTTTTAAGTGAAGTTTCTTTTAAGTGTTTAAATTGTGAAAGTTAAATCAGGGAAAAATTTGATTATATATCTGATAAATTTGCCGAATTCTTTAAATAATTAAATACTCCTTTTATTTTAATAAAAATAATATTTTTCATTTAATTTTAGAAGGTTGTAAAGTCGGTTAAAAAATGTTAAAAACAAAAAGAAATAATAGTTTTTTTTCACCCCATAAAAAAATATTTCTTACCTCACCAATCTCATTAATAAAAGGTGACCGGAGGCATGAAAAATTAATTGCAATTTTGAGGAAATTGGCCATGGGGATTTAATAATATTTGTCCTGCTTTTCAACTTTAAATGCATGGGTTCCTTAATAAACCATGAGGGCCTTGGTTATTTCTTCGTAAAAAGCAAATCGCCAAATTTTTACAAATAGAAATCAAGAATCTAAAGCCAAAATAAAAGGTGGAACAGTTGGGCCGAAGGAACGCCGGTGGCATCTTTCCGGAATTTTATGCTCATATCCTGACCATGAAGAAGGTTGTCCTTTCGGGAATGGACGCAAAGATAAGTCAATACCATTATTTAAAAATCTGGAAGAAAACAAAAGACATCACCTATCGCCATTTTTAGGAAGAATTCTTACCTTTAA